>NZ_JBLNKW010000008.1:0-254312 GCF_048158645.1 Flavobacterium cryoconiti | reverse complement strand
AAAGAAAAAAGAGCTGCTGAATTAGTTATTGCCAATAAAGAACTGCTTTTTCAAAACGAAGAGAAAGAAAAAAGAGCTGCTGAATTAGTTATTGCCAATAAAGAACTGCTTTTTCAAAACAAAGAAAAGGAAAAAAGAGCTGCTGAATTAGTTATTGCCAATAAAGAACTGCTTTTTCAAAACGAAGAGAAAGAAAAAAGAGCGATTGAATTAATTATAGCCAATAGAGAACTTGCTTTTCAAAACCTGGAAAAGGAAGAACGAGCTGAAGAACTCGACTTCGCAAACAAGAAACTGGCATTTAAAAACCAAGAAAAAAGAATCCAGACAGCAGAACTAAACTTAGCTAACAGAGAACTTGTTTTTCAAAACGAAGAAAAAGAAAAAAGAGCTGCTGAATTAATTATTGCTAATGCAGAGCTTAAAAAAGCAGAGGAGTATCAAAAAGAATACATTAATGGATTAGAGAAAATGATGTTTATGACCTCCCACAAAGTGAGACAACCAGTTGCAAATATTCTAGGTTTATCTTTTTTGCTTGAGCAGGAAATAAATTCCCCAGATGAAATCAAAGAATCAATAAATTATATCCGACAATCAGCTTTAATTCTTGATACATTCACAGAAGAACTAACATTATTCATTTTCAATTTGGGTGAAAAAGGAAAAAATAAAATCATGTGTAAATAAAATTATTTATTACAATTAATAGTATTGCAAACACCATCCCCAATGTGTGTATTAAAAAAATAGGGTTTAACTTTTTAATTAAAAAGTTAAACCCTATTTTTTTTTAATAACAAAAAACGAGTAGAGAATTAATCTTCGAATATAGATTAAGATCAACTGTCAGTATTTCTTTACTAACTATTTCTAGTCTTATTTTTATAAAAAAAAATCTCCCCTAACATATATTTAATATACTTAAAAATATAAACAAATGATTATGAGCCTATTAATCAAAATATTAACATTTTGAATATGTGAATTTCACAAGTTATACTTCTAATTGTATAATACTTAAAGTCTAGAACAAACCAATCTTTGTGGTATAAAATACTTAATCCCCTAAATCAAAAAAAATGAAAGCTAAAAATTTAATGTTAACCTTTGCAATACTATTTATTGCATTAATTTCTGGTTGCGAAAATGACGATTTCCAAGAAATTGAAGGCGTTTGCCCGGTTGTCTTATCGACAAGTCCTGATAATGGTGCAATTAATATTGCTTTAGACAAAACTATCACAGTAGTTTTCAATGAAGAAATGAATGCGGCAACTTTTAATCAATCCTCTTTTACTTTACAAGGATCTGCTTTAGTTGCAGGAACAGTATCATTAAACGGAGACACTGCTTCGTTTGTTCCTACAAGCCCACTTACTCCTAACACAACTTATACAGGAAGAATTAAAACATCTGTTAAAGACTTAACGGGCAATGCTTTACAAGTTGATTACGTTTGGACATTTAGTACTGGTTCAACAGTTACTCCAATGGTAATTGCTACTGATCCAGTAAATAATGCCACTAATGTATTCCTTAATAAAATTATTACTGCTGATTTTAACATGGCAATGAATCAAGCAACTATTAATGGGACAACTTTTACATTAAAACAAGGGACAACACCAGTAGCAGGAACAGTTTCATACATTGGAAAAACTGCTTATTTTACTCCTACTACTCCATTAACAGCTAATACAGTATATACTGGAACCGTTACTACAGGAGCTAAAAATGTACAAGGAACATCATTGACAAATAATTTTACATGGACATTTACTACTGGATCTGTTACGGCTCCTAAAGTAACCGCTACTGACCCAGCAGATAATGCTACAGGTGTTGCTGTTAATAAGATTATTACGGCTAACTTTAGCACAGCAATGGATCCTTTGACTATAAACGCTACCACATTTACTTTAAAAAATGGTAATACAATTGTACCAGGAGTTGTTTCTTATTTAGGTACAACACTATCTTTTAATCCTACAAATAATCTTTTAGCAGGAACTACCTACACTGCTACAATTAATACAGGAGCAAAGAATCTAGCCGGTATGTCATTAGCTAACGACTATGTTTGGAACTTTAGCACTAATTCAGCTGTAATTGGAAATACCGTAAATCTTGGTTCAGCAGAAAGATTTGGAATTTTATCAGGTGTTGGAGTTAGTAACAACGCTGGTTTTAGTGTAATTAATAATATGGATGTGGGTATAAGCCCAGGTGTTCGTTCTTCAATTACAGGATTTCCTCCTGCAATTATAGTGAATGGTGCAATTTACGCTTCTGACGATATTGCCCCTGCAGGTGTAGCGGCTATGTTAACCCAAGCGAAACTAGATTTAACTAATGCCTATCTTTTTGCTGAAGGAGCTTCTTATAGCGCACCTATAACGGTATCAGGCGATCAAGGTGGAAAAACACTTGTTGCTGGTATTTATAAATCAACTTCTACGCTTTTAGTACAATCAGGTGATTTAACACTTAGCGGTAGTGCAACTGATGTTTGGATTTTCCAAGTAGCATCTGCTTTTACCACTATAGGTGGAGCTGGTGGAAATATAAAACTTACCGGTGGAGCTCTTGCTAAAAATGTCTTTTGGCAAACTGGAAGCTCAGCAACTATTGGAGATTACACTTCATTTGTAGGTAATATATTAGCCTTACAATCTATAACAATGGGATCACATTCAACTGCTCAAGGTAGAATGCTTGCCAGAAATGGAGCTGTAGTAATGACTCACACAAACATAATCACTAAGCCGTAAAAAGATGAAAACTAAAACTAATTTTAAAACAGGATCATGCATTGCATGGTCCTCTAATAAACTGACCATTAAAAGTATTGCAATAATTGCATTGGGATGGTTAAGTATTCAAACTCCCGTTCAATCACAAGAAACGCAAGTAATCAAGTACACAAAACCTTCATGGTATTTTGGAGTTGCTGGTGGTACCAATTTTAATTTTTATCGTGGTTCAACTCAACAATTGAATGCTGGTTTCACCCCCCCTGCTGCGTTTCATGACGGAAATGGTGTTGGACTTTTCATAGCACCGCTTTTAGAATACCGCCCTGCTGATTCCAGATGGGGTGTAATGCTTCAAGCTGGATATGATAACCGTAAAGGATCTTTTGACCAAATTGTTACTCCATGTGACTGTCCAGCAGATTTATCTACAAACGTAAGTTATATTACTGTGGAACCAAGTTTACGTTTTGCTCCTTTTAAATCTAATTTTTATCTATATGGTGGTCCACGTTTGGCTTTCAATATGGATAAATCATTTAACTATCAATTAGGAATCAATCCCGCATATCCGGATCAAGCAGCCAGTCCTGCAGTAACAGGAGATTTAAGTGATGTCAAAAAAACTATTTTTTCAATGCAAATTGGAGCTGGTTATGATATTCCTCTTTCATCGGATACGAACAAAACACAATTTGTATTGTCTCCTTTTGTTGCTTTTCAGCCTTATTTTGGTCAAAATCCACGTTCAACAGAAACATGGAATATAACAACTCTTAGAGCTGGTGTAGCGCTAAAAATGGGACAAGGACATAATATCCAAGAATCAACTGATATGTTGAAGGATCATGAAGTTCAGTTTTCTGTAAACTCACCTAGTAATGTTCCTGGTGACCGAAGAATGACTGAAATATTCCCACTTAGAAACTATGTGTTCTTTAATGTTGGATCAACTGAAATTCCAAATCGTTATGTTTTATTGACTAAAGATCAGGTTAAAGATTTCAAGGAAGACCAACTGGAAGTTTTTGCTCCAAAAAACTTGTCAGACCGTTCTAAAAGACAAATGATTGTTTATTATAATGTTTTAAACATCCTTGGAGATCGTATGCAAAAAAATCCTTCATCGACAATTACTTTGGTAGGTTCATCAGAGAAAGGTAATGAAGATGGTCTTGCAATGGCAGAATCAATCAAAACCTATTTGGTAAATGTATTTGCTATAAATCCTTCCAGAATTACGACTAAAGGTCAAAACAAACCGAATATCCCATCAGAACAACCAGGTGCAACACTTGAATTGGAACTGTTACGTGAAGGAGATCGCAGAGTTTCTATAGAAAGTACTTCTCCAGATTTATTGATGGAATTTCAAAGTGGTCCTGATGCCCAATTAAAACCTGTACAAATTGTTCCTTTACAAGAAGCACCAGCTGAAAGTTATGTTACGTTCAGCAATAAAGGAGCTAACGAAGCTTTGTCTACATGGTCTTTACAAATAACTGATGAACAAGGAAAAGTACAAGCTTTTGGACCTTACACACAAGAAGAAATAAGTATTCCTGGAAAATCAATTTTAGGTAGCCGTCCAGAAGGTGATTACACCGTGAAAATGATTGGTCAAACTAAAAGTGGTAAAATTGTAGAGAAAGAAACTCCAGTTCATATGGTACTTTGGACTCCGGCAAAAATGGAAGAAGGTACAAGATATAGCATTATTTATGAATTTAATAAATCTAAAGCCATAAGTATCTATGAAAAATACCTTATTGAGGTAGTAACACCAAAAATTCCTGTTGGAGCAACAGTTATTATTCATGGTCATACTGATATTATTGGTGAAGAAGTTCACAATCAAGATTTATCTTTAGCTCGTGCTAATGATGTGAAAAGCATAATCGAAAGTGGTTTATCTAAATCCGGCAGAAACGATGTTAAATTTGAAGTACTTGGATATGGTGAAGACGAAAATAAATCTCCTTTTGAAAATAAAACCCCAGAAGAACGTTTTTACAATCGTACCGTAATAATCGATATTATTCCTGCAGCTAAATAAGGCATCTGAATAAGGAATATGATTTTTATAAATTTCAAAAAGAGGATAGAAACTTAAAAGTCTATCCTCTTTTTTTTGTTTAATTTTTTAAATTCTTAGTAAAGACAACTCAATGAATAGCATCAAATTAGGAATAAATGATATTCATTTTTTTTACATTACTATTTAAAACTAAAATTTTAACAAAAAAATCATTATTTTTACTAATCACTTTATGTTAATTATGACTGCAAACGAGAAAATCCTTACCAAGTTCTATACTGCTTTTGCAAATGCTGACGCCGCAACAATGTGTGAATGTTACCATCCAGATATTCAGTTTCGGGATCCCGTATTTGGTTTATTAAAAGGAAATGATGTATGCCAAATGTGGAAAATGCTAATAGAAAGCAGTAAAGGGAACATAAAAATTGAATTCTCAGATGTAAAAGCAGATGAATACATTGGTGCTACTCAATGGATAGCAACCTATAATTTTAGCAAAACCAATAGAAAAGTTGTAAATATTATTCAGGCCCAATTTCAATTTAAAAAGGGACTCATCATAAAACATTCCGATTATTTTGATATTTGGAAATGGTCTAAACAAGCATTAGGGACGACAGGATATTTATTAGGATGGACGGGCTTTTTTCAAAATAAAATACACCAAAAAGCACTATTATCATTGAAGAAGTATAAAAAAACAAATCATGCTAATTGAAACTTTAAAATCGTTATTCGATAGAGATTTAAATAAATTAAAATCGGAGATTGAGTTATACCAGAATGAAAATAAAATTTGGCATATTCAAAAAGACATCACTAATTCCGCTGGAAATCTTTGCTTGCATTTAATAGGAAATCTAAATACATTCATTGGAGCCGAATTTGGAAAGACAGGCTATATTAGAAACAGACCACTTGAATTTTCGCTTAAGAATGTCCCAAGAGGAGAATTAATAAACAAAATTGAAGAAACCATTGTTGTCGTTAACAATGCACTCAATAACGTATCGGAAGAAGAATTAAAAAAGGAATACCCCCTTTTAGTTTTTGAAACCAAGACTTCAACTGAATTTATGCTGATACATTTGACTACTCATCTTGCTTATCATCTAGGTCAAATCAATTACCACAGGCGTTTATTAGACTCTTAAAAAAATTAAAATAATAAAAAAATTGACATTGTATTATTCGTTTTTAAACTATTATATAAACGAATTTAAATCTAAACTACTACCCTAAAAACGGATATGAAATAATAGTTATAATACAAAATTTGTATGATACAATTTTCCAAAAATCCCTTGCCATTTCAATCCAACAGAAAATATTCTGTTTTAGAAATTCTTCAATTTATAGTACTGTCTTGTTTGATTCTGTATTTTGGTAAGACACTTTTTATTCCATTAAGTTTTTCACTACTCATTAGCTTTATTCTGTATCCCATTTGTAAATGGATGGAAACAAAAAGTATCAATAAAGGTATTGCTATTGTTATTTGCATTTTAGGAGTAACACTTCTCGTTGGATCTGTTATTTATTTATTGTTTACACAGTTCTCGGAGTTCCTGCAAGAATGGCAATCATTGCGGGTAAAACTTGCAGACACCATGAATCAATTGAGTATTCTTCTTTTTGAAAGGCTTGATATCAGTGTTGAAAAACAATCCGAATTTGTTAAATATACGCTCGATAACTCTGGTTCACAAGCATTTTCAATATTACGCAACACGGCCTATTCCCTATCAGAATCACTATTTATTCTATTAATGATTCCCGTTTTTGCTGCGCTCATACTTTATCACCGCCAAATATTATCGAATGCGCTCTATGAACTTTTTCCTCCAGAGAAAAAAAGTACCATTCATGAAATCCTCGTTGAAACCATTCATACCTATTATAATTTCATAAAAGGTATGTTGATGGTATATTTAATAGTTGGACTTTTAAACAGTGTTGGACTACTGATTATTGGAGTGCCACACCCATTTTTATTTGGTTTTATAGCCTCAATTCTAACTTTTATCCCTTATGTGGGAATAATGATATCGTCGCTTTTGCCCATTGCAGTTTCCTGGATAACGTATAATTCAATTTGGTATCCGTTAGGAGTCATTCTAGTCTTTTCTATTGTTCAAGCGCTTGAAGCCTATATCATATTTCCTTTTGCAGTGGGAAGCCGTTTGAAAATAAATACACTTGTCATCATTATCGTGGTAATTGTAGGAGGCATTTTATGGGGTGCTGCAGGAATGATATTGTTCATTCCGTTCGTTAGTGTCGCAAAACTGATTGCAGACCGCACACCAAGTTTAAAAACAGTATCAGTGCTATTAGGTGATGGTGAACAAAAGAAAGCTTCAAAATAATCTACTTCAAAATATCAAAATCAAACGCCCAATCCAACTCATTTTTGTACCATAATTGCCCTTGTGAAACTTGGAGTGGACAGTCAAAATTATTGGTATACAATGCTCCGGTTCCTAATCCTTGAGGCATGGAATTGTGCTGTAAAAAAGTCCATTGTGCAATCGCATTTAGTCCAATATTACTCTCCAATGCTGAGGTAATCCACCACCCAATTTTATGCTTTTCAGCCAATGAAATCCATTCTTGAGTGCCTCGAAAACCACCTACAAAACTAGGCTTCAAAATAATGTATTGTGGTTTGATTTTCTCCAATAATTGTTCTTTTTCAGCCCATCTAAACACACCTATCAACTCTTCATCCAAAGCAATAGGAAAAGGAGTAGTTTTACATAGCTCTGCCATCCTGTCAGTATGATTTTTTTGTATCGGTTGTTCAATACTATGTAATTTAAATTCAGACAGTTGTACTAATTTATTTAAAGCTATATTTTCATCAAAAGCGCCGTTTGCATCAACACGAATTTCGACTTGTTCCGGAGTGAAATGTTCCCGAATAAACCGCAATAATTGTAGTTCTTTATCGAAATCTATCGCTCCAATTTTAAGTTTAATGCATCGAAAACCTTGCGCTAATTTTTCTTCGATTTGTTGTTTCATAAACGACTCTTCTCCCATCCAAACTAAACCGTTTATCAGTATCGATTTTGCACCATTTGTAAAGTCCGAAGGAAAGAGTAAAAAAGGAGTTTCACTCACTAAAGATTGGAACGCCATTTCAACTCCAAATTGAATGGACGGAAACTCCAATAACGCTTCCCAAAGTTGGTCTTGCCCAAGGTGAATATTATCGCAAGTCCATTGTAATTTTTCTTCATAATCCGGTCGATCATCAATACTCAATCCGCGAAGAATTCCGCATTCTCCAATTCCTTTTTTGCCGTCTTGTTCCAAGATAATAAACCAAGTTTCTTTCTCGGTCATGACGCCACGGGAAGTTCCTGACGGGCGTTTGAAATTAAGAATGTATTTGTGGTAGGTTGCTTTCAAAAAATTATGAATTATGAATTATTTGAATCCGTGAAAATAATAGGAAAATGGTCATTCTTATATTGGTCAATTAAAACACCAAGCACTTCCAATGCATCACCTTCAGGCGAACCCATTTTAGCATCAAAAATAACTTCAAGTCTTTCAAGAGCTCGATTGTAATCATCTTCTGTTTCTATAGACTGAATATCCATTGTAATTAATTTTTATCAAGACTTAAATGCCCTTCTATTTCTTATATGGTAAAAAAAAATCTCTTCTTTAAACCATATAAGACAATTAAGTAAACATAAGTTTTAAAATTTCAAGCTATTTCTCCATCAACTTCAAAACTTTTTCAAAATCATCATTTTGAATACCTACTTTCTTGAAAGTCTCAAAATCCTGTTTTACTTTTTCAGTCCAACTCAAACTATCGGTTACATTTTGAGATTGGTATTCTTTGTAAATAGCTTTGGCCGAGGAATAGTTATTATTCAATAAATACGCGTGCGCCAAATTCAGCTTTATCAATAACTCCGAATCATCAAGCTTCTCGCCTTCTTTTAGGAATTTAATCGCTTTGCCGTATTGTTTGGTTAGAATATAACTGCTTCCAATTGCATTGTAATCCAAAACAGTTGCTTTATTATTGTTAATTATCGTGTTCAGTTTGGCAATTGCGCCTCCATAAAGTCCTTGCTTAGCTAAATCTGATGCTTGCTTACGCAAACTATTATAAACTACATTAGAAGCGCCCGTTTCGTTAAAACAGCTGTTTCCAAAATCCTTAAAAGCTTTAGAACGCTCTATTGCCAATAATTTTTGGAATTCCTTGAACTTGTATTTGGATTGTATTTTATCGAGAATACAAACGCAAAAATCATCTGAATTGGTCATTTTCTGAGCCATATTCGATGTTTTGCATTGATCTATGATTTGTTTTCTATTTTCAAGCGTCCAGCCACGACTGAGTTTGTTATCGACCCACGGCACGACTTCGAGAATGATTTTCTGGTTCATGATCCAGTTTTTACTTTCGAAACCAAACCATAAATTCCCCGAATTCGATTTCATACAAGCTGCTTTCTCTGTAGAAAGCCGTTTGGCATCTTTACTGACCGGCGTATCCTGAACCAGACAAGCGTCATCGGTTTTTCCGTTTTCTTTATATTTTGAAGCTAAATCACCGCTTGAAAAAACGGCATATTTACATTTATCATCTCCTGATATCTTAGATAAGATAAAAACTGCTCCTGCTGAACCTTGACTGATTCCCGTTGGGTCTGGAATGGCTTTTAAAACTGAAACCAAACTACCTGCCATTTGCTGATTTTTATCCAAAAGTGTTATTCTATAAACTACTTCGGTGGTTCCCTCAGGGAAATCTTGGGTTTTAATAATTATTCTGTCTCTTGCAGAAACTGAAATTTCTTCAGTAGTAGCACGAGCTTTGTCCCAATAACCGTCTTTTTGAGAAAAAATAATATTTGTTGTAATTAGAAATAAAATTAAAACAATGAAATTCTTTTTTTGCATGATTGAATTACGTTCTTAAAAAAATTAACCTCAAAATTTGCGATCCCGAAGCGTCGGGATTCGCAAGGTTCACAAGGTTTTAAATCAACGAAAGCCCTAGCCCAGATTACTTCACTTAACTTTTATTTACATAGGAGTTCAGTGAACTTCGTTTGAAGTGAAAATCCTTTTTTAAAGCTTCCAGCCTTTTTTAGGCTGGAAGCTTTAAAAAAGATTGCAACGAATAGCTGGAGATTGCTTCGAAAAACTCGCAATGACATTATAATTCGATGAAACTTCCTATTTCCAGCAGCATCAAATCTTTTCCCTTATCGAAAAATTTGCGAATGGCGTCTTCATGATCGATTTCGATATAACCAAAAGTGTCATAGTGATACCCCAGAATTTTATCGCAATCCAAGAAATCAGAAGCAACGATAGCATCCTCAACATCCATGGTGAAATTATCGCCGATTGGCAGAATCGCCAAGTCGAGTTTGGTGCGCATACGAATCAATTTCATATCCATAGTAAGCGCCGTATCGCCAGCGATGTAGATATTTTTATGTTCGCCTTCTATAACAAAACCGCCCGGATTTCCTCCGTAACTGCCGTCAGGAAAGGAACTGGAATGAATCGCATTTACATATTTCAGTTTCCCAAAGTCAAAATTCCAGCTACCACCGTGGTTCATGGGATGCGCCTGAAAGCCTTTTACAGCATAATGACCTGCAATTTCAGCATTAGAAACAATTACCGCATTGGTTCTTTTGGCAATTGCTTCCACATCCAGAATATGATCTCCGTGTGCATGCGTTATCAAAATATAATCGGCTTTTAAGGTGTCAATATCAATATAAGCAGCTTTTGGATTAGCCGAAATAAAAGGATCTACAATTATATGTTTGCCGCCAACTTCTATCCCCAATGAGGCGTGACCGTAAAATGTTATTTTCATTTGAATTAAATTTTAAAATAGACTAATTTGAGTTTAATAATTATTCACAATCAAATCCGAAAAGAAGAAAATCATGCACAACGCCAGCAATACAGAAAGGGCAAAAGTGCTTAACGCCAGTTTTTTTAATTCGGGATCTAATTCCTTAGGATTGTTGTTTTTATAAACGGTAATTAAATGTTTAGTTAAAGGGATGTAAGCTAGTAAAAACAAATATTGATCAAAGTGAAAATGGTCTACAATTGCAAAAACCAATACTAAAACCATTGCGGTTACAATCAGAAAATAATGATATATTTTAGCTTTGGCTCCGCCAATTTTTACAACAATCGTATTTTTATTTGATTTCCTATCCGATGCTTCGTCACGCATATTGTTCAGATTTAAAACGCCAACGCTCAATAATCCAATAGCTATTGCAGGTAAAAACAATTCAAAATCCAGTTGTTTTGAATATAAAAAATTCACTCCCAATGTACTTACCAACCCAAAAAAAATAAAGACAAAAACATCGCCAAATCCTCTGTAGCCGTAAGCCGTATTTCCAACCGTATAGCGAATAGCAGACACAATAGACAAAATACCTAATACTAAATAAAACAAGGAATACCACAAATTAGTATCCTTAAAGGCATAAAAAATTAACAGCATTGCAGAAAGCAACGTCAATGCAGATGTGATTATAATAGCGCGCTTCATAGCCTCCGGGGTAATCACACCGCTTTGTATGGCGCGTTTTGGACCTACTCTGTCTTCATTATCTGTTCCTTTCATTCCATCACCATAATCATTGGCAAAATTAGAGAGTATTTGCAATCCAAGTGTGGTCAATATGGCAAAGCCAAAAAGCCGCCAATTGAAAACTTCTGTTGGGGTTAATATAGCGTCCGTTGGGTGCGCCAAAGCATACATGCTTCCAACAATTATTCCAGATACAGATAATGGTAATGTTCGTAAACGTGCGGCTTCAATCCAGTGTTTCATTTTTTTTTGTTTAATCGTTGATTTGGTTAATTGTTGTCGGCTAAACGAACCAACAATTAAACTCCTTAAATTACATCCAATTACTATCAGACGTTTCTATTTCGTACAACCAAAGGTTGATATATTGTTTAATTTTTAAATAATCTCCCAACTGGAAAGCAATATTTCCTCCAGCGGTGTGTAACGTTATTGAACCTATATTCAGGTTTTTATGCCAAAAAAGTTGCGATGTCGTAACCGCTTGAATTTTACTTGGCTCTATAATTTCATTACTAATATCCCATGCACCACTTTGTCTAATAATGAAATGATCATTGATAAAAAGACGGTTATTTCTATATTTAAAAAACTGAATTATCCCAACAAATACAACATAGAAAGCAGCCAAGATATCTAAAGTAGGAAATTGTAAAACTACCTCATCCCGCAAAAAATAAAACACAAACAAAGGTAAACCAATTGTAAGAAATATAGAAAATCCAAGCTTCCGAAAATTAGGTTTTAATACCACTCCTTTTTCAGGGATTTTATTAAATAGTAATTTCAAAATTTCATACTGTTCAAATTCATTGCAACCTGGAATTTCAATTGCAGCTTTTCGTTCTTCTTTCTCTCCGCTGGTCGCCTGCTTGATTTTCATTTCAAGTATATTCATTTTCTTTTGAAAATAATTACTGGACACGGATACAATTTGAACTTTTTCAGGTTTGATAATCGTACTTTTTGTATTCAACAAACCAAAGGAAAGCAACAATGAACCCGTTTGTTTTGTGATTCTAAAATCAAAATATCTAAAAACCATTCTAAAGACATTCATAACCAGAATCACACTAAAAAGAAGAAGAATCAATATTGGAATCATTTCCAGCATTGCACTTCCCTTTAAATACGAATCAATTTTAGATTCATCGATGGTCGATTCGCCAAAAATTCTTTTTACATTATCATAAAACGTAATGGAGAACGCCAACAAAATGAAGAAACTCTTCACATAATTAGTTGAAATTCCAACTTTTAACAAACTCAAAAAACTGATTTTTATAAAAGGTAATTCTTCAATATCAATCGAATCCTCTTGTATTTCTGCATCAATTTTATCCGAAACTACTATTGTTTTGTTCGTTTCATTTTCTAATAAATGCGCTTTCAACACTAAAGCTAAATCATGGGAAATGGCTTTGATTGCCACTTCCGTTTTATTAGCCCCGGCAGTATCCACATCGAGTGTATGCACTCCAATAATTTTTTGAATAAAGGACTGTTTAATCGTTACTTGCTGGATTTTATTGAGTTGAATAGTTATTTTTGTTTTATTTAAAATGCCTTCTGTAATAACAAACTCTTGATTTTCTTTATCTAAAAAGAAAGTGAAATTCAAATATTTAAGATAGGCAATGATTCCAAAAACCAACAAAATAACCAGTATCCCCAGTATCAAATAAACCGGATTGAGTTCTTTGAATTTAAAAATCCAAACAACAAGTATCGGCCAAAGCGCTTTACCAAAATGACGAATGGTATCAAAAAAAAGCACCAAAATACCAACTATAGACTGCCTTTGCGGTTGACTAAAATCAGCTCGCATTACAGTTGTTTTTGTATTTTACCCATCAAAAGTTGTTTGATATTTTCGGCCTGTTCTTTCTCAATTCCGGGAATTTCTATATCACTGGAACTACCTCCAGCAGTGAAAATTTCAATTTTAGCCAATCCAAAGTAACGTGAAACCATTCCTTCATGCAAAGCTACGTGCTGTATTCTATTATAAGGAATTACAATTGTATTTGTAGCGATAATTCCATATCTAAAAAGCACATCGTGTTCCCTGAAAGCAAAGCCTTTTTTCTTAAAACTTAGGTACGAAAAGAAAATAAAAATCAGGATAAAGAGTCCAAAAGCACTACCAATTTCCAATTGATATGCCACTAATTCCTCAATTTTCACTAACGCAAATCCCAAACCAATTGCCAGCAACAGAAACACTGTAAACGAATTAATCAAAATCACTTTCCAGTAGGATTTTTTCAAACTTAAAAAAAGTACTTCCTCAAATTTAGGAAGCTGCGTGATATCTATAGTTTCGTTACTAAAGTTTTCCATTTATAAAATTTAGTTTAAAATTTAAGGTTTAAAAAGTTTAAAGTTATTGGTAAAACAACTTTAAACTTTAAGTATCAAACTTTTTTTATGGCAACCATTTTTTCTCAAAATTTGGTTTACGTTTTTCCAAGAATGCATTTCTTCCTTCTTTGGCTTCTTCAGTCATATATGCCAAACGTGTGGCTTCACCGGCAAAAACCTGTTGCCCCACCATTCCGTCATCAGTTAGATTCATAGCGAATTTTAGCATTTTGATAGCCATTGGTGACTTGCCTAATATTTCCTGCGCCCATTCATAAGCTGTATCTTCTAATTCAGCATGTGGAATAACGGCATTGACCATTCCCATATCCATAGCGTCCTGAGCCGAATAATTGCGTCCCAAGAAGAAAATCTCACGAGCTTTTTTCTGTCCGACCATTTTAGCCAAATACGCAGAACCGTAACCGCCGTCAAAACTCGTTACATCAGCATCGGTTTGCTTGAAAATTGCGTGTTCTTTACTCGCCAAAGTCAAATCGCAAACTACGTGTAAACTGTGTCCGCCACCAACAGCCCAACCTGGAACTACGGCAATAACAACTTTAGGCATGAATCGGATTAAACGTTGTACTTCTAATATATTTAAACGATGTTGTCCATCTTCTCCCACATAACCTTGATGACCACGTGCATTTTGATCACCACCGCTACAAAAAGAATACACGCCGTCTTTAGACGAAGGTCCTTCTGCAGAAAGTAAAACCACTCCAATCGAAGTATCTTCCTGCGCATCGTAAAATGCATTGTATAATTCGGAAGTTGTTTTTGGTCGGAAAGCATTACGCACATCCGGTCTGTTAAAAGCTATTCTGGCAACGCCATTGCATTTCTTATAGGTTATATCCTCGTATTCTTTGACAGTGATCCAATCCATTACAATTGATTTAAATTATTTCAGTGTAAAATTAAATCATTTTTTACATTTTATCTATTCTATTTTAGAGAAGCTTGTGGTAATCTTTCTCTGATTAAACAATCAAAAATGTTAAAAAACTAAAAAAAAATAGAATATTAACAGACAGTAATTAAAATTATCCCTAATTTTAAATATTGCTAATCAGGAGAATATAACTTGATTAGTTTGATTACTTCACTGATTTATTAACCTAAAAAATGTTTTTTTTGAATACAATTAAAAATTTTGTTGCTCCTTTTTCGATGGTAATAAATTACAATACGATTTCTGAAACCAAGATAAGTGAGCTAATGAGAAGGTCATTTGCCCCAATAGTAAAAAATAAAGAGTAACACCTACGGTTAAAAATAAAGATTTGCATTCCCGCCCAACAAATAAGTTGTGCATTAATAAAATAATTATTTTCAGGAAATTAATCTTTTAATATATACAAAACCAATGGCTTTAATGTGAAATTGATTCTTAGCTTCTAAGCAAGTGTTTGGACATTTAAAGACAAACCATTTAAAAAAGTAATTTGCGCTTAAGTCAATATTTTTAAAGTAGTATTAAGGATACTATTAGTTATAAAAGCGAATAAATATACTTTTAAAAATGAAATTAAAATTATTTTATTGCTGATAGAATTTAATATTCTAAAACAGCATTAAAAAGAGAAAGACTAACCGTTTTCGATTAGTCTTTCTCTTTTTTATTCCTTAACCAAGTAAATTCCGTCTTCCTTGATTTCGATTAATTTCTCCCTGTACAAAGCACCAATGGCTTTCTTGAAGGTTTTCTTACTCATTTTCAAGACCGTTTTAATGTCTTCCGGATGTGAATTATCAGTCAAGCGCAAGAAACCTCTGCTGGCTCTTAACTCATCCAGAATTTTCTCGGCATTCGGCTCTATACTTTGATATCCTTGAACTTGCAATGCCACATCAATTTTATTGTCCGGACGAATCGTTTTAATATAACCTCTCATGCGGTCTCCCGTGCGAATTGCATCATCATACACCTCATCTTTGTACAACAATCCTTTGTGTTTTTCGTTGATAATCACATTGATTCCTAATTCAGTGATATGGGAAACGATTAAATCTACCTCTTCACCTTTTTCAACTGTAAGGTGGTCATTTTTTAAAAACTGATTCAATTTACTGGAAGCCACCAAACGATTCGTTTTTTCGTCCATATAAAGATACACCAAGTAGCGTTTTCCTTTTTCCATAGGACGCGCCTGCTCTTTGAACGGAACCAAAATATCTTTTTCCATTCCCCAATCCATAAAAGCACCAATCTGGTTGGTATAATTCACACGCAAAAGTGCAAATTCATTCAATAATATATAAGGTTCTAATGTGGTTGCTACTGGTCTTTCTTCATGGTCCAAATACACAAAAACAATCAACTCCTCGCCTATTTCAAATTCGTTTGGAACGTATTTATTAGGTAACAGAATATCATGTATTCCTTCAGGATCTTTTTCTGGATTCCCCAGAAACAAACCCACTTTGGTATCGCGTAAAATGGTAAGCGTATTGTATTTTCCTATTTCAATCATTTTCTTTCAATTTCTAAAGCGCAAAGGTACGAAGTTTGAAAATAGTAGCACGAAAAAATCACTTCATAAAAAAAGCGCCAACAAAGGCGCTTTTCATTTTTATATCTATTATTAATTGTAAACACTCTCTTTTCCAAAATGAACAGCTAATAAATAATACACGACAACTCGGTATTTATTTTTATTGGAACGACCATATTTTTCCAATACAGCATCAATTCCAGCATCTAAATTAGCGCCATCAGCAAGTCCTAATTTCTTAATTAGAAAATTATTTTTCACCGTGTCCAATTCAGATTGTTGGGTTCCGGCAACTGTAGCCGAATCGGCATTATAAATTGACGGACCACAACCAATAGTTACTTTTGTCAATAAATCCATATCAGGATTAACGCCACATTTGTCTTTCAAATCGGCTGCATACTTCACAATTAATTCGTCTCTTGCACTCATAAATAAAAATTTAGTATTTGATTATTATTTTTAACAATCTCAAATTTAAACATTTAATTATGTCTTTTAACATACATCTAAAAATAATTAGATCAATTCTTTAAAATACTGCAATAAAATTCTATCGTTATCTAATGTTGGTGTGAAAACTTCCAGAATACTTGGTTTTTCATTTTGATTATAAAAAGTATCCAGTTCCTTTACTAAACTCGTTTCATCATTGGCAATACTATATTCAAAACCATACATTTTAGCCAAATGTTCCGCAGTAAGGCCATGTGATGTTTCAAAGAAAGTATTAAAAACAGGCGTTTCTTCATGTCCAGGCAAAATTCTAAATATCCCGCCGCCGCCGTTATTAATCAAAATTATTTTAAAATTTTTTGGGATGTAATTATTCCACAAAGCATTGCTGTCATATAAAAATCCAATGTCGCCGGTTATGAAAATCGTTTGTTTTTTATTGGCGACAGCTGCACCAATGGCTGTAGAAGTGCTTCCGTCGATTCCACTTGTGCCGCGATTGCAATATACTTCAATCGAAGAATCAATCGCTATTAATTGCGCATAACGAATCGCTGAACTATTACTGATTTGTAGTTGACTATTCTTTGGTAAACTTTGAATTACTTTTTCGAAAACTTTAAAATCTGAAAATTGAATTTTTGCCAAATAGATTTCATGTTTTTGTTTTCGCAAAAGTTTCACCGCTTCTAATTTCTCAAAATAATCGCTTTCTACCACTTCCGTTAAGGGCAAAAAAGCTTCGAAAAAAGTATTTGGATTCACTTCAAAATGTTTCGTCAATGCATTGAAAGTATCATACGCCCTTAAAGTGTCAATATGCCAATGGTGTTTTGGCTTGTATTTTCTCAAAAAAGCCTTGATTCGTTTAGAAACTATCATTCCACCAAAAGTCACCAATATTTCTGGTCGAAAATCCTCAAAATCCTCATTAGTAAAAGGGGTAATTATGGTGTCAATACTGTTTATAAATGAAGGATGATACAAGTTCGACGTAGTTTCGGTCATAACAACTACCGATTCATCTTGAGCCAATGCAGCGATTGTTTTTTCGCTAATCAAGTTGGGTTCATTCACGCCAACTAAAATCATTTTTTTAGTTGCATTGTTCCAAATAGTCGCAAACTCCGAAACGTTTTCTATGGTGCTCAAAGCATTCAAATTTGCAAAACCATTAACCATAACATCTACTGAAAGTTCTGAAACGGTTTCGTATAAAGGTTCTTCAAAAGGTGCATTGATATGAACGGGGCCTTTTTTATGCAATGCAAAATCTATCGCTTCATTTATTTTGAAATCATTTGCTTTTGAAACAACTTCATTTAAATTAGCATTGTATAAAGAATGGTTAATGAACACATTTTCCTGTCGGATGGTTTGTCCGTCACCAATATCGATTTTGCTTTGTGGTCTGTCCGCAGAGATTACGATTAAAGGAATCTGACTGTAAAATGCTTCCGCAAAAGCAGGATAATAATTCAGTAATGCGGAACCCGATGTACAAACTAAAGTCACTGGTTGCAGGTTTTGCTGCGCAATTCCAAGTGCAAAAAAAGCAGCAGCACGTTCGTCAGCAATACTATAACATTGAAAGGCGGGATTACTCACAAAACCTATTGTTAGCGGAGCATTTCGTGAACCTGGGGAAATTATTATGGTGGTGATTCCTTTGGCCAAACAAATTTGAATAATGCTTTGCGCTAAAGGTATTTTGGGGTAAATCATTTGTTTATTTTTCTGATTACAAAGTTACAAACTTGCTCTTGCTTTTCGGCTCATTTCGGTTGATTTTTCTTAATTTTGAAAACAAATAATATAGTACATGAAAATCAAGTTAAGAGACTATCAAACCGAAGACACACAAGAGATATTAGATATTATAAACTATAACATCCTTAATTCTACGGCGCTATATGATTACAAAATAAGAAGCTATGAGCAGCAAAAAACAATATTAGAAGAAAAAATCACTAAAAATTTCCCAGTTATTATAGCTGAATTAGACGGAGTTGTTGTTGGTTTTGGAATGTATAGTGAATTTAGATTCAGAGAAGCCTATAAATTTACCGTTGAACATTCCGTTTATGTAAATGGAGAATATCATGGTAAAGGCATTGGAAAAATTCTGCTGCAAGAATTAATTAAATTGGCAAAAAAACAAGGATTACACACCATGATTGCCGTTATTGACTCAGAAAACCAAAGTAGTATTGAGTTTCATGAAAAATTTGGGTTTAAAACTGTTGGGATTATTAAAGAATCCGGTTTTAAATTTAATCGTTGGTTACATTCTGTGTTTATGCAATTAATTTTAGAATAAAATAAAGCTAATCTCAAAAACAAGATTGTCCAAGAAAACCATTACCGTGTAAAGAATGGTATATTTGCACAATTAAAAATTTCATGGACTATACCTTACTCTCATCTCCTTTACAAGGATTTACCGATTTTCGTTTTAGAAATGCCCAAAACAAATTGTTTGGAGGAATCGACACCTATTACTCTCCTTACATCCGTTTAAACGGAAAGCTTGTCATTAAGCCATCCTATGAACGTGACTTACTTCCTGAAAACAATGTTGGTGTAGAGGTAATTCCACAAGTTATAACAAACGATGCCGATGAGTTTTTATTTGTAGCCAAATATGTTCGAGAATTGGGATACAAAGAATTAAACTGGAATTTAGGATGCCCGTATCCTATGGTTACCAAATTTGGAATTGCAATAAATACGGACTACTTTTACTCTATCAAATTATCAATAATATGGAAAGAGTTTGTATATATGCACGTGTTTCAAGCAATCAAGGTGAAAACCAAGATTATCAATCCCAAATTACCGAGTTAACAAAAATAATCAAACAGCATGGTTATGATGAAGACAATATTGATACATACGCTGAAAAAGTCAGCGGTTACAAAGAAACAGATGACCGCCCCGAACTAGACCGTCTTCTTAAACAACTAGAAAAAGACCCAACTTACTATAAATGTTGTTACATTTCTGAAATCTCTAGGCTTTCACGCAAACCAGCAATTGCAAAAGAATTACTACTCAAGTTTAGTCGAATCAAACTAAACTTATATATAAACTCACAACAAATGTTTACATTCCATCCCGATGGAACTGAAAACAATCTTGTATCAATTATGTTATCAATAGCAATTGAGTTTGCTGATATTGAAGCAAAGCAGATGAAACTACGTATGACACGTGGTAAAATGCAAAGAGTAACACAAGAAGGAAAAGTATCGGGAAACAATCAAGCCTACGGTTACACAAGTGATATAAATAAAAAGTTTGTAATTGATACAACTGAATCAATCATTGTCAAACAAATCTTTGAACTATACAAAAACAATCATGGTACACAAGTTATTGCAAAGATGCTGAATCAACAAGGTACACCAACCCGAAGCAATACAGCAGAACTAAATAACCTGATTAAAAAAGCAAAGAAGGAACATTCAATTTTGAATGACAATACCTTATTTGATGAAGTTAAAGCAAGTGAACAAATCATTCAACGTGGTTACAAAAATCAAAACACACAATGGGATGAACAAGTTGTTAGACAAATACTAATGAATGAAACCTACAAAGGTAAACGTACATTTAAAGATATTACATTTACTTGTCCAGCAATAATTGATGAAGATTTATTTGATGAATGTACTGATATAAGACTAAATAAAAACACAAAGAATATCATCACGACTTATGAATTTTTGCTTAAAGATTTAATGTATTGCGGTTGTTGTGGTCGTAAGTATGTTGCAACATACGGAACGAAAATTAAGGACATGAAAGCGTATAAATGTTATAGTACAAAAGCAAATTTAACTAGTTGTGGAAATAAGAGCCTGAACATTTCATTAGTTGAAAGTATCATTTATAATCAATTGATTAATAGCACTGAAATGCTTAAGTACCTTGATTCACCAAACAACATACTAAAACAAGCAAATCAAGATTTGGAATTATTAGAACAACAATTAATTCTTGAAAATGCTTCACTATCAAACAATGAAAATGAAATCAAAAACCTTATAAACATAACTACAGCATCAACAAATAAATTTATACTTCAACAATTCCAAATAAAAGAACAAACGCTATCATCAGCACGTGAATTGATTGAGGCAAGAATTGAAACACTAAAGAAAAACATACTGGATAAAAAGAAACTGATTAATAATTTTAATGTAGTTGAATTTAGTTCTAATATGATTGAACAAGCAAAAACAAACAGACACGAACTAACAGCCATATTTAAACAGTATATTGATAAGATAATAGTCAACACCATCAACAAGACACACACATTAATAACTATATATTACAGATTAAACGGAAGCATACTATTGCAAACTATTAAAACAATTATCAATGTATCAGCATACCGTGACCCAAAAATAATATCTAATCGAAAAATGGAATATGGTTTAATCATTAATATGAGCAACGACCCAGTTTATAAAGATAATATTCTATTAATACCAACAGAAGATATATTAAACGAGTACAACAATATTGTCGAAAAGTATGATGAACAAATTGAAATGTATCATGGCACAGTCGAAAATGGCATATCGATGTTTGACAAACCTAAACAGATAATTCATCAAGTACCAGCAAAGAATCAAGTACTAATTGAAGATACTTATCCTATTCAAAAATAACCAAGATATTTCTTATAATGATGCTTGAGTTTTAAATTGGTGCGTGTGTGTGAATAAATTCATTTTAAATAAACAATAGCTGATAAAAAAAATATTTAAATAATATTTGCATCAACAAAATCAATTAATTATAAACAACTTAAAAAATAATACTATGACACTACAACAACAAAAAGAAACACTTACAGTTGCAATTACAGAATTTCAAAATTACATTGAAAACGCTGACCACACACAAGAAACAAATCCTGATTTTATTTGTGAAGACATTGTGCCAATCAATAAGAATAAAGATAAATATTACAATGAGCAATACCAGTTTATTTTTGACATTATCAGTACGTTATCAGTATTTGAAAATGAAATCTTAAGCGAAGATGATTTGGACGAAATACTTATGGAGTTGGAAAATTCATTGGAGGAAATCAAAAAGGTTGAAACTAGAAACACCAAAATAGGTGAATTGTATTATGGTGTTTTTTATGGTCAAAATCCAATTGGAATAGTGAATGTTATTGATGATAATGTACTTGTTAACCTATGTGCATTTTTTGAAAAAGAAATCAATTTTATAGCTGTCAGATACGAAAAAAGATGGTATAAGTTAAATTTAAAAGTTGCCAATACAGAAGAGGGTGAAATTGCCAATTATATCAATTCAAATAAAAATGTGGGTATCGTTGATGTTATTGATTATGATTCAATAATAGAAAATCCAGATATTGAAAAGGTTGCAATTGCAAGGGTTTATTTGGATTCTTTGGAAAATCCTGATGAATTGGGTTGGGAAAAATTACAAGGTGCATCCAACTTAAACCAAAGTTTTATTGGAGAGTTAACAAAATAATATTTTATGCGTCCAAACAAATACACAATGTCTGCTAAACCGCAATACTTTCATTACACACCCGAATACAGAATAAAAGAAATTATTGAAAGTGGCGAAATTAAACTTGCTGAACCATCAGTAAAAGCACCAAACGAAAAAGCGTGTGCATGGGTTTCAACTAATCCGTTTTGGGAACATACAGCAACCAAAGGTAAAGCTAACGATAAAGGCGATTACCAGCATTTGACATTCCAAGAACACAAAGATTGGCTTGGATGTGCTAGGATTGAAGTAAAAGCAGTTGGTTTAAATGCTTGGAGTAAAGTAAAACACCTTGCTAATATGGATTTGACATTTGCAAAACAAATGGAAGTTACAGGTGTTCATATGGGCGGTAATCCTTTGGAGTGGTACGGTAGTCTTAAACCAATCAAAAAAGAAAATTGGATTAAAATTGAAGTTTTAAAAGAGGGTCAATGGATTGAATACAACCCAAACAATGACGAAGCAAAAGCGCAAGGACTAACTTTTGTTAGCGTTATTTTACCCGCACCAAACGAGGGTCAAATGGCTTTGTTGCTTTTCACTAAAAACGAACTGGAACAGCTTGTAAATTCGCATAACGAAAACTCTAAAAATAATCTGAACCCTGCTAACGGTTTTTATTCTATGTGGCAAGAATCAGATGCATATCACGATATTGACTTAAACCCGCACAGATTAACAGGTGTACTAACTCAGGAACAATATGATATACTGGTTAAACCAAAGTATGAAGAACTGCAAGCATATCGAAAACAAGCACAAAAATAATAAATACCACATAAGAACAAATAAGGCTATCAATTACGATAGCCTTTTATTTTAAATTTGTCCCGTCCTGAAATAAGTTGAAACAAAATCGACTTGTTTATGAATAATCAAGAAAACAAAAAGGAAAAGCATTATATGAACTCGATAACTCATTACGATTATTAGACCCAGCAGACCCAGTAAAATATGATTTTGCTTTATTTGGGTTAGGTATTTTTGAAGGTTTTTAACAAAACTTATTTTCGTTAAATTTCAATAATCATACGAATACTAATTTATCCAATGTGATTCTCCTAAATATTTCTACATTTATAAAATGATTAGAACCATTATAATTGACGATGAATACAACGCTAGAGAGTTTTTAGAAAAACTTTTAACTCGCTACTTTCCTGATAAATTTCTAATTCTTGATAAATGCGAAAGTGTTGATGAAGCTATTGTTTCTATTGAAAAGTATAATCCAGAATTAGTTTTTCTCGATGTTCAGATGCCAAACAAAAATGGTTTTCAACTTTTTAAAGAGTTGAATAAAGTTCAGTTTGAAGTGATTTTCACTACAGCACATTCGGAATTTGCCATTGATGCTATAAAATGTAGTGCATTGGATTATTTGTTAAAACCTATCAATTATATTGATTTGTTGGAAACCATTAAAAAATATGATGACAAACAAAATAAGGCATCACAAGAAGAAAAATTAAGGTTGCTTTTAGAGAATATTGATACTGGTGGCTCGGAGTTTAACAGGATAGCATTACCAACGGAAAACGGATTTGAGTTGCTTAAGACTAACTCCATTCTTTATTGTGAAGCTGATAGTAATTATTGTAAAATTGTTTGTTTAGATGGTAGAAATCTTGTCTTATCTAAAACTTTAAAATATATTGAAGAACTACTTCCAAGTTCTATTTTTCAAAGAATCCATAAATCCTATTTAGTAAATCTTAATTACGTTACTCGATTTAATAAAACGAATGAACTTCTTGTAGAACTATGCAATGGAGAAACATTACCAGTATCAGTTAGAAAAAAAGAAGATTTTATAAATGCTATTATTCAAAAGAAATAAAATACTGCTTATTGTACTTCTTTTTGTTGAGATAGCTTTTGCTCAACAATTTCCGTCAACCAATTTTTCTACAATTGATGGACTGCCAAATAATAGTATTTATTCCATATACAAAGACAGTCGAGGCATTCTTTGGGTCGGAACAGCAAATGGATTATCAGCTATTCAAAACGGAGGAGTAAAGAATTATTTTACTTCAGACGGATTAGCGCATAATAGTTGTTGGGCTATTGTAGAAGATAGTAATCACAATATGTGGTTTGGCAGTCATCGTGGTGGTTTGACCTTTTATGATGGTAAAAAGTTCAGTGCCATAAATCATAAAAATGGACTTATTCAGGATAAAATAAGGAGATTGTTTATCCAAAAAAATCTTCTTTATGTAGGAACGGAGTTTGGAATTTCTGTCTTAGATATTAAAACGCATAAAATTATTTTTAGCAAGAAAATTGTAGGTTGCAGGAATTTATTTCAAGTTATGGATTTTGTTGAGATAAATTCTAAAATCTATTTTGGGACTTTTAATGATGGTTTTTGGAGAATTGATTTAGCAACAAAAAGTATAAAGCTTATAAATCACAAGCAACCTGATATATTTTCACTTCATAAGAAAAACGATAGTCTGTTTATTTGTCGTGGAGATGGGATTAATAAAGCTATAAGTAAAATTAGCATTAAAGATTACTTAGCGGATAAAGATTCCAATATCAATTTTGGGAGTAGTATTTTCTGGAATTTTGCAACCGATAAAAGAGGTGTCACTTATTTAGCTGCCAATGCAATTAATTTTGCTACTGGAGGAATCTTTAAAACTGTCAACAATAAAATCATCAATCTCAACAATGAGTTCGGAGTTGAAACTTCAGAGGTTTGGAGTCTGTATTACGATTCCCAAACAGATAATCTTTATGTAGGGACAAATAATAAAGGTTTGTATAAGATTGATTTAAAAGAACAAATCAAATATTATCCAGCTTCGTTTTATAAAAAAACAAAATTAAATGTTGTAAGTCTCAAAAATAAGCAAAATCAAAATCTCATTCTACATGATGACGGATTGCTTTTTTTAAAGGGAGAAAAAATCACTAAAGAAATCACGAAATCAATGTTTTGTGATTTTATGCGTAATTGGCTTCGAAGAAATGATGTTTATCAGAATTTTGACCAAAATGTAAATCTTAATGAAAAAAGATTGAAAGATTTGGAATTAAAAGATGTTCAAGTAATTAATTCCGTTATATGGGTAAATTCTACGATTGGATTGTTTGGAATAAACAATGAAGGACTAATAAAGATATATTATCCATTTTCTGTTAGTGCTTTTGGCTTTATAAACTCCAATAAAATAATTTACCAAATAGCTTACGGTAAATTCTATAAGTCAGATGATTATAAAGACAATAAAGGTTTCGAAATATATGAATTAACAGACGAAAATACTCCAAGAGATGTCTTTTCGATTTTGCCTTTAAATGGTAAGCATTATATGTTTTCATCATCTGGAGGATTATATACTTTTCAAAACGATAAACCTTATTCCTATTGCTTTAATAAAATTTGGAACGAGAAAGAACTTGTTCAAGCCAAAATCAATAATAAAAAAGAACTTGTAATTGCAAATTCATTTGGAGATGTTTTTATTATAGATGTTTCAAAAGGATTCAAAATAATCAAGAAAATCGACCGTAAACAATTAATTGGAAATTCAATTTCATTTTTAGAATGTTACAAAGACTGTTTGTTTATTGGGACAGAAAAAGGACTGAATGTCTATAAAAATGGTACAGTTCGTTTAATTGATAAGGAACAAGGATTGGTAGCTAAGACTTTTACTTCTTCAAATATTAATGGGACAGTTTTGACAATGGGAACGCAAGACGGTTATTATGATTTTGATTTTAAAAATTATATTTCTACACAAAACACAGCTCGAAATATTAAAATTACGGGAATAGATGTCAATTTTGAAGCAATCAATCAAAATCATTTTAAATGGTTTGGTTATGATTCTGACCGTATTATACTTCCATATAACAGAAATACAATATCAATAGGCTTCGAACCTCAAAATGCTCAATATCCAAATAAGTTAGAATACCGCTACAGAGTAGTAGGATTAACAAATTCGAATTGGAGCAAATGGACAAAAGATAAAAATGTTAATCTTACCTATTTGCCAAATGGAAACTATAAAATAAGATTAGAGATTAAAGATTTATTTTCTGGAGCAGTATCTTCAAAAGATATTTTGAAGATTCAAATTACACCTCCTTTCTGGAAAACATGGTGGTTTTTGTTAAGTAGTTTTATTTTGATTTGCCTTTGTGTGTACTTGATTTACAGGAATCGTATTCAAAAAATTAAAAGCGAGGAACGTGCAAAATCAGAAGTTCAAAAACGTCTAGCTGAAACCAAAATGGAAGCGTTACAAAGCCAAATGAACCCTCATTTTATCTTTAACGCTATGAATTCTATTCAGAACTATATCATCGATAATAACACCGATGATGCGTTAATGTATATGGGAGAGTTTTCAAAAATAATTCGTCAAACACTTAATAATTCATCGGCTCAACGAATTGCATTGTCCAATGAAATTGAATACTTGCAGTCGTATATTAAACTAGAAAATATGCGTTTTAAAAATCAAGTTGAATTTGAGTTGATTATTGATGAAGAACTGGATTTGTTTGAAACAGAAATTCCTCCAATGCTGATTCAGCCCTTTATCGAAAATGTATTTGTTCATGCCTTTGATTCTCATTCTGTAAATCCAAAATTGGTACTATCATTTACACAAAGTGACAATTACCTCTTTTGTAAAATTATTGATAACGGAAAAGGAATGCAGTCCCGAAATCTAAATAAACTTCATGCTTCAAAAGGAATTGATTTAGCCAAAGAACGAATTACTTTATTTCAAGAGGATAATGAGAATCCAATATCTATTTCTTCAAATCCAAATGAAGGGACTACAGTAGTTTTGAAACTTCAAAATTGACTAATTCTCAACGGTTAATCATAAAATCTTTACGGAAACTAATTCTTTATTTCTTTCTTTTTTGTTAGGTGTATTTTTGAAAAAACATTAACATATAAAACAAAATAAAAATGAAAAAAAAATTTCTACTCTTATCCATTCTTTTAATGACTTTTTTGTCTTGTTCAAAGGATGATTCAGATTCAAATACAAATAATTCCACAAAATCGTCATTAAGCTTTACACTAAATAATGCACAATACGAGCATGATTCCGCAATTTCTGAAATGTATTGGGAAAAAAGGACTACCACATCTACGAATGTCAATGAGTTTATAATAGTTACATCACCAAAAATAAAAGGAGTTCCTTGTGATTTTTTAGAAATACTTAATTTGGAAATTAGAACGACTGATAATGTATTAGCTGTAAATAAAACTTACGATTTATACACAGATAACATGGCTGCATTTATACCGCTAAATGACCCAGCACTCTGTTATAAAGAGGTGAATTTATGGAGCAAAAGTGGAACATCTGGTAAAGTAAAAATAACAAGTTTTGACGGAACAGTTTTAAAAGGAGAATTCAGTATAAGTAATTTAACCAATGACGGTGGATATCCATTGGGCTACTGTAACGGTACTAAAATAGTAGAGAAAATATTCAATATTACAAATGGTACATTTACGGCTGTTCCGTAATTTTTTTATTTTAATATACACAAAGATTTAATAAAAAAAAGAGTGTTACTAATTTAAGTAATGCTCTTTTTTTTGCTTTTACTAGTTTCTTGCAAGGGAAAAAACACCCAAAACTTTAACATTATATAGAAAACAAAACTTCAGAAGTGTTTTCAAAAGTCAAGTAATTCACTTAAAGTTATGTCAAGTCCTTTGCTTATTTCAAGAAGATAGAGATATGTAGGATTGAATTCTCCCGCTTCGACTTTGTGAATAGATTGTTGGTCTTTTAAAATACTCAAACCAAGTTTTGCTTGCGACAATCCACGAGCCGTCCTCAATTGCTTAATACGCAATCCCAACCGCTTTAATTCACAAGTATTATCCATAGCTTCTATTTCAAGCCAATTTGAGGATAATGCTTAATTTTTTTAACATACTATAATATGTTAATTAAAATTTTAAATTATGTTTGTGGAAACTTTAAAACCTAACGTTAAATCGTAGAATCTATACGGTAACTAAATGTAAATTTTTGAGGAGATTTTTTAATGTAGGTTTGATTTGAAATTTTTGAATATGGCAATAATAGATGTAGTTAAGTATCAAGCAGAGGAGAATCAATTTGTTTGGAAATTCCCATCGGTTGATTTACGAATAGGTACACAAATAGTTGTAAACCCAGCCCAACATGCTTTTTTTATTAAGGGAGGAGAAATATTTGATGAGTTTACTAATGGAACTCACACCATAAAAACAGAGAACATCCCTTTACTTAATAAAATAATTAATCTTCCTTTTGGGGACAAATCTCCTTTTCAAGCAGAAATATGGTTTGTTAATTTGCTAACAAAACTAGATAATAAATGGGGAACAACTTCGCCTATATTGTTGGAAGACCCAAAATATGGAATCATTATACCAGTTAGGGCTTTTGGACAATATGGTTTTAAAATTGGTAATCCAAGGGTATTTTTAGAAAATCTAACAGGAAATTTACCGTCTTATTCAGCTGACAAAATTCAAGAGTATTTTAAAGGCAAAATCATTTCATCGCTAACTAGTTTAATATCAAAGAAATTAGTTTTAGATAGTATATCAATTTTAGAAATTAATGTTTACTTGGAAGAATTGTCTTTATACTGTCAAGACAAAATTGCAGAAGAATTTAAACGATTTGGTTTAGAATTAGTTAATTTTTATTTCCTGTCTATTAATGTACCCGAAAATGACAAGAGTATAGAAAAACTAAAAGAAGCTAAAGACCTTGTTGCAAAAGTAAAAATTGCAGGAAAAGAGCTTTATCAAATGGATAGAAGTTTTGATGTTTTAGATAAAGTAGCTCAAAATGAGGGTGGAGTTTCTGGAAATTTAATGGGTGCTGGATTAGGACTAGGGCTTGGTTCAGGACTAGGAAGCCAGATGAACTCCATATCTAGTAACTTAAATACTAATTCCTCTCCACCTCCACCTCCTATCCAATTTCATTTTTTAATTGATAATCAGTCAACTCCAATAAATGATATTAATCTAATAAAAACTATGATTAGTCATGGTGAAATCACTAGACAAACTATGGTTTGGAGACAAGGTATAGACAATTGGAAATTAATAACTGATTTTGATGAATTAAAAATTCTTTTTAGTCAAACACCTCCACCCATCTTGTAAATTATGAATAAACTAATATTTTATTTCGGATTTCTTCTAATTGTCGTTAACTCATTGGTTGGTGTTATTTTATCCTATTATCCTTTTTTAAATTGGATGTCTTCTGATGTTGTAATACTGATTAATACATTGCTGATTTACAATCTAGCAAACAGTCAACTAAGTAGTGGATTCAAGGTAAGCTTATCTATTATTTTCCCCGTTTTAGGTTTTGTATCTTATGTTTTAGCCGTTTTAAGTCCACCTGAAATAAAAAACAACTTATATTTTATCGGTTTTATTATAATCCTTTTTATTGAAATAGCATTTTTTATAATATCGAAAAATATATTCACAATTAATCAAAAAAACTCATGAAAACAGCTGTAGAAAGAATTCAAGAAATTTTATTAGAACTTAATGAAAATCAGCAAATGAATGTAATTTCAGAATGCGCCTCAAAAATTGGAACTGAAAAATGGAAAGAAGAAGTTAAGGAGTTAATAAGAAGAATGGAAGAGTTAAATCGTTAACAAAATAATTTTAAAATTATGAGTGAAATAATTAATTGCAATTCATGCGGTGCTTCAAATCAATTACCTTACGGTAAAAATTCAATGTTTTGTGCGTTTTGCGGGAACTCTATACAAACTATAACAAAAACGAATACGATAAATAATGAAAGTAGTATCAAAACGAAACCTAGTGTATCAAAACGGAAAATAGGACAAGAATTTGAACCGAAATATTCAAAATCTGGCGATTTAAAAAAATATAAAGAAGTAGATACTATTATTGATTATGGTGGTGAACTTTCTTTAATTAATAGAGAAATTAAATCATTAAACGAGGTTTCTTCATGGTTTACAGATAATGAGTTGTCAGAAATAACAAAATTAATTCTAAAGGATAACAAAATAACTAATTTAGAAGGGATAGAGCGTTTTAAATCACTAAAATTTCTTGATTTATCAAATAACGAAATTTTTGAATTACCCGAAAGTGATAGTTTTTTACAAAATATTGCTAAAGTTAATTTGGCAGGCAATCCTATCGAAAAAAAAATTAATGCTAAACAAAAAATATTTTATTCAAACTTCAAATTTTTGTTATTAACCAAAACGAAGGCTGAGTTGATTCATGATTCTTTGGAAAAAACTTTTATACTTAATTATCATAATAAAGAGATTGAGAATTTAGAAGAAATTATTGACTTATACTCGAATGATGAATTATATAAAATTGGAAAAATTAACTTTACAAATAATAGAATAAACACATTAAAAAGTCTTTCTAAATTTAGTTGTAATGAAATTAATTTTGCTAATAATAGTTTAACATTAATAGATGATTTACCTAAATTCAGAAGTGGATTAAGTGGTGCTACACTAAGACTTACTTTTGATAATAATAAAAACTTAAAAGAATTTACCGATAAGGCAATTGAGCGTTTTTATGATGTAAAAATATCCAATGTAACTATACATCTAAGAGGATGTGACAATTTTGATTATAATTCTATGAGTAAAATAAATTTTAACCAAATTTTTAACAAAGCAAATTCTGAACTTACATATTTCACAATTTATGTAAATGAAAATGTAATGATACCCAAAAGCCTTATTCAAATTGGTTTCGTCAAGGAAGATTCATGTTGGGGATTAGGGTTCGGTTATAAAAAAACAGGATGTTTTATTGCAACAGCAACTATGGGTTCTTATGACCATCCTATTGTTATGGAATTAAGAAATTTTAGAGATAATTGGATTTTAGCAAAAAGTTGGGGAGATAATTTTGTTAAATGGTACTATCATTATGGTTCAAAAGTAGCTAAGGTTATTGAAAAAAGTTTTTTATTAAAAAAAATCAGTTACATTTTTATTGTCAAGCCATTAGTTTATTTATCTCGTTTTTTAAAAAATAATTATGAGTAATAAAAAATATGATGCTATATGGGTCAAAGGTTCATTTTTTGAAAGAGGACATTGGAAGTTTGTACCAAGAGCCGATAGCGGAGGTGGTGCGTTAGGAGCAATCCTAGCTGTTGGGGTTGTTATTTTCATTGTATTTTGTTTAATATTAACGCTACCATTATGGATAGCATTACTTGGCTTTTCGATGGTAAAATCCAAAAGATATTATGCGGGAATAGGTTCTGTTTTAGCTTTATTATATTTCTTTATAGATGTTTATAAAAACTGGATTTCTGGTTATTTATTATTTGGATACAATAGTTCGGACGGGGCTTTCAATGAGGGGCTTTTTGGAGAAAAATTTGCAATATATTTCTACATCATTAATGGAGTTGGAACATTATTAGCTTTGATTTTTATTGCAGATTCGGAATTATTTAATGAAACAGAATATTCAATAAATAAAAATCATACACAATCAAACATCAAGAAATTGATAATACTTGGATTTCTACTAATTATAATTGGTTTGGGGTTTTATTCGATTTCTACAAAAAATCATAATGAAATAAATGTTGACAATAAAAGCACTGTAGAGGTAGATACATTAAGCAATAATGTGGAAGAAGTAAACAACGAAAAACAAATAAGTGAGGTTGAATTTGTTTCATCTCTTAATGATACTTTACCAAAGGCTAAATTGAATGTTGAAAAAGTATATTTTTATTTTGAACCAAATATTAATAACAGAACCTCTTATTACTTTAAAAGGGAATCAAAAGGTATGATTATAAACTATAGCAATAGGAAAAATGGTTTTATATATGTTTATAATGACAGTCAAGAGCATAATGGTTGGATGTGGATGCTGGAATCTGATTTTGAATTAATTGATGATGTGGTTTCTGATGAAAATTCAGAATCTAGTGAAGTTAATAACAAAATTTTATTAGGAGGATATTACCATGGAGGTATCATATTTCATTTAGATTATGATAAAAAACATGGTTTGATACGTACAAATACTATAGAAAATGAAGATGGGTTTACATGGGATATGGCTAAACAATCAAGTGAAGAGTATATTAATGATGGGTTTGATGATTGGTATTTACCAGAATCAGAAGAATTAGAAATGATTTTTGCTAATAAAAATGATAATCTATTAAAGGATGGTAAATACTGGTGTTTATTAGATGGTTCTAAAAATGGTAATTTTTTGGGTTACACATCATCAGATAATTCATTTTGGACGACTTCAAGAGATTATAGGGTTCCAATGGCAATTTTTATAAGTAAGTTTTAATTATCAATGTTTCCCAAAAAAATATTTTTGATAATTAGTCCTTTAAAATAATATTTTGCAAAAAATCTGAAAAAAAAATTTGGCGAACACCATCGTACCCCCACTTTGAACGATATACCACCCCCTCCCCCCAGGGGAAGTAACTGGAGGGGGTAGTGAATTCAAATGATTGAAAGATTCAACATCAAATCTTTTACCTTTTTTACGGTGTTTGGCGATACATTATAACCTTTGCTTTTATCGCTTGCCAGTTTTGCCATGTCTCTAAGTGACATTGTAGTATTTGATTTTATAACCTTAACAACTCTATTGTGTTTTGCTAGTGTTTCTTCTGGTGAATCATTTGTTCCAGCTAATCTCCCTTTATAAACTCCACGAAGACGACCTTGTGCAATACCCTCTTTTTGTCTTTCAAGAAGAGAAGATTTTTCCAAACTTGAAAGCTCCGAAAGGATTGTAGTAATTAAGTTAAAAACTGGATTTGCTTTACCGTTAATCATAGATTCAAGACCTAAATTATCAATTTTAACGATTACCCCCATATCAAAGAAAAATTTAAGTGTCTGTAAAACATTGATAGTTGACCTTCCCGCTCTATCGATTGCATGGAATGAAACGTAATTCACTTCTCCAGCCTCAATTGCTTCAGTAAGTTTTTTTCCAGCTGGTCTTTCTGCAAATGGAATTGAACCGCTTATAGTATCAATAAATAATATTTCATCTGGATGGGCTTTAGCCAGCTGGCGCAGGTTAGATTGTTGAGCCGTACTTTGGCGAATGTATCTAGCTTTTTTCATAATTGGATTATTTAGTGTGAAATTTGGAAAAAGTGTGCATTTTTAGGATGGTGTATTTTGCACAGTTTATTTAGTTGATATTAGTGAGTAATAAATTTTTATAATGTGAACTGTATGACTATAACCTAATTTTGCACAGGATTGAAAGCTATTTGCCTTCAATCCAATCCAGAATATCTACAAGCATATCGCAATACACATCATTTACTTCTTTTATGATTTCTCCTTTTTTACTGATGAATGATATAGTATAAGTATCAATCCATTTTAATTGGATTCTAACAGTTCCTTTGTGTTTGAAACCTGAACATTGGAATTGTAGCCCTCCTTGATATTCCTTAGATTCTGGTAATGCCATAAAGTTTGAAGAACCATAAGCCATTAAAGCCCATTTGTCCGCAAATTTAATTTGTTCAATGATTGTTTTAGCGATTTCCATATTGTTTAGGTTGTAAAGTAATACTTGATTAATATACTACAAAGTAAAGTAATATTTGATTATAAAACAAGTTTTGTTTGATATTTCATTAAATAAATTAAGTCTTACTTGATTTATTTTCTATATTTGTAAAAAATATTAAAATGGCTGTACTACGATTAAAGGAAATAATGGCATTAAAGGGAATGTCAAGGGATGAACTATCTTCAAGAGTTGATGTGTCACCAACAACTATATCAAATATCTCAAGGGAAAAGAATTTACCAACGATTCAACTCTTATTAAAGATAGCTGAAGCTCTCGATGTTGATATTAGGGAATTGTTTATTCCAACCAGAGGAACTTCTATAACTCAATTGGAAGTGGATGAAGCTAAGGTATTAATTGAAAAAGGACTTGGTATTTTAAAAGGAAAAATGTAAGTATTAAAAATTATCAGATATTTATAATTAAAGCACTTTATGGAAAATATTAAAATTGGTAAAAGAGAACTAATAATTGAAAAATTTCAATTTGAACACACCTATAGTGGTCTAATAATTGGGTCACCAAACGAAGTTATTAATACCAAAATCTTGTCTGATTACATAAATTCATTAACAAAAGGTCATCGTAAATCTATTTTTCATTTTACTAGTAATGACTACGTTTCAAAAGACACATTAAAACCAGTCATTTATTCTGCATTTTTAGAATCGGACTCAATTGATGATACCGAAAATCAATATGATGGTAGCAGACTAGTTGTAAGTTGGTTTGGTGAAGAACAAATTGAGAAATCAGTTAAACAAATTATTCAGGAAGGGTTAGCAGGTTTTAAATATGACAAACTCGCTGAAAATTTCAACTTTTAAAGAAATAAATGTACACAGTTGTGTCCGTTATAAGTTTGTTTTCTATTCAAAAATTTTACCACTGGTTAATACTGAAAGTTTAATAAGGAATGATTTGAAATTCGATGGGTATTCTTCTAGTCCATTTGAGTAAATATAGAACTTGCAGTACCACCCTTCTTTTATTTCTAAATTTTGGTAGGAGAGTTCAGGAACTAATGCTGGCAAAACATTTTTAATTGAATAACTACCTTTCAATTCTGGAGTGTAATTATTTATATAATTTCAAACATACTTTTTCGCTCCCTTCTGAATTTAATAGAAATTGATGCATGTGCCACGGATTAGGTTTGACTTCATCTGAATATAAACAGCAGTTAATCATTTCTGACGTTTGTAACTCTATACAAATTGCATTTATCTCTAAATTATAGCATTCAGAATAAATGGAATGAGCTGTGAAGATTTGGCAAGTAAAGCTGGAGTGTCAATAACTACAATAAGTAATATTAACTCGGAAAAGAATTTACCTATAATACATTTGTTACTTCAAATAGCAGAAGCCTTAAATGTTGACATTCGAGAAATGTTTGTACCAACTAAAGAAACATCAGTTTCTCAAATGGAAATTGAAGAAGCTAAAGAACTACTGGTAATGAGTCTTAAAATATTAGAGGGTAAAAAATAAAGAATCATTCTATATATATTTAATAATTTGTAAGATTATTTTTTTTATTTTTGAAAGGAAGATATCCATACAAACTTTCACATATTTACATGTTTTTAGGTCTATACAACTTAAAGAGTCGCATTAATTAACCAGTTGTGTGTAATTATACCAATCAAAACTTCGATGCTTAAACTGAATAAAAATCTGAATAAAAGAAAAACTCAACTGACTGGAAGATTTAAACTCCCTTTTTCTTTAAATGGAGCTTTAGAAAATCAACCAAAATGGGTAAATGAAAAAGATACTGAAGAAGTAGAGAATTTAATCGGACATTTATTTATTAAATATCTTCGAGAAGTGGAAAAAAGAAAAGTTCTTTACTTTTCCCATAATGCAAAGGACGACCATAAAAATCCAGATTTATTAATCCATTTAGATGGTAAAGTTTACGGAATACAAGTAACTCAATTTGTATTACGTGAATATTTGTCGAGGTTTAACCAAGCAAAAAGAATTTGCGAGAAACTTTCCAAATTTATTAGTGACACCTATGAGCCACCAATAAAGATTAATATTCAAATTAGTACACCTTGGGATAGTGATGAAGTCCCCAAATCTCCAACAAAAAAATACAAAAAATTAGCGAAAGAAATTGCAAATAAAATCTCTGAAAACATTGAAGTGTTAACTTCAAAAAATGAATATTTGAATTTTTATCTAAATAAAACTGAATTTAAAGAAATTGCAGAAGATTTCAACTTATACCCTATTCCTCAAGATAATAAATCAAATTTCTTTGGAAACAATAACGTGTATATAGATTATGGATTTGATGATATCTTAATTTGTGAGGAAGACATTAACGAAACAGCAGAAAAAGTTTATAACGACAAGAATAATGGAAATTCGGAAATCCTAATTATTTGGGGAGATGAAAGACAATTTATGAATACCGAGAAATACATAATTAAAGCATTAACAGAGAAATTTGATAATACAACTTTTGAATCAATCTATTTTATCTCGTTTGTAAATTTTATGGCAGTTCAAGACAGAGTGATAAGTGTGAATAAAATTAAATAACTATACACGACAGTAGTTTGTAGAGATTACGATTTTAAACTTAACTTAAAGATAATTTTGTACTTGAAAATTTGGGGCTAATGGAAAAATCTCGCATCTTTAACCCCAAATCTTACGTAAGTTGCAATGCAAAATGAAGAACAAAACGACTAGAAATATAGCTTATCATATCATTGAGCTTCCAGAAGTTGCTTTACGCTCACCAACACAATTGGAAAGCTTACCATTTCCTTATGTTCATTATCCTGAACATTACGGAACATTTATTTCTTTTTCTGAAAAACGAAATAGTCAACAATATCTTTGTTCGTGTACGGAACAAGCAGTAATAAATTATTTTGAATTATCAGAATCTCTTTCAGACGACAAAAAAGAAATTACCCACACTCCTTGGCAAGTACCATTCCCAAATTCATTAAAAAACAAAATAAAACCTAAAAGTTACATTAATGATATTTTTAAATTTCTTCCAAAACTTTGTCACCGTTGTAATATGGCAACACCAACTTTAAGATGGTGTCACGAAATGTATGGAGGCAACTTTAAACAATATTATGGTTGGTATATCCAATTAGCATCCTTAAAACTTGGTTTTAATAATTTTAAGTTTATTGATAATGTTTGCCCTCCTGAAATTATTGAAAAACTAAAACTTTCAAAAAAATTGATTGCTGACAATCCTACTTTTAATAATGAAGAGGAAAGAGAATTAGCAATTAAATATTCTAAAGAATTAAAAAGATTACCTGAAAACACTACAAGGACAGAATTTGGATTTAGAAAAATTGGAGAAGGTTGGGTTAGCGAAACAATTTTATTTCACTTAGTGTCTAATGTTTTTCCTTTGTGTATAATAGAACGGAACATAAGACCCGATTGGCTTGAAAATTTAGAATTGGATATTTTTTTGCCCGAAAAAAAAATCGCTTTTGAGTATCAAGGACAACAGCATTTTTACCCAATAAAAGCTTGGGGAGGAGATAAAGCCTTTGAGAACATGCAAAAGCGGGATGAAAGGAAAAGACAACTTTGCTCACAACTCGGTATTACATTAATAGAAATTAATTATACCGAACCATTAACACTTGACTATTTGAGTAAAAAAATAAAAATGCACAGCAACTAACAACTACACTAGATTTGGGCTTGAGGTTAAATTTAAGATGGTTTAGTACTTATAAAATTTAGGTATAATGGAATAAACTCGCTTCTTTAATACTAAATGATAAGTAGTATTAGAAGGTTGACGTTTACGTTAAACAGAATAACCATGAATATTTTCTATGATTTAGATGAAGATAATTTACTCCCAAAAAATCTGATAGAAGAATATTGGCAAAATACTTCTGGAAAATTCACATACCATGTCCAAGATTTAGCGGAAAAATATAAAAGAACACCAAAAGAAATAAGTTCTTCAATATCAAATATTTATTCCTATATTGATTATGGAAAGTGCAATGCTTGTGACAAGAAAAATATAGAAACGGTAAGGAATAGAACAAGAGCAGGACAAATAATTTCTAACGAATACTATCACCACTTTTGTAGTTCCTGTCGAGAAAAAGCCAATTATTTTTGCAGAAATCTATCAGAAGAAGATAAAAAAATTGTTTGGATGAAATTAGCTTTCAAATATAAGTTGTGGTTGAGTTTAGATAAGGACGAGTTAAATTTTTTAAAGGCAATTTATTATCTTAAATCTTGGAATAGAATCTATCACGAACTTATTTTACTTGACCCATCTAATATTTTCAAAATACTTTTTAAACTAGACAGTATGAATTTAATTTATTACAATAAAAATGACATGACTGGTCAAATAAGCATTAAAATGATAAAAGATTTGCAAGACCTCATTGAGCAAAAACTGATATAAAAACTTGTTAACATCCGTACACTGGATTTGGATATTATGCTAAATTTAAAGATGGTTTTGTATTTGATAAACTATTGCACAATCAAAAATATCTTTTAAATTCCAAATCTCATATAGTTTTAAACTGCACTCTGTAATTTAAAAACCTAAAAAAACATTAATGACTGACGAAGAATATTTATCACAGCTTTCAACAATTGAAATATATGCTGAAATCTTACTAGGAATTTTAAGATATACCAATGTTAAAACTTATAATAATGAACAAGAATACAAAGCAGTGTTAACTAAAAAACTGAAATTTGAAAAACAAACAGATTTTGAATTGTACAGAAGTTGTATAGATTTATTGGAAGATACTCAATATGCAATAAATGAAGTTTTTGAAAATGGTTTAATAACGAAACCAAAGCACCAAGGAGAAATGTATTTAAGATTATATGGTGTTTTAAATGCTTATTATTTGCAATTAGGTGCGGTTATAGATTTAATGAAATTATTCAATTTAAAAAATCAAAAAGAAATAATTAGAAGGTTAAAATTAAGCAAAATAATAGAAACCAGAAATAAAATTGCGTCACATACAACAAGCTATAACGTGCCTAACTCTAATAAAGAAATAGATTTTTTTAAATTAGCACAATCATCATTGAATAAATGGGGAAATGGAATTTTAATTGTAGGCAAAGAAAGTTATGAAGAGGTTGATTTAATTCCAATAATGAAAATTTTTACAATAGAAATAGAAAATATACTTGAAGAAATTGTAAAAAAAGAATTGTTTAGCAGAACATTTAAAAAAGAGTCATTTGAATGGTTAGAATTTAGGTATAATTTTATAAAACGAAATAAATTATAATAAAAAACTATTACCAGTAGCTACACGAGATTTGGATATTTGGATTAATTTGAAATTGATTTTGTACTTGTAAAAAAAATTGTACATAATAAAAAAACTCGCACCTTTAATTATAAACCAGAACTTAGTTGAAGTAATTTTAAAAGCAATCGTTTAATGAATACAACAAAAACAGGAAATAATTTTGAAGATAAAGTATTTGCTATTATAAACGAATTACTTGAAAAAGATGAATTCACAGTTCCTGGAAAAAGAAGTCGAATTTATCAAAAAAGAGGGTACTATTCTGAAAATAGAAAAGGAGAAATAATAACTGACATCTCGATTGAAACTTTTCTTCCAAATGCAGAGCAATATTCATTATTACATATTATAGAATGTAAATATTTAAACAAAAATGTTGCAATCGATGATATTGAAGAATTCGATTCTAAACTTTCTCAAATTGGAAAACATAATACTAAAGGCATAATTGCTTCTAATAAAGGGTTTGCTAAAAGTACAATCAATTTTGCCAAATCGTTAAAGATTGGATTACTTAAAATAAAAACTGACAACCAATTAGATTGGATAAATTACAGAAAAGAATACGGTTCAATTGACTTTGAGAATGATACAACAGAACCATTTTTGACTAAAATTGAAAATAAAGTATGTAATAATGTTGCAGATTTTTTATTACAAATAAATGCAATTGATTTCTACACTCATAAAGACAAATTCTTAAAAGTTAAATATTTAACTCTAGAACATATCAAATCTATTGCTGACAGACTTTTAAAATATGACATTATAACTGACTCAGCACTAGATACAGAAAAGTTAATTCAATTTATTTCAGAAAAATACCCGATAGAAATCAAAGTAGAGAGAATTCATCCTTTAATGGGGAAAATCGAATTTAATCCCTTGAGAATAACTATTGATTCTACACTCGAAGTACATAGGTTCAGATTTACTTTATGTCACGAAATCGGTCATTTAGTATTACATAAAAACTTATTTGATAATAAAATTGATAAAGAAGATTATGAATATACCCTATCTCTTAACAGTAATATTTCAGATTTAAATACAAGAAGAATAGAAATTCAAGCTAACATATTTGCTAGTTATCTTTTATTGCCGACAGAAAGTTTTCTTTTGGAAGTAATGAAATTTTTTATTCAAAATAACATATCAAAAAATTATATTTACTTAGATAAGCAACCAGTTAATCAGATTCTTGCTCATAATCTAATTTCAGAAATAAGTATAAAATTTAATACATCTAAAGAAGCTGTACGCTTAAAACTTATTGATACAAGTTTATTGAAAGATACAACAAGATTTTCATACAGAAAGTTAATTGAAAATCTTAAATGATAAGCACTTCTGCTAATAGCTGTTTACGAGATTTGGGTATTAGGCTTAATTTAAAGATTGTTTTGTATTTGATAGATTGTGTTTAACCGAAAAATAAATTATTATTTTAGTCACAAACCTCTTCAAAAGCTAGAACGTTGGTACAATAAATAAAAAAGTAGCATCTACTTCTATACAAGCAAAAAAAGAGGAAAGAGAAAAACTTATAACACTAAATGATACCTTTTTTTTTAAATCATTTAGTGATTTTTGATATTGTTATTGAATAAATGAGCTATTTATAGATTAAAAAATTAACATACCCTTATTTTTCCAAAGTGCTTTTGAACCTCTTCATGATTAATGTTGTTTTTTGCCCATTAAAGCGTTTTTTTTAAGTTAGGTCACCCAGTCGTTACAGGAGCGTCTGGTGCATAGTGGTACATATTTTTCATACTTTATTTTCAATTTACACTTGATAAGGTCAGAAATTATTAGTATATTTAAAAATATCTGGTTTTTATCTTTTTGAAACCCATTTTTATCGATTAATTGATAGAAAAATTGGATTTGGGTAAATCTTCAGATATTTATAAAAGTAGTCAGGAATGATTGCCTTGGGTGCTGGGATAAAAGATAGGCATATCTCCCAGCTTCTCTTACCAAGAGGAAGCCAAGAAAAATAACAAGAGAATAAATATTAACCTTTTAATGCTAACTATTAACCAGTTTAAAAATGTAAAAAATTCATTTATAGACAAAAACGTAACGATTGATGAAGTCTTTTCAACAATCAAAAATGGTGACTCAAATTTAGAAACAATTTTAGCCATCAGAAAACTTGGTAAATCATCTTCAATTTACCAAAAGACTAAAAGCAATAACATTCCAACTTTTCGATTTAACTTTAAATTTGAAGGTAAAGCAACAAACGAAACAATAATTGAACCAACTGGTTTAATATATATTGATGTCGATGACAGCACTACTATTGATTTGACCAATCCACACATTTATGCTTGTTGGAAATCACTTTCTGAAACGGGATTAGGAATACTAGTTAAAGTTGATGGTTTATCTCTTAATAACTTCAAAGATACTTATCATGGAATTGGTAATATGTTAGGTATTCCAATGGATTTAGGAGCATGTAAAGCTACACAACAGAATGTATTGACGTATGATGCTAATCTTTATGAAAACAAATATTCACTTACTTTTCAAGCAATTAATAAAAAGGTATCATTTACTTCTATACAAGAGGGAGAGAAGAGAGAAGGACTTATAACAGTAGATGACACCTTTTTACCATCAGATAAAATAAGATTCAATAATATTGATGATTACTTTGACGGTACTGATGGTGATTATATTGTATTTGATGAAAAGAAAAATCTATGTATTCCTTTTATACCAAAAAGAATTGAAGTTGGTCAACGAAATAGAACCATGTTTGGTGTAATATCACAATACGCACTTTTGAACCCAACTAAGGAAATTGGTTTTTTAATGGCATGTGCCAACGAAATCAATAAGCATTTTACTCAAAAATATGACCCAGAAAAAATTCAATCAATTGTTGCTGGTGTTATCAAAAAACGCAAAGAAGGAACACTAGAGACATACTTGAACAAGGAAAGAAGAATTCTCTTTAACCCAAATAAAAAAATATCTAAAGAAGAAAAACAAAAAATGACCGCTGTATTAATGGGTAAAATAAAAACTGATAAGACTCAAAAATCTATCAATGATACTATTGAGGACTGGAATTTTCAAAGTGATGGTAAAATAACCCAAGAAAAAATTACTAAAAAGCTTAACAAAAGTCTAGCTACCATTAAACGTAACTGGTCTCCATTTAAAGAATTAGTTTCAGAACTAAATAACAGCTCTAAAGAAGACTTAATAATTAAGGATAAACTAAATAGTGTCAGCAAAAGAAGATTCTCCAGAGATGCTTAAAATCGATTCTAAAACAGTAATAGAAAACCAAATTGAAAATATTCAGTCATTGCCACCACATCATAAAGAACTAATAACAAAACATGTACCAACAATAATAAACTCAACAATAAGTGTTGAAAGATTTTATACGCAATTGTAAGTATAAATTTGGTAGCTATGTTGCAGATAAAAGATTTGATACATTAAAAAAAGACCTAGAAGAAATTTGGAATCTGAAATTCATGAGTGATGTTACTGAAGAAATTAGAAGCTATATCAACTCACAAATTGACTATTCAAATGAAGATGGCTATTACATAAAATTACAACTATTAAAATAATGAAATTAAAAGATAAAAAAAATGAACTCAAAATTATTAAAACTTAAAAATATTGGCAGTACTGAAAAATTAGTACTTATGCTCATACTAGATTTTCCTTCCATTGGGTTATTCAATCTAAGAGCTGGCGACATAGCAAAAGAACTTGGAACTACCAGAAAAATAATCCTAGAAGCAATAGAAAACTTACTTGTAGTTGGATATATCAAAACTAAAGTAGTTTCAGAATGTTATTCAAGAACGACTGAATTAACTTCAGATTTTTTGATGCTTATAAATGAAGGGGTATAAAGTTTTATAAATATAAAAGATAATTATCTATTTAAGATGATATTCTTAAACAAGTTTAAATAATCACTTACCTTTGCACCTTTAGAAATAATTATGAGTTTTACCCTGCTTTCCTCACCCTTACAAGGATTTACCGATTTTCGTTTTAGAAATGCTCAAAATAAATTTTTCGGTGGAATCGATACTTTTTATTCTCCATATATCCGTTTGAACGGAAAACTTGAAATAAAAAATTCCTATCACCGTGATTTGCTTCCTGAAAATAATGAAGGATTAGAAGTAATACCACAAGTACTAACCAACGATGCAGATGAATTTTTATTTGTTGCTAAATACGTACAGTCATTAGGCTATAAAGAGCTAAACTGGAATTTAGGATGCCCCTACCCAATGGTTGCTAGACCAAAGAATCCACCGAATATTGCTGGACAAAAGCAGTCCGCATTGTCTCAAATCGCAAACAAATCGGGTATGGGTTCTGGTCTTATCAGCAATCCCGAGAAAATTAATAACATTCTTCACAGAGCACATTCTGAATCTGACATTATTGTATCTATGAAGATGCGCTTGGGTTATGAAAATAGTCAAGAAATTCTTGATGTTTTACCCATCTTGGATACGTATCCAATTAAAAATATTGCCATACATGCACGCATTGGGAAACAATTGTATAAAGGTGGCGTAAATCTGGATGCATTTCAGCTATGTGTTGATAACACTAAGCACAAACTGTATTACAATGGTGATATCACTTCCGTAGCTAAATTTCATGAAATGCAGCAACGCTTTCCCTCAATAGACCACTGGATGATAGGTCGAGGATTAATTTCCGACCCTTTTTTACCAAGTATGATAAAAAGCAATACTATGGAATATCCTGCAAACAAAATGGAATTATTCAGTGCTTTTCACGACACTTTATATGCTATATACAGTGAGTCGTTATCTGGTTCAGCCCATATTTTACTGAAGATGTATCATTTATGGGAATACTTTTCTACTACGTTTTCAAATCCACATAAAGTATTGAAACAAATAAAAAAAGCGCAGAGTATTAGAAATTATGAAGCGGCTGTTGCAGCAATTTTTAAAAATGAGAAAATTTAATTTCTAACAGTTTCTAGAATAAAAAAAGCGATTTTCAGGAAACTGAAAATCGCTTTTTATTTACATTTATAACTTAACTATGCTTTAATCCAATCTACGATTGAAGCATCTGTTGGTAACGTTTTTGGAGAAATCACTTTTTCTAATTCTCCTTTTTCATTGATTAAGTATTTTTGAAAATTCCATTCAACTTGTGAATCTTGTAAACCGTTTTTTGATTTTTGAGTCAAAAACTGATATACTGCACACATATCGTCTCCTTTTACTGAAACTTTGTCCATCATAGGAAAAGTCACACCATAATTCAATTGGCAAAAAGTAGCAATTTCTTCATTAGTTCCTGGTTCTTGTGAAGCAAAATTATTGGCTGGAAAGCCTACAATAACAAAACCTTTATCCTTGTATTCTTTATAGATAGCTTCAAGATCTTTGTATTGAGGAGTCAAACCACATTTTGAAGCGGTATTCACAATCATTACTTTTTTACCTTTCAAGGAAGCAAAATCAAAAATCTTTCCTGATAAATCTTCTACTTTAAATTGATAAATAGTTTCCTTGGCCATAGTAGTATTACTTTTATTTAATTTTGTTTTTTTAGTTTGTGCCTGGTTTTGACAACTAAAAAGAAACATGATAGCACATGTTAAGAATAATAGGTTTTTCATAAATAGATAATATTTGTTTTTTATTTGAATATGGAATTTGCATATTAATATCAGTATTTTACCGTATTTCAATTATGCTGATTTTGAAATTATATTTTTTATAAAATTATAACAATTAATTGTTGCTTAAAAATTTATTTTGGTTAAACACAAGTTAAATAAAAAGAAGCCTGATATCAAACAAAATACCAGGCTTCCAAACAAAACAAACTAATCTTCATTATAGTAAGCTAAAACGTATAGGTAATTTTCCCTTTCATAAAGAAAGGTGTTCCTGGTGTAAAATGTATTTCTTCTACACTTGTTGGCTCATTTTTTAATCTTGATTCAGTTGCAAACTGGGTTTCATTCCATTTGGTGTTAAACAAATTATCAACTGCTATTCCGAATGAAATATTTTTAAGTTTGTAATTGATGTTGAAATCAGAAACAAAATAGCCTTTGGCAACTATTGAATTATCTTCGTTTGCTGGACGGCTTTTTAAATAGCGATAATGAATTCCTCCCGAAAAACCATTTAGATTCTGAAAACTTAAACCTCCCGTAGAAGTAAAATCAGGTGCTAACGGAATGTAATCTTGTCCTTTTGGCTCATCAATACTTCTGGCATAGGTATAATTAGCATCTGTATCCAAATAAAACCAATCATTCAGTTGATACCGCAATCCTAAATCAAATCCCATGCGTTTTGATTTTCCGCTTGGTTCTATAATTCCAGCATCACCTACATAAACAAATTCTTGTTCCAGATACAAATACCATAAAGCCGAATTGACAATTAGTTTTGGAAATGGTTTCCAAATGGTACCAATATCTGTTCCTATCGCAGTGGGCAAAATTTGTTTTCCACTATTTTGAACTACAACACGAGTATCATTCGAATGAAATCCTATTCCTGATTTTACATAAAACTGCAAATTGTTATTTTGCGAATAAATAAAATTCAGTTTTGGCGAAATTTTCACTTTAGATTCCGACTGTGTGTTATAATCAGTAGTCAATTTATCTCGGTAATTAAATTTAAAATAATCCAATCGAACAGCAGGATTAATCATTAATTTTCCAAAACTGAATTCTGAATTCACATACGAGAATAAATTAGACTCATCAATATCCCCTAATTTAATTTGCTGCAAAGTAGTCCTTCTATTTAATGTATGTGAAAGCTCCGTATCCTTTGTAGCATCTGCACGAAAACCTATTCCATACTGCATCAATACATTTACATCATTAAGCTTCGTTTTCTTATTCAATTCAGCATTCATGCCATAAATTGTTCTATTTTCTTTCTGCCTAATTTGATCGCCATTAATAGGATCTTCAAGGAAAAAAGTAAAGTTAGAATACAATTCGAAATCATATTTTGAATAAAATGCATTGGCTTTTACGAATGTATTTTCGTCAATTGGTTTACTCAAAGATGCATTTACATTTGTTCTTGATGTGCTTCCTCCTTCTGTATCATCCACTGAACCAAATCTTGATATTGTTCCGTTATCAACCAATCGTTGTGGTATTTGACCAGAAGCATCCCAACGACTAGAAAAACGAGAGGCTGAAACAGAAAACTTACTGTTATCGGCTAAAATGGCTGAATATTTACCCAACAGATTGATCCTATTAAAATTTTGGGGGGAATCGAATGGACCATCTGTCAGGATATATTCCGTTGCAATGTAAGCACTTTGTGTTTTTTGGTTTCCCAAAAGATTAAATAATCCTATTGCTCTTAGCGTATTGAACTGTCCTACTTCGAGACCAATACTGCTTTTTTCAATTTTATCTTTAGTTTGGAAAGTAACGTATCCTGCCGTAGCAAAATCCCCTTTGCTAGCATAATACGTTCCTTTTCCAAAATCTATTTTTTCCACTGTTTCCGGAATCACAAAATGTAAATCGGCGTAGCCTTGACCGTGCGCATGAGAAACCATATTTACCGGCATTCCATCTACTGAAATGGCAATATCAGTTCCATGATCAATATCAAAACCTCTCAAAAATAGTTGCTCTGCCTTTCCACCACCTGCATGTTGCCCGATGAATAAACCAGGTACTTTTCGTAAAATTTCTTGTGAAGAATTTACAGGAGTTGTTTGCAAATCAATTTTCGAAATCACATTCATTGCCGAAAGTTTTGCTTGAATTACAATCTCATTCAGTCTAAAAATATCATCGTCTAAAACAATTCTAAGTTCAGAACCAGAAAATGTGTAATTCATTTTTTTAAACCCAAGCGCATTTACTTTCAAAACATTTCCTGTAACCGTTTTATCAATACTGAACATCCCAAATTCATTAGTATGCGCATGACTTTCTGAGTTTGTATTATTGATATACGCATTTTCTACAGGATTTCCATCGCTATCAACTACTATTCCTTTTTGAATCTGGGCATACGTAGTCAAACCCAAAAGAGTTATCAGGATTATAAAAAAATTCTTCATTTGGAAATTTATAATTGATTTACCTTTTTCTCCAAATTTGGTCCTAATTCATATACACTAGAAAGCAATTCTTTCTTGATAGACAACACTTTATCAGCTTCTTTATTCGATTTATAAATCATTGCCAAGTGGTATTGCACTTTAGGTTCAAATGATTGTCCAACTACATGTTTTTGAGCAATTTCTAATGCTTTTTTGTTTTCACCTAAATTCAAATACGACCATGCCAATAAATCATAGGAATCAGGAGTTGGTCTGTGATCAATTTCAATTTTTGCAATTTCTAATGCTTTTGAAGCCGTTTGTTTATCATCCGCATAAATTAAAACGTTGTATTTGTTATACATCGCACCATAATTATTTTTTTGCAACATAGAGAAGTAGGCATTTCTATTGCTGATTTCTGCTTTTTTATTTCCTTCAAATTGGGCTATTTGAGATTTCAACAAATAAAAATCAGGTGTATTGTGCGTCACTTCAATCGCTTCAACAATTCTTTTTGCTTCGACTGTATTTCGTTCATGAGAAAAAACAATCCAAGCAATACCTTTCAAAGCATAAGAATAATTAGGATCTATTGCCAATGTTTTTAAATAGCTATCGTATGATTCTTGGATTCTTCCCGCATGACCATAAAAATCACCTAAGTTAGAATACGACCATATTTTAAGTACTTTATTGTCTTCTTTCTCTGCAATATCTCTGGCTTTTTCCATAAAAGTTATAGCCGTTTTCAACTCGCCTTTGTGATCATTCCATTTTGCCAAACGAATGAGATAATCATAATCTTTCATATCTCTCATGGCATTCAAATTTCGTACGGCTTCAGGAAAATTCCCTAATTCCATTTGAACATCAAAGAGTAATTTTTGTGTTTCTTTCAAGCCTTCTCCTATCGAAAAAGCTTTATTTGCCAATACTAACGCTTCTTTAAAACGGTGTTGCGCAATATAATTTCTTGCCAAAGATCGAATGGTAGAAACTCTTGAATAATCATAAGCTTCATTCGATTTTGTTAACAGTTCTTCTGTTTTATATAGGTTTTTAATATCGCCGGTATATTCAAAAAGAGTCGCATAATTAGATGCTATCATGCTTAAATAACTAATTTGATTAGGAGCTGCATCGAATTTTTTTTGCCAGAAATCAATTTCGTTATTTGCAAAAGTCAATGATTTATTCCCTTTTACATTCAGATATTTATCATAATCTGAAGTATTGGTAATTTGACTTGGTTTTTTCTCGCAACTAAAAAGAGATAGGATTGTAAAAACCAATAATGGAATTATTTTTAAAGTTTTCATAATCTGTTTTGTTTGTTTGTTTGTTTTTGAAAAGAAAAAAAACAGAGTTGAAATTAAAAATATCGAACTCTGTTTTTTTTATAAAAATATTACCAGGCTGTTGCCAAATAAGGGAAAGAAGTCCCAAATGCTTTATCATTTGCATCTACGTGATCAGAAGTAAGTGCTGCATTTGAAGTTCCCATTGGTCCTCCAAAAATTAATAATAATTCCACATCAATAACATCATCTGCCAAAGCTCTACCTGTAAGAACATTCGTTCCATCAAAGAAAGTTGTTTTTGCAGTTTTTGATACATTTAAAACATCAGTAGAAAGAAGACCTGTTAATTGAGGTGCAGTTTGCCCTAAAGCATTTACAGTGTAGCCTGAATTTAAAGCTAACAATCTAGATTGAAAAATAGGTTGGTATTTAGCGCCCATCATTGATGGAATAGCTGCATTGAATTCATCTTTTGGTGCTCCCGCCGCAATAAATACAGTGTTTATTGCCGGTCTGGCCATTTGATCTTGCTGCACAAAACTTCCTGAAAAATCAAGACTTGCTGCAGGATCTGTTGTCGAATCATTATTATCACAATTTACTGAAACAACTGCACAAACTACTGCTACAGCTATTAATTTGAATTTATTAGATTTCATGTCTTTATGTTTTAAAATAAAATTAGTTATTGTTTTTTCTTAGTTTCTGCCCATACATTTAATGTACTTGAAGTACCTAACATTGCTTTTGGAACTTCAACTACTAATGAAAGTACATTTGTACCTGCAAAAGTATCTGTACCTGGGTTTTTGAATCCAGAAGCAGTTCCGGCAAGGATTGCTTTGAATTGACCTAAGTCAAAAAAGAAAGGATCATCTCTTGGTCCTGCGAAAAATTTCATTCCGTTTTTCTCTGCTATTAAAGGAGTTGAACCATAAGTAGAAATTGTTACACTTCCTGAAGCAGCTTCTTTTTTAATAGTGCTTGAAGTTCCAGTAGCCGTAGGAGCATAAGGACCAAAGAAATACATCTTGTCATCTCTTTTGATGGCTTGAATAACTAAATCTTCAACATTGTCACCTGTGTTATCAATATTGATTTCAATCATAACATTTTCATTAAATGTCGCTGCAGCTGTAGCATTAGGACTTAACAATCCTTGTGTGTTTACTGCAAATGCAAGATTGTTTGTGTCTTGTCCCTGAAAAGTGTATACATCAGTAATATCTGCTGCATTACCTGTTACTGCTGGAGCATCAACGTGGTCAGCAGCTACTAAAATTAAGCCCGAAACCGCAACTAGCGATAGACCTAATATCATTTTTGTTTTTTTCATTTTGTTTAAAATTAAAAGGTTATAGAAGCATTTACGGGATTGTATTCGCTTTGGTTTTAAAAATCATAAAAAAAAAACAATAAATACATTAAAACACTGATTTACAGTAATTTAATTACTTAAATAAAATACAATTATTTTTATTTTGAATTTATTTTAAAGTAGCTATTCATAAAATTTGCCAATTGTAAATAAGAATGTATAAGTTTGTAAAAGCAAAATAAAAATATATGACTCAAGATGAATTATTAGTATTAATTTATAAGAAAGATGAAAAGGCGTTCACACATCTTTATGATATGTATTCAAAAAGTTTGTTTGCAGTAATCAATGTTCTTGTAAAAAATAGAGAAGAAGCCGAAGATGTGCTTCAGGATGTATTTGTCAAAATCTGGAAAAATATTGATTCCTACCATGAAAGCAAAGGACGTTTCTATACTTGGATTCTAAATATTGCCCGAAATACGTCTATCGATAAACTACGTTCAAAAAATTTTAATAACAGTCAAAAAAACCTTTCTTCAGATAATTTCGTACATCTATTTGACGACAGTAACAAACTGGTCAATAAAATTGACAGCATTGGGATACAAGAGTTTGTAAAAAAGCTAAAACCCAAATGTATTCAAATAATAGATTTACTGTTTTTTAAAGGGTATACTCAACAAGAAGCTTCGGAGGAATTGGAAATTCCTTTGGGAACCGTTAAAACTCACAATCGAAACTGTATTAATGATTTAAGAAATTATTTGAAAGTATAATGGAAGCAAAAGAATATATAGAATCAGGGATTTTAGAACTCTACGTTTATGGTTTACTCACTGAAACCGAAAATGAAGAAGTGAACGCCATGGCAAAAAATAATCCAGAAATAAACGAAGAAATTATTGCAATAGAGAAAGCAATTGTAGCTTTATCTTCGAGCTTTTCACCGTTTCATTCTGTGGCGAATTATGAGAAAATAAAATCCAAACTAGAACTTAAACATGCTAAAGTAATCGAATTGGAACCAACAAGAAATTGGTCACAATACATTGGTTGGGCTGCAGCAATTCTATTATTAGTAGGCATTGGTTACCAATACAATCAGTTGGATCAAACCAATACTCAGGTAGTAAACGCCGAAGTGGAAAAAGCAAAAATGGAAAAAGATTTGAATGCTTTACAATTAAAAAACAAAGCAAGCGAAACCAATTTAGCAGTTGTAAGAGATGTTAACAATACCGTTGTAGCTCTTGGCGGACAAGCGGTTGCTCCACAATCCTCTGCGAAAGTATATTGGAATAAAGAAACCAAAGTGGTTTATGTAGATGCCGCAGGATTACCGGAACCACCAGAAGGAATGGTGTATCAGGTGTGGGCATTAAAATTGAACCCGTTGACTCCTACAAGCATTGGACTATTAGAAAATTTCAAGGTTAACAATCAAAAAATGTTTGCTGTAGACAATGCAACTGATGCAGAAGCTTTTGGTATTACACTCGAACCTAAAGGCGGAAGTTTAACGCCTACAATGGAACAATTATATACGTTAGGAAAAGTATAAATAGTACTTCTTCTTGATACAAATAAAAAAGGTTCAACTTTATGGTTGAACCTTTTTTTATACCTAAATCTTTATTAATTAACTTATTTAAGTCAAAAAAATTATCGTACCCAGTACCATATAATTCCAGGTTGTTGATTCCAAGAAGCCATCCAAGGTACAGGATTCCAACCACAAACTGATACTAAAGTTCCCCACCAATCACCATTTGCATCGTTACTTGTTGTAATTGCTCCGCAGGATCCCGGTGCATACCAAGGCATTATTTGTTCAACTCCACTTCCTTGATAAGACCAAGAATCAAACATTGTATTTATTGTAATATCAGTTTGAGTGTTATTCCTATTTACAAAACTATAGGCTTGATTAGCAGTCCAAATTCCACCCCAATGTCCTCTATTGGTTGCATCTATCATATATTGAAAACCACTAGGACTCTTTTTAAGATAATCTGCATAAGCAATTATGGAATATTGTCCATTAATAGTTGGAGTCGTTTCATTTCTTAAAATAGCATTACTTCCATCCCATCCTGAACTATTATTATTGCACAATATCAGCGTCCAGCCGCCTCCATCAGTTGTCATATCAGCATAAATTTGAAAAGGAGTTCCTCCATTAATGCTCGGATTTGTTATCCAATACAATCCATCTGTAGCACCCGGAAAATCAGCTTTAATTTGTAATGCACTTGCACCTGCTGATGCTGCTGATAATCCATCGTTAGATTTGGTTGCTATTTTTTTTCCATTAATAGTTAATGAATTGCTTGATGCCAATGCACCATTTTTATTGATGTAATTAAAATCAGTGGTAGAAACTTGCCCGTTTTTTGTTAAAACAGAAACACTGTTTACGGTCAAAGTCGCACTTATAGAACCACCATAATGAGTAGCATTACCTTCCTGAGTAGCAGTAATCGTAGTAGTTCCTGCTCCTGTTATAGTTACAGTTGTACCACTGATTGTTGCTACAGCAGTATTACTACTGCTATATGTAATAGCGCCTGCACTAACACTACTTGGTGGTGTAATTGTGTAAGAACCATCAAAATAGGTTTTTATTTGCGCATTAAAATTATTTAAATTTGGGTTTTTCAGTACTGTTACTGTTACATTATCAGATACAAAACAACCTCCATTTGATGAATAACCCGTTAGTGCATATGTAGTTGTTTCTGTTGGAGATACTATAATTGATGCAGAATTCCCTAAAGGCTCTTCCCCATAAATTCCGTAATAAGAACCAGAACTTTTCTCGACAGCTAATCTATCGTTAGTTGATAGTACTGAATTAAAAACAAAAATCTCTGCAACATCTGCATCTGAAGATTCACTATCATTAATTCTCAACCCGTTTGGCCCAGTAGGTCCTCCATTTGTATTTACAGTTTTAGAAATCCCATTTTCAAAAATTGTTGATTCACTCCCGTTTCCAGTTCCAGTGTAAACATATGGATTGCTATCGGCAGGGATTCCTCCTGGTTGTGAAACCCAACCATCAAAATGAGCCTGACTTTTATTACCTCCCCACCATCCCAGTAACCAGTTATTATTGGCATTTAAAACTCTGCCTCTATTAGGACCTGTTTGTTTTCCAGCATAAATAACGGTGTAAGGAGGAGAAAAATTCACATTGTTTTTTATGTTTTGACTTGTGTTAAATCTTAAAATAGGTCTATTATTCAAACCATTGTAAACATATAATGGTTGTGCACCATATGATGATGGAATCATATCATTTCCATTACCGGATTGATCATACAGTTTAACACAATAACCAGCGGATCCATTTAGCCAAGTATTTATGCCTACAGTATTTAAATTTGTTCCTGAAAATCCAAAATCAGCTTCCACATTATCATCAGCTCTTCTCAAACGAATAGCTGCGCCAGAATAAGCAGATCTTAAAAGTCGTAATCCTACTGCTAATTTATAATTCGACACATTGTCTAAAGGCGTAGCGTTGTTAAAACCCCAAAAATAAGTACTGCCTCCTGAAGCGGTAAGCGTAATAGAATCTCCAGAATTTATAGTAGCTGTGGATGGAGAAATACTAACCGAAGGCATGCTATCTACACTAATAGCACCAGAAACATCACTTAGTAATGACATTCCATATGAGCCTAATACTTCAACATAATAATAAGTTGTTCCAACTGATGTGGTGGAAGGAGTGAAAGAACTACTGTTAGCGCCACTAATTACTACTCCTCCACTATTACTAGCGATATTGTTACTATACCATTGGTATGTTAAATTAATACCGGATGCTTCAACTGTTAATGGAGTTGCTGAAGTTCCCATACATTCATTATGATTAGTATTCAAGGGTTGCGTATTAATCGTTGTGTTACAACTCGTTAAAATAGAATAATAAGCTCCTTGACTACATTCAACATTTAGTTGATTACTATTTGAAATCAAAGAAGAGAATGCAACAGCTTCAGTTTCTAAAATAGAGCCACCATCACTACCACCATCATAATTACCAATAAATATTTGATTTACATTATAGGTTTGAGGACTAATAGATAGAATCATAGCCTCATCAACTGGTGAAAGAGATTCAGAAGTAGTTTTTGAAACTCCATTTTTCCAGATAGCTAGAGGATAAACATCTTGCCAAAAATTTGTACCTCCTGAAGTCAGTATTCCTCCTATTCTAGGAGTAGCATCCAATATAGAATGAAATCTTGGCCAATTGGTAGATTCTGATTTTATAACTGTAGAAATACTAAATAAATTTAATGAACCAGTATAGACTAATCCTTTGTTTCCTAAAAAATCAATGGCTATTCTTGATCCTATTAATTTTAAAGCTCCTGTAAATACTATTTGTGGTTGCAGATTATAATCTATTTTAATCAAATCCCTACCATTTCCACTTTGGTCATACCAAATACTTACATAACCACTATCACCACTTACAAATGCCAGTAAAGCACTTGTGTCTAAATCTCCGTTACTATCAAAACCAATATCCTGAGAGGTATTATCGCTACTGCGACGCACTTGTATGGCATAGCCAACATATGAGGTACTTAATTTTCGTAAACTATAGGCAACAGCAGCTGGTGTAGTATTGTCTAAGCCTAAAACATCCAAAGTATTTTGAGCATACCCTTGAAAAGCGGCAAAAATCAAAAAAAAGAAAACTATTTTTTTATAAAACTTCATGGTATAACTGTTTTAGAAGTTACTATTAATAAAAATAATCAAACTGAATTCTATCGTTTACAGATAATATATAGGAACCGTTATTAGCAGGAATATAAGTTAATGTAGTTCCACTTACACTATAAGCCGAATTACTAATTCGAATACCATTTACATACATTTTTACTTTACTATTGGCTGATGGAGCTTGATTTAAAGTAAATTCTGTTTGCGAAATAACTGCACTAAATTCATCCGCCATTTCTCTAACTTCAGCAGTGCCTGTTGAAATAGTTCCATCAGCCATTAAAAATTGAGAAGATGTACCGCTTGGAATTTTGTATCCTGCAGCAGTTAAACTACCACTTGTTTTAACATCTGTGATGGCACTATGTGAACCCGTTCCATCAGAACCCAATTGTATCGTATTCGATGCTGTGACAATTGCATTAGCTCCAATAGCAACAGAATTTGTAATTCCATCAGAAGCAACATCAGCTCGGATTCCTATAGCAGTATTTTCTGAACCTGAGCTATTTGTTAATAAAGTACTACTTCCTATAGATACATTATCTGTACCTGAGCTATTATTAGATAATGCAACATATCCTAACGCAGTGTTTCCACTACCGTCAACATTTGCAGCTAAAGCTCCTCTACCAATCCCCGTATTTGCATAGCCAGCATTACTTTCTAAAGCTCCTAATCCAATTGCAGTATTTGAGTTTTCATTAAACTTTCCTCTACCAACAGTAACTCCGTTAATAGTTGCATCAGAGCTAAAAAATTTAGTCCCGGCAATAGTTTGATTAGTTGTTAAATCAACAAAATTATTAGTCAAATAGGTTTTTGTAGCTTTCTCTGTTGGAAATTTAACGTCTGAATCAGAAGCAAATGTTCCATCAGTACTCTTGTTTTCGGAATCTTCTTTTGTTGATTCAGCGGTCGTAGCACGAGTAGTTTCGGATGCTAAATCAGTTCCTAAAGTTCCTTCCGCTGTTGTAGCACGAGTTACTTCTGTTGCCAAATCAGATGTTAATGTTGTATCAGCATTTGTTCTTGCTGTAGTTTCGGATGCTAAATCAGTTGACAAAGTATTTTCAGCAGTTGTGGCACGAGTTACTTCTGTTGCCAAATCAGATGTTAATGTTGTATCGGCATTTGTTCTTACTGTAGTTTCTGATGTTAAATCGCTAGCCAAAGTTCCTTCTGCTGTTGTAGCACGAGTTACTTCTGTTGCCAAATCAGATGTTAATGTTGTATCGGCGTTTGTTCTAGCCGTAGTTTCGGAAGCTAAATCAGTTCCCAAAATGCCTTCCGCTGTTGTAGCACGAGTTGTTTCTGTAGCCAAATCAGATGTTAATGTTGTATCAGCATTTGTTCTTGCTGTAGTTTCGGATGCTAAATCAGTTGACAAAGTATTTTCAGCAGTTGTGGCACGAGTTGTTTCTGTAGCCAAATCTGATGTTAATGTTGTATCGGCATTTGTTCTTGCTGTAGTTTCGGATGCTAAATCAGTTCCTAAAGTTCCTTCCGCTGTTGTAGCACGAGTTACTTCTGTTGCCAAATCAGATGTTAATGTTGTATCAGCATTTGTTCTTGCTGTAGTTTCGGATGCTAAATCAGTTGACAAAGTATTTTCAGCAGTTGTGGCACGAGTTGTTTCTGTAGCCAAATCTGATGTTAATGTTGTATCGGCATTTGTTCTTGCTGTAGTTTCGGATGCTAAATCAGTTCCTAAAGTTCCTTCCGCTGTTGTAGCACGAGTTACTTCTGTTGCCAAATCAGATGTTAATGTTGTATCAGCATTTGTTCTTGCTGTAGTTTCGGATGCTAAATCAGTTGACAAAGTATTTTCAGCAGTTGTGGCACGAGTTACTTCTGTTGCCAAATCAGATGTTAATGTTGTATCGGCATTTGTTCTTACTGTAGTTTCTGATGTTAAATCGCTAGCCAAAGTTCCTTCTGCTGTTGTAGCACGAGTTACTTCTGTTGCCAAATCAGATGTTAATGTTGTATCGGCGTTTGTTCTAGCCGTAGTTTCGGAAGCTAAATCAGTTCCCAAAATGCCTTCCGCTGTTGTGGCGCGAGTTGTTTCTGTAGCCAAATCAGATGTTAACGTTGTATCAGCATTTGTTCTTGCTGTAGTTTCGGATGCTAAATCAGTTCCTAAAGTTCCTTCCGCTGTTGTAGCACGAGTTACTTCTGTTGCCAAATCAGATGTTAATGTTGTATCAGCATTTGTTCTTGTTGTAGTTTCGGATGCTAAATCGCTAGCCAAAGTTCCTTCCGCTGTTGTAGCACGAGTTACTTCTGTTGCCAAATCAGATGTTAATGTTGTATCAGCATTCGTTCTTGATGTGGTTTCGGATGCTAAATCAGTTCCTAAAGTTACTTCTGCAGTTGTGGCACGAGTTACTTCTGTTGCCAAATCTGATGTTAATGTTGCATCAGCATTCGTTCTTGCTGTAGTTTCGGAAGTTAAATCAGTTAATAAAACTCCTTCCGCAGTTATAGCACGAGTTATTTCTGTTGCCAAATCGGATGTTAATGCTGTATCGGCATTTGTTCTTGCCGTAGTTTCGGAAGCTAAATCAGTTTCCAAGGTTCCTTCTACAGTTGTGGCGCGATTTATTTCTGTAGCTAAATCTGATGTTAATGTTGTATCAGCGTTCGTTCTTGCCTTAGTTTCGGATAATAAATCTGTTGCCAAAACGCCTTCTGCATATTTAGCACGTGAGATTTCCGATTCTAAAGCTAAATTATTTGTTGAAGCATTAGCATCTACATATTCTTTTACTGATTTTACACTTGGATATTTTACATCAGAGCCACCATCAATAATAACATTTGTACTTTTATTTGAACTATTTTCTTTTGAACTTAATGCATTTAGCTCTGCTAAACTAAGAGGTTTATTTAAATCACTTGTATTATCAATATTTTCAATAGCCAAATTCTTTCTTGCATCCAGAAGGGTCGTTGCATTTGTACCACCATTTTCAATGGAAACAACTCCTACAACATTAGTGGCATTTATTGATGAATAGGCAAAAGGAACATAAGTAAATGGTTGATTGCTTATTTCTGTAAATGAAGAACAATTTCCATTTGTACTTATACCAACTACTAAACTTTTTTTCATGGAATCCCATAAAATTGTTTCAAAAGAAGTTGCATAACCATCTGTTTGTGATCCGGTGCCTATGATTAAATTGACCATACCGTATTGATCTGTTTTCGTTTGAATAACTTCTTGATATTCTAATTTTGAATATTCATCATAGAATTTAAACAACATACAAACATCCTTACTAACAAGTGGTGTATTTGAGTTTACATCAGGTACTTGTTTCTCATTAGGATTTAAAATTACAGCTTGATAGGTAATCCCATTAGTTTGTGCAAAACTTTTAGCACCTAAAAAAAATATAAAAAGTAAAATTATTTTTTTCATAATTTAAATGAATTATTGTTAAAATGAATGCCGTGATAAAGTTGATTGGTATTGAATAATAACTTTCCTTAATTGTTTTTTAGGTATTCCAAACTTGTACATAAAATGTCAAGAATTAAAACAAAAGAAAAATGTGAAACTACACTCCAAATCTTATTTATTATTAATACGATTTCCAGAAATTAATTTCTAGTTGAGATAATTTTATCGAAAAAATAATTATGTGCAGTAATCAAAATAGTAAGTGGAAAGTAGTTTTTTATCATCGTTTTATAATTTTAGTATAATAATTGAAGTTATCAGTATTTAATCTAACTAAATATTCTGAACTGGGTAGTGACGGTAAATGAATAGTCAAAATAGTATTATTGGGTTTAATCTTCTGTTCAAAAACCAAATGTCCACTTATATCAAAAACATTTATGTTTATTAATTGGTTAATTGGTTTTGAAAATTCAAAACTAACAGTTTCAATAAATGGATTTGGGTAAGTTGTCGTCTTGATATCGTCTAATAAATTAGAAGAAATATATTTGCCCCAAACACTTTGCTGAAATCCCTGCATAACCACAAACTTGTTACTAGAAGTGCCTATAAGGCTTTGTTGACCAATAGTCTGTGTTACGATCAAACCGTCTGGCATTTTTTTAGAGATTCCTTGTGAAGAAAGCATTTGGTGATGCAATACTTGACCATGAAAAGTTATAGTAAAAAATATCAGTAAATACCTCATAAAAATTATTTTTATCAAATTTAAGCTATATTATTTGTCGTTTATCGATAAAAATAGAAATAGCTGATAATAACCATAATCAGTAACAGTTTTTCAGTTTTTAGTAACTAAAAACTGAAAATAAGTAGTTTAAAGACTCTTTTTTATACCTATGAACACAAAAATCAGGAGGTATTTCATCTGCCATTCTTAAAATATATAGTTTTAAAATAATTAGATATTCCTATATAAATTATCTATTTTTAGAACATTAAAATTAAATATTTAAAATGCTGACAAATTTACTTTTCATCATTACTGGCCTTATTGGTTTACTGACCATTACCTTAATTTACAATAATTACGAATCAAATAAGATTATGAATTTTTATATAGTCTTACTGATAATCATAATGTCTTTACGGTTTTTCTTAAATGGATTGACCTATTTTGTATCAGACTCCTCTTTTAAAAACATCTACTTTACCTATTCAAACTTTTCATCCGTTGTAATCCCACTTTGTTATTTGTATTTCAAAAATTTATTTGCAAATGAAAAAGCATTTAATACTATGGAGTTATATCATTTTATATTCCCATTGTCTTTTTCCATATTAGGAATTATACTTAATACTCAAAGTTTTCCAATACCAGGTTTAAAACTTTTTCTATATGCCGTCTTTATTTCATTTGTTGTGTTTTATAATGTACTGTCATATCGAATATTAAAAAACAATATTTGGTCAAAAAAAGGTGTAGTAAAAGTAATTATGAAACAAAATAAAGTGATTAATAATTGGGCCTCCTTTTTACTTATTGCACTTGTATTGATATCAATTAGACTTATTACAGCTCTTTTTATAGATTTATATTACAATCAAAGTATGAAAGGATTTAATTACCAATGGATATCTTCTTGTATTTGGTTATTAATTTTAATAAAAATACTAATTACGCCAGAAATATTATATGGTTACAATGCGCTTAACAAGAAAATAAATGAAAATAAAAAAACTGATTTAGTTCTAAATGAAATTTGGAAAATAGCTCCTAATATCAATTTAAATAATAGTCAACATAGTATTTTAAAAGAAAAAATAGACAAAAATATTCTAATATATATAGATCATATTGAAAAATTATCTTTTGAATATGAAACTTTTAGAGACTCAAAAATGACACTTACTGATTTTTCTAACAAACTGAATATCCCAAAAAGTCATATTTCTTATATATTTAAATACCATTCAACAATTTCCTTTTCTGAGTATAAAAAAGTAATCCGAATTCACGATGCCATAAAGCATATCGAATTAAACTATTTAAAAAACAATACCTTAGACTCCTTGTCAAAAAAGGTTGGATTTACTTCATACAATCCATTTTTTACTAGTTTTAAAGAGATATCGGGTGTTTCACCATTAGAATATTATAAAATGGTAAAAGTCGAATTTAACGAATAAAAAAAAGGTTCAACTTTATTGTTGAACCTTTTTTTATGTAATTAATCCAATTCTTATTTTTTATAATACTTTCTGTATTTTGGATAGGAAATAGCTCCAAATAAAGCAATTGCTCCTAAAGAAATCCAAATCCAACTCAATGACTTAGCTTCACCACTTGCGTACGAATGCAATCCTACCAAGTGAAAATTAACGCCATAATATGTAAACAAAATGGATACAAAAGCAAACATACTCATCAGGTTAAAAATCCATTTACCTCTTAAAGAAGGAACAAATCTGGCATGAATCACAAAAGCGTAAACCATAATACTGATTAAGGCCCAAGTTTCTTTTGGATCCCATCCCCAGTAACGACCCCAGCTTTCATTAGCCCATTGTCCTCCAAGGAAGTTTCCAATGGTAAGCATGATTAAACCTATAGTCAAAGCCATTTCGTTGATATAGGTGATTTCCTGAATATTCAAATCCATCTTAACTTTGTTTTTTTCATTGGTAAACAAAATCAACAGAAGAGAAACAGTTCCTAAAATCATTCCTAATGCAAATGGACCATAACTCGCAACAATTACCGCTACGTGAATCATCAACCAATATGAATTAAGAACGGGTTGTAAATTAGCTATTTCAGGATCAATCCAGTTCATAAAAGCCGCAAACAAAATCATAGAAGTTACAAAGGCCGAAGCAGCAACAGTAAGTTTTGATTTTCTGTCAAAAGCTAAACCAAAAAACATCGTCGCCCAAGCCACATATATAATCGATTCATAAGCATTACTCCAAGGTGCGTGACCAGAGATAAACCATCTGGCTATTAACCCAATAGTATGCAACCCAAATAATATCCCAATGATTACATGAAAGGAATTAATTACAATACGTAAGGTCTTTTTTTCGAAAATGATATTAAGAATCGTAAACACAAGCATTAAACAGCCAATTGTAAAATAAGCCATAAAAAGATTCTTGAAAATATCGGATTTATTATACAAGATTTCCAATGAAATTTTATCTTCACTTGGTCTTACTTTAGCTCCAAATTTTTTCTGAAAACCGTTTATACTTTCTAATAGCTCATTTGCCGTTTTATAATCTTTAGTATCAGCTGCAGCGTTTAAAGTTCCAAAATATAATGGCAATACACTTTTAGTATAAGTAGCATCCATTCCTTTCATTCCAGATTCATTCAATTCTAAATAGGAAATCCATTTGTTATTCGCATTATTCGGAATAGGGAAAATCTTAAGGATTCTTCCACTCAAAGCTGATTCCATTAGATTTACTTTCTTGTCCGTCTCTATAAAATCCTTTTGAAATTGATCTGGATTTGCAGTTTTGAAGGCGTCATCCAAATAAGGAGACAGTTTATAATTTCCTTTCTCATCGAAAAAAGAGATAAAAGGAGCGTATTGTGCTTCCTTATCAATTCCTATAATCTTACGAATACTATCATTTCCTGCTTTAATATAGATAATAGGAACTTCAATCCAAACTTTAGCATATTGTGTCATCGACAATAATACCTGATCAGAATTCATGCCCTTATAGGTTTCCATATGACTTACTTTTCGAAGCAATTCAGATGAAAAAGTATTAACCGGTTTCATTCTTCCTCCAGCATCCTGAATAATTAATCGTCCAAATTTAGCTGCATGATCTTCAGGAACTTTGTATTTATTTAATAAAGAATCAATTTGTTTTTCACTTGGAGCTTGGTGTTGATGTTCATCATGACCTTGGGCAAAACTATTAAAACTAAGCATCAAAACTAAGATCGTAATTAGCATTTCTTTTTTAGTTTTCACTACTTCCAGTTTTCTTTTCAAATCAGCAAAACGAGAATATTTGGTAAACATAATTGACATCATGGCAAAAAACAACATAAAATAACCCGCATAAGTAATGGCTGTACCCCAAAAATCATGATTTACAGATAAAACTGTTCCCTTTTCGTCAGGATCGAATGAAGATTGAAAAAAGCGAAACTGCTTGTAGTCTAGAACATGATTCATATAAATTCGGGCATCAAATGAATTTGTGGAATCTTGAACTGTAACTTTACTTTCAAACGAAGAATAACTTTTTTCTGTTCCTGGATACTTCTTGGCAATAAATTTATTCAGTTTTATCTTGAATGGCAAAACGTAAGCTTTACTTCCATAAAACAAAGTATAATCTATATTCCCTATTTTTACTGTTTTAGATTCGCCTATTTTACCTTTGGAACCTAAAATTGTCACTTCATTTACTTTTCCGTCAGCCGTAACACTTAAAACCAAAGCATCTTCATGATTCTTAGCTTTGAAATCATTTTTAGATTGATAATCTATTACCCCTTTAACTGCTGGATCAGGAAATACAAATCGCATTTCACCAATAGTATATAAAGAACGCATCATTAATGGCTGCGCATCACCTTTAGTTACTTTCCCTTGCATTTTATCAATCATACGCATAAAATTACCTTCAAATGGCGTTTGGATAGTGCTGGTATTGCCGGTAATAGTGATGTTTATTGCACCCTCAGTATATTTATTCAGTGAAAATAAAACGTTATGGATATTTTGTATTTCACCTTCTTTCAGCATGTGTTCATGACGTCCGCCATCACCGGCTTCTACAATTTTAAAATATAGAGAACCTTTAGGATCCGGTTTTATATATTCAGTAGCACCCATAATGAAGTTTTTGTATTTTACTTCAAAATTAGTGTTGGCAAATTTATCTGAAATGGTAAAATCATTATTGGTAACAGGCGAAAGCAACAATGGTTTTTCAAAAACTCTACGTTTCATTTCCCCTTTGTAATCACCGTCAACAAAAACAGTAAGAAAGGTTTTATCTGAAAAAACTTGATTTTCTGCTGCGCCTTCACGGATGGGCATCATTCCTTCATAACTGATATATCGAGTTACGAAAGCTCCTAAAAGGATAAATACGAAAGCCAAATGAAGCAATAATGTAGCCCATTTTTCTTTTTTCAACAATTGGTATCTTTTAATATTTCCAATGAAATTAATCATGAAAAACACCATTATAGCTTCAAACCACCAAGCATTATAAACCCAAATTTTAGCAGTATCAGTGTTGTATTTACTTTCGATAAAAGTTCCGGTACCCATTGCGATTGCAAATGTTAAGAAAAGCATGGCCATTAATCGAGTAGAAAACAAAATAGAGGATATTTTTTTAATCATTTGTAAGGGATTACGTTTTATTAAAGTGCGACAAAAGTACTTAAAAATGTTGACTTCTATATTCGTACAATTGTTAATTTAATCCAAAATTAAGCCTTTCTGTTTTTTGTTAAAAAAGCATATTTCATTGCTAATTTAGGTTTATAAGCGATCCCAAATTCGAATAAAACTCTTAATATTTTTTTGCTAATTTTGTCAAATGATTAAAGTAATAATTATTGGCTCTGGAAATGTAGCGCAACATTTGATTGCAGCATTTCAGGATTCCCAAAATTTGGGATCAGAAATCGAATTGGTTCAAGTCTTTTCAAGGCAGCCCGCGAATTTGTCGCTGGTACTTGATTATGATAAAATCACTGATAATTGGGATACTTTGGTAGAAGCTGATCTGTACATCATAGCCGTTTCGGATGATGCGATTGCCGAGGTTTCTTCACAACTTCCATTCAAAAATCGTTTGGTGGTTCATACTTCTGGGAGTGTTTCCTTGAATACTTTGAATGACAATAATAGAAAAGGCGTTTTTTATCCCTTGCAAACATTCACTAAAAACAAAGCCGTTGATTTTAAAAGCATCCCAATTTGTTTAGAAAGCGAAAATGCAACTGATTTTCAATTATTGGATAAAGTGGCAAAAGCAATTTCCGACAAAGTTTTCGCTATCAATTCGGAACAACGAAAAGCATTGCATGTTGCAGCAGTTTTTGTCAATAATTTTACCAATCATTTGTACCAAATAGGAAATGAAATTTGCCAGGAACATCAGGTTCCATTTGAAATTTTAAAACCTCTTATTGCCGAAACTGCCCAGAAGATAATGGTGCTTTCGCCAGAGGAAGCGCAAACTGGACCTGCAAAACGCAATGATACGGCTACTATTGAAGCGCATGAAGCCTTTTTATCCAATGAAAATTATCTGAAAATTTATAAAACACTAACACAATCAATACAACATAATGGCAAAAAGTTATAAAGAAATAATGAATGATATTACTACGTTTATATTTGACGTAGATGGCGTACTTACTGATAGTTCCGTTTTTGTAACCAATGAAGGAGAAATTCTGCGAACAATGAATATTCGTGACGGTTACGCCATGAAAGCAGCAGTAGAAAGCGGTTATAATGTTTGCATTATTTCGGGAGGAAGCAATGAAGGTGTCAGAGTTCGACTAAGAAATCTAGGGATAACCGACATTCATTTAGGGACACCAAACAAAGTGGAAACATTTGATGAATACACTGATGTTTACAATATAAAGCCAGAACATGTTTTATACATGGGAGATGATATTCCTGATTATCACGTTATGAAATTAGTAGGATTACCCGCTTGTCCACAAGATGCAAGCCCCGAAATTAAGGCAATTTCAAGGTATATTTCACATAAAAATGGTGGGAAAGGTGCCGCTCGTGATGTAATCGAACAAGTGATGAAAGCGCAAGGAAAATGGATGGCACATTTTGATGGGAAACACGATTAGATATATACGATTAATCAAATCAACGCATAAACAAATAAACTTAAATTGAACTTTTTAAAACTCATTCGATACCAAAACCTACTCATGCTTGCTTTTATGCAACTTGTTTTTAGGTACGGTTTTTTTAAATTTCAGAATATTCCTTTGTCTTTAAATGACTGGCAATATGGATTATTAGTCCTATCTACAGTTTTACTTGCTGCCGGCGGATATGTTATTAATAATATATTTGACCAAGATACGGATACCATAAACAAACCCAATAAAGTAATTGTTGGTAAAAGTATATCTGAAGCAAAGGCTTACAATATATATGTTGTACTTAATTGCATTGGTGTTGGGATTGGTTTTTATTTGTCGAATGTCATAGAAAAACCTGGCTTTGCTTCAATTTTCATTCTGATAGCTGCAACACTTTATTTTTACGCTACAAGTCTAAAACAAATGATACTCATTGGGAATGTTATTGTTGCTTTATTACTTGCGTTTAGTGTAATTATCATTGGGGTTTTCGATTTATATCCTGCAATTTATGAAGGAAATCAACGGGAAATGGCAGTGATTTTCTCTATTCTTCTTGATTATGCTTTGTTTACATTTATTCTTAATTTCATTAGGGAAATAGTAAAAGATTTAGAAGATGTAAATGGCGATTACAATCAAGGAATGAATACATTACCTATTGCAATAGGAATCAACCGAACTTCAAAAATAGTTTTTGCGTTAAGTTTCATTCCAGTTTTAGCTATTCTTTTTTACATAAACAATTACCTTTTTCAGTTGCAGTTTGCCACACTTTATTTAATGCTTTCAGTATTAGGACCGCTTCTTTATTTTACTTTTAAAATTTGGAATGCCAAAACAAAAAAAGACTTTTCTCAATTGAGCTTATTACTAAAATGGATTCTCTTTTTCGGGATTGTATCCATTGTTATTATTACCATAAATATGAAATACAATGCTTAGAAATAAATTAAAAAAATACAACCTGATTCTTGCTTCAGGTTCTCCAAGACGTCAACAGTTTTTCAAAGATTTAGATTTGGATTTTGAAATCAAGTTAAAAGAAATCGAAGAAATTTATCCTCCGGAATTAAAAGCCGCAGCAATCACTGATTATTTGGCTGAATTGAAAGCCAGCGCTTTTGAAGGGGAATTGCAACCCGGAGATATCCTAATAACAAGTGATACGATTGTTTGGCATAATAATAAGGCTTTGGGTAAACCAAAAGATCAGCAAGATGCTTTTGAAATCCTAAAATCATTATCAAATACTACCCATGAAGTAATTACCTCAGTTTGTTTCAAAACTACTTCAGCTACAACAGTTCTTAATGAACTGACTAAGGTTACTTTTAATGAATTAAGTGATGAAGCCATTCTCTATTATCTTGAAAATTACAAGCCATATGACAAAGCGGGCGCTTATGGGATTCAGGAATGGATTGGTTTTATAGGTGTTGCAAAAATTGAAGGCTCTTATGCCAATGTTATGGGTATGCCAACCGATAAAGTTTATGAATATTTTTGTAAATTAGCATAAAAACCGGAAATATGATTTTTTTAAATGATTTTACACGAGAACTAATTGGAACTGGAATTGTTTTAGTTTTTTTAATTTCATTGCGAATTATCTCTACAAAACTAGTAAGACGCTATGCTAAATCTAGTCATACTATTGAACATCGAACTAATTTAGTTATCAAATACATTCATTTATTAATTAATATTCTGACAGTAACTGCTTTAATAATAATCTGGGGAGTTCAAACTAAAGATATTTTCATTGCACTTTCCTCTATTACAACGGTTGTAGGTGTAGCCATGTTTGCACAATGGTCTATTTTAAGCAACATCACATCTGGTATTATTTTGTTCTTTTCTTTTCCGTTTAAAATTGGTGATGTAATAAAAATTCATGATAAAGATTTCCCTATTGAAGCTGAGATTGAAGATATTGGGGCTTTTCATGTCTATTTAAGAACTCATACTGGAGAAATGGTCATCTTTCCTAATAATTTGCTTCTGCAAAAAGGAATTTCAATTATGAAAAATCATTTTGATGATAAAGAATTCATAGATTAATTTTATTTTAAACACTTCTATCTTATTCACTTTATTGCGAAATTTATAGTTTTATAAGTGTAAATTATATAACTATTTTAAAAAAATCTATAACGCTTTAGATTTTTTATTCTATCATATTTACTTGTTAAATTTAGAAATAGTTTTAACATCTAAAAAAACTAAAATATGAACGAAATCATAAAACTACCTTTCTATGCAAAGCTTACGCTGATTTTATTGAGCTTAATCAGTTTTGGCTATATTTTTTATATTGGTCAGGAAATTTTAATTCCAATTCTGTTGTCTTTTATATTTGCTATAATACTAAGACCAATTGCTCATTTTATAAGACATAAACTCCGTTTTCCACATGTTATAGCAGTTATGATAACCGTTTTGCTGTTTATTTTACTTTTTATTGGGCTTTTTGCATTTTTATCCATTCAGGTTAGTGAAATGGCTAATGATTTTAATAAAATCGAGAGAAATATTTCCATCCACATTCATAACATTCAGCAATACATCAGGGAACATTTCAATATAAGTTCAAGAGAACAAAAAGAATATCTTGACACTGCAACGGAAGATTCTATGGAAAAAGGAAAAGAATTGCTCGGTACAACCTTAGCTTCCTTTACAGATACAATCTTAAACATTATTTTAATTCCCATTTATACTTTTTTAATCCTTTTGTACAGAACCCATTTTATGCTGTTCTTTTCTAAATTGATAAAAAAAGAATACCATCCTAAATTACAGGATATTCTTTCTCAAATAAAAGTAGCCGTAAAAAGTTATATTGTTGGTTTAATTATAGAAATGATTCTGGTTTCCCTATTGACAACAATTGGATTCATGATAATAGACGTTAAATATGCTATTTTATTGGGAATTGTTACGGGAATATTAAACCTAATACCCTATGTTGGAATATTATTTGCCGGTGCTTTAAGCATTATAGCATCCCTAACTGGCACGCCCGACTTATCTATTATTGTTGGTGTCATTGTAGTAAATATAATTGTACAATTAATTGACAATAATATTTTAGTCCCGTTAGTTGTTAGTTCAAAAGTTCAAATAAATGCATTCGTTTCCATTATTGGGATTATTATAGGCGGTGCGCTTTGTGGAATTTCTGGAATGTTTTTAGCCATTCCAATAATTGCCATTCTTAAAGTGATTTTTGACAGAATAGAATCGCTGGAACCTTGGGGCTATTTAATGGGAGATGATTTACCAAAAACATATACGTGGCGTAATATAAAATTGCCTCTTTTTGATTCAGAAACAACACCAAAAAAAATCATAATCAAAACGGATATTACTGTTCCAATGTTTACAGAAACAACCACTGAAAATGATATAAATCGTACTGAAAATTAATTGCTTAAAATTTCAAAATCTATTTTTTAAAGCTAATTTTTTTTAAGATGTTTCAAAAACAAAAACTGATTTTAATTTTTTTACTTTTTTGTTGCTTTCAGATTTCTTTTTCGCAAGTAAATAAGCCCAAAAAAGATTCTTCTGAAGTGTACAAGGATATTCAAACCTATTCCAAAAAAAGAAAGTTCACTAAAATGTTGCATCATTTAATTTTTGAACCTGTTAATGTAAAAACTAAAAAGAAAAAAGTAATACACAAAAAATACCTTGCTTTTGAAGGCAGAACCATTAGAAATATAAACATTACAACGCTTGATCCGTTTGGATTTTCAGAAATTGATACAACTAAAGAAGCTCGAAATTGGGCAGAAAGAAGCGGAAATAGAATACACATTAAGACCAATAGACTGGCGATTCAAAATTTATTACTCATAAGAGAAAACGAACCGTTGGATTCCTTATTAGTAAAAGAATCAGAACGTTTGATTAGGACTCAAAGATTCGTTAGCAGAGTTAGTATAACGCCTCAATTAATTAAAAACAATCCTGATTCAGTTGATGTTTATATTCGAGTATTGGATACTTGGAGCATTATTCCAAAAGGATCCGTTTCTAATTCCAGAGCCACTTTCGAATTGAATGAACGTAACTTTTTGGGATCTGGCCATGAAATTGACAATGAATATAAAACCAGATTCAGCGATGGAAAAAAAGCTTATAGTTTGACTTATAGCATTCCCAACATTAAGAATACATTTATTAAAACTACTTTTAATTATCATATTGATTTAGATAATTATTATGGCAAAAGCGTGAATATTGATCGTCCATTTTATTCTCCTTTTACAAAATGGGCCGCTGGGATTTACATTGATCAGCAATTTAGAAAAGATACACTTCAGGATTCCAATTTAATATATGCCAAACAAAATTTTAAATACAATTCACAAGATGTATGGGTGGGACACGCTTTTAAAATTTTTAAAGGAAACACTGAAGGAGACAGAACCACAAATCTAATTTTATCAGGGCGCTTTTTAAATATAAAATACATAGAAAGTCCTACAATAGTATATGATCCAATCGATTTCTATTCTGGAGAGAAATTTTTTCTTGCTGGAATCGGTGTTACTTCACGACTATTTGTTGAAGACAAATATATTTTTAAAAATGGAGTTATAGAGGATGTTCCCATTGGGAAAATTTATGGAATAACCGGCGGGTATCAATATAAAAATAACACTGGCCGATTCTATTTGGGTTGTCGAGCTGCTTTTGGGAATTTTTACAAATGGGGCTTTTTAAGTACCAATATAGAACTAGGTTCTTTTTTTGATAAATCGACCACAAACCAGACTGCTTTTTCTTTTCAGGCAAATTATTTCACTAATTTAATTGATATTGGAAAATGGAAATTAAGACAGTTTATTAAGCCTCAACTTATTTTAGGGATAAACAGGTTAAATTCTATAGGAGATAAATTATCAATTAATGAAAATAATGGGCTAATTGGTTTCACAAGTGCTGAATATGGTACCCAAAAAGCAGTGTTAACTTTACAAACTCAAGCTTATTCACCATGGGATTTGTGGGGATTTCGGGTAAATCCATATTTTAACTATTCAATTGCTATGCTTGGAAATTCTCAAAAAAGACTCGGTGAAAGTAAAGCATATTCAAAAATTGGGATTGGTTTTATTATAAATAATGATTATTTAGTATTTAGTTCTTTCCAAATATCACTTTCTTATTATCCATCAATTCCAGATATCGGAGAAAATGTGTTTAAAACTAATTCTTTTGAGACTACTGATTTTGGTTTTCAGGATTTTGAATTGGCAAAACCTCGCACTGTTATTTATAAATAATAAAAACACAACCCACTAATTAAAAAGGAATTATAAAAATTAAATATTTCTATTTCTAAAGTGTGAATTATATAATTTAATACAATAATTCTATAAGTTCCTTCTTTCAGTTTCGCTTTATCTTTACATTAATAAAAAACATATCAACTAATCCTAAAAAAAACAAGATGAAAAAAGTTACCTTTTATTTAATGATGATGGTATTATCATTAAGTGCAATTCCAACCACTACTTTTGCTGCTGAAAAAAATCCAATTACAGTAACAAGCAATACAAAAGAAATTCCAGAAAACGTTAAAACAATGCTTTCTCGTTTAGATGAAATTAAAGCAATGGACAAATCATCCATGAAATCATCAGAGAAAAAAGCCCTTCGTAAAGAAGTTCGTGCCATTAATGCTGAGTTAAGATCAACAGGAAATGGTGTTTATCTATCAGTTGGTGCAATTATAATCGTTATTCTTTTATTGATTCTTTTATTGTAATCCGGTTTTCAAAATAAAATTTAAAGAGAAGCTATATTACTTCTCTTTTTTTATGAAAACTAAAACCCAATAATATGTTAACCCTTTTAAACTGGCACAGTTGTTGGATTTACACAAAAAGCATTGACTTAAATAGTGAATATAAAATAATTATTAATTAAATATTTAAAGAATGAAAACATTAAAATTAATTGCGGCAGGAGTAATCCTTTTAGTAACAAGTTCGATACACGCACAAGTTTCAGTAAATGTAAATATAGGTACAGCTCCGTCATGGGGTCCCTCAGGATATTCTAATGTAGATTATTATTACTTACCTGATGTAGAAGCTTATTATGACATAAGAGCAACACAGTTTATTTATTTTAATGGAGGAAGATGGATCCGTTCAAGATATTTACCTGGACAATACAGAAATTATGATCTGTACAATGGATACAAAGTTGTATTGAATGATTACCATGGTTCAAGACCTTACAGTAACTTTAAAAATCATAAAGTAAAATATTACAAAGGATATCATGGTGCTCCTCAAAGAGCTATAGGTTCAAGAGGGAATAACAATAATAAAGCATATAAAAATAACGGTAATAATGGCAACCACGAAGGTAACGAAAACCACGGTGGCGGAAATGGTGGTCATGAAAAAGGAAATGGAAAAGGAAACGGTGGCCATGGAAATGGGAAACATTAAGACTGATTCATACAATCAAAAAGAGAGTCCCAATTGGGACTTTCTTTTTTCATACAAGCTCTAATAAAATGATTTAAAAGTAATCCTTTAATTTTAAGCAAATTACTATCGACATTCTTTCTTTTTAGTTTTTAAAATATTATTTTGACATTCAATTATATGAAATTTATTATTAATTATTTTTTATATTTACAAGAACAATAGTGTTTAATCAAAAACAGAAACAAGATGAAAAAAGTTACCTTTTATTTAATGATAATGGTACTATCATTAACAGTTATTCCAACCAATAGTATTGCTGCCGAAAAAAATCCAATTGCAGTAACAAGCAATACAAAAGAAGTTCCTGAAAATGTTAAAACGTTGCTTTCTCGTTTAGATGAAATAAAAGCAATGGACAAATCTTCAATGAAATCTTCAGAGAAGAAAGCACTTAGAAAAGAAGTTCGAGCCATTAACGCTGAGTTAAGATCAACTGGAAACGGTGTTTATTTATCAGTTGGAGCTATTATAATTATAATCCTTTTATTGATCCTTTTACTATAATTAAATTTAAAAAATAGAATCAAAAGAGAAGCTTAAGAGCTTCTCTTTTTTTTAGCAATCAAATCTTAATTAAATGTTAAAAAACTTATATTGGCACAGTTGTTGGCTTAACTAAAAAGTATTGACAAACGAGTTAATATAAAATCATTACTAATTAAATATTTGAAAAATGAGAACATTAAAATTAATCGCCGTAGGAATTATACTTTTTGCATCTAGTACAATACATGCACAAGTTTCAGTAAGTTTAAACATTGGTACACGACCAGATTGGGGTCCTTCAGGATATGCTGAAGCTGAGTATTATTATTTACCGGATGTTGAAGCCTATTATGATGTAAGAGCAACACAATTTATTTATTTTGGTGATGGAAGATGGATTCGATCAAGATATTTACCGAGACAATATAGAAATTATGATTTGTATGGTGGATACAAAGTAGTCTTAAATGATTATCACGGCTCAAGACCTTACAGAAACTTTAATAATGATAGATCTAGATATTACAGAGGTTACCGCGGTAATGAGCAAAGAAATGTAGGTTATAACAATAATCGCAGAGAATATGATAACCGTAGAGACTATGATAACAGAAGAGGAAATGATGATCGTAGAGAACATGATAATCGTAGAGACAACGATAACCGAAGAGGGAATGAAGGTAATGGACGAGGAAATGGTAATGGACACGGAAGACATTAATACTTTATAAGTAATCAAAAAAATAATAAAAAAAGAGAGAACCAATTTTGGTTCTCTCTTTTTTTATTAAATCGAATTTTTATTTTAAAGAAAACCCAAAACATTTCAAAAAAAATTATTTAATTCCTACATTTGAAGCTATTGCAAATTAAATTCAAAATAATGCAAAAAAAACACCTGCTAGCGGTTCTACTATTTCTTTTTTGTTTTCAAATAGCAATCGCTCAACAACCTCAAAAATTAAATTCTGTTGAAATTTATAATCAAATTCAAAAACTTAATTTTTTAGGCTCAGTACTTTATATAGCCGCTCATCCTGATGATGAAAATACCCGCTTGATTTCTTATTTATCAAATGAGACTAAAGCAAGAACTGGCTACTTATCACTAACACGCGGTGACGGCGGGCAAAATTTAATAGGTCCGCAATTGCGCGAATTATTAGGAGTAATAAGAACTCAAGAACTTATAGAAGCCAGAAAAATTGATGGTGGCGAACAATTTTTTTCCCGTGCCAATGATTTTGGTTTTTCTAAAAATCCAACTGAAACATTAGAAATTTGGGACAAACAAAAAGTGCTTTCCGATATTGTTTGGGCTATTCGAAAATTTCAACCTGATGTAATCATCAATCGATTTGATCATCGCTCTCCAGGAACTACGCACGGTCATCATACTGCATCGGCAATGTTGAGCGTAGAAAGTTTTGATTTAGCCAATAATCCAACCATTTTTCCGGAACAATTAAAATTAGTGCAGCCTTGGCAACCTAAACGCCAGTTTTTTAATACCTCATGGTGGTTTTATGGTAGCAAAGAAAAATTTGATGCCGCTGATAAATCAAATTTAATGGAGATGCAAATAGGCACTTATTTCCCATCAATTGGAAAATCAAATCAGGAAATTGCCGCTTTAAGCCGCAGTCGCCATCAATCTCAGGGTTTTGGCAGTACCGGAAGTCGTGGTGAGGAAACCGAGTATTTAGAATTTATAAATGGCGAACCATTAAAAAATAAATCTTCAATTTTTGAAGGAATCGACACGAGTTGGAACCGTGTAAAAGGCGGGAAACCTATCGGAGAATTATTGACAACCATCGCCTCTCAGTTTGATTATACAAATCCTTCGGCCAGTATTCCAAATTTGGCGAAAGCCTATACGATGATGCAATCTTTAGACGAAAAGCATTGGACCACATTAAAATCTTCTGCAATAAAAGAAATTATTGCTGCTTGTTCCGGATTGTATCTTGAAGCAGTTGCCCAAAACCAGGAAGCAACTCCCGGTAGCATTGTAAAACTAAAAATTGAAGCAATAAATAGAAGTATTATTCCGATACAATTAATGAGTGTCACCACTTTACCGGAAGAGAAAAACACGCCTCAAAATACAGCTTTAAATACTAATATTTTAAAAAACATCAACCTCGATTTACAATTACCGCCAACAATAGCATACACACAACCGTATTGGTTAAAAGATAATGGAACAGTAGGAATGTACACGGTAGATGATCAAAAGAACATTGGAATTCCTGATATCATTCGGGAAGTAAAAGTGGTTTTTAACATGCAAATCAATGGAATTGATATTCCTTTTGAGCGAACCGTTGTCTATAAATACAATGATGGCGTAAAAGGCGAAATGTATAATTATTTAGATATAGTTCCTGAAATAACCACCAGTATTCTGGATAAAGTAGCCCTTTTTAAGGATAACAAAAATAAAACTGTAGCAGTAAAAATCAAAGCTGGAAAAGATGCCGTAAAAGGTAATTTACAACTGGAATTACCAAGTAACTGGATGGTTTCTCCAAAAATAATTCCTTTTAATTTAGAAAAAAAGGGAATGGAGCAAATCGTTTATTTTGAGGTTACTCCACCAAATCAGCCCAGTGAAGCTGTCGCCAAAAGTATTGCTGTCATTGACAATACACAATATGATAAGGACCAAATCATAATCGATTACAATCATATTACCAAGCAACAAGTTTTGAAACCTGCCGAAGCAAAATTTATCAAACTGGATTTAAAAACGAACGAAGAACGCATTGCTTATATTATGGGAGCCGGCGATGAAGTTCCAAAAAGCTTATCGCAAATGGGCTATAAAGTAACACTGCTAAAACCCGAAGAAATAACTCCTGAAAAATTAGCTAATTTTGATGTAGTGATGACTGGAGTTCGAGCATATAATATAGTTAAATTATTGGCAAACAAACAAAATATTCTTTTTGATTTTATCAAAGAAGGGAAAACAATGATTGTACAATACAATAACCCAAATGATCTTGTAACCCCAAACATAGCGCCTATCGCCCTAAAAATTTCTGGAGACAGAGTTACCGAGGAAAATGCTGAAGTTCGATTTTTAGCACCAAATCATCCTATAATGAATTTCCCAAATAAAATCACTTCAAAAGATTTTGAAGGCTGGAAACAGGAACAAGGATTGTATTATCCTAATGAATTTGATAAAGCCTTTACTCCTATTTTATCATCAAATGATAAAGGGGAAACACCAAAAGATGGTGCTTTATTAGTCGCTCCTTACGGAAAAGGATATTATATTTATACCGGTTTAAGTTTTTTCAGGGAATTACCGGAAGGTGTCCCGGGTGCTTTTAGATTATTATCAAATATGATTTCGCTAAAATCGCCCGTGACCATTCCTGCTCAAAAAATCAAGAATTAAAACAATCCAAAATGGAAACAAAAAAAATAAAAACTTGGAAAAAAAACTATACATGGGTTCTCGTAGCCAATGTTATCTATATTTTGATTTTTTATCTAATAATGGAAATATACTCTTAAACTATGCAACTATTTGATTGGATTGTACTTATAGTCACTTTACTATTTATTGTAATTTATGGCGCTTGGAAAACAAAAGGGAGTAAAAATGTAGAAGACTTTATTCTGGGCGGTAATGAAACGCCTTGGTATGTGGTTGGTCTTTCGGTAATGGCTACACAAGCCAGCGCGATTACTTTTCTTTCAACACCAGGGCAAGCGTATCATGACGGAATGGGATTTGTACAGTTCTACTTTGGATTGCCTATTGCCATGGTGGTTATTTGTGTCACATTTATCCCAATATACCACAAATACAAAGTCTATACTGCTTATGAATACCTCGAAAAACGATTTGATTTAAAAACCCGCTCGCTTGCCGCAATACTTTTCTTATTTCAAAGAGGTTTGGGAACTGGTTTAACCATTTATGCACCAGCTATCATTTTGTCCGCAATATTGGGTTGGAACCTTACCATAATGAATATTATTATTGGTTTATTGGTAATCATATATACCTTTTCTGGTGGGACGAAAGCTGTAAACGTAACTCAAAAACAGCAAATGTTTGTGATTATGTCCGGAATGTTAATCACCTTTTTTCTGATTTTACATTATTTGCCAAATGATATGACTTTTAGTAATGCTATGCATATTGCTGGTGCAAATGATAAAATGAATATTGTTAGTTTTTCAACTGATCCTGAGGAAAAATACACATTTTGGAGTGGAATAACTGGAGGTTTTTTCTTGGCATTAGCCTATTTTGGTACCGATCAATCTCAGGTAGGACGTTATTTATCAGGAAAATCAGTTCGAGAAAGCCAAATGGGATTAATTATGAACGGGTTATTAAAAGTACCCATGCAATTTTTTATTTTGCTTACCGGAGTTATGGTTTTTGTTTTTTTCCAATTCAATCCAGTCCCTTTGAATTTTAATCCAAACAATAAAATAATTGTTGAGAAATCCCAATACAAAGGCGAATATCATGTTTTAGAAAAAAAACTGGATGCACTATCCGAAGATAAAAAAGTGATTAATTTATTGTATATCGATCAGCTGAATCAAGATTATGATAACCCGATTCTTCGAAAAGAATTAGTAGCCTTATCTAATAAAGAAAAAGATTTGAGAGACCGCGCCAAAGAAATTATCCTAAAAGCTGATATTCATAGTGAAACCAACGATAAAGATTATGTGTTTTTTCATTTTATCCTTAATTATTTACCCAAAGGACTTATTGGTTTATTACTTGCCGTGATTATTTCCGCAGCCATGTCATCTAATGCTTCCGGACTGAATGCATTAGCATCGACTACAGCAATAGACATTTACAAACGCAATCTAAAGGAAGAAAAATCAGAAAAGCATTATCTCAATGCCACGAAGTTTTTCACACTGGTTTGGGGAATTATTGCTATTCTTTTTGCTTGTATTGGAACATTATTCGAAAATTTAATTCAATTGGTAAATATCATTGGTTCCATATTTTACGGCACCGTTTTAGGGATTTTCTTGGTTGGTTTTTATATCAAACAAGTTCATGCCAAAGCCATTTTTAGTAGTGCAATTTTTAGTCAATTAACCATTTTTATAATCTATTATTTCGCTATTTATATTTACCCAAGTGGTGAAGAAAAACTGGGGTATTTATGGCTTAACTTCATTGGTGCAATGTTAACAATTGTGATTTCTTTGCTCTTACAATGGACCATTTTCAGAAAGCAAAAAGAATTAATTATTAATTAATTCAAATAAAAAAATCCCGTCTTGAAATAATCAAGACGGGATTTTTTTATTAAAGAAAGTGAAAATCTATTTTTTACTCCACTCTGCTATGCTTTCCTTATTCATTTTTACATAATCTTGATTTTTAGCAACTTCTGCTGCAGCTAATGATAATTTAGCTGTTTCAATAGCTCCTTTTTTATCCCCTTGTTTGGCTTGAATCAAGGATTTTAAACGGTAATAATAGAATGGTTTATCTTGATTCATATCTAAAGCTTTATCAACATAAGTTCTTGCTTTTGCAATATCACCATTGGATTGAAATAAAAATTGTGCTGCAGAAAAATAATCTCCGGCTGTTGGACCCGCTAATGCTTTTTCTATGTTAGCAGTAGCCGTTTTTTGAGTAGGAACTTCAAATTTTAAAGCCGCATAAGAATTCTCCCAATACAATTCTAAAAAAGCAAAATTATTATCTAAATTACTTATTCCTAAAGTGAATGTTTCTACCTTTTTGGATAACGTTTCTGGTTTAACAGTAGCTTTAAGGACCACATTAGCCTCGTTCCATTCCGCTGGATTTCCCCAATTATCAGTAGTTTTATAAAAAATTATATCCCAACTTTCAATTTTAGGATTAGTATACAAAGCATATTTTCCTTTTTTCAAAGTCTTGCCATCAATAATCACATCATCACTAAATGATATCGTTGTATTTTCATTTGCTCCGGTTCTCCATACTTTCCCAAAAGGAACCAAATCACCAAAAACTGCTCTTCCTCTGGCACTCGGTCTTGAATAATTAATTTCTACATCTGTCAAACCTACTGTTTGGCTGATTGTAGCTCTTGGACTGGCTTGTGGCGTTTTCACTTGAGCCTCAATCGTAAAATTTGCAATAATAATAGCAAATGCAATTAGAATATTTTTCATAGTATTGGTTTTATGTTTTCCAAATTTACAAATTCAGGTATTCTTAAATGTTAATTATTCCTTAATTTGGAATCAATGTTTTTTACTTCATCAAAACCTAATTCATTGAAATGATTGATTACTACATCAGCTTCCGATAAATCTTGATCTTTTGAATGAATACTATTGTAACCAACACAAAAAATACCCGCAGCTTTTGAAGCTTTAATTCCGTTAGTGCTGTCTTCAATCACGATGCAGTTTTCTTTTGGAGCAATCGATAAACTAGCAGCATGCTCAAAAATGGCAGGATGTGGTTTTGATTTTGGAAAGTCTTCTCCACTCACAACATGGGTGAAATATTCATGTAGCTTAAAGCGGCGAAAAACACGCTCGATAGTTACTTTCGAAGCTGAGGAAGCTAAAATTAATTGGATTCCGTTTTCGTGTAATTCTTTGATTAATTTTTCAACACCTTCTAATAACTCTAAATCTTCTTTGCTATCAAAAGCATCATTGAAAATAGATCTTTTTCTCAAAATTAAATCTTCAACATCATGCTCCAAGTGGAATTTTTCTTTCAATTTCTGAAATATATTTCGAGTGGAATTTCCTGTAAATGATGTATACAAGTCTTCCGTGACAGCAATGTTCAATTCATCAAATTGTTTGAAATAAGCATAACGGTGTACTGGTTCTGTATCGACAATTACACCATCCATGTCGAAAATTACTGTTTGTATCATTTTTTTTTAGTTTTTTTTAAATCTGCTTTCTGTTATCTGCTACCTGAAAACTAACTACTCTTTTTTAAGTAAATACCGAATCACGGTTTCCGCAGCATATAATCCAAATAATCCTGGCATATAACTGTTCGTTCCGTAAAACGATTTTTTAAAATTAGAACCGTCGGTCATTTTTAAACTGGACTCATCTTGAATCTCAGAAGAAAAGACCACTTTCAATTTATCAATTTTCACTTCTTTCAATCGTCTTCTGATTGTTTTTGCAAAGAAACAATTCACGGTATTTGTAATATCCGTCACTTTTACTTTAGAAGCTTCCATTTTACCGCCAGCACCCATACTGCTGATGATTTTTACTCTTTTTCTTTTGGCTGCAATAATCAGATTCAGTTTTGGAGTCACACTGTCAATACAATCCAATACATAATCAAATTCCTCCGAAACAATTTCGAAAGCGCGCTCTGGCGAAAGAAACTCCTGCACGCGGGTCAATTTCAATTCTGGATTAATATCCATTAATCGGTCACCAACAACCGTAACTTTTGGTTGTCCCACAGAAGAATGCAAAGCTGGCAATTGTCTGTTTATATTGGTAATATCAACTACATCACCATCTACAATTGTCATTTTCCCCACTCCTGCTCTCGCCAAAAATTCGGCTGCAAAGGAGCCCACACCACCAAGTCCTACGACTAGTACATTTGCATTTTGTAATTTATTTAAACCTTCTTTTTTAAATAAAAGTTCGGCTCTTTCTGTCCACTCTGCCATAATAAAAGTTTATTCGTTAATTTGGTTATCTGTTTATTTGTTTAAAAATAGTATTAAAATTACTATTCACTATTTCCTGAATTTCTTCTACCGAAATTCCTTTGTATTTTGCTGCCAAAGCATAAACGGTTGCCAAACTTTCTTCCGCAGTATCCGTTTCCAAGAAAAATCGATCATTGGGCATGCTTTTAAAAACCGTTTTCAGCTCGGGATTTAGCAATAAATATTTTCCAAACGAAATATAAAATCCATTTTCCAATAACTGTTTCGCTAACTGTTCACTTTTGGAAAACCCATGAATTAGTATTGGAACAGTAATATTTAATTTTTTTGTAATCTCAATCAATTCCTGAAAAGCGGCAACACAATGAATCACTACTGGTTTCTTATATTTCTGTGCCAAAAGCAACTGTTTTTCGAAAACCAATTGTTGCAATTCCATTGGAACTTCAATTCGTTTGTCCAGTCCGCATTCTCCAATAGCAAGGCAACCTGGTTCTTCCAATTGGCGCTCGATTATCGCAAAATCAGATTCAAGACGCTCTTCAACAATAAACCAGGGATGAACTCCAATAGAATAAAATGGAATCGCAGCATCAAATTCCCATGGATATTGATTGACTAATTCCAATAATCCAGGTTCATTGGTGAATTTATGGGTATGCAAATTAAAGAACTCCATTAGTCATGAAATTTTTTAACACCAGCTTTTATTTCGATATTCAAATCGTTTTCTAAAGGTACTTTTGGACAGGAATATTTATGACTATAAGCGCAATACGGATTGTAAGAAGTATTAAAATCGATTACAATTGTATCCCCTTTTGGGATTCTCAAATCAATATATTTTCCACCTATATAACTTTCATTCCCCGAAGTCAAATCAGAAAAGGGCAAAAACAAATAGTCTTTATAGGATGCTTTTTTCGAAAGTTCAATATTCCTGTACACATTCAATTTTAATTCTTTTCCATCAAGCGTAAAAAAGACTTCTCCATATTTCACATACAAAGGTTTTCTGTCCGTCGAGGTTTTCATCTCAAATGGTTTTTCTTTTTTTGTTCTTACAAATTTAGCAATCACAAAAAACTTTTCATTAGCCGGGTAAAAATCTAACGCTTTAAATACTGCCAAATCTTCGGTTGTCAAAGGACTCGTTTTAACATCCGCATATTCTGTATTTAAATCCTTTTGAAATTTGGCAACAGCCGAAACATCAAATTTTTCTTGGCCAAAGCCAAAATTAAACTGCGCTAAAAAAACCAAAGCGAATAGTGTTCTCATTTTTATAATTTTAAGCAAAAATAGTTTAAAAGTTACAATGCTACAAAGACGCATCGCTACAAAGTTTTCTACCTTTACAAAATTATAACTTTATATATGCTCCAAACCGCTTTCCAACGCTACATTAACAATTTTAGAGGATTCACAAGAGAAGTATGGATTCTTACTTTGATAACTTTTATCAATCGCGCTGGGACGATGGTTTTGCCTTTTCTATCTAAATATTTGAAAGAAGATTTACAGTTCTCCTACGCACAAGTAGGATGGATTATGGTCGCTTTTGGTTTTGGATCCATGTTAGGTTCCTGGCTGGGTGGCAAATTATCTGATAAAATTGGGTTTTATAAAATCATGGTTTTCAGTTTATTTACCAGTGGAATCTTATTATTCTTAGTCCAATACATCCGTACTTTTTGGGGATTGTGTATTGGAATGTTTGTTATTATGACCGTGGCCGATATGTTTCGCCCCGCCATGTTCGTTTCCCTTGGCACGTATGCCAAACCAGAAAATCGTACCAGAGCATTGACTTTAGTACGACTAGCGGTAAATTTAGGGTTTACTGCCGGACCCGCTTTAGGAGGTTTAATCATCATGAATTTGGGATATAGCGGACTTTTTTGGGTAGATGGAAGCTCTTGTATTGTTTCCATTTTGATTTTTGCATTATTGGTAAAAGAACGCAAAAAACCCGCTGATTTAAACACTATTAATAGTGAAACCGAAATACCTGCTTCAGTTTTTAAAGACAAAATATTTTGGATATTCCTGTTTGTATGTTTTGCCACAGCTATGTTATTTTTCCAACTTTTCACCACTTTACCCTTGTACCACAATGAGAAATTTGGACTTACGGAATTTCAAAGTGGACTTTTATTATCCCTGAACGGATTATTAATTTTCTTTTTGGAAATGCCCATTGTCAGTTTCAGCCAAAGAAAAGGCATTGAAAAACTCAAAATTATCCTTTGGGGCTGCGTACTCATGTCTATTAGTTTTTATCTGCTTTTGATCAACACTTGGGCGGGAATATTAGTAATCAGTATCATTATAATCACTTTTGGGGAAATGTTCATCTTTCCTTTCTCCAATTCTTTTGCACTAAGTCGGGCTCCAAAAGGGCATGAAGGACGTTACATGGCGTTGTTTACCATGAGTTTTAGTTTAGCGCATATTGCGAGTTCCAAGACTGGACTGGAACTCATAGCCCATTTTGGTTACCAGACTAATTGGTTTTTCATGGGCAGCTTAGGCGTTCTTTCCGTTTTAGGTTGTGTTTGGCTGCAAAAACTCGTTCAAATAGAACATAAATAATCCTATTTTAATACTTTGGGCGTGACCGCCTTGATAAAAGGGGCAAACTAACTAGATGGTTAAACTGCCCCTTTTATCAAGGCGGTCGGGCTATACGCGCTACTTTGGTAGCTAGCTTTTATCCCTCACGCAAACTCATTTTCAAAACAATTCCCCTGAAAATCAGTGATTTTATCTTTCCAAAAGAACTTGATAAACAAGTCAAAATAATTTAAAAACTAAAAAATTAGTTAAATAACTATATTTATAGTTGTGTAACTAAAAATATAGTTGTACGTTTGATTCAAATAAAAAAATCATGCAAAAGTTAACCAATAAAGAAGAAGAAATCATGCACATTATATGGAGGCTCAAAAAAGCTTTTGTAAAAGAAGTCATGGCCGAAATTACTGAAGAACAACCTCATTACAACACGCTATCCACTATTGTGCGTAATCTGGAAGAAAAAGGGTTTGTTTCTCATAATGCTTTTGGGAATACCCATCAATACTACCCTATCGTTAGTTTAGAAGAATATAGAAAACGTTTTATGAATACGGCAATCGACAATTACTTTAATAGCTCGTATAAAAACATGGTTTCCTTTTTTGCTAAAGAAGAGAAAATTTCTGCTGCCGAATTACGGGAGATTCTAACCATGATTGAGAATCAAGAAGAAGAAGAAAAGAAATAATTCTTTATTAAGAGCCGTTTGTAGCAGCCAAAAAAAAGTAATAAACTAGAATAAAATATAATACATAGCGTATGGAAGCACTGTTTATTTATCTCATCAAATCCAGCGGATTAATCGTCCTATTTTATTTAGCCTATTTTTTAATGCTGCGAAAAGAAACCTTTTTCAACAGTAATCGTTGGTTTTTATTGGCTGGATTAATCACTTCAGTTCTTTTACCATTTGTTTTTATCACAAAAATAATCTGGGTAGAACCGGCTGCAACTCCTATAAATTGGTCAAATATGCCCATGACGAATTATACGGAAGAAAAAACATTTGAAGATTATTTACCAATAATTACAACTCTTGCTTACGGAATTGGAACATTGCTTTTACTAGGCAAATTTGCCTTTGATTTTTATAGTTTGAATGCTGTTCTAAAAGGAAAATCCATTCAGCAACAAGCTGATTTTAAATTTATAGATACTAAAGAAAATGTAGCTCCATTTTCCTATTTCAATACCATCGTTTACAATTCGGCTTTATACACCGCTTCCGAATTAGAAAATATTTTGGAGCATGAAAAAGTACACAGCGAACAAAATCATACCATTGATGTATTGATTTCGAGATTGTTTTGTATTGTATTTTGGTTCAATCCATTCATTTGGTGGTACAAAAAAGCAATTTTACAAAACCTTGAATTCATTGCAGACAGTGAAGCCACAAAGAAAATATCCGACAAAAAAGCCTATCAAATCACGCTTTTAAAAATAACAACATACGAAAATTGTGTTGCCATCACCAATCATTTTTATCAATCATTAATCAAAAAACGAATCGTTATGTTAAACAAAAATCAATCAAAAAAATGGAATTCCTGGAAGTATGCTTTAGTGCTTCCATTATTAGTCGCGTTTGTATTCTTATTCCAAATCAAAACCATTGCGCAGGAAAAAACAAATGAGAATGTGTCAAAAAGTGCACGGGATGTCGTGACAACGATTAACAAGAATTTTTCAGATGAAGAATTAAAAAAGAAAGCCGAATTTTTCAAAAAAGAATTTAATTGCGATTTAATATTCTCTGAAATAGAGCGTAATTCAAGTAGTGAAATCACAGGAATAACAGTAAATTACAATGGAAATTTATATGGTAATGGTACTTACAAACAACATAGCTCGAATGCAATCAAAGATATTTATATCAAGCATGAAGGAGGAAAAATTGATATCACTGATGCTGAAATTGATGCGAAAATTAAAAATGACAGAATAGCCTCATCATCAGATAAAACGCTTTCTATTGACAAAGAAATTTTCATTAATGGAGAAAAAGTAAGTCAAAATGATATGGATAAATTAGATCCTAATGAAATTGAACGCATGGATGTAAATAAAAAAAATAACCAACAAGAAATCAGAATAGTTACAAAAAAATTCCACAAAACAATTACTGAAAATGACATTTATATCAATGGCGAAAAAGCAGATAAAAATGAATTGTTACAATTAGACCAAAATACAATTGACAAAATGGATGTCAATAAAAAAGAAAAAACAATTAGAATCACTACTAAAACTAATACTCAAACTTTCAATGATACCAATATTCCAGCTCCGCCAACACCTCCAAAATTTCCTGACGGACCAATGCCTGTAGCTCCTCCTATTGATATGTCAAAACTACCTGCACCACCTGCTCATCCATCGAATATGAAAGATAAAAAAGCAATGGCTGAATTTGAGAAAAAAATGAAAGAATTCGAAAAAAAGATGGAATCTTTCGAGCCAGACATGAGTGCTTATGAAAAAGAAGTGGAAGAAGTAATGGCTAAACGCGAACAAATATTTGAAAAAGAAATGGCTAAATACGAAGATGCCATGGAAAAGTACAGAGATGCCATGGAAAAACGTAATAATTAATTTTATCTTTCTGAAAATCATTAAAAAGACGGTCACTCATCAAGACCGTCTTTTTTATATCTTTGAAAAAAATCATCTATGTTTAAAATCTTAGCCCAAATCAATAAAGTCATTCTTCCAAGTTTCACCAAACAGCGATTAGATTTGGCTAAAGCCAAGAAATGGCAAATGGCAATTATTGGGTATCGATATTATGTAACAACCCGCGCTTTGGATTAATACGTAATCGCTGCAAAAATGGCATTCCCTTTAATTTTTGCTCTTCCATTAAGAAAAGCCAGTTCCATAAGGAAATTACATTGTACAATTTCACCACCCAATCTTTCTACTAACTCACAAACTGCTTTAGCCGTTCCTCCAGTTGCCAAAACATCATCGTGAATTAGAATCCGATCTCCTTTTTGAATTGCATCGATATGAATTTCTAAAGTATCCGTTCCATATTCTAAATCATAAGTAGCTGAAATGGTTTCGTAAGGCAACTTATTAGGTTTTCGAACCGGAATAAAACCAACATTTAATTCTTGTGCAATAAGCATCCCAAAGAAAAATCCCCGACTCTCCACTCCTATTACCTTGTCAATTTTTTTATCTTTAAGTGTTGAAACCAATATTTCAAGGCATTTATTCCTTGCTTCGGGGTCAATTAGCAAGGGAGTAATGTCTTTAAACAAAATTCCTTCTTTTGGAAAACCCTGAATATCACGTATGTAATTCTTAAGTGGCATATTTTTTTATTTTTTTATAAATTTAGACTTGCAAATTACACAATTATACCTATATTTGCACCCGCAATAAGGCGCTTTAATAAGCCCTTAAATAGCAAAAAAGGCCTTGTGGCGCAACTGAATAGCGCACTTGATTACGGCTCAAGAGGTTACTGGTTTGAATCCAGTCAAGGTCACAAAATTAAAATCCCATTTCTATCGAAATGGGATTTTTTTTGTCTTTTTCAGTATATTCAACAACCTTTTTGTTAGATCAGATGCAAAACCCAATTGTACGGATGCAATAACGAACTTATTTTATCAGTACACTTCTATATTTAGGTATGTTTTTTAAGACAGTACCAGTACCTCTAACCACGGCTCTTAAAGGATCTTCTGCAATAAAGACTGGCAAATCCGTCTTCAACGAAATCCTTTTATCAAGACCGCGTAGCATTGCCCCTCCCCCTGCGAGATACAAACCCGTATTATAAATGTCAGCAGCCAGTTCTGGTGGTGTCAATGAAAGCGTTACCATAATCGCGTCTTCAATTCTCTGTATTGATTTATCCAAAGCTCTTGCAATTTCCCTAAAGGTAATCCTGACCTCCTTAGGTTTCCCCGTAAGCAAATCCCTTCCACGAACCGTTATGTCATCAGGAGCTTCCTCAAGTTCTTCCATTGCAGCACCAACATCAATTTTTATTCTCTCGGCAGAAGCATCTCCAACATACAAATTATGCTGCGTTCTCATATGAAACAATATATCATTGGTAAAAACATCCCCAGCAATTTTTATGGATTTGTCACAAACTATTCCTCCAAGGGCAATAACTGCAATTTCCGTAGTCCCCCCGCCAATATCAACGATGAGATTTCCCTTGGGCTCCATCACATCTAAACCAATTCCAATAGCGGCAGCCATAGGCTCATGAATTAAATACACTTCTTTCCCGTTTACCCGCTCACAAGACTCCTTTACGGCTCTCATTTCTACCTCGGTAATACCACTGGGAATACATACAACCATTCGCAGTGCGGGAGTAAAGAAATTTTTCTTTATTTCAGGTATATTCTTTATAAACCAGCTGATCATTTTCTCTGAGGCATCAAAATCTGCAATAACTCCATCTTTAAGTGGCCGAATTGTTTTAATATTCTCATGTGTCTTACCCTGCATTAAACTGGCCTCTTTACCTACCGCAATAATTTTCCCATTTCTAATATCCCTGGCTACCATAGAAGGACTATCCACTACTATTTTTCCGTCATAAATTATTAAAGTATTTGCCGTCCCTAAATCCATAGCTATTTCCACTATCATAAAATCAAATAAGCCCATAATATAGTTTTGCTTTTAAGAACGTTATTGTTGCTGTTTTATTCTCTATAAAGATGAAAATACCTCGAAGAAGATGGATGAGACCTCCGGCACAAGCACAGAGTGGTGTTACTATTCCGTAAAAAGCTCCTCTGAAGGATGTGTGACAGATGAGGCACTTTTCAACTTGCTCTTTCTTGTCAGAGATAACCTATTTGTACAGAGATTGCGTAAAAAACCTAAACCATTATTGAGTTCTTATTAGATTCACCAAAATTTATTCGTTGCATATGCTTTAGTAATATTCGAATCATAATAATTTACAACATAACATTCCTACTTCAATAGTCAACTCTACTCAATTTTTTAAATCAGCTAAAAAAAGGTTCGAAAATTGTCCCGTCAAGGTCACAATAAACCCTAAACACCTAAAATGTTTAGGATTTTACTTTTATAACCTTTTTACAATGTTGCTTCTACTTTCTTCCAAATAAGTTGTTTTGACTATCTTTAAAAAACTTTAAAAGAAAATCATGGAACCACAATCTTATAAAAATCATGTTCGGTATTATCTGCCTCATCATTTTGTTTATTATCCTATAATAATGATATTTCTGACCTTCAGTGTTTATTTTAGTTGCACCTCCGAAGACAAACTGATTTGGGCTTTTATCAGTGGTATTTTTGTTGTTCTGTTTTGTCTGGCTTTCATGTTGCGCCAACATTATGCATTGACTTTGCAAAACCGAATCGTACGTTTAGAGCTTCGGTACCGCTATTTTTCTATTACAGGAAAAAGATTGGAGGATTTTGAATACCAACTAAATGACGACCAATTGTTTGCCTTGCGATTTGCACCAGATGAAGAACTTCCCGCGCTTATGGAAAGAACGTTGAATGAAAATCTTTCGGGAACAACAATTAAAAAAGGAATTATTAATTGGAAAGGAGATTTCAACAGAGTTTAAAATTTTAAAAATAATTATTCCAAATTCTGAATTGTATAGCTATAGAATTTTGTTTCTTTGTTGCGCAAAATAATCGCCTTAAACTTGAATTTAAACCCCGTAAATGCCAGAATATTTTCTAGATATTGAATACAACAACATCATTTATAGCGAAGAAGAAGTCAATTTTAAGGAATTTGAGTGTTGTACTTTTACGAATTGTAATTTCTCCCAATGTATATTTCTGGCAGTAACCTTTATTGACTGTACCTTCAACGATTGTACTTTTAGTAATGCTAGAATAAATTATGTCGCCTTTAGAACCGTGACTTTCAATCGCTGCGAAATCAAAGAAGTAAATTTTGCCATGTCCGACAAATTAATTTTCGAAATTACTTTTAATGATTGTATTTTGGATTTCTCCAAGTTTTATACCTTAAAAATCAAAGGAACATCCTTTACCAATTGTAGTTTAATTGCAGTAGATTTTATGGCCACAGATTTAACCGAAGTCCTATTTGAAAATTGCGATTTATACCGTTCTGAATTTGCAAAAGCAATTGCTAATAAAGCGAATTTTAAAACAAGTTATAACTACGCTATTGACCCAACCAAGACAAAATTAAAGAAAGCTGTTTTTTCTTTAGAAGGTATAAAAGGATTGCTTTACAAACACGAAATTATTGTTAAATAATTAGTTACGAAATTACTTTCCCATCTTCCATGGTAATGATTCTATTAGTCCGTTCAGCAAAATCAGTATCGTGCGTAACAACCAATAAAGTCTGATTTTGTTCTTGGGTCAATTTATTAAAAATATCAAAAACCAAGTCGCTATTTTTCTTGTCTAAATTTCCTGTAGGCTCATCACCCATAATAATCAGTGGATCATTTATCAAAGCCCTGGCTATAGCCACACGTTGTTTTTGTCCTCCGCTTAATTGATTTGGCATTTTTAAGGCTTGGTCTTCCATGTCCAATGTTTTCAAATGTTTCATCGCTCGATGTTCGATTTCCTGATTGGAATATTTACCCAATTTCATTCCTGGAAGCATGACATTTTTCAAGACATTATATTCCGCAAGCAAATAATGAAACTGAAATACAAAACCTATCTTCTCATTTCGTATTAATGCCAGTTCTTTGTCGGTTTTTCCAGTAACAAGTTCATTATGAATAAATATTTTACCGTCATAATCCGTATCCATCGTAGAAAGCAAATACAACAAGGTCGATTTTCCGCAACCCGATTTTCCCACGATTGAAACAAACTCACCATGATTAATACTCATGTTAATTTCTTTTAAGACCTGAAATTTTACAGGGTCATAAAAATATTTACTCAAACCAACAGCCTCTAAAACTTTATTATTCTCCATCGTTATTTTCCTCTGATTATTTCTACTGGATCAACTTTACTGGCTTTCAAAGCAGGAAAAAGTCCCGCAATTGTAGTGGTAAATAATGCAAAAGTAATTCCGATAACATAAAATAAGGGATTGTAATTTATGGGATAGGTTTTTATTGTGGGTAACGCAGCGGTTTCAAATGGAATTACATCTATAATGGAGGATAAAATATAACCAAATAACAATCCAAATAATCCCCCGGCAAGTCCAATAATAATAGAAAGTGAAACAAAAATCCATTTGACATCATTCCCTGAAAAACCTGTCGCTTTTAGAATTGCTATACTATCCATTTTTTCATAAATCATCATATTTAGGATATTATAAATCCCAAAACCAGCCACAATAAGCAACACAACGCCTACTGCATAGGAAATAATACTCCGTATTGTACTTCCTGTTTCAAACTGTGAATTTGCTGTTTGGTAATCGATGGTATCCAAGTTAAACTTGTCCCTAAACTCTTTTGCAACAGCAGGAGCCGAAGCCATATCAAAAAGTTTAATTTGAATATCAGTAATATAATTTGTGGGTTCTCCTAAGATTTTTTGGGCTGTGGCCAATGACGTATAACTCATCGTATTATCAATTTCAGCAATACCAATTTCAGAGATTCCAACAATTTTCAAAGAGGCCAAATTTCCTTTGGAAGTAGTGATTTTAATAATATCTCCTTTAGAAAGCAACATTTTATCTGCCAATCCTTTTCCTATGATAATACTGTTATTCTGAAGCAAATCAGCTACTTTCCCTTCTATGATATAATCGCTGATTTTAAATAATTTTTCTTCCGGCAAAACATCAATACCGTTAACTATTCCTGAAATTTCAATGGTTCCAGAATTAAAAAAAACTGGAGTTGTAACTTTTGGCGCGACATCAATAATACGTGAATCTTCTTTTAAAACTTTAATAATCGTTTTACCATTGTAAATAGATTTTCCTCTGTCTTTTGGTTTTATAGAATGAATAAAATTGACGTTATTTTTATAATCCTTAGCTAATGAAACAGGTTGATTTTCAGAAGGTTTAATTTCGTTATACAAAAGAACATGAGGAGTTCTATTGAGCATTAATCCATCCAATAAATCATTTAAACCATGCATAAAACTAACCAAAGAAATAAACATGGCGATACCAAAAGTTACTCCAACGGCCGCAACAATAGTTTGTTTTAGTCTGGCTCGAAGCAAATGTAGCGCAATATTTAAAATTAATTTGAAGTTCATTATTTAGGCATATAAATTGTTTCTTCCGCTTTTAATCCTTTTAGAATCTCCACTTTCTGATAATCACTCAAACCTATTTTTACTTCTCGTTTTTCATCTTTATTCACCAAAACATATTTGTTTTGAATTAAATAAGACTTAGGTATCGTGATTGTATTTTTCTTAACCTGAATTATAATATTCGCTTCAGCGGTAAGGTTAGGATATAATTTATCAGGCGGTTTTATAAAATGAGCTTCGATTTTAAAAGTACGGGAACGCTCATCCATGATAGGATAAATTTTATCGACAACTGCGTCAAAAACCTGACCTTTATAACTGTCCATCGTCACCAGCACTTTTTGCCCCAGCGTAACGTGTACCATGTCATTTTCATCTACTTCTAATTCCAATAAAAAAGAATCGGCTTTACCTATGATTGCCAAAGGAGTTTGCGGAGTAATCAAACTTCCTTCTTTCACCAACACATCGAATAATTCCCCTGAAAAGGCACTTTTAACACTAAAATCACTTTGGGACTTTTGATTGATTTTAAGATTAATGCGATTGCGATTTTGGTCGTTTTCTAATTGTGCTTTGAGTTGGCCCAATTGTTTTTTGGCTGATTCATAATTGATTTTAGAACTTTTAAAAGTTAATGCTACTCTTTCAAAATCAACTTCTGAAATTCCACCTTGATTTTTAATGTTCTTGTTCCTGTTATAAATTGATTCGTCTAAAGTTAATTTGTCTTTGGAAGACTCGACTTTCATTTCCATTTCGGAAATTTTATCTTGAATGTAATGGTTACTTTGCTCGCTTAATTGATACGCTAATCGGGCATTTTCAGTATTCAATTCCGCTTTATCACTTTCCAGTTCAAATAATGATTGACCTTTAATTATGGATTGACCTGCAACTACATTTACTTTTTGCAAGGTTCCGTTAACTGTAGAAAAAACGGTATATTGACCATCAGCTTTAATAACACCTGAAGCATAAACACTTTCCGTTACATCACCCAAAGTGGGTTTTGTTTCTTGATTCTCTTTTTTTGAACAGGATAGAATGGCAAAAAGCAATAAATAAAATAATGATATTGATTTAAAACTCATTTAATTTTTTATTTAACATTATAAGTTACTATAAATTCTTTCAATCAAATGTACGATAATATACATTTTAATATTAAATCACAGGTACTTAATTATGTAATAAAAAAGCGTTTTTTGTAAGAGAAAATCCAGCAATAAATTACAAGCCTTTTTGCATAATATAATCTTCCATCAAATAGCCGTTCCCAATTTCGGTATCATATTCATCAACGATTTCAAAACCTATTTTTTGATAAAAAGTAAATGCTTTATTAAATTTATTTACATTTAAGGAAATAGCAACAGAATGATTTTCTTTTGCCAAATTTTCGATGGTATCAATCAATAATTTCCCTGCTCCTTTACCTTGTGCTTCAGGAAGTAAATAAATTTTGTGCAGACGGGTTACATTTTTGTTTAAGTAATTGTGTTCGTATGAAGCAAATCCAAGGCAGACAGCTCCATCAAAAGCCAATAAAAAGAAATGTCCTTTATTAGTCATGTTATCAATCAAAACATCTGATGTATACCATAAATTAAGCATGAAATCGATTTGTTCCTGCGAAAGTATTTCGCCATAAGTATCAGGCCAAGATTTATAAGCAATCTCTTGAATTGTATTTAAGTCTGCAATTGAAGCTTCTTTTATTGTAATCATTGTAATTTATTTATTGAAATTAAAGCAAATCCCCTTTAGGAATAAATACATAGAATGTAGCCCCTACTCCAGGTTCTCCTTTTACTTTTATGAAACCTTTGTGGTTCTCTACAATTCTATTGCAAATAGCCAGACCAAGTCCAGTTCCTGAGTATTTAGGATCCGTTTCTAAACGTTTGAACAAAAGAAATATTTTTTCGGCATACTCCTGTTTGAAACCAATTCCGTTATCTTCTACGACAATTTTATAATAATCCGCTGCATTCGCAATTTTATAATCTATTACTTCTTTTTCAGTAATTTCTTTAGAAACGATACTTATTTGAGGCGGTACATCGTCTTTACTGTATTTAAGAGAATTGGAAATTAAGTTTATAAAAAGTTGTTTCATCTGAAACGGTATTACTTTAATTGAAGGTAAATTTCCCGTTTGAATAGTAGCTTTTTTCTCTTCAATAGTAGAGGATAAATCTTGAAGCGTTTCATCTACCACTTTGTTTAAATCTGTTTCTACAAAAACCTTATCTCCTTTTATTGTTCTGGAATAATCGACTAAATCTATTAATAAGGTCTGCATTCTATTAGCCGCAACCCGAATTTTAGAAAAATATTCTTTTCCTTGTTGGGTTAGCAAATCCAATTCTTTTTCTTCTAACCTGGAAATAAACATTTGAATCTTACGAAGCGGTTCCTGCAAATCATGACTCACTATATTGTTGAAAGCTTCAAGTTCTTTATTGATATATTTAAGCTCTTTATTATTTTCCTCTAATTCAAGTGTTTTTTTGTATTGGTTTGTAATGTCACAATTCACACCTATTTTAATTAAATTTCCATTTCCATCATTAGTAAAACTCCCTACACCCAAAATATATTTAACATCTCCATTTGGAGTTAAAAATCTAAATATCATCGAAGTAGACTGGTGATTAATCAAAGAATCTTTATGCACTTTCGTTACATAATCTAAATCATCCGGATGAATATATTTAATTGTATTTTTTATATTGGGTTCAAAAGCATTGGGTTCAACCCCCATAAGACGAAACAAATTATCTGAAAAAGTATACGTATTTGTTTCCAGATTAACCATCCAATGCCCAAAACCAGCAGTCATTTCAGCAGTATTATAGGACTCGTTAAGCAGTTTTAATTTATCATTTGCTTTTTTGAGTTCATCAATATCCACATTCATTTTATTGAATGATAACAACAATATTAAAAGAGAAAGGAGAACTAGTAAAAAAGCAGTTATTATAGAGTCACGCAATTCAAATTGATGGCTGTCATTTTGAAATTTTGTTTTTGCACTTTCTGAAAATATTATTTTAGTGACAAAAGATTTCATCATGTCAGTAACTTCACTACTTTCAAGCAACTTAGCGTTTAAGTATAATGGACCTGAATTTTTACTTTTAGCAATAATTAATGTTTGTCGGAACAGCTTAAATCTATAATCAATGATTTTTTTAAGTCGTTCAATATCCTTATTTCTGGCAGGATTCTTCGAAGTCAACTTTTTTAAATTCTCTAAGTTTTCTTCAATTTTACCTCTGCTCAAAAACCGGTTTGCTATATACGATTCATCTTTTGTGATAATATAACTTCGCAAACTCGTTTCGTAACTACTGATTACCGATAAAAGTTTTTCTAGCTCAAGTTGAGTCTCATTTGAATTTGCAATTAACTCAACCGTTGAGTCAAGATTTTTCATTTGGGAATAAAACACTGAGGCTATATAGCAAACCACAACAATTGCAATAGCTAAAGCTATTTTAAACACTTGAGCGTTTTTATATAGTCCTAGAATTTTCATTTACCCTCTTTTATATGCTGAAGAAAAAAGTTTCTATATTTAAACCTGAGGTATGAAATTGCCAATTCATATTTACCACTTCCTTAATTACTTTTTTCAACATTGAAAAATCGTTTGGCTTTTTGATATAAATATTAGCGCCCTCTATAAATGTATCTTCAATATCTTTTTCTGATGAAGAAGTAGAATATATGGCAATAGAAACATCTTTAAAACGAATATTTGCTCTTATTTCTTTCAAACAGTCTATACCTGTTTTTCCTGGCATATTTAAATCAAGAAATAAAACATGGGGCAACCTAATATCAGGATGTACTAAATAATCCATTAGATCCTTACCATCTTTAAATAGAGTCAACTTATTATTCATTTTAAGCTCCTGTATAGCTTCACTAAAAAATGCACGATCATCTTCGTCATCGTCAGCTAAAAGAATATGCATTGAATCTTGGTGTGAAATCATAAAATATCGGGGGTTATTTTCTGTTTTTATTATTCATTATTAGCTAACTCTCTTCTTTTACCAACAATTCTTTTAAACATGGAAGGCGTTAATCCTGTTACTTTTTTAAATTGAGTTGATAAATAAGCGACACTGCTATAATTCAGTTCATGAGAAATCTCAGTTAAAGTTAGCTTCTCTTCAATTATTAATTTCTTTGCTCTTTCAATCTTTTGGATAATAATAAAATTCTCAATTGACGTATGCGTATATTCTGAAAAAACATTCGTGATATATCCATATCTAAAGTTCAATTTATCCGATAAATACTGAGAGATTGTTATGTTAGGGAATTTATCCTTTTCATAGACAATTTCAATTATTGCATCTTTAATTTTTTGAATTAATTGCCCTTTTGGGTTATCTATAATATGAATTGCATACTTCTTTAAACTGTCTTGAAGTGCTGTAAAGCTATCTTCTGAAACATCATCACTAATTTCTATTTGTCCTAAATCTAAAAGTTGATATTTAATATCTAAATTTTCTAATTGATCTTGCAATATCGCCCTGCAGGCAATATTTCCATCATAATTAAAGTTGAGCTTCATAGCTGTAAACAATAGTTAAAGTTAAAATCAAACGCTAAAAGTAAATCAAAAATTATTAATCCTTCACAAATAAATTAATTTATAATGTTAAACATTGATTTCTTTGAAAAGTAAAAAACATAAAAAGCTGATTATTAATACTCTTGAATAAATTACATTTATTCTTAAAAAAATAATAATTAAAATTATCCGTGAATCGTTTCACTTTTACCGTAATTTGTTATAATATTTTCTTCGAATTTAAGCCATTCTCGCCAACGTTTTTCAACATCAATTCCTACTCCATATTTCCTTGCATAGGTTATAAAAGTGGTATAATGACCCGCTTCACTTTCCATTAAATCTCTGTAAAAAACAGATAATTCTTCGTCCTGGATGTTTTCTGAAAGTACTTTAAAGCGTTCGCAGCTTCTGGCTTCTATCATAGCTGAAAACAATAACCGTTCCACTAAACCTGAAACCCTACTCCCATCACCACTTTTCTTCATGTACAAATACAATTCGTTCACATAATCATCTTTTCGTTCGCGTCCTAGCTTTAAGCCACGTTTGATGATAATGTTGTGTACCTGTTCAAAATGATCGATTTCTTCTTTGGCCAAAGCCAATAAATCCTTCACTAAATCCTGGTGTTCCGAGTTATTAGTTATAATTGTTATGGCATTTGTAGCTGCTTTTTGTTCACACCAAGCATGATCCGTCAAGATTTCCTCAATGTTTTTCTCTACAATATTCACCCATCTCGGATCGGTTGGCAATTTTAATCTTAGTACAGACATAATTTTTAAATCAAAATGTTAAAAGGTCATAAAGTCGAAAGTCGAAAGTCAAAATTAAGAACGAATCATTAAATTCCTCCTCAAGACTTTCGACTTTCGACTTTAAAACTTTAAGACGTATTTTATTTAGTATACGAAAATAGCTCTTTCGCTCATCATTTCGTTTACTTCAGCAGCTACTGCTTCGATAACATCTTCATTAGTATGATCCACTAGCACTCTATCAATTAAAGCAACAATAGTTTCCATGTCTTCTTCAAGCAAACCACGAGTGGTAATTGCTGCAGTTCCTACACGAATTCCTGAAGTTACAAATGGTGATTTATCATCAAATGGAACCATGTTTTTATTTACCGTAATTTCTGCTTTTACCAATGCATTTTCAGCATCTTTTCCAGAAATATTTTTGTTTCTTAAATCAATCAACATCATGTGGTTATCTGTACCTCCAGAAATGATTTCATATCCTCTTTTTACAAAAGCATCAGCCATTGCGTTAGCATTTTTTTGCAATTGTAAAGCATAAGTGAAAAATTCATCATTTAATGCTTCACCAAATGCTACCGCTTTTGCAGCAATGATGTGCATTAACGGACCACCTTGATTTCCAGGAAAAACAGCTAAGTCTAATAGAGAAGACATCATTCTGATTTCTCCTTTTGGAGTAGTTAAACCAAATGGATTTTCGAAATCTTTACCCATTAAAATTAAACCTCCACGAGGACCACGTAATGTTTTGTGTGTTGTAGTAGTTACAATATGACAATGAGGCAATGGATCGTTCATCAAACCCTTAGCAATAAGACCTGCAGGATGAGAAATGTCAGCTAGTAAAATAGCACCAACACTATCAGCAATTACTCTGAAACGCTCAAAATCCATATCACGAGAATAAGCCGAAGCTCCAGCTATGATTAGTTTTGGTTGTTCTTTTGTTGCTATTTCTTGAATTTTATCGTAATCTAATCTTCCTGTTTCCTTATCTACACCATAGAAAGAAGGTGTATATAAACGTCCAGAAAAGTTTACAGGAGAACCGTGAGTTAAATGTCCCCCATGGGACAAATCAAAACCTAAAATTTTATCTCCTGGTTTGATACAAGCATGATAAACTGCTGTATTCGCTTGTGAACCAGAGTGTGGCTGCACATTTGCGTAAGCAGCACCAAATAATTCTTTGGCTCTGTCAATCGCAATTTGCTCAATAACATCAACTACTTCGCAACCGCCGTAGTATCTTTTGCCAGGATATCCTTCTGCATATTTATTGGTTAAAACAGAGCCAGCTGCTTCCATTACTTCATCACTTACGAAGTTTTCCGAAGCGATAAGTTCTAATCCGTGTATTTGTCTTTCTTGTTCTTCTAGAATAAGGTCAAAAATTTGTTCGTCGCGTTGCATTTCTTTGATTTTCGTTAATATGTTGCAAAAATACAAAAAAACGTTTGGTTAATAGTTAGATTATAATATATTTGATGAGTAATTTTCAACAAAATAATTAACACCGATATGCCTATAACAGCCAACAATACTAAAAGAAAATCATGGTTAGAAGTAGCTCCAAGCAGCGATTTTCCTATTCAAAACATTCCTTTTGGTGTTTTTCTTACCAAAGAAAACATAGTGACGGTAGGGACTAGAATTGGAGATTTTGCAATTGATTTGGGAGCATTACAACAATTAAATTATTTTGAAGGTATTGAGCTGACGGACGATATGTTCATGCAAGACACCTTGAATGATTTTATTTCGGATGGAAAAAAAACATGGCGATTGGTTCGAAATCGCATCGCCGAAATTTTTGACGAAAAAAATCCAAAATTAAGAGATAATACAAAAGACAGAGATATTGTTATCTTCAAAATGGAAGATGTAGAAATGCAATTACCGGTACTAATAGGTGATTATACGGACTTCTATTCCAGTAAAGAGCACGCAACTAATGTAGGAAAAATGTTTCGCGATCCAGAAAACGCGTTATTACCTAACTGGCTTCACATCCCTGTAGGCTATCACGGAAGAAGTTCTACTATTGTTCCTTCGGGAATTCCAGTACACAGACCAATGGGGCAAACGTTGCCAAATGGCGAAACTACACCTGTTTTTGGCCCTTCCCGTTCCGTAGATTTTGAATTGGAAACTGCTTTTATAACAACCGACGTCAATATTATGGGAGAAAATATTCCTATAAATGAAGCCGAAGATTATATTTTTGGAATGGTTTTATTGAATGACTGGAGTGCCCGCGATATTCAAAAATGGGAATATGTGCCACTAGGACCATTCTTATCAAAAAACTTTGCAACTTCAATCTCTCCTTGGATTGTAACCATGGATGCTTTGGAACCATTTAGAACTAAAGGTCCAAAACAAGAACCTACCCCGTTACCTTATTTACAACAAAAAGGTAAGCATTCTTTCGACATCAATTTAGAAGTGACAATTCAACCTGAAAATACCGAAGAAACTGTTGTTTCTCATTCTAATTTTAAATATTTATACTGGTCAATGTGCCAACAGTTAGCACATCATACCTCTAATGGTTGTCGCGTAAATTCCGGTGACATGATGGGATCAGGAACAATCTCAGGACCAACCGAAGATAGTTTTGGCTCGATGTTGGAATTAACTTGGGGAGGAAAAAATCCAATAAAAATGAATGACGGTACAGAACGTAAATTCATCAATGATAACGATACTGTAACTATGAAAGGATTTTGTCAAAATGGACAAGTTCGCATTGGTTTTGGCGAAGTTTCCAGTAAGTTGCTACCACCATTTGTGAGAAAATAAAAAATTAAAATATACTTTTCAAAACCTAACATTTATTCTATTTTTGTTAGGTTTTTTTGTGGCATTATTTTTGGAATTTGAATTTTAAAAATAGGATTACGGCTTCAAATAATCAACTACTTACTTTTTTTGCTTATGAAAAAAATTACTCTTTTATTATCGTTGTTTATTCTTGTTTCGTCTTGTGGCGTAAAGCAAACTCAAAACTTATTAAGCTCCGGAAATTACGATCCAGCAATTGATAATGCCATTTCAAATTTACAATCCAATAAAGATAAAAAAGGCAAGCAGGATTATGTTTATTTACTCGAAGAGGCTTTCGCCAAAGCCAAAGAGCGTGATTTAAATACCATAAACTTATTGGTAAAAGAGGCAAATCCGGCGCAATTGGAAAAAATATACACTACCTATATACAATTGAATAACCGTCAGGAAAAAATCAAACCGATACTACCTTTAAAATTAATTAAAGAAGGCAGGAACGCAATTTTTCCTTTTGACAATTATAATAACCAAATTGTAGACAGCAAAAATGCCTTATCCGTTTATTTATATGCTAATGCAAAAAAGTTAATGCTTACTTCGGACAAGATGAATTTCCGAAAGGCTTTTGATGATTTAGATTATTTGAATCAAATAAATCCAAATTACAAAAATGTTTTACAACTCATAGACGAAGCTAAATTCAAAGGTTCTGATTATGTTTCAGTTTACACCAAAAATGAAACCAATATGATTATTCCAGCTCGTCTACAAAATGATTTATTGGATTTTAGCACCTATGGATTAAATGATAAATGGACCGTTTACCACAGTAACAAACAAAGAGGAATTGATTATGATTATGGAATGATGATTAATTTTCGCCAAATTTATATTTCACCGGAGCAAATCAAAGAAAGAGAATTTGTAAAAGAACGCATTATAAAAGATGGGGTAAAAAAACTAATTGACGCTAACGGAAGAGAAGTTTTAGACGAAAAAGGAAAAGTGGTTCTGGTTGATAATCTTAGAACCGTAAACGCCCGTATTTATGAATCGAGACAATTTAAATCCTGTCAGATTACCGCAAAAGTAGATTATGTAAACCTAAGAAGCAATCAACTTCTGCAGTCCTTTCCAGTGACAAGTGAGTTTACATTCGAAAACATTTATGCAACCTATAAAGGAGACCGACGCGCTTCTGACGATAGTTATTACTCCTATTTTGATAAAAGAGCAGTCGCTTTTCCTAGCAGCGAAGAAATGGTTTATGACACAGGAGAGGATTTAAAAGCCAAGTTAAAAGATATTATTAGTCGCAATAGATTTCGAAATTAATTGGTTAAATCAATAGAAAAATAACGACTCCCTGAAAATAAATTATTTCAGGGAGTTTTTTATTTACATAAAACAAACATTGTATTAAAATTTTGTTACAAAAATCAAAATAAGTATTCTATTTGCAAAATAATTGTATTTTTGCACCCATGAATAATATAAGTGTACATATAACTTCTATATCACGGACAAACAAACCTACGGCTTCTCCCGAAGTACGGATGCTATAATATAGTACCCACAACGTGTTTTGTTTTTGTTTTTTATTCATTTCTCATTTTTATCGTTTTGAAATTATCCCAGTTAACCATTGGATTAATATATCCTAAAAAAACTATATTTTCTTGTTCATTAGCCCACACAACGCTATGTTCAGGATCAATGTCTTTTTATGTATCTATTTTAATTGATTGGTATAACTCTTGTTTTTCAAAACTTGAATCAACTCATTTTTTAACTCAAAATAATCTCTTGAAATGAACATTTCTATCATTGTAACTCAGGAAGAACATTATAAGTATTCGCAGGAAATATGCGATACTATTGAATCGTCCGCCTTATTGAGAGGTACTGGGATTGCTAAAAGAACTCCTGAATACATCCAAAAAAAGATGGAAAGCAAAGATGCTGTCATTGCATTAGACAATGGTAAATTTGCTGGTTTTTGCTATATCGAAAGTTGGCAACACGGGAAATTTGTAGCACATTCTGGTTTAATTGTACATCCTGATTACAGAAATTTAGGTTTAGCCAAAAAAATCAAATCATTTGTTTTTGATTATTCATTGGAAAAATATCCAGAGGCTAAAGTATTTGGAATCACGACTGGTTTAGCGGTAATGAAAATCAATTCAGATTTAGGTTACAAACCTGTTCCTTTTTCAGAATTGACCAGCGATCCAAGTTTTTGGAAAGGATGTCAAACGTGTACCAATTATGAAATCCTAAAAAGTAAAGACAACAAAATGTGCTTGTGTACCGGAATGCTTTATGATCCAAAAGAAAAGCCAAAAGACCCACCTAAACATCCATTTAACGTTAGAGTATTAAACAGATTAAAATCAATCAAAGAAGCCTTGTTCTTAAAAAAATAATATCATGAAAAAAGTTGTATTAGCTTATAGTGGAGGATTAGACACCTCATATTGCCTAAAATATTTAAAAAACGAAAAAGGATATGAAGTTCATACCGTTCTTATAAATACAGGAGGATTTGATGAAGCTGAACTAGCCGCTATTGAAGAAAGAGCCTACGAATTAGGGAGTGCGCAACATGCAAATCTTACCATCGTTGATAAATATTATGACAAAGCCATTAAATATTTGATTTATGGAAATGTATTAAAAAACAACACGTATCCATTATCAGTAAGTGCCGAGCGTGTTTTTCAAGCTATAGAAGCGATAAAATATGCAAAATCTGTTGGTGCGGAAGCAATCGCCCACGGAAGTACCGGTGCAGGAAATGATCAAATTCGTTTTGATTTAATTTTCCAAACCATTGCTCCCGAAATTGAAATCATCACTCCTATTAGAGATTTGAAATTATCAAGACAGGAAGAAGTTGATTATTTATCTAAAAATGGAGTTCATTATTCTTGGGAAAAAGCACAATATTCCATTAATAAAGGATTGTGGGGAACAAGCGTAGGCGGTAAAGAAACATTGACCTCAAATCAAACTTTACCTAGTGAAGCGTATCCTTCGCAATTGCAAAAAACGGGAGAAGAGAAAGTAACGCTACAATTTGAAAAAGGACAATTAGTAGGCATCAACGGGACATTGGACACACCAACAAAAAACATCGTTGCATTAGAAAAATTAGCCAGTGCGTATGCAATTGGTAGAGATATTCATGTTGGCGATACTATAATTGGAATTAAAGGAAGAGTTGGTTTTGAAGCTGCTGCGCCTTTAATTATCATCAAAGCACACCATTTATTAGAGAAACATACGCTGGGTAAATGGCAACAATACTGGAAAGAACAACTAGGAAACTGGTACGGTATGTTATTCCATGAAGGACAATTTTTAGATCCGGTAATGAGAAATATTGAGGCTTTCCTAGAAGACACTCAAACGACTGTAAACGGAACCGTTATCGTTTCTCTAAAACCATATCACTTCACATTGGACGGAATTGAATCTGAAAATGATTTAATGAATACCGGTTTTGGACAATATGGAGAAATGAACAACGCTTGGACATCTGACGATGCCAAAGGGTTTATCAAAATTCTTGGAAATGCCCAAAACATATTTTCATCTGTAAATAAACTGACACATGATTAATATTGGAATAATTGGAGGTTCGGGTTACACTGCGGGGGAACTTATCAGAATATTGATGTTTCATCCCAATGCTACACTTGATTTTGTTTACAGCACGACAAACGCTGGAAAACCACTTTCGGTTGCGCATCATGATTTGATGGGCGATATTGAAATGAATTTTACTGATACCGTAAATCCAAATGTGAATGTTGTTTTCTTGTGCTTGGGTCATGGAAAATCAAAATCATTTTTAGAACAAAATCAATTTGCAAGCCATACCAAAATCATCGATTTAGGAAATGATTTCAGATTGATTAAAGACAAAGAGTTCGATAATAAATCTTTCGTTTACGGTTTGCCTGAATTGAATAAAGCGGTTATCAAAAACGCTCAATTTATCGCTAATCCGGGTTGTTTTGCGACAGCAATTCAATTGGCATTATTGCCATTGGCCAAAAACGAAATGCTTACTACTGACGTTCATATCAATGCAACAACCGGAAGCACGGGAGCTGGAGTTTCACCTTCGGAAACGACGCATTTTAGTTGGAGATCGAACAATATGTCGCATTATAAAGCTTTTGAGCACCAACATTTGGGCGAAATAAACCAAAGTGTCAACCAATTGCAAGCGGATTATACAAACGAATTAATTTTTGTACCCAACAGAGGTGATTTTGCCAGAGGGATTTTTGCAACATTATACACAACAATCGAAGAAAATCTGGAAGATATAGTGGCGAAATATGAGGCTTTTTATAAAGACCAACCTTTCGTAACCGTTACGACCACTGGAATCAACATGAAACAAGTGGTTCAAACGAATAAATGCATTATTAGTTTAATGAAAAAAGGAAACCGGTTATTGATTACTTCAGTAATTGATAATTTAACAAAAGGAGCCTCAGGACAAGCCATACAAAACATGAATTTAATGTTTGGATTGGACGAAACCACAGGATTGCATTTGAAACCAAGCGGATTCTAGAAATAATTAAAAGATTGAAGGATTTAATGATTGAAAAATTATTAAGATTCTAAAGCCAAAAAAGATTTAGAAAAGACTTAAATCTTTAAATTTTTCAATTTTTAAATCTTTAAATAATTAAAAAATGAACTTATTTGACGTTTACCCATTATACAACATCACTCCTGTAAAAGCACTGAATTGCACTATTACAGACGAAAACGGAGTGGAATATTTAGATTTATATGGTGGTCATGGAGTAATTTCCATTGGACACACACAACCGGATTATGTTGCCAAATTAAAAAATCAATTGGATAATATTGGTTTTTATTCGAATGCGATTCAGAATCCATTGCAAGTAGAATTAGCAGAAAAATTAGGAAAACTTTCCGGATTGGAAGAGTATACTTTATTCTTGTGCAGTTCTGGAGCTGAAGCCAATGAAAATGCTTTGAAATTAGCCTCTTTTCACAACGGAAAATCTCGTGTAATTGCTTTTGATAATTCCTTTCATGGAAGAACTTCTGCAGCAGTTGCGGTTACAGATAACAAAAAAATTGTTGCGCCGATCAATGCACAACAAATTGTTACTTTTTTGCCGTTGAACAACATCGAGTTAGTAGAAAACGAACTAAAAAAAGGAGATGTTTCTTCTGTTATTATTGAGGGAATTCAAGGAGTTGGCGGTTTAGACCAAGGAACAACTGAATTTTTTCAGGCATTAGAAAAAATATGCGAGGCCTACGATGCCGTTTTGATTTTGGACGAAGTACAATCAGGATACGGAAGAAGCGGAAAGTTTTTTGCACACCAACATCATAACATCAAAGCAGATATTATTTGTCTGGCGAAAGGAATGGGTAACGGATTCCCTATTGGCGGAATCTTAATTTCTCCAAAATTCACAGCGAGTTATGGATTATTGGGAACTACTTTTGGTGGAAACCATTTGGCTTGTGCTGCTGGAATTGCTGTTTTGGATGTGATTGAAAGCCAAAAATTAATGGATAACGTAAATGACGTTTACGCCTATTTTTTAGAAGCAATCAAACAAGTTCCTGAAGTTATTAAAGTAAAAGGAAAAGGATTAATGCTAGGTGTGGAATTTGATTTTGACGTAAGTACACTTCGTAAAAAAATGATTATTGACAAACATATTTTTACAGGAAATGCTAATAATAAAAACTTATTAAGAATCCTTCCTCCATTGACAATCAAGAAGAAAGCAATCGACACCTTTATTATAGCTTTAAAAGAAACATTGGCAGAATTGAAATGATTTTTTTAAATATATAAGTCATCTAAGCTCTTAAACTTACATGACTTATATGTTTAGATTTTTTTTCTAAAATAGCAAAACCAAAAACTAATGAACCACTTATTACCAATAGAAAAACGAAATTCAGTTTTAAGCCGCATGGCCGAACTTCTTGAACAAAAAAGAGCCAATCTTAAGACTATAAATCAACAAGATTTAAATAATTATTCTGGGGATGATTTGGCCATGGAAAAACGTTTATTGGTTGATGATACCAAAATTGACGGCATGATTTTATCCATGCAACAATTAGCAAGTCAAGAAGATCCTATTGGCGTGGAGCGTTTTAATTTCGACCATGAAAACGGAATGAAAATCATCAATAAAACAGCGGCTTTTGGAACCATAATGATTATTTATGAATCCAGACCAGATGTTACTGTTGAAGCTGGCGGAATTGCTTTTAAATCCGGAAATAAAATTCTATTGAAAGGCGGAAAAGAATCCTTATTGTCAAATTTGAAAATTGTAGAATTGTGGCACCAAGCATTGGAAGAAAACAATGTTGCTACAGAATGGGTGGAATATTTAAATTACAATCGGGAAGAAACGCAGGCATTTTTAGAGAAACCAACACAAAAAGTGGATTTAATCGTTCCTCGTGGTGGTGAGAAATTGATTACTTTTGTAAAAAAACACGCTACTTGCCCAGTTATAATAAGTGGTCGAGGAAATAATTTTGTGTATGTAAACAAGGAAGCTGATTTAAAAAAAGCGCTTGATATTATTATTAACGGAAAGACCTCAAATATATCTGTTTGCAATGCTTTAGATAAAGTTTTAATTGATACTAATCTTGAAAATTGGGAAACTTTTGCTATCAAAATAGTTGAGGAATTACAACAAAGAAACGTTACGGTTTTGGGAGACGAAAGTATTTCAAAAGCAACAGATGTTCCTCAGATCGAATCGGATTTAATTTGGTACGAAGAATTTTTGGATTATAAAATTGTCATTGGAACAACCCATTCAAATCAAGAAGCGATTGACAAAATAAATAAATATTGTGGTGGGCATTCCGCTTCGATAATTACAAAAAATGATGCAATTGCTAAGGATTTCATGGAAAACGTGGATACGGCAGCCGTTTATCAAAATGCCTCTACCCGATTCACCGATGGAGGACAATTTGGTCTAGGAGGAGAATTGGCGATAAGCACGGACAAATTACACCAACGTGGACCAATTGGTTTGCAACATTTAGTTACTAATAAGTGGTATATTTACGGAAATGGACAAATCAGGTAAAAAAAGAATTTTATTAAAGTTGGGAAGCAATACCTTAACCAAAGAAACCAATCACATTTCGAGAGGAAAGATTGAGGATATTGGAATGCAAATAGCGGCTCTGAAAGATGATTATGAGTTTATTATTGTAAGTTCCGGTGCGATTGCTGCGGCCAAACAATTTGTAAAACTGGATAACCACGATAAAGATGTTTTTGTAAAACAAGCGTTAGCGTCTATTGGTCAGCCTCATTTAATGCGGATTTATAACGAAAACTTTAGCGATTTAGGTTTGCATACCTCGCAGTGTTTGCTTTCGTATTCTGATTTTGAAAAAAAACAAACCAAGCTCAATATCGTCAACACGATAAATGTATTGGTCAAAAACAGTTATATTCCAATTATCAATGAAAATGATACTGTGGCAACGGATGAGATTCAGTTTGGAGACAATGATAAATTAGCCGCTTTAACCGCCGTTTTATTAAATGTTGATATTCTTATCATTGCGACTAATACGAACGGGATTTACACCAAATCATCCATCCATGATGCCGTTCCTGAAACGATTTCTTTGGTAACCGATTTAAAATTATTGGAAAAAGAGATTGGCGATTCTAAATCCTCGCACGGAACCGGTGGAATGCAATCCAAAATAGAAGCTACTGCAATTGCCAAAGCCGCTAATATCGAAACCTGGATTGTCAATGGATTAGAAGACAACTTTATTTTGAAAGCTTTAAAAAACGAAATACCATTTACTAAAATTCTATAAATGTTAATTCGGTTAATCGTTAATTCGGTTAATCGATTAAACAAATAACCCGATTAAACAAATAAGACAATGAACTACATCTCCATACAAAACATAGATTCGCTCAACAAATGGGTGAAAGAAGCATTAAAAATCAAGAAAAAGCCACTTAAAAACAAAAAACTGGGTAAAAACAAAACCTTGGGAATGTTGTTTTTTAATTCCAGTTTGAGAACACGTTTGAGTACGCAAAAAGCAGCTTTGAATTTAGGAATGAACGTCATGGTAATGAATTTTACCAGTGAAGGTTGGACGCTTGAATTTGAAGATGGAGCCATCATGAACTCTGGTGCTTCAGAACACATCAAAGAAGCAGCAGCAGTTGTTTCTCAATATTGCGATATTATTGCCATCAGAGCTTTTGCCGGACTGATAGACAAAGAAAAAGACAATGCAGAAACCGTTCTTATGGGTTTCTTAAAATATGCCACCGTACCTGTTGTCAATATGGAAAGTGCTACAGGACATCCATTACAATCACTGGCCGATGCCATTACTATGGCAGAACACAAAACGAAACACAGACCAAAAGTAGTGTTGACTTGGGCACCGCATCCCAGAGCATTACCCCAGGCTGTTCCCAATTCCTTTGTGCAAATGATGCAATTGCAAGATGCTGATTTTGTCATTACGCATCCGGAAGGGTACGAATTGAATCCTGAAATCACGAAAGATTCCAAGATTGAATACGACCAAGATAAAGCTTTCGAAAACGCCGATTTCATTTATGCAAAAAACTGGAGCAATTACAATGATTACGGACAAATAACCAATTCCGACCCAAATTGGACCATAACTGCCGATAAAATGAAACTGACTAACAATGCTAAATTTATGCACTGTTTACCTGTAAGACGTAATGTAATTGTTACTGATGAAGTAATCGACAGCGAAAATTCAATTGTTATCGAACAAGCCAATAATAGAACCTACGCCGCCCAATTAGTGTTGCAAAAAATATTGGAAAATGGAAAATAAAAAACTGGTAACATTAATAAAAATTGGGGGAAACATCATTGATAATCCAACGGAATTATCACAATTTCTATCTGATTTTTCTAAGATTGAAGGCTATAAAGTACTCGTTCATGGCGGCGGAAAATCAGCTACTAAAATGGCGGAAAGCATTGGTTTAGTTCCTCAAATGATTGATGGAAGACGCATTACCGATGCTCCTATGCTTGATGTAGTTGTGATGATTTATGCCGGTCAAATCAACAAAAATATTGTTGCCCAATTGCAAGCAAAATCCACCAATGCGATGGGGTTTTCTGGTGCTGATGGAAATTTAATTCAATCGGATAAAAGAAACCATCCTACAATCAATTATGGTTTTGTGGGCGATGTCAAAAAAGTGAACACACCATTATTGGAAACGTTACTTTCAAACGGAATAGTTCCTGTATTTTGCGCCATAACACACGATGGAAAAGGACAATTATTAAACACAAATGCAGATACAATTGCCAGTGAATTAGCGATTGCTTTATCGGAAGTTTTTGATGTCACATTGAATTATTGCTTCGAAAAACCGGGCGTTTTATATGATGCCGAAGATGATTCTTCGGTAATTGAGAACATCAATCAAGAATTATATTCCAAATTAAAAGCCGAAAAAGCGATACATTCCGGTATGATTCCTAAATTAGACAACTGTTTCAATAGTTTGTCCAAAGGAGTTCAAAAAATAAAAATTGGTCATCACAGGATGTTGCAAGATAAAACGGCATTGTACACTACAATTACACTATGAAGAGTATAGAAATCCTTACACAAGAAGCCATTGCGCTATTAAAAGCACTGATTGAAACGCCTTCCTTTTCAAGTGAAGAAGACAAAACAGCACTTTTAATCGAAAATTGGTTTACACAAAATAGTATCCCTTTCGAAAGAGAGAATAATAATGTTTGGGCTTTCAATAAACATTTTGATACCACCAAACCTACGCTTTTACTCAATTCACATCACGATACCGTAAAACCAAACCAAGGTTATACCAACGATCCTTTTGAAGCCATCGTAAAAGACGGTAAATTATTTGGATTGGGAAGTAATGATGCGGGAGGATGTTTGGTTTCTCTTTTAGCCACTTTTGTATATTTTTATTCAAATGAAAATCTGCCTTACAATATTGTGATGGTCGCTTCTGCCGAAGAAGAAAGCAGCGGAAAAAATGGATTAAACAGCGTATTGAAACATTTACCGGAACTGGAATGTGCCATTGTTGGCGAACCTACTTTAATGCAATTGGCCGTAGCCGAAAAAGGGTTATTAGTACTCGATGTCATCGTCAAAGGTACTGCAAGTCATGCCGCGCATAACAATCCTGACAATCCTATTTACAATGCGATACCCGTTATTGAGTGGTTTAACAGCTATCAATTCGAAAAAATATCTGAGGTTTTAGGTCCTGTAAAAATGACTGTTACGCAAATATCTGCAGGAAAGCAACACAATGTAGTTCCTGCCGAATGTCATTTGGTTGTAGATATTCGCGTGAATGATTGTTACAGCAATCAAGAAATTTTAGATACCGTAAGAAAACATTTGACTGCCGAAGTCAATCCGCGTTCGATGCATTTAAACGCATCATCAATTCCTGTGGCACACGAATTAGTGCAAGCCGGAATAGCACTGGGAAGAACCACGTACGGCTCGCCTACCCTTTCGGATCAATCGGTTTTGAGTTGTCAATCCTTGAAATTAGGACCTGGCGAAACCCTGCGGTCACACTCGGCAGACGAATTTATATTTATAAACGAAATAGAAGAAGGAATCCAATTGTACATCAAAATACTAACTGATTTTTTCAAAATTAATTAGTACGGACAAGTCGCGACTTGTCCCTGCAGCAAAAAAATACACCTATGAAACTTTGGGAAAAAGGAATACCAACCGATAAGCAAATCGAACATTTCACCGTTGGAAATGACAGAGAACTGGATTTAGTTCTGGCCAAATACGATGCTTTGGGCTCAATAGCTCACGCAAAAATGCTGGGTCAAATCGGTCTTTTAACAGATTCTGAAACCGTTTCTTTGGTTTTGGCTTTGGAAGAAATTATAAAAGATGTTGAAAACGGAAAATTTGAAATCGAAGACAGCTTTGAAGACGTGCATTCCAAAATCGAATACCTGCTAACTGTAAAACTAGGCGACGCCGGAAAAAAAATTCACACCGCCCGTTCTCGTAACGACCAAGTTTTGGTAGACGTCAATTTATACCTGAAAGATGTCGTTGCAGCATTTAAAGAGCAAGTAAAAAGCCTTTTTGATTTACTGATGGAATCCGCAGATAAACACCAAAATGTATTGTTACCAGGTTACACCCACCTTCAAATTGCGATGCCATCTTCTTTCGGGATGTGGTTTTCCGCTTACGCCGAAACTTTGATTGATGATATAACGATGCTGAATGCCGCTTTGAAAATTGTGGACCAAAATCCATTAGGTTCGGCTGCAGGTTACGGAAGCTCGTTTCCTATCAACAGGACATTTACCACACAAGAATTAGGTTTTGAAACTTTAAAATTTAATTCGGTAGCGGCACAAATGAGCCGTGGAAAATCAGAGAAAACAGTTGCTTTTGCTATGAGTAGTGTGGCAGCAACTTTGGCTAAATTCTCGATGGATGTTTGTTTGTATATGAGTCAGAATTTTGATTTTATCACTTTGCCTTCGCATCTTACAACAGGTTCGAGCATCATGCCACACAAGAAAAACCCTGATGTATTTGAATTAATTCGTGGGAAATGCAACAAAATTCAAGCGTTGCCATACGAAATTACTTTAATTACCAACAACCTTCCAAGTGGTTATCACAGGGATTTACAATTGTTGAAAGAAGGGTTGTTTCCGGCGATTCAAAACCTGAAAGCGTGTTTGGATATCGCGATTTTTGCGATTAAAGACATCAAGGTAAAAGAACACATTTTAGACGATAAAAAATACGATTATTTGTTTACGGTAGATTCCTTAAACGAAATGGTGGTTGCGGGAATGCCTTTTAGAGATGCCTATAAAGCCGTTGCAGAACAACTGGAAAATGGCACTTTTAAATCTCCAAAAGAAACCAAACATACGCATGAAGGAAGCATCAACAACCTTTGTTTGGATGCCATAAAAAAGAAAATGAAAGATTCTTATTAATTCAAAACCAAAATAATTCTTACAAAAAATCCATCAGTCGCGGCTGATGGATTTTTTTTATATTTCAAATTCAAACTGTTTATTATTATACCTTTTTACCCAATTCCTCCGCATCAATATCGCTATGAGAAACGTTGTAAACGGCTTTTCCGTCTTTAATTAAAATCAATTGTGGGGATTGATGCGTTACACTAAATTGATCCGCAATGGCATTAGAAATATCGCGATGCGCTATTAAATCTAAAAAATAAGGCGTAACTTTATCTGAGCTATTGAATTCATTTTCAAACTGTTTCAGCGCCATCCTACTTACGCTGCATCGGGTACTGTGCTTAAAAATTGCTACCGGTTTTTCATTCGAAATGAAAATAATTTCATTCAGTTGCCCCAAATCGGTTAGTTCATTCCAGTTGATTTTGTTTTCTTTTAAATCCTTGTCGTCTGAACTATTAAAAATATTTTGAAAAAAACTCATAATTGTCTTATTTTAAGACATTTTGACTTTAAAGTATGATAAAAATCATGAAATTTCCGTCAATTTGTCTGTATTATTGTATTGGAATATATATTGAATATAATTCGCAAAGTTAGTCAAATAACAACAAAACAATATACCATCATGAACATAAATAAATTTACTATCAAATCTCAGGAAGCCATTCAGCTTTCCCAACAATTGGCGCAAAGTCACGGGCAACAACAAATAGAAAACGAGCATATTTTCAAGGCTATTTTTGAAGTAGATGAAAATGTGGCTCCTTTTATATTGAAGAAACTGAACGTAAATGTGAGTTTATTAGAACAAATAATAGACAGCACAATACAAAGCTTCCCAAAAGTTTCCGGTGGAGAAATTATGCTTTCCAGAACCGCAAATTCAACGCTAAACGAAGCCGAGATTATTGCCAAAAAAATGAATGATGAATTCGTTTCTGTTGAGCATTTAATTTTAGCCATATTTGGTTCCAAAAGTAAAGTTGCCCAGATCCTAAAAGACCAAGGCGTTACCGAAAAAGGACTAAAAGCCGCAATCGACGAATTACGAAAAGGAGAAAGAGTGACTTCGGCATCTGCTGAAGAAACCTATAATTCTTTAAATAAATACGCCAAAAACCTGAACGAATTGGCCCGCACCGGGAAACTCGATCCCGTTATTGGTCGTGATGAGGAAATTCGTCGCGTGTTACAAATTCTAACCCGTAGAACCAAAAATAACCCAATGCTCGTTGGAGAACCCGGAGTGGGAAAAACTGCTATTGCTGAAGGATTGGCACACCGAATTGTCGATGGAGATGTTCCTGACAATTTAAAAGATAAAATTGTGTATTCCCTTGATATGGGAGCGCTGATTGCCGGTGCCAAATACAAAGGAGAATTTGAAGAACGATTAAAATCCGTGGTGAAAGAAGTGACTTCTGCTGAAGGCGATATTGTTTTATTCATTGACGAAATCCATACTCTGGTGGGAGCCGGTGGTGGTGAAGGCGCTATGGATGCGGCCAATATTCTGAAACCGGCGTTGGCTCGTGGTGAACTGCGTGCCATTGGAGCAACTACATTAGACGAATATCAAAAATATTTTGAAAAAGACAAAGCACTCGAAAGACGTTTCCAAAAAATAATGGTCGAAGAGCCGGATACCGAAAGTGCTATTTCGATTTTGCGTGGAATCAAAGAAAAATACGAAACGCACCATAAAGTCCAAATTAAAGACGACGCTATTATTGCTGCTGTCGAATTATCACAACGCTATATTACGAACCGATTTCTTCCGGATAAAGCCATCGATTTAATGGATGAAGCCGCTTCAAAACTGCGTATGGAAATCAATTCGAAACCCGAAGAACTCGATGTTTTGGATCGTAAAATCATGCAGTTGGAAATTGAAATTGAAGCCATTAAACGAGAAAAAGACGAAAGTAAACTCAAAATTTTAGGAATGGATTTGGCCAATCTCAAAGAAGATCGCAATGAAATCTACGCCAAATGGAAATCAGAAAAAGATGTAGTCGATAACATTCAAACCGTAAAAACGGAAATTGAAGACTTCAAATACGAAGCCGAACGTGCCGAACGCGATGGTGATTATGGAAAAGTAGCCGAAATTCGTTACGGTAAAATCAAAGAATCACAAGAACGCTTAGCCATTTTACTCAAGGAATTACAAGAAAACCAATCTGGGACTTCATTGATAAAAGAAGAAGTTACCCGCGAAGACATTGCGGAAGTCGTGGCCAAATGGACTGGAATTCCAGTGATGAAAATGCTTCAGGGCGAAAGAGAAAAACTATTGAAACTGGAAGATGAATTGCACCACCGAGTTGTAGGACAGGAAGAAGCCATTCAAGCGGTAAGTGATGCCGTGCGCAGAAGCCGTGCGGGATTGCAGGATATGAAAAAACCGGTGGGAACCTTTCTTTTCCTTGGAACTACAGGAGTTGGTAAAACCGAATTGGCGAAAGCTTTGGCCGAATACCTGTTTGACGACGAGAATGCAATGACGCGTATTGACATGAGCGAGTACCAAGAACGCCACAGCGTAAGCCGTTTGGTGGGTGCCCCTCCGGGATATGTGGGTTATGATGAAGGCGGACAATTGACCGAAGCCGTTCGTAGAAAACCCTATTCTGTAATCTTATTGGATGAGATCGAAAAAGCCCATCCGGACACGTTCAATATCTTGCTACAAGTTTTGGATGAAGGACGTTTGACAGATAACAAAGGGCGTTTGGCTGATTTTAAAAATACAATTATCATCATGACTTCTAATATGGGAAGCCAGATTATTCAAGAGAAATTCGAAAATCTAAAAGGAAGCGTGGAAGCCGCAACCGAAGCTGCAAAAGTGGAAGTGCTGGGATTATTGAAACAAACGGTTCGTCCTGAATTCATCAATCGTATTGACGAAATTGTGATGTTTACGCCATTGACTAATGAAAATATTGCCCAAATCGTAGGGTTACAACTGAAAAATGTAACCAAAATGTTAGCACAACAAGGCATCACGATGGATGCAACTCCAGAAGCTATTGCCTATTTATCTGAGAAAGGATATGATCCGCAATTTGGCGCTAGACCTGTGAAAAGAGTGATTCAAAGAGATGTTCTCAATGAATTATCCAAAGAAATTCTATCCGGAAAAATAACGACTGATAGCATCGTTTTGATAGATGCGTTTGATGGAAAATTGGTTTTTAGGAATCAAACCGAGTTAGTTTCTTAATCCAAATCATTTTAAAAATAATGAAAACATCGGTCGAAAGGCCGGTGTTTTTTTATGTCTTTTTTTAGGAGCAGAACATTTCTAATTTTTCATGACGAGTTGTCCCGCTGTCCGCAGTATCTTTTTTAAACGCAACTCTATCTGCGTTCTAAACGCTGAAAGGTTAAAAGCGTTTATAAAAAAGGATACTTGCTCCCATCGGGGCTATTTAATAACGAGTTTTTTCCAGAATAAAGTTTTCGAAAAAAGTGTTTTTATTAAAGTTAGATTCTGTTATAAATCATATTGGAATAAAAAGTTGATCAATAATTTGTAAGAAAATTTAATATATTTGTTTACTATATTGCTATAAAATAGCGATAATCTACCAATTACGGTTGTATAGTCGCTACTTAATAGGGAGTATATGCAAGTTACAAGCAATAAATCCGAAAATCGTAAAAAAATGGAATATCCAATTTTGGAATCATTAAAAAAGTATAAAACACATTTTAATGCAGAGCAATTTATAAGTTTAAATCCAGATAGTGATTTTGGTAATCTAAATTTAAATTATACTCAAATAGTTATTAGAATTGAATGCGTGAATTCTCAAATTATAGATTTATATCAAAAATTTTATATCGAAAAACATAAAAGAGAAACCGAAGGTTTTGCAATGTATAATTTAGACGAATCATATTTAGATATAATGATAACCGAGCAAATTTTTTATTGGTTGAGAAAAACTACTGATGAAATAATTTCATTAATTTCTTTGTGCACCGATTTCAAAAGTAATGGTAAATATCCAAAAAAAATTAAAGTAAGTTCTATAGGAGAATTTTTAAACTTAAAAACGCCTTTTATAGAAGTAATCGAAAAAAACAAGGATTTACTGAGATTGTTGAATGAAATATCAAACACATTCAAACATTCATTTATCAATCCTCAAATAATGGCGTATAAAGGTTCTGAATATCCTGTAGTTTTTGCTTATAACTTACATTATAATGACTTAAAAAGTGAAGCAAAATTTATACAAATTGAACTTAAAAAATTTCTAAATGATTACGACAAATTTCTTCTTGAAATAAAAAACTATATCATCGAAAACTTCAAAATATAATTGAAAAATTTTGCTGCTGGTAACAGCTACTAAAACGGATTTGGGCAATAGGCTTAATAGAAAGTTGGTTTTGTATTTGGGATGATTTGGCAAATCCGAAAATAGGCTTAATTTAACCCCAAACCACTTGTAGCAAGGGAACGTCAAACTGTCTAATAACTCGCTGTGCGAAGTCAGCCGACTTAGGAGAAAGTTAAAATGGTATATAAGTATTATGATTCGAGTTTATTAAGACAGAGTATATTGAATATGAAAAAGGAGTTTAGTTGGTAGTTGGTGTAGTAGTGATATGTGCCGAGCCGATGGCTCTTTGTGATGGGAGTTCCGTTGTGTCAACTGGACTAAAGTCCAGCCTTACAAAATAGGTCGAGCCGATGGCTCCGAGAAGTATGTAAAAGTTCCATAGGAACGGTACATATTGTAGCAACGGATTTTAATCCGTTGGTATTAAAAACAAAAACGTATGTAAAAGTTCCTTAGGAACGGTAAATATTATAGCAACGGATTTTAATCCGTTGCTATTAAAAACAAAACGTAGGTAAAAGTTCCTTAGGAACGGTAAATATTATAGCAACGGATTTTAATCTGTTGGTATTAAAAACAAAAACGTAGGTAAAAGTTCCACAGGAACGGTACATATTGTAGCAACGGATTTTAATCCGTTGGTATTAAAAACAAAACGTAGGTAAAAGTTACCATAGGAACGGTACATATTGTAGCAACGGATTTTAATCCGTTGATGTTAAAAACAAAACGTAGGTAAAAGTTCCACAGGAACGGTACATGTTATAGCTACGAATTTAATCCATTGATCTAAATAAAAACGAATAAAGATCCATCTAAAAAAAATGGCAAATACCTATCATCAAGTTTACATTCAAGCAGTTTTTGCAGTAAAGTATCGAGAAGCCGTAATTAGTAAGGAATGGAAATCTATACTAATGGGTGTAATTGGTAATTTGATTAATGAAACTGGGTGCAAAACCATTATTATTAATGGTGTTGAAGATCACGTGCATTGTTTCTTGGGATTGAAACCAGTGGTTTCAATTTCAGAATTGATGAAAACCGTTAAAGCAAAATCATCCAAATATATCAATGACCATCAACTGACAAAATCAAGATTTGAATGGCAGGAAGGTTATGGTGTTTTTTCGTATAGCCATTCCCAAGTTAATACTGTTTATAAATACATTGCCAATCAGGAAGAGCATCATAAGAAACAAACCTTCAAAGAGGAATATTTAGCATTTTTAGATAAGTTTGAAGTCCCGTTTGATGAAAGGTATATTTTTGAACATCTGATATGACTTCGTAGAAAATGCCTTTCACTACTACCTCAATCAAATGGTTTAAACCTATTATTAGCTTAACTTTGCAGCTAATAATTAATCCTATTACAACCGTTTAAAAAACAGAGTCATGAATATTTTAGAATTAATAAAAAAAAGATATACAGCTAAGAAGTACAACGCTGACAAGGCTATACCACAAGAAAAAATTGAAGATTTGAAAGAAGTTTTACGCCTCACTCCTTCTTCTATAAATATTCAACCTTGGAAATTTACATTTGTACAAAATCCAGAAATTAAAGCAAAATTAGCTTCAGTTTCCATGCATAATGAAGAAAAAATAAATCAAGCGCAACTATTAGTGGTTTTTAGTGTAGCGGATGATTTGAATGCTTTTCAAAAAGTGGTAGACAACGAATTACCGCAAGCCAGAAGGGATTGGTACAATCAAATGAAAGCGAGTATGCCAGAAGCCGATTTGAAAATATGGCTGTCCAAACAAGTTTATATCGCCTTGGGAGTTGGTTTGACGGCTAGTATTTCATTAGGTCTGGATTCGACAGCAATGGAAGGTATAGAATCGGATAAATACATGGACATACTTAACATGACAGCATACAAACCACTATTTGCAATGGCCGTAGGTTACGGTTCGGAAGATGATTTCAACCGAATTGAAGTTACACCAAAATCCAGGAGATTACAAGAGAGTGTAATTGAAACTATTTAAACAAAACCAGATTAAACCAGCTGTACATTCTAAGATAAAAAACAATATCCCTACCTTTGCCGCTGATCCCAAAACAACAATCGAAAAACGCATTCTTTCGATTGATTTAAAGAATAAAAAATGAAATTTAAAGGAATTATTTTTGATTTAGACGGAACATTAGTGAATTCACTGGAAGACATTGCAGATGCTATGAACAGTGTCCTTCAAAGCCTCAACTTCCCTACTCACAGTTATGATGCTTATCAATATTTTATTGGTAGTGGCCTTAGAAATTTGGTAACTAAAGCCTTGCCGGCAACACATAATGAGGAAACACAAATTGATCATTGTTACCATTTGATGGTTAACGTATATCGTGATAATTGTACGCATAAAACAAAAGCCTATGATGGGATATTCGAATTATTAGACGAATTAAAATCACGCAATATAAAACTAAGCGTATTTTCGAATAAAGCAGATGACCTAACAAAGGAAATTACAGCAACCCTATTTCCTGATTATTTTAATCCAATAGTAGGTTTGACGACAGAATCACTAAAAAAACCAAATCCGTTTAAAACAGTGGAAATAAGTAAAAACTTTGGATTAAAAGCTGAAGAAATTATTTTCATAGGGGATTCCGGTATTGATATGCAAACGGCAACGAATGCCAATATGTTTGCCGTAGGGGTTTCATGGGGATATAGACCAGAGGAAGAATTACTTTCAAATGGAGCAAAACATGTATTAAACCAGCCAGCTGATTTAATTGCTATTTTATAATTAATATCCAAAAAAAGTAAAATGCACAACCTTTAATTTGTAGGAGCAACTTCACAACTTGGAAAATGTAGAATTGGGAAATTACAGGAATTAGCTATAAAACAGAGTTGATTTGCTTTTTCATGAAGGCTAAGCGCTTCCCCTATTTTTTCTTTGTTGCTGATACGAACTTTCGGATTCAGTTTAATTGCAATAAAACGTCCGCTACCGTCGGCCAAAACCTCCAGAGTTGCCTCCGCTTCGTCTGTATATGACAACACGTCGATACCATTTTGTTTACAAACATATAAGTAAGACATCATATGACAGGAAACCACACTGCTCAATAACAGGTCTTCAGGATTGTACAAAGCAGGATCTCCTTTGAAAGTTTTAGCAGCCGAAACATTTAAAACAGCCTTACCGGCAATCGTTATGGTATGACTTTTAGTATACGTCGCCGCTTCCTTTTTAGAAAAAAGCCAATCTAATTTGGCTATAAATACATGTTTGAACCCCATATTATTTTTTTTCAAAAGTAATTAAAAACGGTAATACTAAATACCGAAACGTTTTGAGTGAATAGTAACTAAAAATTACCCGTTTTAATAAAAAGTTTTGGATTCACATCGCAATAGTCATAAGCCGGACGCTTGTACTGGCAAAGGGAGTGATGAAAACAACCGCTCTAAATAATTAAAAAATCTATACCCTAAAACAACTTATATATTCTGTGAATTGGAATCATCACGCCTTGCTTTAAGATAACATTTTTGTCTGTAACAGCCCAAACCGTAGTATCTACTATTTTTTTGGATTCGTTGTCTTCAAAGAAAATTTTAATTTTTGAATGTTCTAAATTACCCAATGATAAAGCCCTATTGATATCACTTATTCTAGTTTTTATTTCGTTATCATCGTCAAGAACATCTGTTGTTGGGAACTTAAGAGAAGCAATGTCTTCTTTCTCAATGATTTTGAATTCTTCTGTCATAATTATAAAAATTAATGAATTATATATTACTGTATTCTGGCAAAGCAAAACTTAATCCGTTTTGTCAGTTATAATACCCTATACAAAAATAAAGCCTCCTTAACTTTGTTAATGCCAATTTTATATTAATTTTTTCTCCAGCTCAAATTCTTGATACAATTGGTAAATGCTCTTTATATCACTAGACAAATTCTCTCGACTTCAGTGTAGTTCCTAAAATCCAATACAATATATCTCAAGACTATTTAAAACCTAAAAAACACATTACCCCTATTTTCTACTCTTTATAAAATTCACTATTTTTGCAGTCTAAAATTTTAGTCATGCCAAATAAGAAATACAAAATAGCGGTCATTCAATTGAATCTTAATGATATTGCCGAAAACAACTTGAAAAAATGTTTGAGTTGGGTTCGTGATGCCGCCAACCTTGGTGCCGAAGTGATTTCGCTGCCAGAATTATACAGCAGTCATTATTTTTGTCAAAGTGAAGATGTAGATAATTTTGCTTTGGCAGAACCATTATACAGTACTTCGTTTATTGCTTTCAGTGCTTTGGCAAAAGAATTAGGCGTGGTAATTATTGTTCCTTTCTTCGAAAAAAGAATGGCCGGAATCTACCACAATAGCGCTTACATCATTGACACAGATGGTTCAGAAGCAGGATTGTATCGTAAAATGCACATTCCGGATGATCCTCATTTTTATGAAAAATTCTATTTCACGCCTGGAGATTTAGGTTTCAAAACTATTCCGACTCAAAAAGGAAAAATTGGAACATTAATTTGTTGGGATCAATGGTATCCTGAAGCAGCTCGTTTGACAGCTTTACAAGGCGCTGAAGTGTTGTTTTACCCAACAGCAATTGGTTGGCATCCACAAGAAAAAGAGCAATACGGTGAGAATCAACATGGCGCTTGGATGAGTGTAATGAAAGGACATGCGGTAGCGAATGGTGTATACGTTGCTGCGGCAAATAGAATTGGTTTAGAGCAATATTTGCCTGATACGGTAGGAATTCAGTTTTGGGGATCTTCATTTATAGCGGGACCACAAGGCGAAATTTTGGCGCAAGCCTCACACGATAAAGAAGAAATTTTGATTGCCGAAGTAGACTTAGACTTACAGGAAAATGTACGTCAGAACTGGCCCTTTTTCAGAGACAGAAGAATAGACGCTTTTGGTGATATTACAAAAAGAGCAATCGACTAATTATGAGTACTACCAATAATAGAAGATTTCCTGCTGAGTGGGAAAAACAACAAGGGATTTTACTTTGTTTTCCACACAACGGTAAGGATTGGCCAGGAAAATACGAAGCGGTTCAATGGGCTTTTGTGGAATTCATTAAAAAAGTGGCTACTTTCGAGCAAGTATTTTTAGTGGTTGCTGATGAAAACCAGAAAGAAAAAGTTAATGTGATGCTGGAAATAGCTCATGTTAAGCTTGTAAATATTTCGTACATCATTCATAAAACCAATAGAAGTTGGATGCGTGATTCAGGTCCGATAATTGTTAAAAACGGAACCGAAAGAGAAGCCTTAAACTTTAATTTTAATGGTTGGGCGAAATATAAAAACATTCAATTAGATAAATTTGTTCCTGCCAAAGTGGGAGAATTTCTAAATATTCCGGTTACTCCCGTAATGTACAAAGGAAAACCGGTAATTGTTGAAGGCGGTGCTATTGACAGCAACGGAAGAGGAACTTTACTGACTTCAGAAGAATGCTTGATGCATCCTGATATTCAGGTTAGAAATCCAAATTTCACCAAAGCCGATTATGAAGTAGTTTTCAAGGAATATCTTGGAATTACGAATGTGATTTGGTTAGGTGACGGAATTGAAGGCGATGATACCCACGGTCATATTGATGATTTATGTCGATTTGTAAACGAAGATACGATTGTAACTATTGTAGAAACTGATCCTAAAGACAGCAACTACAAACCGTTACAGGACAATTTAAAACGCTTGCAAAATGCTAAATTAGAAAATGGCAAATCACCAGTAATTGTGGTTTTACCAATGCCCAAACGTTTGGAATTTGATGGCTTACGATTGCCAGCCAGTTATGCTAATTTCCTTATTTTGAATAATTGTGTATTGGTTCCTACTTTTAACGATAGTAATGACAGAAAAGCGTTGAACATCCTTTCAGAATGTTTTCCTGATAGAGAAATCATTGGGATTAGCTCCACTGATTTCATTTGGGGCTTTGGAACTTTACATTGTTTGAGTCAACAAATTCCTGAATAAAAAATAAACATTTACCTTTAAACATAAAGCAAAAAAAAAACGCCAACTTCTCAGTTGGCGTTTTTTGTAATTATAATATACTACTATTTATCTCTTGTAAATAAGAAACTCTGACCGTTAACTCCTAAAGTAAACTCACTTTTATTTTCATTAAATTGAATAGTAAGTCCCGCTGCATCAAAAACAAATTTATCTTTTCCAGCAGCAACAAGAGTCAAATTAGGTTGTCCTTCCGATTTCCCTACAAGAACTCCGTTATCTTCAGAAAAAACAAGCTTTACAGGAATTTGTTTACTTGAAAACGATCCCAAGTAAGCATCTAAGATTACATCTTTCTCTAATTCTCCTTTACCTGAAGTCCAAGTATCATTATCCGTATTAACATCTGGAAAGACATGCCCTGGGTCAAGTGTTATTGTATCAATTTCTTCAGTTGTATTTGATTTGAAAGACCAACTTTTGTTGCGTTCCCAAATTTCTACAGGAAGATTAACTCTAGTCACTTTGCCCGATTTAGACTTAATATCCAAAATTACTGGAAATGGCATTTTCTCTAAATTATCTACAGTAATAATAGCTCCTTTTGCAGGATCATTTTTTATATATTTAACTTTAGAAACTGCTTGGTCAAAACGCCAGTTATTAATAATCCAGCCTCTCCAGAACCAGTTTAAATCCTCACCGGCAACATTTTCAATGGTACGGAAAAAGTCATCTGGAGTTGGGTGCTTGAAAGCCCAACGTTCTGTATACGTTCTAAAAGCATAATCAAAACGTTCTTTTCCAAGAATTTGCTCACGTAACATAATTAATCCTGCACTTGGTTTAAAATAAGCCAAAACACCTAAATTTGCTTCTTTTAATGCATCTGGTGCAGAGAAAACTGGCTCAATTTCAGCATTTGTCATTCTGTTTGATGAACGATGCATGTCTGTAGCAGGTTGCTTGTATTCTCCATTATTAAAATCTACTGAACTCAATGAGTTGATAAATGTATTAAAGCCTTCATCCATCCAAGCAAATAATCTTTCGTTTGAACCTACAATCATAGGAAACCAACCGTGACCAAATTCGTGATCAGTAACTCCCCATAAATCATCTCCTTTAGATTCCCATCCACAAAAAACAATTCCAGGATATTCCATTCCTCCTTCATTACCGGCAACATTTGTGGCAGCAGGATAAGGAAATTCAAACCAACGTTTTGAATAGTTTTCAATAGATGTTTTAGTGTATTCAGTAGCACGACTCCAAGCTTCCTGACCATCGCTTTCAACTGGATAAGCTGAAACTGCAATAGATTTTTTTCCGCTTGGTAAATTAATTTTGGCAGCATCAATAATAAAAGCTGCTGATGAAGCAAAAGCAACATCTCTAGAATTTTTAATTTTAAATTTCCATGTCAAAGTTGCTTTACCTGCAGGTCTAGAACTTGGATTTGTAACTTCTGCAGCTGTACGAATCATAACCGTTTTGTCACTTGCAGCAGCTTGAACCCAACGTTTTTGCTGTTCAGCTGTGTAAACTTCTGAAGGGTTTTGTAAATCACCGGAACAAACTACAATATGATTAGCCGGTGCTGTGATAGATACATCAAAATCTCCATATTCTAAATAAAACTCTCCGGCACCTATATAAGGTAAAGTATTCCAACCTTTTACATCATCATACACACACATTCTAGGATACCATTGTGCAATAGTGAAAATTTTACCGTTTTTAGTATCTAAAACTCCTGTTCTGTCTGAACCGTATTTTGGTGAAATATAAGAGAAGTCAATTTTAACTTTAATTGAAGTACCATTACCATTTAATTCTTGTGGCAAAATAATTTGCATGCGAGTATCTACAATAGTAAATTTTGCTGCTTTTTCAATAACTTTTCCTCCAACTGTTGCGATAACTTTAACTGATTTGATTTTGTGACCTCCGTCAAAAATTTCTCCGTCTGCTCCGTTACGACTTCCGCTTACTGGAATAACGGCATTTCCACGAGAATCATTTTTAAATAAATTTTGGTCAACATTCATCCAAAGAAAAGTCAATTTATCTGGACTATTATTAGTATACGTTAACGTTTCAGTTCCAATGATTTCACTGGTTTTATCATTTAAATTTGCCGTTAATTGATAATCAGCTCTATTTTGCCAGTATTTTGAACCGGGTTGACCACTCGCAGAACGCGTTTCTGTTCCATTTTTTGTATAAAATCCTGGTGCAAAGGCATCATGATAATCATACTTTGACACATTTGCTTTTGTATCTTGTGCCTGAAGCGAAGAAACTCCACAAATGAAAGCTAAACACAATGTAGCTTTAATGAAATTGTTTTTCATAATTTGATTGATTTTTTACTTTTTATCTGTTTGATTAACAATAAGTATAAAAGTGAATACTTTTGTTACATTAAAAAAAAATTATTGAATAAATATTATAACAAATAAATGAAAAATAACTCACATTGTAACAAAAAAACAATTTATTAAAAAGGGTACTATTAAATAGTATAGATTTTAACTAATTTATACTATTAAACAAATTTTAAATATATTTACAATCTAAATTTAAACAGAAACTGCTTTGAAAACAGTCATTAAAAATACATTTTTAACCGCTACAATAAACAACTTCGGTGCCGAATTATGTTCACTAAAAAACAACTTCAATAAAGAATATATCTGGGAAGGAAATCCTGATTTTTGGGGTAAACACTCTCCTATTTTGTTTCCGATTGTGGGTACATTGAAAAATAATTCCTTTGATTACGATAATAAAAAGTATCATTTATCTCGTCATGGTTTTGCAAGAGAAATGGAATTTGAATTAATTGAAAAAAAGGAAAATAGCGCCACTTTTTCGATACAATCTTCTGAAGAAACGCTAAAAGTATATCCATTCGAATTTGAATTACAAATCATTTATACTTTAGAAAGCAGTAATTTATGCATCGCTTATAAAGTTATAAATAAAGGAAATTCACAAATACCATTTTCTATTGGAGCACATCCTGCATTTGCTTTACCAGGGAATTTTGAAAATTATTCCATTCAATTTGAAAAAGAAGATCCTCTACAATATTATCTTCTTGAAAATGATTTGATTTCAAATAAAACAAAAAAACTGGAAACCCAAGAAAGACAGATTCCATTAACTTACCCATTATTCGAAAATGACGCCTTGATTTTCAAAACATTAAAATCTAAATCATTAACTATTTTAGAAAATAAAAAACCTTTCTTAAAAGTGAATTTTGAGGATTTTCCAAGTTTAGGAATTTGGACAAAAATGGATGCTCCATTTCTTTGTATAGAACCTTGGTTTGGCTATTCGGATACAGGCGAAAATTCGGGGAATATATTTGAAAAAGAAGGCATTCAAATTCTGAATAAAAATGAAACTTTCGATTCTGAATTTAACATCGAAATCCTTTAATTTATAAAAAAGTAGCAACATATGTTATCTATAAATTTTAATCCATTTCCAATTTTAGAAACGAAACGTCTTTTATTAAGACGTGTTGATGCGAATGATGTAAATGAAATTTTTGCTTTACGTTCTAATCCGGAAACGATGAAATATATTCCAAGACCATTATTAAAAACAAAAGAAGATGCCTTGGAACATATTGCAATGATTGATGCTAAAATCGAAAATAATGAAGGTATAAATTGGGGAATTACTTTGAAAAACGACCCAAAACTAATTGGAATTATTGGACATTACAGAATAAAACCGGAACATTTTCGCGCCGAAATTGGCTATATGCTACTTCCTGAATTTAATGGAAAAGGAATTATTCCTGAAGCTGTAAAAGAAGTTGTCGATTATGGTTTTAATGTAATTAAGCTGCATTCAATTGAAGCTATAATTGATCCTGAAAATTTTGGTTCTGAAAAAGTTTTACAAAAAAACGGTTTTATAAAAGAAGCGCATTTAAAAGAAAATGAATTTTACGATGGACGCTTTTTAGATACTGTTATTTATTCTCTTTTGAATAAAATATAATTTAAAAATTTCAATAAAGTGTCAGTATAAAACCCCGAATTACTAGCTCCTTTGAAAGAATAATCTTTATATTTGCCGCCAAAATAAATGCTTTTTCTAAAGCATTCGGAAAACTTCAACATGAAAAAATTATTAGTAATTGCAATTCTTTTCTTTTCAATCCATTCTCAAAGTCAAACGTATGTAAAAGTAAATGCATTGACAGCTTTAGTTGCTGTACCAAACATAGGAATTGAAACTAGTATTGGAAAAAAATCTACTTTCCAATTTGATATTTTAGTTTCTCCTTGGAAATCTATAAATGGATTACCTTATGAATTCCTAACCATTATACCAGAATATCGTTATTTTTTCAAAGAAAAATATAACGGTTTTTATGCAGGTGCACATATAGGAGGATCATTGTATAAAGTATCAAAAGGGATTCATTCAAAGTTCAATCAATATGAAAATGGTTTCGGCTATATGATAGGAGCTACAATAGGATACCAGAAAAAAATCAATAACAAATTTATCTTGGATTGTTTCCTTGGGGGGGGGTCCCATCAAGGCTTTTACAAAGGATATTATGTTGGTACTAACGAACGTTACGACAAGGCAAAAGATTATAACAAAAGTGGAGAATGGTTGCCTTATCGAGGAGGAGTTATGATTTCTTATAAATTAAATTAAAATCTATTTAGGAAATTTAGGCAATGATTTAATATACAAGTCTTCCACTTGTTTTCTAGCCCAATCTGTTTTCCGTAAAAAAGTCAAACTGGATTTTACACTTGGATTATCTGTGAAACATTTAATTTTAATGAGCTCTCCCAAAGTATCAAATCCATAATATTCAACTAATTGTTCCACAATTTTTTGAAGTGTTATTCCGTGTAAAGGGTCTTTTGATTTCGAATTTTCCATTTTGCAAATTTAAGTATTTATATAAAAACAATTGGTGTTTCGTAGATTTGTTTCTACCTTTGTATTCCTATGCTGAAAACAATAAATATCTACAATAAAAGAGCCAAATTCGACTATGAAATAATCGAGACATTTACTGCTGGAATTGTTTTAGCAGGAACTGAAATTAAATCCATTCGATTAGGAAAGGCTAATATTACCGAGAGTTTTTGTGAATTTAGTAACAATGAACTTTTTGCTATCAATACTTATATTGAAGAATATACTTTTGGAAATCAATTCAACCACAAAGCCAGAAGTGAACGTAAATTACTTTTGAATAAAAGAGAATTGAAAGGATTAGTCAAAAGCGTTCAAGCCAAAGGACTAACTATTATTCCTTTGAAATTATTCACTAATGAAAAAGGAATGGCTAAACTACAAATTGGTCTTTGTAAAGGAAAGAAAACCTATGACAAGCGCGAATCGCTAAAAGAACAAGATACTAAACGTGACCTTGACAGAATAAAAAAATCATTTTAAATTAAATATTAAGTCATATTTTTGTTTTTTCATTAAATAAAAATGACTAAATTTGTCAAGACAATTTAAAACATTTTTTATAAAATGAAAACACTACTCAAAAATGCAAGAGAACAAAAAGGACTCAAAACTAGAGAAGTGGCTCAACTTTTAGGAATTGATCAAGCCTTAATTAGTAAATTTGAAAGTGGCACCAGAAAACCTACCAGAGATCAAGTTTTGAAACTTGCGGCTTTACTTGAAATAGATTTAGAAACAATAATGGTAGCTTGGCTTAAAGAGAAAATTATTTATGAAATAGGTCAAGATGAATTTGCATTAAAAGCATTGCTGGTTGCTGAGGAAGAAATAAGATACCAAAGTAAAGCATCCAAGAAAAAGCTATCCACAACATTGCAAAAAATGTTAGATGAAATAGATTCCTTGAAGACAAAATTAGATTCTTTTAGAGCTTTTGACAGTTATCGTATTGCTCAGGCATTAGAATTAGAATACACTTTTGAAAGTAATCGTATCGAAGGAAATACGATGACACTTCGTGAAACTGATTTGGTTATCAATGAAGGTTTGACAATTTCGGGTAAAAGTATGCGGGAACATCTTGAAGTAATTAATCATCAGGAAGCGATTGCTTACATTAAAGATTTGACGCAAAAAAATATTTCCATAAATGAACGAGAAGTACTTTCTATTCACAATCTTATTTTAAGAGGAATCCATCCTGAAGATGCAGGTCGCTATAGAAAAGTGCAGGTCATGATACAGGGAAGCAGTCATATACCTCCGCAACCTTTTCTGGTTGCCAAAGAAATGGAAGATTTTTTCATTTGGTTTGAAACCAATAAAAACAGTCTTCATCCTATCGTTTTGGCTACTGAAATGCACGAACGCTTAGTCACTATCCATCCATTTATCGATGGAAACGGCAGAACGTCGCGCTTGGTGATGAACTTAATTTTGTTGCAACATGGCTATATCATCGCTAATATAAAAGGTGATTATGAAAGTAGAATGCAATATTACCAAACACTGGAAACGGCTCAAACTAAAAACAATAAAGAAGATTTTTTGTTATTTATAGCTCAAATGGAAAAAGAAAGTTTAGAACGTTATCTAAGTATTATTGGTCAATAAAAACCCGCTATTTAGCGGGTTTCAGTATTAATTTCTATCTTCTAATAACGGTACAAATCGAAACTCTCCAAACTCATGTTTCTCGAATTGCGTTTCATTTTTTCTGATTAGTAAAGTCATAATTTGGACATCTTCTCCTAATGGAATAACCAACCTTCCTCCTATTTTTAACTGCGCCATCAAAGGCTGGGGAATAAATGGAGCTCCCGCAGTTACAATAATACTATCAAAAGGTGCGTAACTTGGTAACCCTTTGTATCCATCTCCAAAAGAAAGATGTTTGGGACGAATACCTAATTTTGGGAATAAAATAGAAGTTTGTTTAAACAATTCGTTTTGTCTTTCGACACTAAATACTTTTGCTCCCATGGTACACAAAACAGCGGTTTGATACCCAGAACCTGTTCCAATTTCTAAAATTTTATGCTCTTTTTTAACCTCTAATAATTGGGATTGAAAAGCTACTGTATACGGTTGAGAAATAGTTTGGCCTGCGCCAATAGGAAATGCTTTGTCTTGGTAGGCATAATCTTCAAAACTAGAATTTAAAAACAAATGTCTTGGGATTTTTTTTATCGCAGCCAAAACACTTTTATCCGTAATCCCTTTTTGTTCCAAAGTGCTTACTAACTGATTCCGAAGTCCTTGATGTTTGGCTGTGTCTTTCAAAGTTTACTATTTTATTTTGGCAAAAATAGAAAACAATTTCTAATATCAAATATTGAAAATTGAATTTAAAATACATTAAATAATTGTTCATTATCAATAAAAAATTAATCAATTAATTGCTATTTTTGTACAAATTACATAATTATGCTGAAAATTGGAGTATTAGGTGCCGGTCATCTAGGAAAAATACATTTGCGTTTATTACAACAATCAGAAAAATATGAATTGGTTGGTTTTTATGATGAAAATCTTGAAAATGGAGCCAAAATCGCTGCTGAATTTGGCTACAAACAATTTGAGACTATAGCCAAATTAATTCATGCTGTTGATGTTATAGACATCGTAACTCCTACCCTTTCTCATTACAAATGTGCTAAAGTTTCTATCAAATCAGGAAAGCACGTTTTTATTGAAAAACCCATTTCTACAACTGTTGAAGAAGCGGAAGAAATAATTGCTTTAGCCAAAGAATATAACATCAAAGGACAAGTAGGACATGTAGAACGCTTCAATCCAGCGTTTATCGCTACCAAAAACATGATTGAAAATCCGATGTTTATTGAAACGCACCGTTTGGCGGAATTCAATCCTCGTGGTACGGATGTTCCCGTAGTTCTTGATTTGATGATTCATGATATTGATGCTATTTTGAGCGTTGTAAAATCCAAAGTAAAAAATATCAATGCCAGTGGCGTTTCCGTTATAAGTGAAACTCCGGATATTGCCAATGCCCGAATCGAATTCGAAAACGGTTGTGTTGCTAATTTAACCGCGAGCAGAATTTCGATGAAGAACATGCGTAAATCGCGTTTCTTTCAGAAAGATGCCTATATCTCAGTTGATTTTCTTGAAAAGAAATGCGAAGTGGTAAAAATGAAAGATGCTCCAGAAGTTCCTGGTGATTTTGATATCATTCTACAAAATGCTGAAGGTGTAAAAAAACAAATCTACTTCTCGAATCCTGATGTAGAACAAAACAATGCTATTCTTGACGAATTGGAATCATTTGCTGATGCCATCAACAATAATACTACTCCGGTTGTAACATTAGAACAAGCAACAGAAGCTTTAAGAGTGGCATACCAAATTATCAATTGTTTTAAAAAATAAATTAAAAAATACGCTAAAAGTTTAAGGTTTAAAGGATTCAATAACACTTTAAACTTTAAACTTTTTTGACTTTAAACAAAATACCAATGAAAACAATAGCAGTTATAGGTGCAGGAACAATGGGAAATGGAATTGCCCATACTTTTGCCCAAAGTGGTTTTACCGTAAAATTAATTGATGTTTCCGAAAAATCTTTGGATAAAGGAATGGCAACTATTGCTGCCAATTTAGACCGAATGTTGACCAAAGGAACCATCACTCAAGAAGATGTAGCCAAAACAATCACCAATATAATCACTTACACAGACATCAAAGATGGCGTCGTAGGCGTAGATTTAGTAATTGAAGCAGCTACGGAAAATGTTGAATTGAAACTGAATATTTTCAAGCAATTAAACGAAGCTTGTTCTCATAATACAATTTTGGCAACTAATACTTCTTCGATTTCCATTACACAAATTGGAGCTGTTGTAGCACATCCGGAGCGTGTTATTGGAATGCACTTTATGAATCCGGTGCCAATTATGAAATTAGTGGAAATCATTCGTGGTTACAATACGAGCGACGAAGTGACTAAAATCATTATGGATTTATCTGAGAAATTAGGTAAAACTCCGGTTGAAGTAAATGATTATCCTGGTTTTGTTGCCAATAGAATTTTGATGCCCATGATTAATGAAGCCATCGAAACGTTATACAACAAGGTGGCAGGTGTTTATGAAATTGACACGGTTATGAAATTAGGAATGGGTCACCCAATGGGACCTTTACAACTAGCTGATTTTATTGGTCTTGATGTGTGTTTAGCCATTTTAAATGTAATGTACGACGGATTCAAAAATCCAAAATATGCTCCTTGCCCATTATTAGTGAACATGGTTCGGGCAGGAAAAATGGGAGTAAAAACCGGAGAAGGTTTCTACGATTATTCTGAAAGCAAAAAAGCAGAGAAGATTGCTAAACAATTTATTTAATATGTCAATCGCACAAAACCTTCTCAAAATAAAATCCACATTACCCGAATATGTAACGCTTGTTGCGGTTTCAAAAACCAAGCCCGTTGCTGATTTGATTGAAGCCTATGAAGCCGGTCAACGGATTTTTGGTGAAAACAAAATCCAGGAAATGGCTGAAAAATGGGAACAAATGCCCAAAGACATTCAATGGCATATGATTGGTCACGTTCAGACCAATAAAGTCAAATTTATGGCACAATTTGTGAGCTTGATTCATGGAGTGGATAGTTTGAAATTATTGCAGGAAATCAACAAACAAGCTCAAAAAAACAATAGAATTATCGATTGCTTATTACAAATTCATATTGCCGAAGAGGAAACTAAATTTGGTCTTGACGAGGAAGAACTTGCTTATCTCCTATCATCAAATGAATTTATGGAAATGAAAGACATTCGAATTGTAGGACTGATGGGTATGGCAACATTTACAGACAATAAAAATCAAATCAAAAAAGAATTCCTTCATTTGAAATCGATTTTTGATGCGATTCGCAGTAGAGACGCGATTAATCGCGTCTCTACGGTATCAATATTATCAATGGGAATGTCTGGTGATTATCAACTCGCAATTGAATGCGGAAGCACGATGGTTCGAATAGGAAGTAGTATCTTTGGGGGAAGATAATTTGATTTTTGATTGAGGATTAATATTTTTAATTTCAGATTTGAAAATTACTACTTAAAAAACTGATTACTAAAAAAGGAACACTGAAGACTAAAATTTGTACGCAATACTCGACATAGAAACCACTGGAGGACAATTCAACGAAGAAGGAATCACAGAAATCGCCATCTATAAATTTGACGGTCACGAAGTTGTGGATCAATTCATCAGTTTAGTTAATCCCGAAATTCCAATTCAGCCTTTCGTAGTGAAACTGACTGGAATTAATAATGCCATGTTGCGTTCTGCTCCCAAGTTTTTTGAGGTGGCCAAACGCATTATCGAAATGACGAATGATTGTGTTATTGTCGCCCATAATGCTTCTTTTGATTACAGAATATTAAGAACTGAATTCAGACGATTAGGCTATGATTTTGAAGCAAGAACCCTTTGTACGGTCGAATTGTCAAAAAAATTATTACCGGAGCAACCTTCCCATAGTTTAGGCAAACTGGTTCGTGCCCTTGGAATTCCAATGGCAGATAGACACAGAGCTAGTGGTGATGCATTGGCAACAGTGAAATTATTCAAAATCCTTTTAGAGAAAGATTTAGAAAAAGAAATTGTCAAAGATTTCATTAAACTAGAAATTGAAAAAGGAATTGCGCCCAAATTATTAGATATTGTTTCAAGTTTACCCGCAAAAACCGGAACGTATTACATTCATAACGAAAAAGGAAATCTGATTTATATTGGCAAAAGCCGAAACATAAAAAAACGCATCAACCAACATTTCACGGGAACTTCTGCTAAATGCAAAAAAATACAAGCCGAAGTTTTCACAGTAACATACGATGAAACCGGAAGTGAACTAATTGCACTTTTAAAAGAAAGTGAAGAAATAAAAGTCAATAAACCAATTCATAATCGGGCGCAAAGAAAAAGTATTTTCCAATTGGCTTTGTATGCCGAAAAAGACGAAAAAGGGTATCTCAATTTGAAACTTCAAAAAGCAGACGGACGAAAAAAAGAGATAACTTCATTTACTTCGTTACAAGAAGGAAAAAATGCTTTGTTCAGAATCACTTCCCATTACAATTTATGCCAAAAATTAACGGGTTTGTATGTTTCAAAAACAAACTGTTTTCAATACACTATAAAAGAGTGTGACGGCGCTTGTATTGGCAATATTTCTCCAGAAGAATACAATGCAAGAGTTCAGGAATTTATAGACAAAAACAGTTTCGAAAATCAAAATATGGTCCTTATAGACAGAGGAAGAACTATCAACGAGCGCAGTGCAGTTTTAATCGAAAACGGGATTTACAAAGGATATGCTTTTTATGATTTAAACTATCAAATTAACAATATCGAAATTCTTAGAAACATAATAATCCCAATGCAGAACAACCGTGACACCCGAAATATTATTCAAAGTCATGTTCGAAAAAGTAAAACGCTGAAAATAATCAAATTTTAGTTGAAATTTATTTCGGCAATTCGTTATAAAAAACATGAAATACCTAATAACTATTATCGGACCTACGGCTATAGGAAAAACTTCCTTGAGTATTGTATTAGCCAATTATTTCAAATGTGATATTCTTTCCTGTGACAGCCGACAGTTTTTCAAGGAAATGACCATTGGAACAGCTGTACCAAGCGCAACAGAATTGGCAGTAGCACCACATCATTTCATCCAAAACAAATCCATATTTGAGAATTATACCGTAGGTGATTTCGAGAAAGAAGCAATTACCAAACTCAACGAATTATTCTTGACGAATGATTATGCGATTTTGGTTGGTGGTTCAGGATTATACGTAGATGCAATTTTGAAAGGTTTTGATGAATTTCCCGAAATTGACGCTGCTGTCCGCTCAGAAATAACAGCTAATTACGAAAAATTAGGAATTGGATATTTACAACAAAAACTAGAAACCCTAGATCCTGATTATTATAAAACTTTGACAATCGAAAATCCGCAAACATTGCAAAACCCACAACGAATGATGCGTTTTGTGGAAGTATGTTTGGGTTCTGGAAAACCGTATTCTTCGTTTTTAAACCAGAAGCAAAACACACGCAACTTTACTCCTATTTTAATTGGTTTAGAAGCGGACAGAAAGATAATTTACAACCGAATCAATCAACGTGTTGATATCATGATAAACGAAGGTTTATTGGCGGAAGCAAAAACAGTATTCCCAAATAAAGAGTTGAATGCCTTACAAACCGTGGGTTATAGAGAATTATTTAGTTATTTTGACAGGGAAATTTCATTGGAATTTGCCATTGAAGAAATAAAGAAAAACACCCGACGGTTTTCTAAACGTCAATTAACATGGTTCAAAAGAAATGAAAATACCAAATGGTTTGATTTTGAAACTCCATATGAAGTTATTGTTGATTATATAAAGGTAATAAATGAAAATTATTAGAACTTATCCTAATTTGCTTTGGTTAATATTAAATTTTGTTTTCCTCATGTTTTTTGGAATTCTAATTTTTATATTTATTTCAATCTTATTTAATTTTAAAACTTACTTTTATAATTAATGACCCAAATAGATTTTGGGCAGTTTTTCCATTGATATTTACTACATTTATTTTTGTCTATTTTTATTATCAACTTTCAAATCATTTTACTTTTGCACGATTAAATACTAACGATATTTCATTCTACCAAGTAATGAAATTTAAAATTGTAAATATCAGACTTAAAGAAATTAAGGGTTATTCAAATTCAGAAATTTCATATGGAAGAATTCCTTTTAATTACACTACAAAATCTATTGTAATATATACTAAAGATGAAAATCAATTTGAACTCATAAAACTATTTAATTATAATTTTGATGATTTTACAAAAGAATTGAAAGACAATAAAATAAAATATCTAGGAAAAGAACAATATCAAAGTGGAATATACAAACGAAAATATAAATATATAAATTAAAAACAATGCCCATCTCTCCTAACTTCACATCCATTCTAAGCAAAGATTGGGAAATCAATTTCACGCAATGCGCACCAAATGGGTATTTAAAATATACTGATTTGTGTAATATTTTGCAGTTAACGGCTGCGGCACATTCTGAAATTGGCGGGATTAGTTTTTTGGATATGCAGGAATTCAACCAAGCTTGGGTTTTAAGCAGAATGCGTGTTGAAATTACTAAATTACCCAAATGGGGAGATATTTTAACGGTGAAAACGTGGATCAATTCGCTAGAAAATTCCCGTTCGGTGCGTGCTTTAGAAATGCATGTAAATGGAGAAAAAATTGTAGGTTCCGAGACTTTCTGGGCCGTTTTCAACACTAAAACCCGCAGACCGGAAGGATTAGCCTTGCCGTTTGCACATTTTGAATTATATCCAGAAAAAAAAGCCACTCAGGAAGGTTTTTCTAAGATTAATTTCAATCATGAAAAAGAAATCGTCTTTGAAAAAATAGTATTCTTGTCGGATTTAGATATTGTAAATCATGTCAATAATGTCAAATACCTGGAATGGTGTTTGGATTTAGTTGATGAAAAATTAATTCTGAATCAAAGGATTAAAAGTTTTGAAATGAATTTCCTAAAGGAATTGTCTTTAAAAGACGAAGTAATCATCCATGAAAACATTTCTGATAATGAAACCATTTTTAGTATTACGAAAGAAGATAAAACCAGCTTCGCTTTACAATTGAATTGGAAATAGAATAAATTTGTTGTTTCAACAACTCACGAAATAAATAGTTTCCAAAAAAAAGCTCCGATTTCTCGAAGCTTTACTTTTATACTGCTGTTTTATTCTTAACAACTAGTCGGAATCCTTCACCGTGGATGTTCAAGATTTCAACATCTTCATCCAGTTTCAGGTATTTTCTTAGTTTAGCGATGTACACATCCATACTTCTTGAAGTAAAGTAGTTATCATCTCTCCATATTTTTGTTAAAGCTAATTCTCTTGGCATCAAATCATTTTCATGAAGAATCAACATTTTTAATAGTTCATTCTCTTTTGGAGATAATTTAATTGGTTCCTCATCTGCAAAAGTTAAGAAACGAAGTTTAGAATTCAAATGGAATTTACCAATATTAAACTCAAATTGTACTTGTTCCGCTTTGGTATCAGAAGATTTTCTTTGAATAATTGCTTTGATTTTCATTAACAAAACTTCAGAATCAAAAGGTTTATTCAAATAATCATCGGCACCTGCTTTATATCCTTTCAATACATCCTCTTTCATAGATTTAGCAGTCAAGAAAATAATAGGCACTTCATTATTCTTTTCTCTGATTTCTTTAGCTAGTGTATATCCATCTTTATATGGCATCATTACATCTAGAATACACAAATCGTAAGTATCTTTTTTGAACTTTTCAAATCCTTCCATTCCATTTTTAGCCAAAGTGACATCGAAATCATTTAGCATTAAATAATCTTTTAGTACTGCACCAAAATTAAGGTCATCCTCCACTAAAAGTATTTTTTTATTTACATTTTCCATATTCCTAATTTATTAATGGTAATTTTATTATGAAGGTACTTCCTTTTCCCTTTTCACTTTCTACATAAACTTGACCGTTATGGTCTTCAACTATTCTTTTTACATATGCTAAACCGAGTCCGTGCCCTTTAACATTATGTATATCTCCGGTATGTTCTCTATAAAACTTTTCAAATATTCTTTTTTGAGCGACTTTACTCATTCCTAAACCGTTGTCTCTTACTTTTATAATAACCATATCTTTTACATTTTCAGTAAACACGTCGATTATTGGTGTATTTGGAGAATATTTTATAGCATTTTCTAAAATATTTACTAGCACATTCGTGAAATGAACATCATTTATTAAAACGGTAGTTCTATTGGCATCAAAATGACTTGTAATCGTTCCTTCTCTATCTTCTAATATCAAATTAACATGTTCAATGGCATCATTAATTACATCATGGATATTATTAGAATCTTTATTAATATCCAATTCTTTTTTCTCTAGTTTAGAAATCCTTAAAACATTCTCAACCTGTGCGTGCATTCGTTTATTTTCATCCCGAATCATTTGGAGGTACCTAAAGACCTTCTCTTTATCATCAATAATTTTTGGATTTTTAATGGCATCCAAAGCCAAATTAATAGTCGCTATAGGAGTTTTAAACTCATGAGTCATATTATTAATAAAATCTGTTTTAATTTCAGATATATGACGTTGACGAATCAATTGGTTCAAAGCACTTGAATATGCGATGAGAATAATAAGCGTAAATATGATTGATAGTATAGTTATACTAACGAGATCTGACAATAAATATTTCTTTTTATGAGGAAAAGTAACCAATAATTGGTATTTACTATTTCCTTCATTGTCAGTAAATATTGGAATAGAATACGTGGCGTTTTTGTCATATTTAAAATCTTTAGATTTTATTTTAGTCGCCAAATTATTATTATAAATTCCGAACTCAAATTTGGTATTAACACCATATTCTTCTAATTCTTTTTTAATGAGTTTATTTAATATTTCTTTTGAAACCCTTTCTTCAAGAGGCATTGCAGAGGCAATATCTTTAAAGAAAATTTCAAACTGTGCATTATCTAAAACATCTAAATTTCCAGATTTTTCAATTCGAACATCTGGTATCAGACTTTGTTGAACACCTGGATTATCAATATTATTATTGTTATAAACTTCGGTAACCCGTTTAGAATTAAAACTCTTAAACCTTTCGCTATCAAATTTTTTATCAAAGAACGTTGAAGAGATATTATAATCTTCAGATATAATACTATTTGAATATATTATTGTTTTATTCGTTCTAGGATTTTTTTGAACATAATAAAATTCTAATAAATCATTTTTTTTAGGAATCTTTCCTGTACTATCTTTATAATGATTGTATTTATCATAAAAACTATAAGCCTCTTGTTGCTGAAGCTTATCTGCCACATTACCAATAACTTGCTTAACATGAAATTTAAATTGTTCATCATTATTCTTAAATGAGGTATTAAACCAATACACCTGAACAAGAATTATTCCTATCAGGGACAAACTCATCAACAATACAAGCAATCTAAAAAAAAGTTTATTCATCGAGACAAAATTAGTATTTTAACAATATATTAAATAATACATTAACCAAAGATTAACATCTAAGACACATTTTGTTTAATCTTTAAAATTTTAAGAATTTTAAGAATTTCTGTTTTTACAGCTTCAATAGAAGTATTTTCAATAACAAAATCACTTTTCAAAATACGCTGATCATCAGTCCATTGTGAATTTATTCTTTTCAAAACAAGTGCTCTAGTCGTTTTATCTCTTTCAATAACCCTTTGAATCCTTGATTCTACTGGAGCTGTGACACTTATAATCACATCGCAATCTTTATAACGACCACTTTCAAATAAGATAGCAGCTTCATAAATAACGTAAGGATTATCTTTATGCTTCAAAATCCATTCATCAAAATGTTTTTTTACGGCAGGGTGAACAATTTTATTGAGTTGCTCTAGTTTTTCAGAATTACTAAATACAATTTCGGCCAATTTTTCTCTACTCAATACATCATTTTCAAAAATAGAATTACCAAATACCTTTTTAATGGCTTCAATAATTTCTGATGATTGCATATTTTTTTTTGCCTCATCGTCAGCAATATAAACTGGAATGCCATATGATTGAAAAATAGTAGCAATAGTAGTTTTACCACTTCCAATACCCCCGGTTAAGCCAATTATTTTTGTCATATTATTTTTTGAAAAATAACTCAGGAAAAGTTTCTTGTGGTTTTTGTTTCAGAATGATGATTTTTATAAATGATTCCAAAAATCCTGTTCCATAACCATAAAATTGTTTCCAAACAGCTATTAAAGATAAATATCCTATTTTGAAGCTTTTATTTTGATAAGTAGACACCAAAAATAATACCAAAAAATAAACAAAATACAACTGCAATAGTTTATCAAAATTGAAAACCAATAATACTAATGAAGTAAAAAATCCTATTATAAAAACCGAAGGAAAGAAAAAAGTAAGCTTGTTATATTGTGGGTACCAACTGTTGAGAATGGGTCTTGCTTTACCAAATTTATTCACCTGAACAGAAAATTTATCCCAATCAATCCTTCTTTTGTGATACACATAAGCTTTAGGAAAAAGTTTAGTCTCAAAACCTAAATTCCACAAACGAATTGATAAATCCGGATCTTCACCAGGATGTATATTTCCAAAACCTTTGGAAGCCTCAAAAGCTTTTCGAGACAATCCCATGTTAAAGCTTCTAGGCTGAAATTTATCAATTTTTTCAGAACCACCTCTAATTCCACCTGTAGTAAGAAAAGATGTCATCGCAAAATTGATTGCTTTTTGAATATCCGAAAAACTATCCAAAGCTTTATCCGGACCACCAAAACAATCTACATAATTTTGTTTTAATGCTTTCTCTACTTCATTTAAATACGCTTCAGGAATAATGCAATCCGAGTCAAAAATAATAAAGTAATCTCCTCTAGCCTTTGTCATTCCGTAATTTCTAGAATCACCTGGACCAGAATTTTCTTTAAAATAATAGGAAATATCCAGTCTGTCTCCATATTTTTGAGCAACATCCTTACAAGGTAAAGTGGAACCATCTTCAATAATAACAATTTCAAAAATTTCGTTGTAAGTTGAATGGGACAAACTTTCCAAAAGTTCATCAACTTCATCTGGGCGATTGTAAACTGGTATAATCAGGGAAAATAACATAAATTAAGAATGTGGTATTAAAGATGTTTTTTAAACTCAAAAAATTTTAACAAATATAATCTTTATCCATAAAAAAACCATCAACTATTAATTGATGGTTTTATAAATATTTAATTTACTAAATATTAGGATTACGCAATACTTTCAATGTTTACCACTTCGTTTGCATCTGCTTTATAATCTACCCCTTGAACGTCAAAGCCAAACAGATTATAAAAATCTTTTCTGTAACCCTCTAAATCACCTATTTCAGATAAGTTTTCAGTAACAGCCTCAATCCATAATTTAGCTACTTTTTCTTGAACATCAGAACGCATTTCTAAATCGTCAATACGAATTCTTCCTTTCTCATCTACAGGAACTTCATTTCCGGTATACAATCTCTCTTGGTATAAACGTTGAATTTGCTCAATACAACCTTCATGAATCCCTTCTTCTTTCATTATTTTGTACAATAAAGAAATATACAATGGGATAACAGGAATCGCAGAACTTGCTTGAGTTACTAATGCTTTGTTTACAGAAACAAATGCTTTCCCATCAATATCGGCTAAACTGTCAGTGATAGCAAATGCTGTCGCTTCAAGATGATCTTTAGCACGACCTATTGTTCCTTTTCTATAAACTGCCTCAGTCAATGATGGTCCAATATAAGAATAAGCAACAGTTGTTACTCCAGGTGCCAATAAATTTTCTGCTTTTAAAGCGTCAATCCACATACCCCAATCTTCACCGCCCATTACAGCAATCGTATTTTCAATATCATCACCACTGCATGGCTCAATAGAAATTTCAGAAACTTTACCAGAATGGAAATCAACAGTTTTGTTTGTAAAAGTACTTCCAATTGGTTTTAAAACAGAACGATGCATTACACCTGTAACCGGATGAACACGAACTGGAGAAGCTAAACTATAAATTATTAAATCAATTTGACCTAAATCAGCTTTGATAAGATCTAATGTTTGTTTTTTTATTTCATTCGAAAATGCATCACCATTGATACTTTTTGCATATAAACCTGCTTTATGCGCTTCGTTTTCGAAAGCTGCAGAATTATACCAACCTGGTGAAGCCGTTTTTCCTTCAGAAGGTGCTTTTTCAAAAAACACACCAATCGTTGCTGCATTAGAACCAAAAGCACTTGTAATTCTTGAAGCCAACCCAAAACCAGTTGAAGCTCCAATTACTAAGACTTTTTTAGCACCATTAATATTTCCTTTTGATTGTATATATTCTATCTGATTTTTAACATTTTGTTCGCATCCTTTTGGGTGAGATGTCGTACAAATAAATCCTCTCATTCTAGGTTCTATAATCATATTTGGTTATTCTTTAATTTAATTTTTTGTATAATTGTTTTAAGCTTTCGCAAAATGCTTCCTAAAAGGGAACAAATATAAAGCAAAATATTAGTTCAACAAGGCTTTTGCATGATTTAAGGCTGATTCAGAAACGATTGTTCCTGATAACATTTGTGCAATTTCCACTACTCTATCTTCCTCATTCAACAGCTTTAGCTCCGATTGTGTATCGTCACCAACAGTCGATTTAAATACTTTGAAATGCGCATTCCCTTTTGCCGCGATTTGAGGTAAATGCGTAATGGCAAAAATTTGCATCTCCTGACTCATTTCTTTCATGATTTCTCCCATTCTGATTGCAATCTCACCGGAAACCCCCGTGTCAATTTCATCAAAAATTAGTGTTGGCAATTTCGAATATTGTGCCAATATTGCTTTAACTGCCAGCATGATTCTCGACATTTCCCCACCGGAAGCCACTTTTTTCAATAAGCCAAAATCAGTTCCTTTATTGGCCGAAAATAAAAACTGAAGTTCATCTTTTCCATTTTGAAAATACGTTTCACCAGCATTAATATCGATTTTGAAACGGACATTAGGCATTCCTAACGTTTCTAAAATCGAAATCAACTTTTGAGATAAAACTGGAATCGATTCAAATCTATTATCATGAATTATATTCGACATGACGTCTAATGTGGTTGTTTTTTGTTCAATCGAATGCGTTAATGCTATAATTTCTTCTTCGATATTCCCTAGCTCTAAAACTGAATTTTCTAAGTTAGTTTGAATTTCCAGTAATTCATCCACCGTAGTAACCTGATGTTTCTTTTGCAAATTAAAAATAACCTGTAACTTTTGGCTGATTAAGTCCAATTGCTCTGGATCATTAATAAGTTTTTCCGAACAACGATTCATCTCTTCTGAAATATCATCAAACTCAATCGTTACGCTTGTAATTCTTTCCAACAAAGAATGGTAATCCACTGAAAAGGGTGCGATTTTCTGTAATGAAATTTTAATTTCTTTCAAATTATTCATCACTCCTATCTGTTCCTCATTGGCAATAGCCAAAGCTTTATCGATAGACTCTTTGATAATCTCAACATTATTCAACTTCTCAAAATCAGCTTCAAGAGTTTCTTGTTCCCCTGATTTTAATTGGGCCGCAATTAATTCATCCAACAAAAAAGTATTGTATTCTTGTTCTTTCTTAGATTCGCTTTGTCTTTTCAGCAGCGAATTCAATTTGGATTTATCCGATTTATAACTTTTCAAAAGCGATTGGTAATCCAGAATTGTCTCTTTATTATTGGCAATGGCATCAATAATATCGAACTGAACATTTTCATCCGAAAGCTCTTGAGTTTGCTGTTGCGAATGAATATCAATTAAGAACAAACTCAATTCTTGAAGTTCCTGAAGATTTACCGGACTGTCATTAATAAAAGCTCTAGATTTCCCCGAAGGCAGAATTTCACGTCTAATTATAGTTTCATTTTCATAGTCCAAATCATTGGCATCGAAAAACGGCAACAAATTATACTTTGAAATTTCAAAATGAGCTTCAATGATGCACTTTTCTTCCTTATTTTTCAAAGAAGTTAAGTCGGCTCTTTTTCCTAAAACCAGTCCCAATGCGCCTAAAATTATTGATTTACCAGCACCTGTTTCTCCTGTAATAGTTGAGAAACCTTTTGAAAAATCGATAGTCAATTTTTCTATTAAAGCATAGTTTTTTATCGAAAGTGACGTTATCATTTATATGTTATTTGTTATGAGGAGTTGGAATTAAACTAGAAATTGAAAAAACAATTAATATTTTATAAGCCCCCATTTACTTGAATTCAGAGGAGAAATTTTATTCAGATTATCGACTAAATCTGATATAGTAATACTTGGTCCACCAGAAAATATAGAAACTATTTCATCTGATTTAGCATCAAAAAAGACACGCGTCAAAAAAGCATTAGGTCTTGAAGCATTTAATTTTGACAGATTAATTAACGATCCTTTTATTTTTTCTTTCGAAGCTTTTAAATCTTGACTCATTAAGTCTAATCCTGTATGATAGTCATACATGGTTTGTCTGACTTGTTTAAATGCAGGTGATAAAATATCGTTTATCAAAAAATATCGATTTTGATTTCCATCTGTTTGTCCCCATCCTTTAGACCCTCCTTGTTGTGCCACATTGGAAATATTCTGGGCTATTTCAAAATTTGGATTTCCTGATTCCAAAACAAACGTATCTGAATCCATTCCTAAAATCACATAACTGTAAAAAGCAATTACAGAAACTAAATTAGAATCGAAAGTAGTTGGATTAAAAATTAAATTTTCGAACTCAGTATATCTAAAACTAAAGTCTTTATCATTAAAATTTAATACTGGAGATGCGTAGGAAGAATTAAAAATAGGTCTTGATGATTGCACCTGAATAGTGGCCGTAAATTGATCCGAACTATTTGATGAAACGGTAATATACATAGAGCAATTAATCTTTTCGTTTTGCTTAAAAGTCTGCCCTGTCCAATCCGTTTTGTTTACAAATTCACTTATCGATGTTTCCAGCGTCTTGAAAACTTGCTGATTTGCATTACTTAATTTTTGTGCATTTACTGTCACAGTACAATTTAACTGTTGCGCTTGCGAAAGCCCAAAAGTCAGTAGTAAAAGAAAAGTAATTATTTTATGCATAAAAGTGTGCTATTACTTTGTTTAATATATCATCAGCAACTGCTTCTTTCGATTTTAATTCCATGGCTTCGATAGTAAAAAACTTATCTATAAAAGTAATTTTATTTGTTGTCTTTCCAAAACCGGCTCCTTCATCTTGCAATGAATTTAGAACTATCAAATCTAAGTTTTTTTTCTGAATTTTCAACTTAGCATTTTCAATTTCATTTTCTGTTTCTAAAGCAAAACCAATTAAAAACTGATTTTTTTTACTTTCTCCTAAAGAGGCTAAGATATCTTTTGTTTTCTCTAGTTCAATAGTGAAATCATCTGTATTCTTTTTTATCTTTTGCAAAGCCACATTCTTAGGCTTATAATCCGCTACAGCAGCAGCAGCAATAGCAACATCTACATGAGCATAATATTGATGACAGGCATCATACATTTCCTGAGCAGAAACTACAGGAATCACTTTTATCAATGGATTGGTTGCTTTACAATGTGTAGGACCTGTAACTAATAGCACTGAAGCTCCCAAATTTGCTGCACTTGAGGCAATATCAAAACCCATTTTCCCCGAAGAATGATTTCCTATAAAACGCACAGGATCTATTGCTTCGTATGTGGGACCGGCAGTAATTAATATTTTTTTTCCTTTTAAGGGTAATCTGCTTTCTAAATCAGCTTCTATAAATGCAACAATGTGTTCCGGTTCTGCCATTCTACCTTCTCCTGAAAGTCCACTGGCTAATTCTCCACTTTCAGCAGGAATTATTGTGTCACCAAATTCAGTCAGCGAGAAAAAATTAGCAACGGTAGAGGGATGTTTGTACATATCCAAGTCCATTGCAGGTGCATAATAAACAGGACATTTTGCCGATAAATAAGCTGCAATCAAAAGATTATCACAAGTACCATTTGCCATTTTTGACAAGGTATTTGCAGTAGCTGGAGCAATCACCATCAAATCAGCCCAAAGTGCCAATTCAACATGATTATTCCATATCTCATTCTCGTCGTCTTGATTGTAAAAGCTCGAAAATACAGGATTTTTAGATAACGTAGATAACGTTAATGGAGTTATAAAATCCTTAGAAGCAGGTGTCATTATCACTTGGACATGTGCACCTGCTTTTATAAAAAGTCGTACTAATGAAGCTGTTTTATAGGCTGCAATTCCACCAGAAATACCTAGTAAAATTTTCTTACCGTTTAAAACTGACATTACTACTATTACTTATTTGAATCTCTGTGGTAGATTTTACCATCTAACCATTCTTGAACTGCTAAAGCGTGAGGCTTAGGCAATTTTTCGTAAAATTTTGAAACCTCAATTTGTTCTTTGTTTTCAAAAACTTCTTCAAGACTGTCATTATATGTAGCAAATTCTTCCAATTTCTCAGTCAATTCTTTTTTGATTTCAGAATTGATTTGGTTTGCTCTTTTAGCCATAATGGTTATCGCTTCATACACGTTACCAGTAGGTTCTTCAATAACATTCTTGTTGTATGTTATTGTATTTACTGGAGCATTCGTCTTTTTTAAATCCATGACTTTATTTATTTAGTAAATTTTTGTAAATCTTTATCAATCCTTGCAAACATTTCGTCTGCTTTCTTTTTGTATTTTGTATTGGCATCAAATTTTACCAAATTAGAATGTGCCACTTTTGCAACATTTAATCGCTCTTCCATTTTTGCAGGAATACTATTGATTGCCAGTTGATACGCTGAATCATATTTATAAAATAAGGCATCTTCCTTGAATTTTGTTCCAGGATAATCCGCTATAAAATTATCAAAAGCAACTATCGCTGATTTATAATCTGAAATAGTATTATATCCTTTTGCATTTTCATAAACTTTCTTCTCTATTTTATCACTTAGCACTTTTAAAGTTGCATTTGCTTCTGTCAAATATTCTGAATTAGGATAAGAATCAATAAAAGATTGTAATTTATCTATCGCTTTCACAGTATCTGCCTGGTCTAAGCTATAAGACGGTGATAACTTAGAATAACTTTTAGTACCTAAATAAGCCGCTTCCTGTATTTTTTCACTTTTTGGATAACCCGAAACAAAACTTTCAAATTGATATCCCGCTAAATAATATTGTTTGGTTTTATAGTACGACTGAGAGAACATGTAAAACAATTTTTCCGCTTGAGGCTTCCCTCTGTATGCCGGAGCAATTTGTTCAAAAAGACGAATTGCTTTTGAATATTTACCAGCATCGTACAATTTCGTAGCTATATCAAATTTTACAGCAACATCTTCGGTTTTTAGTGCTTTTTGGTATTCGTTACAAGAACTGAAAAGTGCCACAAGAAGCAATAGAGATATTATTTTTTTCATTTTTTTACTTTTTTTACGATTTCGTTGTTGTGTTCAACCTACAGAAAATCATACCGAAGTTTCGGTGGCAAATTTAGTTATTAATTTAGCTACTACAAAATATATTTTTGCTTAAAAAAAGACGCTGTTTTTTACGCTTGTTTATTGATTTTTTTAACAAATAGATCAATTCTGTTAGCCAACGATTCATCTACTTTTATCAATGGTAAACGCACCGTATTTTCAGCAATTCCTAGTGAGAGAAACACTTGTTTGATTCCTGCAGGATTTCCCTGCTCAAAAATCATATCAATACAATCTGATAAAAGGTATTGCGTTTTGAACGCTTCATCTACTTTTCTATTTAAACCCAATCGAATCATTTCAGAAAATTCTTTTGGAAAACCTTGTCCAATTACAGATATAACGCCAGATCCACCTGCTAAAATCATTGGTAATGCAATCATATCATCACCAGAAATCACAAGAAAATCTTTTGGTTTGTTTTTCAATATTTGCATTGCTTGAACAATATCACCAGCTGCTTCCTTGATAGCAACTACATTTTCAAAATCATTTGCTAAACGCAAAACAGTTGATGGTAACATATTACTAGCTGTTCTTCCTGGAACATTATACAAGATTACAGGAATCGGAGAAGCTTCAGCAACAGCTTTAAAGTGTTGGTAAATTCCTTCCTGAGTTGGTTTATTATAATATGGAGAAACCGAAAGTATAGCAGCAAATTTTGACAAATCTCTCGTTTTAAGCTCGTCTACGACTTTCATTGTATTATTACCTCCAACGCCTAATACTAATGGTAATCTTCCATTATTAGTTTCTATTACTGTCTTGATAACCAATTCTTTTTCATCTTGGGACAACGTTGCATTTTCAGCAGTTGTACCAAGTACGACAAGGTATTCAATTCCATTATCTATGGAAAAATTAACAATTCTTTTTAATGCTTCAGTATCAATTGAAAAATCTTCGTTAAATGGCGTTACAAGGGCAACACCTGTTCCTATTAATGATTGCATATTGGATTATAATTTGTTTAATATTTTTAAATATCTAAATAATTCATGAATGAAAACTTTATAATTTTCGGCACTGGTATTAATCATCAAATGATTTAATCTTTTGTCTATTGATGAAAATCCAACTTTAAATAATGCTTTTGAATTGTGAGTAGCAACCATTAAAATTGCTTTTTCAACATCATAATAATTGATTAGCAAATCAAAATTTTCGTTTATAAAATCATTTACCTGTGAATCAGTAATCTCCCCTTTCCAATTGAGATGTTTTGCTCCAAAAGCAGGATACTGATGCGCATCGCTTTTTTTAAATTTGTCTTTGTAAACAATAACTTTAATATTGTCTGCTGAAATTCCGTTTGCAATTAATTCTTTAATCAAGACCTCTTTTTTCGAAAAATAACTAGCATCTATAAGTAAACCTACAGTTTGTATCGAAGTTGAAAGCGAACTGCTTTTAACATTATGCAAGCTGTTTTTTAATATTTTTTTTACAGAAAAATCCTTTATGTAATTTAAAAACATATTACTTTTACTTGTTTACAAAATTAATTAATTAAGTCGCATTTGAAATGGTAAATCTAAAAAAGTATAACGATGTTTTAAAACTTTTTGTTATATTCTTAACATTTGTTTTTATTACTTCCTGTAGTAAACAAAATTATTACATTACAAAGATAGAAGGTAAAAGAATACCAATTGCTGAAAAGGAAAACCAAGCTCCTGAGCCGAAACTAGATAGCGAACAAACAAAGTTAATCGAAAACTTTATCAAACCCTACCGCGAACACATTAATAAAGATTTAGACAGCGTTCTGGCATATTGTCCGGTAACTTTAGATAAAAGTTCTGGAAAATGGCAGACTACTATTGGAAATTTACTTGCTGATGTTACCTTAATGCGAGGCAACTTAGTTTTTAATGCCAGAGAAAAAAAGAATATTGATATCTGTTTACTGAATCATGGCGGTATTCGTTCTATTCTTCCAAAAGGGAATGTAACCAGCAGAACCGCTTTTGAAATCATGCCTTTTGAAAACAGTATGGTTGTTGTTGCTTTAAAAGGGGCGCAAATTCTTGAATTAGTTGATTATTTTATCAACGAGAAAAAACCACATCCTTTGTCCGGCTTAACCTTTACGATAGACAAAAATAACGCAGCCAAAAACATCTTAATTCAAGGAAAATCTATTGATAAAGACAAAATTTATTATGTAGGAACCAATGATTATTTATCTAATGGTGGCGACAATATGAATTTCTTTAAAAAAAGCGTTCAGAAATATGTTTTGGATTATAAGTTAAGAAATATTCTAATTGATTATTTCAAAGAAGTCGACACCATCCCTGTTGTAAATGATGTCAGAATTACTGTTGAATAAAAAAGGATTCCGTTTAAAAAACAGAAAATAATTTCATAAATATATAGCCCTAGCCCTAATGGAGGCGACATCCTTTATGTTTTTTCTTTAAAAACATAAAGATATAGCGGACAGCAGGAAATAGCTCCAAAAAAACAAAAATGAAAAGAAGAGATTTTATCGAAAAAACCGCTGCAAGTACCGCTTTATTGAGTTTAGGACTGCCGTTAACCAGCTTTACATCTAGTGAGACGAAACATTTGACAATTCTACACACGAATGATGTCCATAGTTATATAGATCCTTTTCCGGCGGATCATCCCAGAAATCCTAATATGGGCGGCGTTGTACGAAGAGCCGCTCTTATAGAATCAATCAGAAAAGAAAATCCAAATGTATTGTTACTTGATGCCGGTGATATTTTTCAGGGAACGCCGTATTTTAATTATTATGGCGGAGAATTAGAATTTAAATTGATGAGCATGATGCAATATGATGCTTCCACGATAGGGAATCATGATTTTGATAATGGCGTTGAAGGTTTGTATGCACAAATGCCTCATGCAAAATTTGAATTCTTATCAGCAAATTATGATTTTAAAAACACGGTGATGGATGGTTTTGTAAAACCGTATAAGATATTCAATAAAAATGGAATCAAAGTTGGTGTTTTTGGCCTTGGAGTTGAACTCGATGGATTAGTGGATAAAGCGATGTATAAAGAAACTGTTTACAATAATCCTGTTGAGACAGCACAAGATATGGTTCGGATTTTAAAAAAAGAACAACAATGTGATTTAGTGATTTGTTTGTCGCATTTAGGATATAAATACAAAGATGAACCTAATAAAATTTGTGATTTAAAACTAGCGGAACTGACCCAGGATATAGACTTAATAATAGGTGGCCACACGCATACTTTTCTTGATAAACCAACGGTTGCAAAAAATCTTCTTGGTAAAGAAGTTTTGGTAAACCAAGTAGGTTGTTACGGTATTAATTTAGGTCGAATTGATTTTTATTTGGATAATAATAAACTGAATGCATCCAAAGGAACATCAATAATTGTTTAATTTATGGATAGATTTGTCATTTGCAATAAAGTAATTTACCATAAAAAAATAAGAAAATACCTGAGTTGCCATTTCGATTAGACTAAAAACGGAAAGCTTTAGATAAAATCCATTTAGAACATAAAAAATATCAGAAAACATAAAAAAAACTGACATTAGAACTAAATTTAGAAAAGCAAAACTGCTTTTTATAATATAATTCATAACAGATATACAGATTAACATACTTAGAATAATGCTATAAATTATAATAATTGAAAAATCTGTTTTCATTTTCTCAAATTGTAAACTTAAAATAGTAATCGATAAAACGACCATCACAATTATTACACATAATAAAAACAAAATATCTATTTTATCAAGCTTCACTTTTTTTAAGCCTTGAAAAAGATGAACTATCAATAGTATATAGACAATTAAAAAACTCAATACAGAACCGGTTTCTGAATCATTATAGTTCATCAAAATAAAAACATCTCCAATAAACGAAAAAAGAAAGATACCGGCTTTAATTAAATCAATTTTGTAATTATTTGTGGTTAAATAATAAATGAAAATTGAGGGTACAACAATAGATTTTGCATAAAGCACTAATGATTCCTGCCCTAGCAAATCAAATAAAATAGTTAATATGCAGGCGAAAAAATAAAGTATAAGAGAAGGTGTACTAGCTTTCATTTATCAGTTTCATAAAATCATCTTCCGTAATTATCGGGATATTTAATTTATTGGCTTTTTCTAATTTAGCTGGCCCCATATTATCGCCAGCAACAACATAATCAGTTTTTGCAGAAATTGAACTTCCTACTTTACCTCCGTTATCTTCAATGGCTTTTTTCAAATCATCTCTAGAAAATTTCTCAAAAACACCTGAAACTACAAAAGTTTTTCCAGAAAGTTTATCCGTGGAATTTGGGTTTATTTTCTCAATAATTTCAAATTGTACCCCATGTTTTTTTAACCTTTCAATGATAATTTTATTTTCTTGGTTTTCAAAAAAGTCAATCACACTTTGGGCAATTCGGTCCCCAATTTCATCCACCAAAATCAAATCCATCAATGTGGCCTGACTTAATGCTTCAATATTTTTATAATGCTTCGCTAATTTCTTAGCGACCGTTTCACCAACAAATCGAATTCCAAGCGCAAATAAAACGCTTTCGAAAGGAATATTTTTTGAATTTTCTACACCTTTCACTAAATTTTCAGCAGATTTTTGAGCCATTCTTTCCAAAGGAAGAATTTGCTCCACAGTCAATTCATATAAATCAGCGTAATTATGAACCAATCCATTATTGAAAAGTAATGCTACCGTTTCTCCGCCAAGGCCTTCAATATCCATAGCTTTTCGAGAAATATAATGCTGGATTCTTCCAATAATCTGTGGAGGACAGCCATAAAAATTGGGACAATAGTGATTTGCTTCACCTTCACTTCGAACTAATTCTGTATGGCATTCCGGACAATGGGTGATGTATTTTGTTGGCTCTGTATTTTCTGGGCGTTTGCTTAAATCAACGGAAATTATCTTAGGGATTATCTCCCCTCCTTTTTCTACAAAAACTGTATCTCCTACACGAATATCCAGTTTCTCAATTTGATCAGCATTGTGTAAAGAAGCACGTTTTACAATAGTTCCCGCCAATTGCACTGGCTCTAAATTAGCTACTGGTGTAATTGCCCCTGTTCTTCCCACCTGATAAGAAATAGAGTTTAGCTTTGTTGAAACTTGTTCTGATTTGAACTTATAAGCAATTGCCCAACGCGGAGATTTAGCCGTAAAACCCAATTCGTCTTGGTAATTAAAAGAATTTACTTTTACGACAACACCATCGGTTTCATAAGGAAGATTATGTCTATGCGTGTCCCAATAATCGATGTATTGAAAAACTTCTTCTAGATTATGGGCCAGTTTTGCTTCTTTAGGCGCTTTAAATCCCCATTCCCTAGCAGTTTCTAATCCTTCAAATTGTGATTTAAAAGGCAGATTGTTTCCAATTAAAAAATACAGCAAACAATCCAATGGTCTTTTTGCAACCTCGGCACTGTCTTGTAATTTCAAACTTCCCGAAGCTGTGTTTCTAGGATTTGAATACGGTAATTCCCCTATTTCTATTAAATCCTGATTCATTTTTTCGAAACCTGCAAAAGGCAAAATAATTTCACCCCGTACATCAAATTTTTCAGGAAAATTTCCTTTTAGCTTAAGCGGAATTGATTTTATAGTTTTGATATTATTAGTCACATCATCTCCTTGAAAACCATCACCACGCGTAACTGCGCGTTTTAATTTTCCGTTTTCGTAAGTAATACTAATTGATGCCCCGTCATATTTTAATTCGCAAGTATATTCTAATGGAACTTCTCCGAGAACTTTTTGAATCCGTTTCTCCCAATCAACTAATTCTTCTTTAGAATAGGAATTATCAAGAGAATACATTCGGTGTTCGTGAGGAACGGTTTGGAAGTTTTTTGTAATTGTGCCACCTACTCGTTGCGTAGGAGAGTTTTCATCAAAGTATTCCGGATATTTATTTTCTAAATCTTGGAGTTGTTTTAATTTAAAATCAAATTCATAATCGGAAATTATTGGTTTATCCAACACGTAATAATTATAATTGTGCTGATTTAATTCCTCTCTTAAAGTTTGAATTGTATTTTGAATATCCATAGAAAATAAAAATTGGCTATTTTAGTTTTTGAAAAAGTGTACTAAAATAACCAAATTAAAAGAAACTGCAATACAATTATGACTCTATAATTGTATTTATTTGTTTGTATAAAAGGCCATCACTTAAAAAAGAACCTTGTTGTATTAAAGCAAAAACAGAAGTATTACGCTCATCAGTAAACTCTTTTTTTCCCACTTTCATTTCGATTGTTTCGGTAAACATGTTATCGCTAAGCCATTGCAATCCTTCTTTGGTCAAGAAATCAGTTTCTGGAACCAATGATTTCAAAACAATGGATTGAACATATGTATCAAAACAATGAAAAAGGAAAATATGATTTTTAGAAAAATGTTCTAAATATTCTGCTTTCGACAGAACACCTTCCCAAATCAAATCAGAAAAAACATCTAATTCTTGTTCAGCCACATCAGGCTTTTCCGTTTTAATTTTATCCCACTCCGCTTTATCAATTGCTTGAGTAGCTAAAAAATTAGTAAATTCAGGCATTAATTCTTCAAACTGTTCTTTTGTTAATCTTGAGTATTTCATTATTGTATTTTAATTTTAACTGTTGAGATTTTATTCTCATTGGAATAAAAAAGCCCTCTTCAAATGAGAGGGCAAATTTAATATATTTTTTATCTTTTCTAGAAAATATATCTGATACCAAATTGCGCTTGCCATCTTGATGCTAAACTAGCGTCATAACTAAAGGTTTTTGTTTGCGTACCATTGAATGTATAAGTTGGAATATTTCCGGCATTAACTGATACTCCTATTGGTTGCACGCTGATTGGTTGTTGGATTAATCCCCAATCTGAGTTCAATAAATTCCCTATATTCAAAACATCAACACTGAATTGAATTGTATTTTTCTTTTCAGAAGCTGATGAAATTTTAAAATTATAATCTTGCATTAATTTAAGATCCCATTTTCCTCTCCATGGAGATAAAGCACCGTAACGTTCTGCGTACTGACCTCTTCTCCCATTCAAATAATCATCTTGTTTGATAAAATTATCAAATGCTGCACCTTGACCTGCACCCGAAAAAATCATGGCACTGATTTCAGCTGTAGTTGGAATATAAATCAAATCATTTCCTGAGGCTCCATCATTATTAATATCGCCTCCGTAAGTATAATTGAAACGACCTCCTTGAGCATATTCAAAGAAAGTAGAAACTGTAGTTGCCCATTTATCATTTCCATATTTCCATTTTTTTGAAGCTACACCAATAAAACGATGAGTGTCTCCATATTTAGAATTAGAAAGAACATCATTATTTACATTCCCTAAAGCTGGGTTAAAATTAAAGGCATCACCGGTAATTTCTGCTTCAATAGAATTCACATCTTGTGATTTTAGATAATTATAAGCTAAACTAGCAAAAAATCCATTATCAAAAGTTTTTTGCACTTTAACAGAAGTATTAAAGGCACTTCCTTTTTTGGAATTAGTCAAGACATAGGCATGAGCCCTTGTTGGAAAACCATATTCATTCCAAGTACCATAATCATTAGAACCGTAAATTGGTCTTTTATCAACTCCATTCAATTGACTGGTAGGTGTTTTTAATCCCCAATCCTGAACATGGACTGCATTGATATCTTTATTATAAGACATATCTACTGTTAAAATATAATTATTTTCAAATTTATGGTCGATACCTAAACTTGTTCTCCAAACTTGAGGAAATTTAAAATTATTATTAACAACTTCGTAGAAAAATGGGTCAGTACCGCCAACTTGATTTCCTATCCATACAAATGGCAGTTTTCCAGTAAAAATCCCTGTTCCACCACGCAATTGAGTTACTTTATTTCCATTTACATCCCAATTGAAACCTACTCTAGGTGACCATAACAATGCATTTCCAGGTAGTTTTGTAGAATCGAAGTTTACAGTACTACCATCTTTTGGATTATAATAATTGATAGTTGGAACATACCCTTCAGAATTATCCGTATCGATAAATTTCTGTATTAATTTTGAGGTATTAAAATACAATGGTTTATCAGCTCTTAATCCATATATTAATTTGAAATTATCGTTGATATTCCACTCATCTTGAACATAAAATGCTAATTGACCAACAGTAGTTTCAGCTAAATTCCAACCGCCATTCGCTCCGTCTTGAAGTGCATTTTTTGTATCATATGTTGTTTGAGCCGCTGCAATCGCTGAAGCATAATATCCATTTGCAATATTAGCATCAAAACCAGCCATATCTGTTGTTCCAAAGACATCAAATCCATATCCCTTAAGATTGAATGAGTTTTTGAAAATGAATTTTTCAAAAGAGAAACCTGCTGTATAAGTATGATTTCCTTTTACAATATTCAAATTATCTGTAATTTGAATTACTTTTTGATCTAATTTATTGTTGATTGAAAATGGTTCATGACCAGCAATAATATATGGAGAACCATCCTTAGTTATACTAATAACTGGTGCTGGTGCAGAAAATGGTCTTCTGAAATCGTTAAAATGAGTATAACCCGCTTGTAGTTTATTAGTAACTACTTCGCTAAATTTAGAGTTCAACTCCACTAAAAAAGAACTAATTTGATTGTTTATTTGATATCCCGAGTTTTGAAACTGCATTGTATTAACATCTGGTCCTCTACGAAGAATCGCTGTAGGATGCGCAGGTTTATCTTTGGATGCATCCAAGAAATTATAAATAAAAGCTAATTTGTGATTGTCATTAATATTCCAGTCAAATTTAATAATTCCTTTATTTGAATCTGAATTATGAGTAAATCCTTGATAAGCTCCAGTATTATAACCTAACTTCCCTAATTCAGTAGATACATGCATTAAATCAGTAGCTAAAACTCTGGATTCATTTACACCTGTAGTAGCATTTCCATCATTGGCAACAACATTTGAACCTAAATCGCTTCTTTTGTCAATTTCATAATTGGCAAAGAAAAATAATTTGTTTTTAACTATTGGACCTCCAATACTCAACCCTGCTTGTGTTTGCTCTAAAGAAGGAACAAATATTTTCTCTCCATGCACTTTATTACCTGTTAAATCTTGGTTTCTGTAAAAAGTATAAGCAGTACCATGAAATTCATTTGTACCAGATTTAGTTACAGCATTTACAGAAGCTCCCGTAAAACCTGATAAAGTCACATCATAAGGAGCAGTAGCAACCTGAATTTGGTCAATCGCATCTAATGAAATTGGCTGAGAACTCGTTTGTCCGCCGGGAGTTGCGGCATCCAATCCAAAAGGATTATTAAATACAGCTCCATTCAACGAATAATTATTATATTGATCATTTCTACCTCCAAAAGATCCTCCACTGGCAGAAGGCTCTAAACGTGTAAAATCCTCAGCTGATCTTGAGATTGATGGCAATACTGCCAATTCTCTTCTACCTATAGTAGTTTCGGCACCCGTTCTTCCACTTTGAAAAACTTTATTTTTAGCTCCAACAACTTTTACTTCTTCTAACTTTTGGCTTTCATCTTGCAAAATGATATCTAAACCAAATGCTTTACCTAATTCAAGGTAGACATCATTGAATTCTTGATTTTTAAAACCTACAAATGAAACTACAATTTTGTATGGCCCGCCAATTCTCATGTTCAACATGTTGAATCTTCCATCAGCATTTGATAATGCAGAATATTTAGTTCCTGAAGGAGTATGAATTGCGAGTACCGTTGCACCTGGAAGCAACTCATTACTAGAACTTTTCACTATTCCCTTAATACTCGATGTTGTAGTTTGGCCTACCATCATATGAAGACCAAACACAAAAAACAATAAAGTAATAATTTTTTTCATTTATTTGAGTGTTAATTATTTTGGTCAAAATTAGCCAAAAAAAAATCACTCCTAAGAGTGATTTTTATATTTTATTAACAAAGTGTTAACAGAATGTTATTTTTCAGCAACAATTTCATAAGGTAATTCAATAATTACTTCTCTGTGTAATCTAACGTTAGCAGCATATTTTCCTGTACGTTTAACGATTCCACTAGTAATAAATTTTCTGTCAATTACTTGACCACCTTTTGCTAATGCTTCAGCGATATCAATATTCGTTATTGAACCGAATAATTTTTCACCACCTGCTTTTGCGAAAATTTTAATTTCAATAGCTTTCAAAGCTTCAGCCAATGCTTTTGCATCGTTTACTACTTTTTCTTCTTTGTGAGCTCTTTGTTTTAGGTTTTCAGCTAACACTTTCTTTGCAGAAGAAGTTGCTAAATGTGCGTGACCTTGTGGGATTAAAAAGTTACGACCGTATCCGTTTTTCACATTTACTACGTCATCTTTAAATCCTAAATTTTGAACATCTTTTCTTAAAATAAGTTCCATGTTGTTGTCCTTTATTTGAGAAGTTAGGTTTCATATTTCAGAAAACCAACAACTGTTAATTTTTAATTATTTTAATAAATCAGCCACATATGGCATTAATGCTAAGTGACGTGCTCTCTTAACTGCAACTGAAACTTTTCTTTGGTATTTCAATGAAGTTCCTGTTAAACGACGAGGAAGAATTTTTCCTTGTTCGTTTACAAATTTCAATAAGAAATCAGCATCTTTATAATCAATATATTTGATACCTGATTTTTTGAAACGACAATACTTTTTAGTTTTGTTTGTTTCTATGTTTAAAGGTGTAAGATATCTGATATCTCCGTCTTTTTTTCCTGAAGCCGATTGTTGTAATGTTGCCATGATAATTAAGCTTTTGTAGATTTTAATTTAGTTCTTCTTCTTTCAGCCCAAGATATAGCATGTTTATCTAAACTTACAGTCAAGAAACGCATTACTCTTTCGTCACGTCTAAATTCAGTTTCAAAAGCAATAAGAACTTCTCCTGCTACTTTGAATTCGAATAAATGGTAAAAACCACTTTTTTTGTTTTGAATTTCGTAAGCCATTTTTTTAAGACCCCAGTCTTCTTTCGATACCATCTCTGCTCCTCTACTAGTAAGAAAATCTTCAAATTTGCTTACTGTTTCCTTTACCTGAACTTCAGATAAAACGGGATTTAAAATGAAAACAGTTTCATAATGATTCATAAATATGTATTTATTTGTTAATTTGGGTGCAAAAGTAATCAATTATTTTAAATAAACAATTAAAATTTCACTTTATTCGTTGTACGGCAAAAAAAACCGATAAAGATTAGTTTTTAAAATAAATCTTTGTTAAATTTACTATTCCAAATCTTAAAATACTAAATTATGAAACTTAATTGTGTAGTAGTTGATGATAGTTCCATTCAAAGAATGATCATCGCAAAGTTAGTGAATAATCACCCCAATCTGCATTTAATTGGTGATTTTTCTAATGCAATTGAAGCTAGAAGTTGTATGTCCGTACATAATGTGGATTTAATATTTCTAGATATTGAAATGCCTGTAATAAGCGGTTTTGATTTTTTAGATGGTTTAAAAATTAAACCACAAATAATCTTCATTACTTCTAAAGCGGAGTATGCCATGAAGGCATTTGATTATGATGCTACCGACTATCTGCAAAAACCTATTGCAATAGATCGTTTCAATGCATCGGTAAGAAGAGCAATCGATTTATATTCTCTTAAAAAAGAGAATAAAGAAGAAGAAGGCGAACATATTTTCATTAAGAGTAATCTTAAAAAATTAAAAATCTTCACTTCTAAAATTAAATGGATTGAAGCTTTTGGTGACTACGTTAGAGTTGTTACTGAAGAAGACAGCAACTTAGTGCTTTCTACAATGAAATCTTTTGAAAATGATTTGTCAAAAGAAAAATTCATCAGAGTTCATAAGTCCTATATTATAAATATAGACAAAGTAGAGCGTTTCAATAGCAAGTTTGCCGAAATTGGAATTACAAAAATACCTTTGAGTAGAAATAAAAAAGAAGATTTAGTTAAAGCCCTATCATTTGCCTAAAATTACTTTTAATAAAAATCGACGTTTAGCGTAACTTTAATAGCTCTATATTGAGCAACAGCCTCAAAACTATTCAATATCTTTTGAATAGTTTTTTTTGTGCTTACTACAGACACGTTTTGTGGAATTTTAATAATGATTGTTCGTATGTATTCATTTCTAATTCTATTTATAGCTGGTTCCTCAGGACCTAATACCGGCATAGTAAGATTTTGACTCATTACCTGATACAACCACATGGCACCTTCCTTTAGCTTATCGAAATCGCGCTGTTTCAATGTCAATTTTATGATTCTGAAATAAGGAGGATATTTATAGATTTGCCTGTCATACAATTGCTCCTTATACATTCCCAGATAATCATTATTGGTTACTTGCTGTATCGTATTGTGATTGGGATTATACGTTTGAATAATAACTTTTCCTTGTTTTTCCGAACGCCCTGCCCGACCTGCGACCTGCGTCATCATTTGAAAACTTCTTTCGAATGCCCTAAAATCAGGATGATATAACATATTATCCGCATTCATGATTCCCACCAAACTTACATTGTCAAAATCCAATCCTTTGGCAAGCATTTGCGTTCCAACTAAAATATCAATTTCTCTATTCTTGAAACTATCAATAATTTTCTCAAAACCAAATTTACCTCGCGTGGTATCCTGATCCATTCTTCCCGTTTTTGAATTTGGAAAAATAGAAATCAATTCTTGTTCTATTTGCTCGGTTCCAAAGCCCTTTGTAGTCAAATCAACACTAGAACACGAATGACAATGCGTCGGTTTTGCCATCGTATAGCCACAATAATGACAACGCAACTGGTTTTTATGTTTGTGATACGTCAAACTCACATCGCATTGCTGACATTGAGGAACATTACCACAAGTAATACATTCTATTATAGGAGAATAACCTCTTCTGTTTTGAAACAAAATTACTTGTTCGCCTAATGAAAGTGCAATATTGATTTCTTCAATTAAAACATCACTGAAATGCCCTGTCATTTTTTTGCGAAAGTATTTGTCTTTCAAATCCACCAATTCAATACTTGGCATCATTACATTTCCAAATCGCTTCGAAATTTCGACTAAACCATATTTTTCTGATTTTGCATTAAAATAAGTTTCAATACTTGGTGTTGCCGAACCTAATAAAACTTTTGCTTTATGCGAATGAGCCAAAACCACCGCAGCATCACGCGCATGATAACGCGGCGCAGGATCTACTTGTTTGAAAGTTTGTTCGTGCTCTTCATCTACAATTATAAATCCCAGATTATGAAAAGGTAAAAACAAAGCGGATCGCGCTCCTATTACTACTTGTGCTTTCTCTGAATTTACCAAAACTTGGTTCCAAACCTCGATGCGTTCATTATTGTTATATTTCGAATGAAAAACTGCTACTTTATTTCCAAAATAAGTTCTTAATCTTCCCACTAACTGTGTTGTCAAGGCAATTTCAGGCAATAAATACAATATTTGTTTTCCTGTTTCCAGATATTCTTCAATAAGCTTAATATAAATTTCAGTTTTTCCACTGGAAGTTACACCATGTAGCAAACAGACTTCTTTTTGAGTATAACTATCTTTAATTTCTTCAAAAGCAGTTTGCTGCGCTTGACTTAATTGCAATTGCTCTTCTCTTATTTTTCCATTAAAATTTACTCGGTCTTCCTGAAGAAAATAATCCTCAAATATTTCTTTTTCAATTAATGCTTTTATAATCGCCGAAGAGGAATGAGTAGCTTCAACCAACTTTTTAACGGTTATGGGCTTTTTTTCGGTAGCGCTCAATTGAAAATAAGTCAGTACAATTTCCTTTTGTTTGTTAGCACTTTTCAGAGTTTCCAACAATTCACCCAAACCTGCATTCGAATCGTATTTAGAATGTAAACGCACATAACGAACTAACTTAGGCTTATAACTTTCTGAGATTTCTTCTTGAAGAACCAATATATTTTTGTCAATCAATTTTTGAATAACAGGAAAGATATTTTTCTTGTTTAAAATAGCTATAATGTCTTGAACTTTAAGGGAACTTTGCTGTTGCAAGGCTTGATAAACCAGATATTCATCATCCGAAAGCAGGCTTTCATCCACAAACAAATCTTGCTTTTGAGAAATTATGGTTTCGCTTTCCAGCAAAAGCGCGCTTGGCATAGCGCCACGATACACATCACCAATAGCACACATATAATAAGAAGCAATCCATTGCCAATGCGCAATTTGGATTTCAGTAACTATAGGTTTTTCATCCAGAATTTGGTGAATTTCTTTGGCTTCATATAAAGTGGGCTCATTTTGATGAATTTCAATAACTAGCGCTGTGTAAATTTTACTTTTCCCAAAAGGTACTGCCACACGCATTCCTTTCTTGATATAATGAAATTCGGCTTCAGAAACGCGATAGGTAAAGGTTTTGGCAAGAGAAAGGGGTAAAATTACTTCGACGAAATGCATTTTTAGATTTTAGGTATTTATTATTATTTGGACGAATATCAAATTCATTCAATATGAATTAACTTTTTACTCTGTACCAATATTGTGTTCGTCCAAACAATGAAATCCCAATAAAACCACGGACTTTAAGTTTGTCTTTTGATTCTAAAGTGATGTAACATTTATAAAGCTTCCCGTTTTTAGGATCTAAGATTTTACCTCTTGTATATTGATTTCCTTCTTTAGTCAATCCTTTTATTACTATCATTCCAAGAATAGGTTTGTTTTTATCCTCACCTGAACAATTGCTACAAACTTTTTTTCTATGTTCTTCTTCAAGAATTTCAATTACTTTACCATAAATCTTTCCAGATTTCTCATAGATTTCCACTATTGATTTGGCTTTTCCAGTTTCATCATCAATCGTTTTCCATTTACCAATAACCGTTTGATTTTGACCATAGAAAATGGTAACAAAAAACAGTGCTATAATAACAAATCTACTTTTTTTCATGATGGTTGATTTTTTGCTCTCGCAAATTAGAGACCGCAAATTAATTAATTGTAAAATTAAACATTAAAAAGGAAAAGATTGTAATGAATAGCAGGAAATAGCTTCCTAACTTCATTGGATTAAATCCTAAAAATTATTATTTTAAAATAGTACAGCCTGTTATTTCGAAAACGTTTGAAACTTTAAATTTTGCTTCTTTACGTCTTTGTCACCCGAAATAAAATCAATAAATTAGCCACTTGAAATTCTATACAAAATAACAATGAAAAACACTGCGCTTACGCACATACACGAGAGTTTGGGAGCGAAAATGCTTCCGTTTGCCGGATACAATATGCCTATTTTATATGAAGGTGTGAATGCAGAACATGAAACGGTTCGAAATGCCGTGGGTGTTTTTGATGTTTCTCACATGGGTGAATTCTTGCTTACCGGACCAAATGCATTAGCTTTAATACAAAAAGTAACTTCTAATGACGCGTCTGTTTTGACCATTGGAAGAGCACAATACTCTTGTTTACCAAACAATGATGGCGGAATTGTAGATGATTTGATTGTTTACAAAATGAAAGACGAACAGTATTTATTAGTCGTAAATGCTTCGAATATTGATAAAGATTGGAATTGGATTTCTGCTCATAACGATTTAGGAGTCGAAATGAAAAACTTATCTGATGATTATTCATTATTGGCTATTCAAGGTCCTAAAGCTGTTGAAGCAATGCAATCATTGACTTCTAAGGATTTATCAGCTATTCCTTATTATCATTTTGAAGTGGGTGATTTTGCAGGAATTGATAACGTAATTATTTCGGCTACAGGATATACTGGTTCTGGAGGATTTGAGATTTATTGCAAAAATTCAGAAGTAGAACAAATTTGGAATAAAGTTTTTGAAGCCGGAGCTCCTTTTGGGATTAAACCAATTGGTCTTGCCGCTCGTGATACGTTACGATTAGAAATGGGATTTTGTTTGTACGGAAATGACATTAACGATACCACTTCTCCACTTGAAGCTGGTTTGGGTTGGATTACTAAATTCACTAAAGAATTCACGAATTCAGAAAACCTGAAAAAACAAAAAGAAACGGGAGTTTCTAAAAAATTAGTGGCTTTTGAAATGCAGGAACGTGCCGTACCAAGACACGATTATGAAATCGTTGATGCTACCGGAAATTCTATAGGAATTGTAACTTCAGGAACCATGTCGCCATCAATGAATAAAGGAATTGGTTTAGGATACGTTACCACTGAGAACAGTACTTTAGACAGCGATATATTCATTAGAATCCGTAAAAATGATGTTCCTGCCAAAGTGGTAAAATTACCTTTTTACAAAAAATAACAATTGAAAAAAGTAGCCATCTTTTTATTCTTGCTTTTTTCAAAAGAGCTCATTGCTCAATCTGAAACGAATGCCTGCAAGACTTTATCCAAAATTAATGCATTGGTCAAAGAGTTTCACTACAAACCTAAACCGATAAATGACAGTTTATCGGTTTATGTTTTTAATCATTTTCTAAAAGCGTTAGACGGCAGAAACGATTTATTTTTAGAATCCGAAATTAATAGTCTAAAAAAACTCAAATACAAATTAGATGACAATATCATCCATTCAAATTGCAGTTTTTTAAACGAATTTTACATTACTTATCAAAAAGCAGTTAATCGTCATACTATTATTATTGAAACCCTCAAAAAAGAAAGTTTCCCGCTGAGCAGCCCCGAAATCATTAGGTCTTATAAAACCCCCACTCCATATTTAACAACAGAAGCAGATTTAAAAAAAATCAATAAAAAACGAATGCTTTTTGATGTGCTTAGTGAAATAGCACAAAGCAGTCCTAATAAAGATTCCCTTATCGCAGTATTTCCTAGCATTTCAGGAAATATAAAGCAAAAAATATTTGACGATTATACCTGCGAAGCAACCAAATATAACCTTACAACCGAGGAGTTTAACAACCTCTTTTTCACTATTTTTTGTTCTTATTTTGACCCTCATACCGAGTTCTTTTCAACCAATCAAAAATCAGATTTTTTATCATTGGTAAGTTCTGATAATTATACTTTAGGGCTTATCCTTTCAGTAAAAGAAAAAAATGACATCTCTATAGATGAAATATTACCCGGTGGTCCAGCATACTTTTCGGAAAAAATAGAGATAGGAGATCAAGTCATTAAAATAAAATCGAAACAAGAAGAATACTTAGTAAATTGTTATAATTTTGAAAAAATAGAGAAAATTTTAAGCTCTAATGAATACAAAAATGTCTGGGTAACACTCAAGAAAAAAAGTGGAGAAGTTTACACCACAAACCTCTCCAAACAGGTCATGAGAGATTATCAAAATAGTGTTTATAGCTATGTACTGGAACGAGATAATCAAAAAACGGGCTATATTAAAATCCCTAGTTTTTATTCGACTTTGGAAAATGGAAAAACAAATGTTAGTGATGATGTAGCCAAAGAAATAGCCAAACTAAAAGAAGATAAAATTACGGGACTAATCATTGATCTAGAAAACAACGGTGGTGGTTCTATGGAAGAAGCCATTATGCTTTGTGGTTTGTTTATAAACACTCCCTATTTAGCGCAAGTTGTCACCAAAACAAATCAAAAAGAAATCATTGGCAATCAAAAACCTAAAAACAGCTATACTGGTCCAATTATTATCTTAATAAATGGCTTTTCAGCTTCAGCAAGTGAATTTTTTGCTAACGTCATGCAAGATTATAATTTAGCCTTAATTGTAGGAACGAAATCATTAGGAAAAGCTACTATGCAAGAAATAGTTCCATTAAAAGATGAAAAAAATCAATTTCTAAAAGTAACAATAGGAGAATTTTATCGAGTGACGGGTAAAACAAATCAATACAATGGTATTACCCCCGATATTGAAATCCCTAGTTTATTTGATGATCAAATGCCTAAGGAAAGTACTTATCCAACCGCTTTAAAAAATGATAAAATTGAAAGCATTATCGACACCAATAGATTCCCGATGAATGAAAAACAGAAACAAGCTATTACAGAGTACACCCAAAAATCCAAAACGAATATAGAATTTCAAAAAAACACCCGACTAAAAGCTACTTTTAATCAGTTTTTCACACAAGCAACAGTAGCTATACCTTTACAATTTAATGCTGTTTTTAATAAATCGATTGGTTTTTCGAAACATTGGAAAGAGATAGAAGCATTTGTCAAAACCGAATATCCTTTTATTATAAGTAATACTAGTAATGACACTAAAAAAATACAAACAAATGATTACCTAAAATCTATAAATAGTACTCAAATTAAAAATTTGAAAAACAACTTCCGTGTTTTTGAATCTATAAAAATCATGGCTAACTTAAAATAGTAAAATGCTTATTTTTTTTTAATTTATCACAAAAAAAACGATAGAAACTATTTTAAAACAATTGAATAATTCTATTTTTGCACTTAAATAAAATAAACTCATAAAGTAATGGGAAGAGCGTTCGAATTCAGAAAAGGGAGAAAAATGAAACGTTGGTCAGCAATGGCCAAAGCATTTACCAGAATTGGTAAAGATATTGTAATGGCTGTAAAGGAAGGTGGTCCAAATCCTGATGCCAACTCAAGATTAAGAGCAGTTATCCAGAATTCCAAGGCAGTCAATATGCCAAAAGAAAATGTAGAACGTGCTATCAAAAAAGCAACAGATAAAGACACCGCTAACTATAAAGAAGTTTTATTTGAAGGATATGCACCTCATGGAATTGCAATCCTGGTTGAAACGGCTACAGATAATAATAACAGAACTGTCGCTAATGTTAGAAGTTATTTTAACAAATGTAACGGTGCAATGGGGACACAAGGTTCGGTTGAATTTATGTTTGACCATACGTGTAACTTTAGAATTCCAGCAAACGGAATTGACCCTGAAGAATTAGAATTAGAATTAATCGATTTTGGCGCAGAAGAAGTTTTTGAAGACGAAGACGGTATTTTGATTTATGCACCATTTGGAAGTTTTGGAACCATTCAAAAAGAATTAGAAAACAGAGGATTGGAAATTCTTTCTTCAGGATTTGAAAGAATTCCTCAAATAACTAAAAAACTATCTGAAGCTGAAGTAGCCGATGTAGAAAAACTAATTGAAAAACTAGAAGAAGATGATGACGTGATGAACGTGTATCATACTATGGAAGAAGAATAGCTATCACATTACAGTTTTAAACTCCGGAGAAATCTGGAGTTTTTTGTTTTTAATACCTAACAGTTTGTCATAAAAAAAGGGAATAAAAATATACGTTAAAAAAAACTCCCTTTAAAACTGAAAACTCCATCAACTTAAAGCTGATGGAGTTTTTTTTATAGCTAAAAACAGAGAATACTCTATTTTATAAATTCAATTTTTTGAGCTTCTTCTTCGTTAATACTGTCAAAGAAACCTTGTTCATTCATCCAGTCATCGCTAAATACTTTACTCATATAACGAGAACCATGATCGGGGAATATAGCAATTACATTACTGTTTTTATCAAATTCACCTTCGTCAGCATATTGTTTTATTGCTTGTAAAACTGCTCCGGATGTATACCCTACAAATAACCCTTCTTTTCTGGTAATCTCTCTGGCAGAATGCGCACTTTCTTCATCAGTAACTTTCATGAACTTATCAATAAGATCAAAATCAGTTGCAGATGGAATTAAGTTTTTACCTAAACCTTCAATTCTATATGGATAAATTTCATCGTTATCGAATTCTCTGGTCTCATGGTATTTTTTTAATACCGAACCAAAAGCATCAACTCCAAGAATTCTAATGTTAGGATTCTGTTCTTTTAAGTATTTTGCTGTTCCGGAAATGGTTCCTCCTGTTCCGCTACAAGCGATAAGGTGTGTAATTTTACCATTTGTTTGTTTCCAAATTTCAGGACCAGTAGATTTATAATGTGCATCAATATTTAATTGATTGAAATATTGATTGATATAAACAGAACCTTTCGTTTCTTCATGCAAACGTTTGGCAACATTATAATACGAACGCTCATCATCAGCGGAGACATGTGCAGGACAAACATAAACTTTTGCTCCTAAACTACGTAGCATGTCTATTTTATCTTTAGATGATTTAGAACTTACGGCAAGAATACAGTTGTAGCCTTTTATGATGCTTACCATGGCTAAACTAAAACCAGTATTCCCGGATGTAGTTTCGATGATGGTGTCACCAGGAGATAAAATCCCTCTTTTTTCAGCTTCTTCGATTATATATAATGCTATTCTATCTTTAGAAGAATGTCCTGGATTAAAAGCTTCTACCTTTGCGTAAAAATTACCCTCTAATTCTTCGGTGACTTTATTTAGCTTAATAAGTGGAGTGTTACCTATTAATTCTAAAACATTATTATAAGCGTTTATTTCTTCTTTCATAAAAAAATAGTTAGTCGAGGAGAATTTTTAATTTAACCTCGAACGTTGCAAATTTAACAAAAAAAATCTAATTACTTTTTAATTTTCTCTAAATCTAATAAAAAACTAAATTCTTTTGCTAATTCCTTTAAAGCTTCAAACCTCCCAGATGCTCCTCCGTGACCTGCATCCATGTTAGTATCAAGATATAAGACATTTTTATCCGTTTTCATGTCTCTCAATTTTGCAACCCATTTTGCAGGCTCCCAATATTGAACTTGTGAGTCATGGAGTCCAGTAGATACATACATATTAGGGTAATTTTGCTTTTTTACATTATCGTAAGGAGAATAAGACAACATATATTGGTAATATTTCTTTTTATTTGGATTTCCCCATTCGTCATACTCACCAGTGGTAAGCGGGATACTATCATCCAGCATTGTTGTAATCACATCAACAAAAGGCACTTGAGCAATTATACCATGATACAATTCAGGTGCTAAATTCACCACAACTCCCATCAATAAGCCACCGGCAGAACCACCTTCGGCATATAAATGTTCAGGTGAAGTGTATTTTTGATCAATCAGAAATTTAGAACAATCTATAAAATCAGTAAACGTATTTTTCTTTTTTAATAATTTTCCATCTTCATACCATTGTCGTCCCAAATCTTCACCGCCACGAATGTGCGCTATAGCAAATATAAATCCTCTGTCCAATAACGTTAATCGTGTCGAAGAGAAAGTGGCATCCATAGAATGCCCATAAGAACCATAAGCATATTGCAACAAGGGATTATTCCCATCTTTTTTCAACTCTTTTCTATAGACCATTGAAATTGGAATTTTGGTCCCATCTTTGGCTGTAGCCCAAACACGCTCTTCTTTATAATTATTTTTATCGAATTTGCCACCAAGAACCTGTTGCTCCTTTTTGATTTCCTTTGCTTGAGTTCGCATATTGAAATCAATAATCGAAGAAGGAGTTGTCATGGATTGATAGCCGTAACGTAAAATTTCTGTTTCAAAATCTACATTGGTTGTGGTGTAAGCAGTATAGGTTTCGCTTTCGAAAGGCAAATAATATTCCCCTTCCCCACTCCAAGGCATAATTCTGATTTTGTTTAAACCATTCGAGCGTTCTTCAACTACTAAATAATTAGCAAAAATTTCGATATCTTCTAATAAAACATCTTCTCGATGCGCTATAACTTCTGTCCAATTTTCTTGTGAAGTGGCAGTTTCCAGCGTTTTCATCAATTTGAAATTTTCCGCTTTATCTTTATTGGTTAAAATATAAAAACTGTCTTTGTAATGATTGATACTGTATTCAACTCCTCTAATTCGTTTCTGAAAAATTTCAAATTTTCCGTCAGGATTATCCGCATTTAAGATTCGATATTCTGTTGTAAGTGTACTTCCAGACTCGATTGCCAGGTATTTTCTGGATTTAGATTTAGCAACTTCAACATTATAGGTGTCGTCTTTTTCAAAATAAACTAAAACATTATCCGCTTGTTTTGAACCTAATTTATGTTTGAAAACTTTATCAGAACGTAGTGTAACTTCATCTTGCGAAGAATAAAAAATAGTATGATTATCATTTGCCCAAACAGCAGTTCCGGTAACTTTTTCTATTTTATCTTCTAAAATCTCATTGGTTTCTAAACTTTTAACTTGAATGGTATAAATTCTTCTTCCGACCGTATCGGTACTAAAAACAGCTAATTTATTATCCGGACTAATACTCAAACCTCCCAATTGAAAATACGATTGCCCTTTCGCCAATTCATTACAATCAAACATTATTTCTTCTTTTGCCGAAAGGCTTTCCTTTTTTCGGGAATAAATAGGATAATCTTTTCCTGTTTCAAAACGGGTGATGTAGTAATATCCATTGTATAAATAAGGAACTGATTCATCATCTTCCTTGATTCTAGCCTTCATTTCTTCGAATAATTCCTTTTGAAAATCCTTAGTATGATCAGTCATTTTATGGTAATACTCATTCTCTTTATTCAGGTAATCAATAACCTCAGGATTTTCTCTATCATTCAACCAGAAGTAATTATCGATTCTCACGTCATCAAACTTCTCTAATTTTTCAGGTATTATTTTAGCAACTGGTGGTTGTATATTTTCTGGCATTGTTTGCGCTTTTATATTTAAGTGACGTTACAAAAATAGCACAAACACATTTTAAAACGATTCTATTTTCTATCTAATTTAACATTGCTTATTACACTGAATGTAGTAATTTCGTAGTTCAATATTTAAAATTTATCAAAATGGATTTAATGGGAATGATGGGTAAACTAAAAGAAACCCAACAAAAAATAGAAGACACTAAAAAACGTTTAGACACTGTTCTTATTGATGAACAAAGTACTGATGGTTTATTGAAAGTTACTTTGACTGCCAATAGAAAAATAAAATCAATCACAATTGACGATTCTTTATTAGAAGACAAAGAACAACTTGAAGATTATATGATTTTAGTCCTGAATAAAGCTATCGAAAAAGCAACTAAAACAAATGAAGCGGAACTTGATGCTGTTGCAAAAATGGATATGCCAATGATTCCAGGAATGGACAATCTTTTTAAATAAAAAAAATCACGTTTAAGGTTTTTGATAATACTAAAAACCTTAAACGTGAAATAACTATTTTTGAACTACTATACTAATTTTTGTAGTGTTTCCATAACATACGTATGCATCACTTCCCGATAATCAAGATGCGTTACAATTCTCAATTTTCCATGTCCCATAGAACTGATTGAAATATTTTTTTGTTTTAATAATTCAATTAAATTTTTTTCAATGCAATTTGGAACTAATGAAAAAATCAAGATATTAGTCTCAACAGGCTCTACTGAAGCTACCCAACTTACCTTTTTTAATACTTCGGCAATTTCTTTAGCTCTTCTATGGTCTTCGGCAAGACGCTCAATATTATTGTCCAAAGCATAAATTCCGGCTGCCGCCAAATAGCCTACCTGACGCATTCCGCCACCTAATATTTTTCGGATTCGCAGCGCTCTGTGAATCGTAGCTTTATCACCCAATAAAACCGAACCAATTGGCGCTCCCAAACCTTTCGATAAACAAACCGAAATAGTATCGAATAGTTTTCCAAATGCTTTAGGATCTTGCTTTTTGGCTACCAATGCATTCCAAATTCGGGCGCCATCCATGTGAAATTTCAGATTATTGGCATCACAAACCTGCTTTATTTTTTGTAAATCTTCCAATTCATAACAAGCACCACCGCCTTTATTGGTTGTGTTTTCCACACAAACTAAACTCGTCAAAGGACTGTGATAAAACTCAGGATCATTAATTGCCCCAGCCACTTGTTCTGCAGTTATCATTCCGCGATTTCCATCTAATAAACAACATGAAACACCACTGTTAAAAGAAACACCACCGCCTTCGTAATGATAGACATGCGCATATTTATCAGCAATTAATTGTTCCCCTGGTTGTGTATGCAATTTTATCGCCGTTTGGTTTGCCATAGTTCCTGATGGAAAAAAAAGCCCTGCTTCCATCCCGAACATTTCGGCAACTTTAGCTTCGAGCTCAATAACCGTCGGGTCTTGTTTGTATACGTCATCTCCTACTTTGGCATTCAACATATGCACTAACATTTCGCGAGAAGGTTTGGTAATCGTATCGCTAACTAAATTTATTTCCATATATATTTTTATTTTCAGTACGGACAATTCTCGAATTGTCCCTTCGTAAAATTTTTCTATTTTTGTGCCACAAAATTACATAATACCGTTTGTTAATTCAAGCTAGTTCAGTTAAATCTAAATTAAATGAATGATATAACGGCTTTTTTTGTAAATATTGGAAAACAGACCTATTTAATTTAATAAAATTTATGACAACTACCGAACAAATAAAGGGTATTGTGGAGCGCCTTGGTGCGTTGAGGAGGTATCTTTGACGTTGATGCCAAACTAATTGAAATCTCAAACGAAGAAGAGAAAACTTTTGCTCCTGACTTTTGGAACAATGCAAAAGAAGCTGAAGTCATTGTAAAAAACCTTAGAAACAAGAAAAAGTGGATTGAAGATTACAACAAAGCGGTCGAAATGACTGACGAGTTGCAACTCGCCTATGATTTTTATAAAGAAGGGGAACTTACTGCTGAAGAATTAGACGAGCAATATTCACTAACAGCAAACCATATTGAAGCGATTGAATTCAAAAACATGCTTTCGGACGAAGGCGATACTTTGAGTGCTGTTGTACAAATAACCGCAGGTGCCGGTGGAACCGAAAGTTGCGATTGGGCCGAAATGCTCATGCGTATGTACATGATGTGGGGTGAAAAATACGGTTATAAAATAAAAGAACTGAATTTCCAAAAAGGAGAATCTGCGGGTATTAAAACTGTAACACTCGAATTTGAAGGCGATTATTCTTTTGGCTATTTAAAAGGAGAAAACGGCGTACACCGATTGGTTCGAATTTCGCCTTTTGACAGTAATGCCAAGCGTCACACTTCATTTGCTTCCGTTTATGTATATCCGCTTGTAGATGATAGTATCGAAATTGATATTAATCCTGCTGATATTGAAATTACAACTTCAAGATCCAGTGGTGCGGGAGGACAAAATGTAAATAAGGTAGAAACCAAAGTACAATTGTTTCATAAACCAACGGGAATTCAAATACAATGTTCCGAAACACGTTCGCAACAAGATAACAGACAACGTGCGATGCAAATGTTACGATCTCAATTATACGAAATTGAGTTAAAAAAGAAACAGGCACAACGCGCTGATATCGAAGCCGGAAAAATGAAAATAGAATGGGGTTCACAAATCAGGAATTATGTGATGCAACCCTACAAGTTAGTCAAAGATGTTCGCACCGGTTATGAAACCAGCAATGTCGACGGTGTTATGAACGGCGAAATTGATGAATTCTTGAAAGCCTATTTAATGATGATGGGACAGAGAGAAGAAGAATAGTTTGCAGTATTTAGTAGCAGTTTTCAGTCTCTAACTTGTCATTTGTCCCGAAATTTCTGGAGCAGGAAAAATCTCAAATTTATATAAAAATCCTCTCAACTTTCGTTTATCGAAATGTTTGAGGGGATTTTTTAATTTTAATAGCTTGTTTTTTAAACGTTTGCTAAAAAACTCTTTACAAACCGCTTTTCAAAACATTAAAATTCCCCATAATAATTGTTGGGTTTCGTTTAGAATCTAACCAATTTACCATTAACTCCATATTTTCTTCATCAATAGCAACACAACCGGCAGTAAAAGAAGGTTTTTTTACAGCCAAATGAAAAAATATTGCACTCCCATTTCCTTTTATAACAGGATTTGTATTGTATTCTATAACCATACAATACTTGTAAGCATCAGTCTTTAACAATAAATTTTCATAGGATTTTGCATTAGTAACACCTTTCACAAACCTATTATAGTCCTCTGAATTGGGATCATCAATCCATTTATCTTCGGCAGTAGTTTGTTGGTATTCCAATAGCGTGTTTAGTTGTTTTTCATAGGTATATAATTTCCCTAAACGAAATATTCCTGTTGGAGACTTGCCGTCGCCTTCACGCTTATTCAGTGGCGTGGCAAAACCATTTTTACCAATACCCACTTTTACGGGTTCTTGTTTTACAATCCAACGATTATCTTTTTTCTCTAAGGCTACAAAAAAAGCGCTGTAACTTTCTGGCTGATAATTGTACACTACCAATAATTGTTCGCTATTTTCTAACTTACTTTTATTATGCGCCGCAATTAATAAAGCATTTTTAATCGTAGTAGTATTTGTTTGAGCCTGCAGGTTAATACATAAAAACAATACTGCAGCCAAAAACAAGAAACGGTTTAAAAAAATCATTTTATTGTGGGTATATTATTTAATAGTCAGTAAGGAAAGTCCTCTGATACTCTAAATTCTATTTTACTCTCACTTACAAACATAACAAATTTATCGGTAACCCTATTTGAGTCGCATTTTTTTGAAGGTATTAATTCTAAAATCTATAACCATTCTATCAATGAAACCCCTACGCCTACAGTAGTTTGCAGATTATTATAATCGATTAACGTTTCACCATAACCATGAGAAACTAACAAATATCCTTTTAAATTATTTTTGATGGGATACGACCAGGAAAATGAGGAATTGCCCCTCGCTTTTGAACCAAAATTTAAATTATGACTCCCAATAAACGAAAATATATTCCCGTTTTTAGCATAAATTACATTTAAATCTCCCCGACCTACATATTCAGAAATATCCGGATTGTCGTCTTTTGCAGCTGACATTCGTAACCAAGGTCTAATATAAACAGTCCAATTATTACGTTCAAATCCTGCATGAAAAATAACTCTGTTCCAACTTCTGGAGAATGGATCACTTTTTCCATTGGATTCATGATTGAATGCGACACCAACCATTCGTGCTTTAAAACCAAAAATTTTAAAGTTTACGGGAATATTCAAAATCAGTTCCGGTTCATAATTAACTTCTCTAAAAGGTCGTGAAAGATTATTATTATAAATTTGCCAATGCGATATTTGTGTATAAGCAACCCATAAATCACCGCGTCCCCAAAAAATACCCTGCAAAACTTTAGTCTTAAAACTCAATTGAAATTTAGCTTCAATATTATTATAATCAACACCAGGAGGCGCAATATAATCAGGGTCGATATTTCCTGAATGAGGTTGTTCATTTGGATTATTTGACCAGCGAACAGGTAACACATACATGGGCTTATAAGGAGTAACTAAAAATGTTCCTCTTACGGAAGTCGTGTCTAATTCCCATCGTTCCGTTAGATTTCGGAGTTGTGTTTTATTGTTAAATAAAGCCTGAATTTGGGCGTTTGCAGTAAAATAAGAAAAGAAAAGTATAAAAATCGAGAACTTTATTTGCAGTAATTTCATAATATATAATCGTAATTAACCTGCAAAACTAATTGTTTAAACTCTTCATTTGTTGCATATTTATTTTTATTAGTTACATAAATCCCACTTTTAATCCTGTTAAAGAATCCCGAAATATTAGGAATTATAATCTCAATTTGTTTTATTTGACGACTATAACAAAACCAAATCCAATCTACACTTAATGAAATCCTATTCCATCCAAGAAATAAATGAAATTTTAAAAGGAGTTATTGTGGGAAGTACTATCCAAAATATCACTGCTCCTGAACAACTTGAAGTAGCTAATGAATCTGAAATTTCTTTTATTGGAAACAAAAAATACGAAAAATTTTGGGCAACTTCTAAAGCTTGTGTTGCAGTTGTAAATGAAGATATTTCAATAGAACCAGGAGAAAGCAGAGCTTTCATTAAGGTGAAAAATGCAGATTTAGCTATGTCACAGGTATTAGCTCTTTTTGCACCTCCAACTCCATTATTTAATATTGATATTCATCCAACTGCAGTTATCGATCAAACCGCGATTATTTGTAATGGCGTTAGAATTGGTGCCGGTTGTTATATCGGCCCTAAAGTTGTGCTTGGAGACAATACAACTTTATATCCAAACGTTACTATTTTGGATGAATGTAGCGTAGGAAAAAATACTGTAATCTGGTCTGGAGCCGTAATCAGAGAACGTTGTCACATAGGAAATGATTGTATTATACATCCCAATGCGACAATTGGAGCAGATGGTTTCGGTTTTCGCCCCGATCCCGAAAGAGGTTTAGTGAAAATCCCACAAATTGGAAATGTGATTATAGGCAATAGCGTTGAAATTGGCGCCAACACTTGCGTTGACCGAGGAAAATTCAGTTCTACCGTTTTAGGTGATGGCTGTAAAATTGATAATTTAGTCCAAATTGGACATAACAGTAAATTAGGCCGTTTTTGTATCATGGCCGGAAATAGCGGATTGGCTGGTTCAGTAACGCTAGGAAACGGAGTTATTATTGGCGGAAGCGCTTCTATAAAAGACCACACCACTATTGGCGATGGAGCCATTGTAGGTGCTGGTTCAGGTGTAACAGGAGATATTCCTGCAGGGAAAACCATGTTGGGTTATCCAGCTGTTGAAGCTCGTGATGCATTAAAACAATGGGCAATTTTGAAAAGACTCGTAAATGAATCCAAAAGCAAATAATTACTTTTTTTATTAAATTCATAAAAAAACAGGAGGTAACTTCTGTTTTTTTGTTTTTATACCAAACTTATATCCGATTTACTTTCTATACCCATAAAATAATAAATTTTATTTCATTGGATTTTGTATTTTAGCCCAAACTATTTTTAACATTATTGCATCATGGATTTGAACTTCAACAAAAACGAAGACCACAATAAACTTTTACTTTCGGCATTGCGACAAAAATTGAGTCTGGTGAAATTAGGTGGTGGTGAAAAACGCATCCAAAAATTACACAGTGAAGGCAAAATGACTGCCAGAGAACGCATCGATTATTTGCTTGACGCCAAAGCTAAAAGCATAGAAATTGGAGCCTTTGTTGGTGAAGGAATGTATGCAGAACATGGTGGATGCCCTTCGGGTGGCGTTGTGGTTAAAATTGGGTATATCAAAGGAAAGCAATGTATTGTTGTGGCCAATGATGCTACCGTAAAAGCGGGTGCTTGGTTTCCTATTACTGCTAAGAAAAATCTTCGTGCGCAGGAAATTGCGATGGAAAATCGTTTGCCAATCATTTATTTAGTAGATAGTGCAGGCGTTTATTTGCCTTTGCAAGATGAAATTTTCCCGGACAAAGAACATTTTGGTCGGATTTTCAGAAATAATGCTCAAATGAGCAGCATGGGAATTACCCAAATCGCTGCCGTAATGGGAAGTTGTGTTGCTGGCGGTGCCTATTTGCCAATTATGAGCGATGAAGCTTTAATAGTCGAAAAAACGGGAAGCATTTTCCTTGCGGGAAGTTATTTGGTGAAAGCTGCCATTGGCGAAAGCATTGATAACGAAACATTGGGCGGAGCAACCACGCATTGTGAGATTTCCGGTGTGACAGATTATAAAGCCAAAGACGACAAAGACGCATTAGACAAAATAAAAAACATAGTGGACAAAATAGGTGATTTCGATAAGGCGGGTTACAGCCGAATCAAATCGGAGAAACCAGCTTTAGACGAAAATGAAATCTATGGCATTTTGCCAAAAGCTCGAAATGAACAATATGACATGATGGAAATCATCAATCGTTTGGTTGATAATTCTGAGTTTGAAGCCTATAAAGACGGTTACGGACAAACTATCATTACTGGATATGCGCGAATTGACGGTTGGGCAGTGGGGATTGTTGCCAACCAACGAAAAGTGGTAAAAACTAAGAACGGTGAAATGCAGTTTGGAGGCGTAATCTATTCCGATAGTGCGGACAAAGCCACCCGTTTTATTGCGAATTGCAACCAAAAGAAAATTCCATTGGTATTCGTTCAAGATGTTACCGGTTTTATGGTAGGATCCAAATCAGAACATGGCGGAATTATTAAAGATGGTGCAAAAATGGTGAACGCTGTATCTAATTCAGTTGTTCCAAAATTCACCGTTATTGTAGGAAACTCCTATGGTGCAGGAAATTATGCCATGTGCGGGAAAGCGTATGACCCAAGATTAATTTTTGCCTGGCCAAGTGCAGAATTAGCAGTTATGGGTGGAACGCAAGCAGCTAAAGTATTGGCCCAAATTGAAGCTTCTTCGCTTAAAGCAAAAGGAGAAGTGGTAGATGAAACGAAAGAAAAAGAATTATTCGACAAAATAAAAGCGCGATATGATGAACAGGTTTCACCCTATTATGCAGCCTCCAGATTATGGACTGATGCCATAATTGATCCTTTAGAAACCAGAACTTGGATTTCCATGGGTATTGAAGCTGCTAATCACTCGCCTATTGAAAAGAAATTTAATTTAGGTGTTATTCAGGTTTAATCTCAAATGATAGATTTCAGAATTTAGATTTAGTCATCAATGTTGAGGAAAAACCTAAGTAATTAAAATATGAGAAAAATAGTTCTATTTGGTTTTGCAATGTTATTCTTTGTTCAATGTACTTCCATAAAAAAGCACAACAAGCATTTGAATGATTTGATAGCTGAAGAGAAATTAAAATCGGATGTTGATTTTACCTACCGAAAATTACAGGAATTACACCCCAATTTATATTGGTATATCAGTAAGGAAGCTTTAGATTATAAATTCGACAGTCTAAAATCGACCCTTACAAAACCAATGACTTCTTTTAATTTTTACAAAAAATTAAGTCCTGTGGTTGCTGCGGTGCGACAAGGGCATTTAGTTGTTTATCCACCAACGAAATTATTGTCAAAAGGAGAAACCAAAGCACTTATCAAAAGAGGGACCGGTCCTTTTTCGCAATTTGATTTCGATCTTTTTAATGGAAAATTATATGTTGTAAAAAACAAGTCTTATGACAAAACGATACAACCTGGAACTGAAGTCATTGCTGTAAACGGTACAAAACCAATCGATTTAATTACAGAATACAATCATTATTATAGTTCTGACGGTTATAATACCACTTACAAAACCAATTATTCAGGCAAACGTTTTTCTACATTATTCTCCAATGAAAATGGAATTAAGGATAGTCTTCAATTTGATTTCAAATTTGATGACAGCTTAAAAACGATTACTATCAAACGAAAAGCGGAGGATACAACTGGGGAACATCTCAAAAAAATTCAAAAAAAGCTAGCGCTGAAAGATAAAACCAAATCCAAAGAAATCAGAAAAAAGAAAAGGATTAATGGTTATTATTCCGCTGAAAAAAATTACAATCGGAACCTACACTTTTTAGAAAAAGACAGCAGCGTAGCTATAATGAAAATTAGAAGTTTCAAAATTGGCGATTATAAAACTTTTTACAGAGAAAGCTTTTCTAAAATTACTGGTTATCAATCTAAAACACTTATCATCGATTTGAGAAATAATGGAGGCGGACGAGTAACTGAAATTGCCGATTTATATTCCTATTTAGCAGATTCTACTTTTGTGTTTTTAGATAAATCTGAAGTAGTTTCAAAATCAAGCTTGTTCAAAGGAGCTTACTTTAATGGAGGTTCTTTTGGGTTTAAAGCTTTAAAAACGATTTTTTCTCCGATAATATATAGTTATTTACTGTTGACTGTTCATAAAAACCAAAACGGTAAAAATTACTATGCAACCCAAACTACCCCGCATAAAGTGAGTAAAAATGCTTTCAAGGGAAAAATTTATATTCTTATCAATGGTGGAAGTTTTTCGGCTTCATGTATTATTTCTTCTAATTTGAAAGGCTCCAAAAGAGCCTATTTTATAGGTGAAGAAACAGGTGGCGCATTTAATGGGACAGTTGCTGGTTTTATGCCCAGGGTAAAATTACCAAATACCGGCATCCAAATTCGTATCGGATTAATGTATATAGCTGCTCCTTTCAAAACAACTATTGAAGGTCGTGGCATATTTCCTGACATGGAAATAATTCCTACGATTGAAGACCGTATAAAAGAAAATGACCCTGAAATGAATTGGATTTTGGATGACATTAAGATACGAAAAAAAGACATTTCTGAAATTCTTAAAAACAAAATGAGTTTATAAAATTATATAAACAACATTTCAAACAAATCATATAGCATTGATTAATAGTTATTTGTATCTTTACTAACTCTTTTTAAATTTTATTTAAGCCAATAAATACTCATCCACTTTATAATATCATTTTTTTCAATTCAATAAAAATTGTCACGACGATTTGAATTATTTAATTATAAGAAAAAATGAAAAAGATTCCGATAGTATTCCTAAATGTAATGCTTTTGGCTGTACAGTTTGTTTCTGCGCAGGCAATTACCCAAGATAGTGTTTCATCCAAAAAAGATAAAACAATTTATCTCGAATCAGGTATTAACCTATCCATACCTGTACACATAGAAATGTATCGCTCCCATAGATTTGAAATTGGCATCAATATAAGAGCATGGAAAAAAGTTTCACCAAAATTGGACTTAGGTATTAAAGTCGATTATGACTATTGGCTCGTCAAACAAAACTTACCAAAAATAACACCTGAAAGTACATTAACAGAGAAAACATTATACAGTAACTTTAATATATTTTCCATAAAAATTAATACCCAATATAGCTTTAGCCATAAATGGTATTGGGGGGCAGAATCAGGGGTAGGTTATGCTCTTTCGGATGCAGACAAAAAATTTGGACTTGGTTTTGTATCTGAATATGGCGGAGGGGACCAGCAATTTGGACTTTCTTCAGCGTTCTACTTAGGAAGGTATTTTATCATTGGTAATACTAAAAACAGACTAGGTTTGTCAATGGATTTTACTCAATTTTTAGCTCATGGTCATGCTGAAAATAGTCTTGGTCTAAAGCTAAAATACCGGTTCATACATTAAATAAATTCGTTTTATACTCCTTTATAAAAAAGAAAGTGTTTAGCTGCTGATTAAAATCACTAAAAAAATTTATAGACTCAAAAAATCGCTTATATCTTTAAAAATTAGTAACTTAGTGTTAAATATTTAAACTATACATTATGAGCAACGTAAAAAATTTAAATAAGTGGGCAAATACACACACTTATTTATCATTAGATTTGGTACGAATAGCACTTGGTGTTTTTTTGTTTATGAAAGGAATCTCTTTTATAACAAACATCCAATATTTACAAGACTTAATATCCCCAATTGACAAAATTGGCGGTGGAATGTTTCTGATTCATTATATTGCTCCGGCACATATGGTTGGAGGAATAATGATTGCTTTTGGTTTACTTACCAGATGGGCAATAATAGCACAATTACCCATACTGATTGGGGCAATTATTGTAAATTTTATGGGCGAAATGCATTCTCAAAACTTATTGTTAGCATTCCTAATACTTGGAATTTGTGTCTTTTTCTTATTTTATGGAAGCGGCAAACACTCTGCAGATTATTTTTTCAAAATGCAACAATAGTCAAAACTAAAAAAGCATCCTGTTCCTGCAAACGGGATGCTTTTTTATGTCTAGCTATTCTGAAACTAATTAAAGGCTCTCTTGAATTTCTTTCCTTTTTATTTTTCCATTTTGTGTTTCAATAAATTTTGAAACATAGAAGACTTCTTTAGGTTTTTCATATTTGTCTAAACCATCAAAAATAGTTTCGTCCAAAGGTTGCTTTTCACCTTCAATAATCAGCACTAATTTCTCCCCTAAAGTAGCGTCCTGAACTCCTGTAACAAAAAATCTTGAATGAATTTTATTTGATAATTTCTCTTCGATTTGTTCGGGAATCAGTTTAATTCCGCCGCTATTAATCACATTGTCAATACGACCCAAGAAAACAAATTCGTTTTCATTTACTAACTCAACTAAATCATTGGTCACAATAGTTTCTTCTGAAATATTTGGTGCATCAATCACTAAACAGTTTCTTTCGTCTTGAGAAATTTTTATATTCGGTAAAACTGAGAATGCCTTCTCTCCTATTTTCTTGGCAGCAATATGGGTGATTGTTTCTGTCATACCATACGTTTCATATCCTTTGGTACTTAATTTAGAAAGACTTTTTTCAAGTGATTTTCCCATTTTAGCGCCACCAACAATCATTTTTTTTACATTTTTTAATTCTACCAAAGAATTTTGAGCTTGCAAAGGTACCATAGAAACAAAATCATATTTAGTTTCGTTAAGCAACATCGGATGCGAAGTTGGAGCTACAAAATCCATATCCAATCCTAAAATAAAGCCTCTGACAAACATCATTTTCCCAGCTATATATTTAGTTGGCAAACAATGTAATGCTTTATCTCCGGGACGTAAATCAAAAAAATCGCCGGTAGCTAAAGCTGAATTTACCATCGCTTGTTTATCCATTTGAATAATTTTTGGGCTTCCCGTAGTTCCGGAAGTGTTCAATTCGATGTAGCTTTTTTTATCAAACCAATCCAATATAAAATCTCCAACCGATTTTTCATGCTCTTCCCCTTCTTTTATAAAACTGTATGCTACTCTACATAAATCTTTTCGATCCAGATGAAATCCATTCAGTTTAAAATGATTGTTTACGTTTTTATAAGTTATTGTATTCATTGGTAATTATATTGAGTTTAAATCATTAAAATGCACTGGTTCTTCTATTTTTCCGGTCAATTTATCTTTCCAGTTTGTCCATTTGTATTTTTTACTAAAGATAAATAAAAGGATTGGGTAAATGATAACAACCGGGAATATAACATCAAAACCTGCTGAAGGCTCCGAAACATCTTTAAAAATAGAATGGGTTTGAAATGCTGACCAATCGGATGTTACTAATAAAGCACTCACTAAATTATTAGCCGCATGAAAACCTAAAGCTAATTCCATCCCTTCATCCATCAAGGTTATTATCCCAAGTAAAAATCCAGTTCCTACATAATAGACTAAAATAATATTCCCCATTTTAGAAACTTCAGGATTTGAAATGTGCATCGCTCCAAAAATAACAGAAGTCATCACTAAAGGGAACCATTTATTTTTAGCGAGATTGGCAAAACCCTGCATCAAATAACCTCTAAAAACATATTCTTCCGTACTGGTTTGAATGGGAATTAATAGCGTCCCAATAACAGCTAAAATGACAAATGGAATGGGTTTAAAATTAATTACAAAGTCACTTGGATTTGAAAAATAGAACAATAATGTTGACACAATTGTAAAAACTGACCAAATAGAAAACGAAAAAAGTACTCTTTTCCAATCCATTTTTGATCTGGATGTAGTTATAGAAAGCATCGTTTGATTGTGAATGTATTTAATGACAAAATAAATTCCCAGCATCGCAAAAACAAACGAAGCAAGAATCAAAAACAATGTCATATTAGGTTCAAAAAACGTCATAACATCTTCATTAGAAGATGGATATTTTTTCCCATTTATAAATGTTTCATAAAGCAGTGCTAATAATAAAGGTATCTGACCTAAAAAAGAAGCAAAAATAATTACTAAAGAGCCTACAATATACTTCCAAAATTTATTCTCAGATTTCACTCCTTGTTCTATAAACATAGATTTTTGTTTTTTATATTATTAAAATTAGAGTAACAAATTCTACTTTTGTTACACTTATGAAACGAGATTAATACTTCATTTTCTTTATCAAAAAATTACTTATGATACAAATATACCACAATCCGCGTTGCGGAAAATCAAGAAACTGCCTGGCTTTTATAAAAGAATCTGAAAAAGAATTTGAAGTCATTAATTATCTTGACAACGTTCCCACTTTCGAAGAATTAAAAACACTTATTCAAAAACTAAATTTTGAACCGCTTGCATTAGTGCGCCAAAAAGAAAAAATTTGGATAGAAAATTTCAAAAATAAAACAATGACTAATGACGAAATCATTCAAGCAATGGTTACCTATCCTATTTTAATTGAAAGACCTATTGTAATCAAAGGAGATAAAGCAATCATAGGAAGAGTGCTAGATAATGTAAATGATTTCATATAATTAAATTAACACTTTTTTATGATTTACACATTAAACCTAACTTAGTTTTTGTAATCTAAAAAAGAAACTAAAACTATAAAAATGCCAAAAAAATTAAAAAATCTACTTGCTCTTGCATTTATATTTACAAGCTTAATAAATTTTGCACAGCAACCCGCTCCTTCACAAAAAGTGAAAGTTAGTGGAAAAGTTATTGAAAAATTGAGCAAACAACCATTAGAGTATGCTACAATTACGTTTATGAGTGCCAAAAATCCAAAAGCACTTGCCGGCGGAATTACAAATGCAAAAGGAGAATATAGTATAGATGTGACACCGGGCATTTATGATGTAAAAATTGAATTCATTTCTTTCAAACCAACTGAAATTAAACAAAAAAGTATTCAAGGAAATATTGATTTAGGCACAACTGCTTTAGATGAAGATGCCAACCAACTGAATGAAGTTGTCGTTCGTGCTGAAAAATCTACAGTCGAAATCAAACTGGATAAAAAAGTCTATAATGTTGGCCAAGATATGATGGTCAAAGGCGGAACTGTTAGCGACGTTTTAGACAACGTTCCATCGGTTTCAGTTGATACCGAAGGAAATGTAAGCTTAAGAGGAAGCGATAACATTAGGATTTTAATTGACGGAAGACCTTCAAATGCCATAAACATTGCCGAAGCATTACGTCAAATCCCTGCTGATGCAATTGATAAAGTAGAAGTAATTACAAACCCATCTGCACGTTATGATGCCGAAGGAGGTTCAGGATTAATAAATATTATCCTTAAAAAAGGAAAAAATCAAGGTTTAAATGGAACTTTTATCGCTTCAACTGGTGTTCCAGAAACATACGGATTAAGTGCAAATTTGAATTATAAAACCGAAAAACTAAATTACTTTACTACAGCGGGTTATAATTACAGAACAAATGAAGGTGGCGGTTTAACTAATTCTGATTATTTTAATACAGATGGTTCTGCAAAAAGTTTTTTAGATGAAAATCGTGATACTAAAAGAATTAGAAAAGGTTTTAACGGAAGAACTGGTGTAGAATGGTCTATTACACCAACCACTTTTTGGACAAATGCTATAAATTACCAAAAGAATAATGGTGAAGATAGAGATCTAATCAACTATACTAATTTTGATGCTGCTCATAATTTTACTTCATCATCTTACCGATTGAATGATGGAAATACGGGTAATCAAAACGTTGAATATAGTTCAAATTTAATAAAAAACTTCAACGATAAAGGGCACAAACTTACCGTTGACGGATCGATTTCTCGAAACACCGATGATAGCAATAGTCTAATAACCGCTACAAATGATTTTAATAACACCTTAAATAACCAAGTTCAAAAACAAGTTCAATTGCAAGCTGACTACGTTCTTCCAATAGGTGAAGGAAGTCAGTTTGAAGCGGGTTACAAAGGAAGTTTTGGGGATTTAAATAATAAATATTATGTTCTTGATGATCAGGGCGCAACAATTCCGAGTTTGTCAAACACTTTACAATATAAAGAAAACATAAATGCAATTTATACGCAGTATGGTTTCAAAGTAAATAAATTTTCCTATTTATTCGGGTTGCGTTGGGAAGACACCAATATCCAGGTTAATTTATTAGACACTAATGTATTCAATACTAAAAAGTACAACAACTTGTTTCCAAGTGCTTTTATTAGTTATGAAATATCTAAGCAAAGTAACTTCACTGCCAGTTATAGCAAACGTTTATCAAGACCAAGAGGGCGTTTCATGAACCCGGCAACGAATTACTCAAGTAATATTAATATTTTTCAAGGAAACCCTGATTTAGATCCGTCACTAACGGACAAATACGACATTGGATATATCAAGCGTTGGGATAAAATAACTTTTAATACTTCAGCTTATTTTGAAGATACAAAAGATGTCTTTAGTTTTGTTCGATCTCCTACAGGTGAAGATGTAAACGGAATTCCAGTTATTTTGAGCAGACCAATTAACTTAGGAAAAGAACAAAAATTTGGTTTCGAATTCACTCTAAATTACACCCCTTTTAAATCGTGGAAATTAAATAGTAATTTTAATCTTTACAATGTAAAAACAACTGGAGAAAATAGTTACACAGATGCAAATGGTGTCGTTGTAACTCAAAATCTTAATAATCAAGCAAATTCTTGGTTTGCAAGAATCAACTCAAAATTAACCTTACCCCATAAAATAGATTGGCAATTAACAGCAATGTATAATGGTCCACAAAATACAGCACAAGGTAAAAACTTAGGTCAATTTGGTATGAATACAGCTTTTAGCAAAGACATTCTAAAAGATAAAGCAACAGTAGCATTTAATATAAGTGACATTTTCAATTCTAGAATAATGAAGTCTTATACTCACCTTGAAGGCCAGACATCGTATAGCGAAATGCAATTTCGTAAGAGACAGTTCAATCTTTCTTTTACATATAGATTCAATAAAGCTAAAAACGAAAGAGAAAAACAAGCGCCTAAAAACGAAAATAATGATAATGGAGGAGAATTTCCTGGATAAGGATAAGTAACAAACAAAAAGGACTCGTGAAAACGGGTCTTTTTTTTGTAAAAAAATAAAATAAAAGCATAAAAAAAAGGACTCGTTTTCACGGGTCCTTTTTTTATAAAACAATTAGATTAAACTGATTGTTCATGCTTCTTTTTTGCTCTTTTCTCTTTGTATGCTTCCCAAGTTGCTCCTCCTACCCAATAGGATACGAAACCAACAAGAAAAAACATTAACCAAAATCCTATTGTAAGAACGGTTAAGAAAAGTAAAAAGCCTAAGTACTGTGAAAATTCAAACATGTTTTCCGGAATTTTGAATGTAGCCACAAATGTAAGTTTAATTCCTTTTCTTACCAATAAAAATTAACAAAAACTATCAATCAATTTTTATAAAAAGGGAATTATCCGTATTTTTGAGCTCAGAATTTGGAGCTTATCCCGCTATTCGTTACAATCTTTTATGCCGAACACCGGCATAAAAGGATTTTCACTGCTATCGGGGCTAAAAATCTACTAAACTACTTAATACTTATAAATAACAACACAATGAAATTTAGAATAGAAAAAGACACGATGGGTGAAGTGCAGGTTCCTGCAGACAAATATTGGGGTGCTCAAACAGAGCGTTCCCGCAACAACTTCAAAATAGGTCCATCGGCTTCCATGCCAAAAGAAATTATTGAAGGTTTTGCTTTCTTAAAAAAAGCAGCTGCTTACGCTAATTGCGATTTAGGTGTTTTACCAGTTGAAAAACGCGATGCTATTGCAGCCGTTTGCGATGAAATCTTAGCCGGAAAACTAGACGATGAATTTCCATTGGTAATTTGGCAAACCGGTTCAGGTACACAAAGTAACATGAACGTAAATGAAGTGGTTGCAAATCGTGCACAAGTTCTTAAAGGATTCAACATTGGCGAAGGCGAACAATTTATCAAAGCTAATGATGATGTAAACAAATCACAATCTTCTAATGATACGTTCCCAACAGGAATGCACATTGCAGCTTATAAAGCAGTAGTAGAAATTACCATTCCAGGTGTTGAAAAACTAAGAGATACACTTCATGCCAAAGCAGTTGAATTCAATAATGTAGTTAAAATAGGCCGTACGCATTTAATGGATGCTACACCATTGACATTAGGACAAGAAATTTCAGGTTATGTAGCGCAATTGAACTATGGTTTGAAAGCAGTTAAAAACACTTTAGCTCACCTATCAGAAGTGGCTTTAGGAGGAACAGCTGTTGGAACTGGATTAAACACTCCAGAAGGATATGACGTAAAAGTAGCTGAATATATCGCTGAATTTACGGGACATCCATTTGTAACTGCCGAAAACAAATTTGAAGCTTTAGCAGCACATGATGCCATCGTAGAATCACATGGGGCATTAAAACAACTGGCTGTTTCATTGAATAAAATTGCCAATGACGTGCGAATGTTAGCATCTGGACCACGTTCAGGAATTGGAGAAATCCTTATTCCAGAAAACGAACCAGGTTCTTCTATCATGCCAGGAAAAGTAAACCCAACACAATGTGAAGCATTAACTATGGTTTGCGCGCAAGTTATGGGGAATGATGTGGCTATTTCAGTTGGTGGAATGCAAGGTCATTATGAATTGAATGTTTTCAAACCATTGATGGCAGCAAACTTCTTGCAATCAGCAAGATTATTGGGTGACGCTTGTATGTCTTTTGACGAACATTGTGCACAAGGTATCGAACCAAACTACAAAAGAATCAAAGAATTGGTTGACAACTCATTGATGCTGGTTACAGCTTTGAACACAAAAATTGGATATTATAAATCAGCTGAAATTGCTCAAACCGCACACAAAAACGGAACTACTCTAAAAGACGAAGCCGTTCGTTTAGGTTATGTAACTTCAGAGGATTTTGATGCTTGGGTCAAACCGGAAGATATGGTTGGAAGCCTTAAATAATTAATTATCAAGGATGAATTGTTAATTATTAATGAGTCATAAAATAGAAACCCTGCAATGTATGTTGCAGGGTTTTTTGTTTTTAAAAGCTATAAAATGCTATTTTATGGTATCCATTACTTCTTTCATTATTCGAATACTTTTCAATTTATCCTGATGATTGAAAATCGGACTGGTAATCATTAATTCATCAATACGAGTATAATCAATAAATTGCTGCAATTCGACAGCTAGTTTTTCTTTGCTACCTACAAACGAACAAGAAGTCATTTGGTTTACATGAAAATGCTCTTCTTCGCTCATGATTCCATCCATAGAATCTACTGGTGGTTGCAATGGTTTTCTATCATTCCGAATCAAATTCAGAAACATCTGAGTCAAACTGGTTGACAAAATCTGGGCTTCTTCATCTGTATCGGCGGCAATTGCATTGACACACGCCATTGTTTTGGGTTGGTCTAAATATTCCGAAGGTTGAAAATTGTCTCTATAAAATTCAAATGCCTGATGCATTTGTTTGGGAGCAAAATGTCCGGCAAATGCATACGGCAATCCTTTGGCAGCAGCTAAAGCAGCACTATCCATACTGGAACCTAAAATCCAAATAGGAACATTAGTCCCTTCGGCAGGAAAAGCACGCACATTTGCAGCAGCATTGTCTTCAGAGAAAAATTCCTGAAGCGCAGTCACATTTTGCGGAAAGCGTTGCGATTGTTCAAAGAAATCTTTTCGAATGGCTTGCGCGGTTAACGAGTCAGTTCCCGGTGCTCTTCCTAATCCTAAATCAATCCGATTCGGATACAGTATTTCTAGTGTTCCAAATTGTTCTGCAATAATTAACGGCGCATGATTAGGCAACATGATTCCACCTGAACCTACTCGGATATTTTTAGTTTGACTGGCAATATAACCAATCAGTACCACCGTTGCCGTACTGGCGACATGTGCCATATTATGATGTTCTGCTAACCAAAATCGGTTGTAACCTAAACTGTCGGCAAGTTGTGCAAGTGCTGCTGTTTTTTGCAAAGTTTCGCCTGCATTGCTATCTTGGGTAATTATTGCTAATTCTAATAAGGAGACTGGAATATTTTTTGACATTATAAATTTTCTATTTAAACAAAATTAATCATTTCCATTTAAGTCCTAAATTCTTCGGTGTTAATTGATTTATAATGTTTGATATAAAAATTAGAATATACAAAGACACACTACAGCGTGTCACTACCAAAAACCAAACCCGACGAATTACACAACCCTTTCACGTATAATTCCATAAAAAAAACCGTTCACCAAAGGCGAACGGTTTTTTTTTATAGAATGTAAAGACGCGATGAATCGCGTCTCTACTGGAAATTATTATTTTACTTCTTCGAATTCAACGTCTTCAACATTGTCTCCTTGAGCTGCATCCCCTTGAGGTTGTGCTTCACCTTGACCTTGTTCACCTTGAGCATACATCGCTTCAGTTGCTTTTTTCCAAGCAGCGTTGATGTTGTCAAGAGCAGTTTGAATTGCAGGAATGTCTTGAGATTGGTGTGCCATTCTCAATTCAGTTAATGCATATTCTACAGCAACTTTGTTTTCATCAGATAATTTAGAACCTAATTCTTTCAATTGAGTTTCAGTTTGGAAGATCATTCCGTCTGCTTCGTTCAATTTTTCAGCTCTTTCTCTTGCAATTTTGTCAGCATCAGCATTAGCTTCTGCATCTTTTTTCATTCTTTCGATTTCTTCAGCAGTTAAACCAGAAGAAGCTTCGATACGAATATCATGAGATTTACCAGTTCCTTTGTCAGTTGCAGAAACTTTGATGATACCATTAGCATCAATATCAAAAGTTACTTCAATTTGTGGAACACCTCTTGGTGCTGGTGGAATACCATCTAAATGGAAACGACCGATAGTTTTGTTATCAGCAGCCATTGCTCTAGCTCCTTGTAAAACGTGGATTTCAACTGTTGGTTGAGAATCTGCAGCTGTAGAGAAAACTTGAGATTTTTTAGTTGGAATAGTTGTATTAGACTCAATAAGAGTTGTCATAACACCGCCCATAGTTTCGATACCTAAAGATAAAGGTGTAACGTCAAGTAACAATACATCTTTTACATCTCCAGAAAGAACTCCACCTTGAATAGCTGCTCCAATTGCAACAACCTCATCAGGGTTAACTCCTTTAGACGCTTTTTTACCAAAGAATTTCTCCACTTCGTCAGCAATTCTTGGCATACGAGTAGAACCTCCTACAAGAATAACTTCGTCAATATCAGAAACAGATAAACCTGCATCTTTCAACGCTTTAGCAACTGGTGCCATAGAACGTTTTACTAAAGCGTCAGTTAATTTTTCAAATTGAGCTCTAGTTAATTTTTTAACTAAGTGTTTTGGTCCTGAAGCTGTAGCAGTTACGTAAGGTAAGTTGATTTCAGTTTCAGTAGAAGAAGACAATTCAATTTTTGCTTTCTCAGCAGCTTCTTTCAAACGTTGCAAAGACATTGGATCTAAACGTAAATCAATACCTTCTTCAGCTAAAAATTCAGCAGCTAACCAGTCAATAATTTCGTGGTCAAAATCATCCCCACCTAAGTGAGTATCTCCGTTTGTAGATAATACTTCAAAAACTCCGTCTCCTAATTCAAGAACAGAAATATCAAATGTACCTCCACCTAAATCGTAAACAGCAATTTTTTGATCTTTACCTTTTTTATCAAGACCGTATGCCAAAGCTGCAGCAGTAGGTTCGTTGATAATACGCATAACTTTAAGACCTGCAATTTCACCCGCTTCTTTCGTAGCTTGACGTTGTGCATCATTAAAGTAAGCAGGAACAGTAATAACTGCTTCAGTAACTGTTTGACCTAAATAGTCTTCAGCAGTTTTTTTCATTTTTTGAAGTGTCATTGCTGACAATTCTTGTGCAGAGTATAAACGACCATCAATATCAACACGTGGTGTATTGTTGTCCCCTTTTACTACTGAATAAGAAACTCTTTTTGCTTCAGCAGAAACTTCTGAAAAAGAATGACCCATAAAACGTTTGATAGAAGCAATAGTCTTAGTTGGATTAGTTACCGCTTGTCTCTTAGCAGGATCTCCTACTTTAATTTCTCCACCTTCTACAAATGCAATGATAGATGGTGTTGTTCTTTTTCCTTCAGCATTAGGGATAACTACTGCTTCATTACCTTCCATTACAGAAACACAAGAGTTTGTTGTACCTAAATCAATTCCGATTATTTTACCCATTTTTAATATATTTAATTTTATTATATACTCATTTTAATAGCTCGAAGTCGATAAGTCAATCTTTGTGCCAATGCAATACAGCTCCTTAAATTGTCAGTTTCTGTTAAAATTGGCGTAAAAAAATCTGACAAGATGACATTTCAGAGGATTTGTCATTCTGGCGGAAGTCGTAATCAGGAGCTGATTCCCGCTCTCCGCTGTATCTTTATGTTCTTAAAGAAAGAACATAAAGGATGCCGCTGCTATCGGGGCTAAGGCATTTGGGTTTCAAAGTCTTTTTCTTGGAATTAAGAATTCCTATTGATACTTTCAAAAAAATCCAATTTGATAAGCTCCCAAGATTTAACAAGTAAACATAACGCGTCAAAATCAGCATCAGCCAATTCAAAATTTAAAAATTGACTTTTAATATTGGAACAGCCAATCTAAAGTGGAAAAATAAAAGCTAATGCATAAAATTCGGTAAGAATCTCTTTGAGCAAATGCAAAACAGTATTCCAGTGAGTATTTTTCAATTTATATTACAATTGGTGTTTTAATAATTTAATCCTATCAACCTCTTCTTTTCCATAAAAACGAATAATTTCCTCCTGTTCTATTTCAGTTCCTCTAGAAAAAACACGTTTAACAACAGCCACCTTATTTTGTTTCCAGTCAATCTTATCAAAAGTAGTATCCCAAAAAGTACCTTTTCTCAATTTTGAAAGATCTGGTTTATAAGTACTATCTTTCTTTGCTTCCTTTATGTCATAAAAAACTTGAAGCGTCATCAGGAAACCTTCTTCTAATTCTAGCTTCTCCTCCATTTTAAGAGATAAATCAACATTCATCCTCCTATTACCCTTTATTATGGCACCCAAAGTTTGAGGATGGGCACCAAGAGAAAGAGCAAATTGTCTTTGGTTGATGTTCCTTTTCTTCAATTCCCGCTCCACAATTTTACCGGGATGAATTCCTTTTATGATGTCAATTGTTTTCATGGTATAAATGTAAACAAAATTGTTTACATTTTTTGAAATTGAAATTAGTAAAGTTGAATGCTATCGGAGCTTGGGTATCTGATTCCTAATTTCAGTTTGTTTCTATTCGATTAGTTTAGGAATTACAACACCAATAATCCGTAATAAATTAACTACATTAGCGGAACAATAAAATGCTATTTGTAGTGTAAAGCATTCCCGATTTTGGGTGGATCTGCGAATATATACTGGTTAATGATAATTTGAAAATGAAACAATAAAATGATAAATATTCCAATAGATATTATTCTTCCAGAACTTTGGTTGACAAAAAACTTTTCAAAAAATGAATGGGGTGAAATTAATTTGATTGTTGGACCAAATGGAACAGGTAAATCACTTTTTGCTGATCAATTAAAAAATCAACTTCAACAAAACTACAAAGTACGGCTGTTAAACGCTGAACGATTAAGTGGTTTAGAAAAACAACAATATCACTATTATGGCAATAGTAATTTAAATGATGGACTTAATATTTCTCAATTTAAAGACATAAAAAATTATGGCGAGCAATTTGGACTTTCATCATCTGCTTTCATTATCTTAAAAGAAAGACTTGATGTAAGAGTAAAAATTGAGGCTCTACTATCTGACATTTTTAATAAAACAATTCGTTTAGTTGAAGAAGGAGGATTTCTTAAACCTAAAATTCAAAATAACTCAGGTGGCGAAGAATATGGACTTAAAGAGAAAGAATGTCACGGTTTGAAAGAGTTAATGACACTTCTGACTTTTATATATGATGACAGCAAGAATTGTCTAATACTGGACGAACCAGAACTACATCTTCATCCGCAATTTCAATCTTTTTTACTTAGTGAAATCAGAAAGTTTGCAGGCGACCCAAATATTGACCCAACAAAAAAAATATTTTTCATAATTACTCATTCACCTTACTTTTTAGATTTGAGAAGCATAGATGATTTAAAAAGTATTCTTGTTTGTCATTATAATCAACCTCCCAATTTTGTTGATACATTAGATTCTCAAGATGAATATATTTTAAAGAAATTTCTTCCTCGTTTTAATACTCATCATAAACAGTTTTTCTTCTCACCAAACCCTGTTTTTGTTGAAGGTTATACAGACCAGCAAATAATAACGTTACTGTTTGATAAACTTGATTATAACATAAGTGCATCAGGTTCAAGTATTATAGATGTTGGCGGAAAAGATGAATTAGCTGTGTTTTTTAGACTTTGTAAAAAGTTGAACATAAAAGCTAGAATTATTGCTGATTTAGACGCATTCTTTAAAGGAAAATTAAGAGAAGTTGCACAAGAAGATGAAAACTGTAATAAATATATTCAGGAAAATGGTTTAGGAACAGATTTATCGAATCTTATTGGAGAGTTAGACAGAAAATTAAAATTAGTTGCCGATGACTTAATTACGAAAACAACTACTGATGTTGACATAAATCACATAATCAATTATTTAAACCCCATTATTGCAATAACTGAAAAAAGAAATTCAGTAATTACATCTATGTTAATAGCCTTAGTAAAATTTAAAGAAAAAATTATAGCAATAGCATCACCTATTCAACAAGGTGAAATTAATTATATTATTCCAAGATTTATACAATTATTAGAAGCCTTTAAATCAGCAAATATTTTTATTTTTCAAAAGGGAGAAATTGAACATTATTATACACAAACACCAATTGATTATTTAAACTTCACAGACAAAGACAAAAACTCTTCATTCCATACTGAAAGAGATTATATTTTGGCTTGTGCTAATATAACTGAATTAGAAAGCAATTATGCAGAGGTTATACCTGTATTGAAATCTTCTGTTCCTCAAATCAAAGTTGATTTGAGTAAGCATTTAAAATTTCAAATCGTAGAATGGCTGCAAACAGTTCAGAGAGCAATATCAAAAGGAGACATAACTGAAATAAATGGACTAAAATCAAATGCAAAAATAGATTACAAACTATTTAGCCAAATAATTGAAATTACTGATTTACAAGTAAGTGAAGACAAAAGATTTGTTTGTAAAATAAAAATCAACAAATCTCTTACAAAAATTGACCAAGAAATCTCATTTACGGAAACAACTATACCTCATAACTTTGAATTTAAAATATAATACAGTTCGATAGCATCACGCCCGCAAAAGAACAAAGCGATAAATAAAATTTCAAACATGAAAATCTTAACTTGGAATTTAGAAAGACTTATAAAAAATAAAAATCAATTAATTCTAGACAAACTCTCAGAACTTGATGCTGACATTTTAATCTTAACAGAAACAAATTCTATTATAAATCCTGGGGAAGGTTATTCATGTATTGCAACAGAAAGTTTATCAAAAGGCCATGATGGGATTCCGTATAAAAGTGGAGAAAACAGAACAACAATCTGGACGAAGTATAAAATTGAAAAACAATACAAAACCTTTGCTAATTTTACTAGTGTTTCCGCTGAAATTAAAACACCTTTAGGGTTACTAAATATTTACGGAACAATCATTGGCGTTTTTGGAGGAAAAGATGAACGCTTTAAAACCGATTTGGAATCACAACTTTTAGACTTTAAAAATCTTTTGGGTAATATTTGTATTGCAGGAGACTTCAATGTTTATATGTCAGGTTATGCATACCCAAGTCATGAAGCTCGAAAAAAACTTAATCAAATTTTTGACAACCTAAATTTAAAATGTTTAACCAGTGAAATTGCTGATAATGTTGATCATATTGTTTTGAGCAAAGATTTCATAAAAAATCAAAAAATAAATATTGAAACTTGGAATTTGGACAAAAAACTAAGTGATCATATTGGAATTTGCATACATTTATCTGAATAAAAGAACCAAACTACAGCTTGATTAACCCAAATAAATAACAAATGAAGAATTTAGATTTAAAAGAAATAAAGGAAAGAACGTTAAAAATCAGACAACAATACCATCAACTGGAAAAGACCCACCACGGCAGTGAATGGACGGTAGAAGAAGATGCTTTGGCTTTTCTTACTGATGCGGGATTAGTAGGGCGTCACACAATGTCACAACAAGGGCGCTGGCCAAAAGGAAATACAAATCCTGAACTACAGCATAAATTGGGCGAATGTATTTGGTGGCTCACAGTCCTTGCTGACCGAATGGACATAGACATTAATGAATCAATAGAATCCTTTTTGACAAAAACTGAAAATTTATTAGAAGAATAATAGCAACACACAACATCAATCACAAAAATCAACAATCATTATGAAACAACGTTCCAAGCATTTTGCAGTAAAGACAATCTTAATTGGTCTATTCATTCAAATCACTACAGTAACAGTTTCCTTTGGGCAAACCAAAACGGAGCAAATCGATAAATTGATGAATCTATATTCGGACTACGGGCAGTTTAACGGCTCCATTCTTGTCGCTGACGCTGGTAAAGTCATTTACAAAAAGGGATTTGGAATGGCAAACATGGAATGGAATATTCCGAATCAACCGGATACCAAACACCGGTTGGGTTCCGTTACCAAACAGTTTACTTCCATGCTAATACTTCAATTAGTCGAGCAGGGAAAATTAAAATTGGATGCTCCGATAACAACGTATCTTCCTGATTATCCTAAAGCATCGGGCGATAAAATCACGATTCATCACTTACTGACACATACGTCAGGAATTCCAAATTATACTTCGTTCCCAAATTTTGTAAAAGAATTAAGTCTTAATCCGTACAGCCCGGAAGCATTTGTAAAAAAATTCGCTGACTTACCGCTGGAATTTACCTCAGGAGAAAAATTTGCATACAGCAATTCCGGTTATTTTTTATTGGGTTACATCATAGAGAAAGTTTCCGGTAAAACCTATGAGCAGTTTTTGCAAGACAATATTCTTACGCCACTCAAAATGAATAATACAGGATTCGATCATCATGAAACGATTCTAAAAAACAGAGCTTCGGGTTATGAGAAAAATGGTAAAAACTATACTAATGCCAATTATCTTGATATGTCTATCCCCTACGCTGCCGGTTCTTTGTATTCTACCGTTGAAGATTTGTATTTATGGGACCAAGCGCTTTACACTGAAAAGTTACTTTCGAAAAAATATAAAGAGCTGTTATTTAATTCCTATATCCCTGCAGGACCAGGACATTATGGTTACGGATGGTTTATCAATAAAGCTTTCAATGGAGAAAAGAATGACAGCTTAACAGTTATTGAGCATGGCGGTGGAATAAATGGATTTAACACATTGCTTTCCCGCATTCCGTCTGACAAAAATCTGGTTGTATTATTAAACAATACAGGAGGCACAAACTTAAACGAAATGAATGTAGCGATTAGAAATATCCTTTACAATAAACCATACAGTTTGCCTAAAAAATCATTGGCCACTGCTTTAGTAGACGTTATTCTGGAAAAGGGAATTGCATCTGGACTAAATTATTTTAAAGAAAATAAAAATTCAAGTACCTACGCTATCAATGAAAATGAGATGAACAGCGCAGGATACCAACTATTACAAACCGGAAAAGTAAAAGAAGCTATAGAAGTTTTCAAACTAAATGTGGAAGCATTTCCAAAATCAGGGAATACCTATGATAGTTTGGGAGAAGCCTATTTGAAAAATGGCGATAAAAACCTTGCCATTATAAATTATAAAAAATCGGTGGAACTTGATCCAAATAATGAAAATGGAAAAAAAGTATTGGAAGAAATTTCAAAACCATAATTCATTGAATATTGTAAAGTCCTTTGCTAGCGAAAGCAAAGGACTAAAACAAGACACTAACACGATTGTATAAAACCCGCTACTTTTTAGAAAAAAATGATTTTTTTGAAAAACTATTGCCAGTTGAAAAAATAGATTTACATTTACTGACTGATTAGTCAGTAATAAACATATTTTTATTTCAATTTCTTTAATTTTCTTATTCGTAATGAGTGTATTATCCTATTTAAAACAAGTAAAATTTGGTAAACTGCCTACAGGCAAAAGATTAGAAAGAATTAAACAATCACCAAATTATAAAAACGGTTCTTTTCAAAACCAAAGCAATACTCCTGACCTAACCGAAGGAGCAACTTATTATACCGTTGGCAAAGAGTTCTTTTTTGGACAGCACAAGAATGTTACACCAGTGGACAAAATTCCATCTACTAAGACGGACATTTTGAATGCAGATCTAAACGAAAACATTTTGGTTTGGTTTGGGCATTCCTCCTACTACATTCAAATTGACGGAAAACGAATTTTAGTTGATCCTGTTTTAAGTGGTGTTGCTTCTCCATTTTCATTTTCAACAAAAGCCTTCAAAGGAACTGATCGTTATACAACAGATGACATTCCCGAAATTGATTACCTTTTTATTTCGCACGACCATTGGGATCATTTGGATTACAAAACCATTTTGAAACTAAAACCTAAAATCAAAAAAATAATCTGCGGACTGGGTACCGGCGAACATTTTGAATACTGGGGTTTTGACACCAATAAAATCATTGAAAAAGACTGGAACGAGAAAATAGTTTTGGAAGAAGGTTTTACGGCACATACGGTTCCTTCAAGACATTTTTCGGGTCGTGGACTAACTAGAAACAAGACACTTTGGACCTCGTATGTTTTGCAAACACCAACAATGCAAATTTTTCTTGGTGGTGACAGTGGCTATGACAAACACTTTGCCGATATTGGAAAAACGTTTGGCGTATTTGATTTAGTCATATTAGAAAACGGTCAGTATGACAAGAGTTGGAAATACATTCACATGATGCCAGATGAAATTTTGCAAGCAGCAAAAGACTTAAACGCCAAACGAATTTTTCCCGTCCATTCATCAAAATTTGCGCTCGGAAATCACCCTTGGTACGAACCTTTGGAATTGATAACCGAAAATAACAAACAAGAAAACATAAACCTCATCACACCAATGATTGGCGAACAAGTAAATTTAAAAGATACCACACAGCAATTTTCCCAATGGTGGAAAGGGGTAAAATAACACCATAAATTCCTTGTGAATAAAGCAATCCAAAGTGGTATACACTTGGAAAGAACCAAAATCTGAATAATGGACAAGAGAGAAAAATTACTGGCGGCGGCACTCAAACTATTTGTTGAGTTTGGCTTTCACGATACACCCACAAGTAAAATTGCAAAGGAAGCGGGCATTGCCAGCGGCACCTTGTTTTACTTTTTTCCAACAAAAGACGAATTAGTCAAGGCCTTATATATTGACATTAAAAGCCGCCTGAATGAACACATTTCAGAAATAATTAAAGACGAAAAATCGTTGCAGGGAATTTTGAAAGTTTATTATTGTGCTACACTTCATTGGGCATTAAAGCATAAAACAGAGTTCCGTTTCATGGAACAATTCAACTCTTCGCCTTACTTAAAACAAATCGCTGAAGAAGAAATCCAGAAATACATTAAACCAATTATAGCTCTTTTAGAAAAAAGCGTAAAAGACAAAATCATAAAGCCGATGGATGTTGACCTTATTTTTACACTAATTTGTGGACACACTTTCAGCGTCAATCAATATTTAGTTGCTAAAGAATTTTCAAAACCCGAACAAGACACCGTTATTAATGACACTTTTGACTTGCTTTGGGATATGATAAGATAAAGAGAAGCAAATGGATTTAAAACAGCATTATACTGCGCTATACAGTGAATCTATTGAAAAGATTGTGACGGACACGTATCAAATTGACAATCAAATCGATTCCTTTTCAGATAATAGATTTGGTATTACTTTATTAATTCGACCTGACAGTCAAACCAAAAAAAACATTCAGGGCTTTTTAGACGAACTCAAGCAAATCGATCCGGAGCAATATTATTATCCCAATTCGGATATTCATATCACCATACTATCTATTATTTCTTGTTATGATGGTTTTGATTTGGAAACAATTTCGATTCCCGATTATGTTGCAATTATCGAAAAAAGTCTTGTTAGAATACCGGATATCGCAATTAATTTTCAAGGCATTACTGCTTCCCCATCTGCTATAATGCTACAAGGTTTTACTAATTCTAATTCCCTGGATAATTTGAGAAATAACTTAAGAACAAATTTTACGAATTCTGGATTAGAGGAAAGCATTGACAAACGCTATTCTATTAATACAGCTCACACAACTGTAGCACGATTCCGAAAAGAAATCAACCATAAAGAAAAGTGGATTGAAGTTTTAGAAAAGTATCGGAATTTTGATTTCGGAAAATTCAAAGTCGAAAAATATCATTTGGTTTATAACGATTGGTACCAACGAAAACAATATGTTAAAGAATTGCACGAATTTCAGTCAGGATTATCATAAAAAAGCCTTAAAAAACAAAGCCTACCGTCATTACATTCCTTTTTTATTATTATTTTCGATTTTCTAAATCTATATACTTTTACTAAAATTTAATCCAAAAAGTATCCTAAAATAACATAAAATGACTTCATTTATAAAAGAATTATCTTTCCGTTGGTCTGATCTTGACCCTAATTTTCATGTACGACATAGCGCTTACTATGATTTTGGAGCCCAGCATCGTATCGAAATTCTAGAAAGCCTTGGATTAACGATGAAGGTGATGCAAGCACAAAGTTTTGGCCCTATACTTTTTAGGGAAGAATGTGTTTTTAGAAAAGAAATAAAAATTTCGGACAAAATTTTCATGCACACCAAAACCTCCAAAATGAAAGCAGATGCTTCGCGCTGGTCTATTTTACATGAGTTTTTGAATGAAGACAACAAACTTTGTGCAACCATAACTGTTGATGGTGCTTGGATGGATACCAAACTTCGCAAATTAGCTTCTCCAACTCCAGAAATTGCGGTTCAAGCATTAAGTATTTTTCCAAAAAGCGATGATTTCGTAAGTCTCTAAATCAAAGACAATTCTTCCTTAAATCACAACAGAAACCATGACAAAAAATAAGCAAACTGTACAAAAATATATGGAAGGCTTTATGGCTAGTGACCATGAAAAAATTTTATCCTGCTTAACCGAAGATGTCACTTGGGAAGTCCCTGGAGTGTTTCGTTTATCTGGGAAAGAAGCATTTGATAAGGAGATAGAAAACGACAATTTTATTGGTAGTCCAACCATACAGATTATTAGAATGATTGAAGAAAATAATATTGTAATCGTAGAAGGTGCGGTCCAATCTCAAATGAAAAATGGCAGTTTACTCGACGCTGTATTTTGCGATGTTTTCCATATGCAAAGCGAGAAAATAAAACATTTAACATCCTATTTAATGAATAAATGAGACTCAACTTCGACGTAAATAACTCATCTCAAAATCTCATTTAAATGCGGTTTATTTTTACGGCTGACTTTTTTAAAAAAATCAACTTTCCTCATTTTGGATACAACTATAAGAGATTGGGTTACTTTTAAATTTAGTATCGTACTGATATTTGCATTGTTAATTTAAATCCACAATTAAATAAAAAAGTATGAATACTAATAAAAAAATCGAACTGGGAAGTCAAGGCCTTTTTGTTCCAAAAGTAGGATTAGGTTGTATGGGGATGACCCAAATTGCAGGAATGGATGTTTATGGAAAAGCGGATGAAGCCGAATCTATAGCTACCATTCACCGTTCATTGGAACTAGGGTACAACTTCCTGGACACTGCAGATTTATACGGTCCTTTACTAAATGAAAGGCTTGTCGCCAAAGCCATTAAAGGAAACAGAAATCAATATACCATTGCCACAAAATTTGGTTATGAAATTGATGACAAAGAACAACTGACTTGGCAATTCAACGGTACAAAAGATTATGTAAAAAAAGCCGTGGAGCGTTCGCTTAAAAATTTGGGAACTGACTATATTGACTTGTATTACCTGCATCGTTTAGACCCAAATACGCCTATTGAAGAAACTGTTGGAGCAATGGCCGAATTGGTAAAAGAAGGAAAAATTGGTCACATCGGACTTTCGGAAGTTTCATCGGAGACCATAAAAAAAGCCCATACTATTCATCCTTTGACTGCGGTACAAACAGAATATTCTTTGTTTGAGCGTGGCGTAGAAGAAACGGGGATTTTAAAAACACTTCAAGATCTTGGAATCGGGTTTGTGGCTTATTCCCCATTAGGTCGAGGATTTATTTCTGGCGATATCAAAAGCCCTGATGATTTTCCTGATAATGATTTTAGAAAAAGTTTACCTCGTTTTCAAGGCGAACAATTTTACAAAAACATTGCTTTGGTAAATGAAATAAAAAAATTGGCTATCGAAAAAGAAATAACACCTTCACAATTAGCCATTGCTTGGATTGTTTCAAAAGGTATTTTTCCAATTCCGGGAACAAAACGCGTGAAATATGTTGAAGAAAATAATGCTGCCGCCGAAATTAAATTAAGCATTGAAGACCTAAATCGTTTAGAAACCATTATCCCTTTAGGAACTATTACAGGCGATCGTTATGACGCTGCCAATATGGGCGCTATCGATCAATAAAACAACATTATTCAGTAGGAAAAGCTATCTTTACTATTCGCTTTTCCTACTGATTTTATAATTCGCACCATGAAAAAAGAGACCAATTCTCCTTATATCATCAATTCCATTTCTGAGTTGCATCGTTTATTGGAATTACCTAAACCAAAACATCCGTTGGTTAGTGTCATTAATCTGAATGAAATAAAGTATCATTTTGATGAAAGTATAAAAAGTTTCGTTTATAATTTTTATTCGGTTTGTACCAAAAAGGATTTTAAAGGCAAATTGAAATATGGACAAAACTATTATGATTTTGACGAAGGTATAATGACCTTTTTTTCACCGGGTCAGGTAATCTCGACTGTTGTTGATGAAGATATAGCGCTTTCAGGGATATGGTTAGTCATTCACCCTGATTTCATCCAAAATTATGCCTTGGCAAAAAGCATCAAAGACTATGGATTTTTCTCCTATGCAGTAAATGAAGCGCTACACCTTTCGGATAAAGAAGAAGCAATGATTACGGACATTATGCAAAATATTGATACCGAATATTGTTCTGTAATAGACGGTTTTAGTCAGGATGTTATACTCTCTCACATCGAATTATTGCTCAATTATTCCAACCGATTCTATAACAGACAGTTTATTACCCGAAAAAATGCCAGTAATGATTTGTTGAGTAATCTGGAAAAACTGCTTTTGGATTATTTTAACGGTAACAAAGTTCAGGAATTTGGTCTTCCAACCGTTCTATACATTTCAGAGCAATTGAATGTCTCACCAAATTATTTAAGTGATATGCTTCGATCACTCACTGGACAAAGTACGCAACAGCACATTCACGATAAGTTAATTGAAAAAGCCAAAGAAATTTTGACTACAACTTCTTTATCCGTTAGTGAAATAGCATACCAATTGGGTTTTGAATACCCACAGTCTTTTAGCAAATTATTCAAAAGTAAAACCAATGTTTCGCCTTTAGAATTTAGAAGTTCGTTCAATTAAACATGAAAACATAGTATTGATAGCGTATTGTATTTGTAAAAACAATGATACATTTATCGAATATTATATCCGTAAGAAAACAAAAAAAATGAAAATATTCCAAATAAAGAAAAGCATTGCAAGTCTGATTATTTTAAGTATTCTATCGTGTTCCTCCGTGAAAACAGCTACCGTCAGTGGGAAAGTTTCGGCTATTCAAAAAGGGAAAGATGGCTACACTGCAACAATTGAAAATACAAAAGGACGCATTTATTTTGGAACAATTAGCATTCCTAATTTGAGTAATCCCCAGTTATTCAAACAAGTCGAAATTGGAGATACAATAACAGTGAAAGGAGAACTTTGGAAAATGGGAAAAGAAAAACAAATTACTGTCAGAGAAATATTGGAACTGAAACAGAAGAACATTGCCGAAGCTAAAATCACTGGAACAGTTCAATCTGTCGAAAAAGGGAAAGATGGCTATACTGCCAAAATAAAAACAAACGAAGGAGCAATTTATTTTGCCGTAATTAGCATTCCAAATCTTGGAACTCCAGGAAAATTTCGTGAATTTAAAACAGGAGAAAAGGTTACTTTGTTCGGAGAAATCTGGAAAATGGGAGACGACAACCGAATCACCGTTAGAAAAATTTTAGATTAAAACACTCCAATAAAACATTTAAGCGACAATATTTCATTCATAAGAAATCGCTTTTGTATCAAATTCAGAATTGAAAGGTATAAAATCAGATGCAACAGGATTACAATCAATTTTCATGAACGTACAAGTAACATCCCCAAAGTAACTGGCAACAGCCACTTCTGAAGCATCTTTACCATTAGCAATTTTTACTAATCCATTAGCAACAGCTAATTTAGTGGGATCAAAAAATAGCCATTGTCCACCGATATACGCTTCAAAACAAGCATGAAAATCCGGTGGATTAAGATTATGGGCATATCCTGTAAAATAGCGTGCCGGTATATCTAAAGCTCTGCACAGTGCAATCCCTAAATGGGCAAAATCTTTACAAACACCCACTTTATCAAGCAACGTATCGCAGGCTGAAGTACTGGAATTAGTAACGCCGGTTTTGTATTCGACAGTGTTGAAAATCCATTCGTTTATGGCTTTTGCTTTAGCATATTCATTGGGTAAAAATCCAAATTCCTTAGTGGCAAATTCCAATAATTTATCCGATTCACAATGCCTGCTTGGAGAAATAAAGGGCAATACTTCGTTATCCAAGTTTATAATTGGTATGGATTTCAAAAGTACTTTTTCATCATAAATTGTATGTTCTACCTCAACTTCTGCTTGGTAAATTATTGTAAAAAACTGGCCTCGCTCTACCTCCATTTTTACAAATCGTGTATCCGAATTTTTCAAAGTAAATTCCTCAAACTTTATAGCGGGAGTAACAATAATAGATTCTGAAATAATTATTTGGTTCGGTGATTTTGCTGCCTGTATATTAAAAATAAAGGTAGTTGGAGAAAAAACTTCGTATGATAATTCACTGTATACTTTAAATCTCATTTTGTAAATATATAGTTTTACAATTAGCACTAAATGAAATTATTAGATTTATTATTGGTTGATTTCCCCTTTTATCAAATTCTTAAATCAGATAGAATCTATTTATGCAATTCCAAAAAAGTGATACTTTTTTTTATACTTTTATAAACACAACAAGAATAACGACGGTTTTGAAAAAAGGATTCTAAATCGACAAACAAAAAATAAAAAAAAGATGAAAACATTGGGGCTTATTGGTGGGATTAGCTGGGTTTCTACTGCTGATTATTATAAACTTATTAATGAAGGAGTAAACGAGAAACTGGGAGGTATCAATTTTGCCAAATGCATAATCCATTCTTTCAATTATGCAGATATCATAAGAAATAACAACAACAATGATTGGGAATCAACATTTATCATGCTCTCAGAAGCTTGTGAAAACCTGCAACAAAGTGGTGCCGAAGCAATTGTTTTATGCGCTAATACAATGCATCTTTTAGCCGATAGAATTGAGGAAAAAATGTCGATACCCGTAATTCATATTGCAACTGAAACTACAAAAGAAATAAAAAAATTGAATCTATCCAAAGTAGGGCTTTTAGGAACTAAATTTACAATGGAGCTGGACTTTTTTACCTCTAAACTCAGTAATGAAAATATTGAAACTTGTATACCGGAGCAGGAAGACAGAGATTTTATTCAAGATACCATTTACCACGAACTTGGAAAAGGAATCATTAGCTCCGATACGAAACAGCGTTACATCAATATCATCAATAAATTAATAGAAAATGGTGCGGAAGGAATTATTCTGGGTTGCACTGAAATTCCATTATTAATTCAACAAGAGGATGTTGCCGTTCCTATTTTCGACACCGCCATAATTCATTCGGCAGCTGCAGTAGCATTTGCTTTAAGCTGAAATCTATTGCTATAATTTTTAATTAAACCAAAATTATTATAAATCAAAATAAAATATGAAAGTAACAAAATTACTATTCCTAATGGCTATCGCCTTAGCCATTACCAGCTTTAAAACTATAACTTCTGATTCTAAAATCGTTGCGCCATCTAGGGAATTCTACCAGCTCAAAACATACATTTTGAATACGGAACAGCAAGTACAAACAACTGACAAATTTTTAAAAGAAGCGTATTTGCCAGGATTGAAAAAAATGGGGATAAAGAACATTGGAGTTTTCAAACCAAGACCAAATGCTACAGACACACTAAAAAAAATTATAGTGTTAATTCCTTTTTCGTCCCTGTCACAATTTCTTGGACTGGAAGAAAAATTAGCCAAAGACAAAACCTATTTGGCTGCTGGAGCTGATTATTTGAATGCAAGTTATAAGCAAGCACCTTATGCACGTATGGAATCTGTATTATTAAAGGCATTTGCTGATCATCCCATTTTGACAACTCCTGCTTTGAATAGTCCCAGAGCAAATCGAGTGTATGAATTAAGAAGTTACGAATCAGCAACCGAAGCGATTTATAGAAATAAAGTAGATATGTTTAATGCCGGTGGAGAAGTAAAACTCTTTGACCGACTTGCGTTTAATCCCGTTTTTTACGGCGAAGTGATTTCGGGTGCCAAAATGCCAAATTTGATGTACATGACCAGTTTTGCAGATCAAGAAAGTCGAGACGCACATTGGAAAGCCTTTGTAGATTCGCCTGAATGGAAAGGATTAATCGCTATGGAAAAATACAAAAACAATATTTCCCACATAGACATTACTTTTTTATATCCAACTGACTATTCCGATTACTAATCAATCTGATTCCTAAAAACTCACCAAAACTACAACCCTAAAAAAGTTGTAGTTTTTTTATATAATTTAAATAAATTTTATTCTTTTCATGACTTTACTTGAATAAAAATGAACGCTTTAAGTAAGATAAAACCATTAAATTTAAGTATCTTTATTTCTATATACAGCTATGGAAACCCTCAATCATTTCTTAAAACTTGCGGCTGGGATTGGTTTATTCCTTTTTGCCATGTACCTGCTGGAGGAATCTTTAAAAAACCTTTCAGGGAGGAGTTTCAAACTTTTTCTGCAACGTATTACCAAAAATAAAATTGGTGCTGTTGTAGGTGGTGTCATCATAACAGGTATTCTTCAAAGTAGTTCTATGGTTACGTTGATGCTACTGGCTTTTGTAGGCGCAGGAGTTTTCAGTATGCGAAATGCTATGGCAATTATCTTAGGTGCAAATCTGGGGACAACAGTTAATAGTTGGCTTATTGCCAGCCTTGGTTTTAAAGTAGATATTGAAGTAATTGCGTATCCAGCAATATGCTTAGGAGGCATATTTCTCATCCTTTTCGGTAATCGCAAGTCCATGAAATATCTTGCCTACTTTCTTTTTGGTTTTGGTTTGCTATTCATTGGTCTTTCCTTCATGAAAACAGCCATGGAATCACAAGTGCAGGATTTTGATTTTTCAAAATATGTCGAAATGCCTCAAGTTATTTTCATCCTTATTGGTTTTCTCATTACCCTTATTGTACAATCCAGCTCCGTAACTATGGCACTTACGCTCAGTGCGCTTCATGCAGGAGCCATCAGTTTTCCTATTGCGGCAATAATTGCACTAGGTTCAGAAACGGGTACCATTATTAAAATCGTATTGGGAGCGATTGGCGGCAATGCTTCAAAAAAACGAATCGTTCTTGGTAATTTATTTTTTAATATTTTCATTACAGCATTGGTTTTTCTATTTCTGAATCCAATTCTTTTTTTGATAACTGATGTTTTAAATATAAAAGATCCTTTAATTGGATTGGCCACTTTTTCCAGTCTGATTAATTTTTTAGCCATCCTGATTTTTTTTCCAATACTCAATTCATTCACCAAGTTTTTAGAACTCTTTTTCAAAGATACCGATGCAGCTACTGTGGCTTTTATAAGTCATGCAACAATCAAAGAACCTGAAACTGCTCTTGATTTACTGCGTATGGAAACAAAATATTTCATTCATAATTCAATGTTATTCAATCTGGAATTATTCAAGATTGACACCTTAATACTTCGAAAAAATGATGACTTTAAAGCTATCAATGAAAAAAGAAATTTCTTTTCGAAAACAATAACAGAAAAATATGAATTCCTGAAACAATTACAAGGTGAAATACAGGCGTTTTATTTAGAGCTACGAACAAAATTAGAAGGAGAGCAACAAGCGGAACTCAACCAACTTATTTCTGCAGTACGCAGTGCCATGCACTCGGTAAAAAGTGTAAAAGACATTGGCACTAATATTACAAACCTTAGAAATTCGTCAAAAGACATCAAGTACAATTTTTTTATACATCATAAAAAAGAAACTGAAAACCTATATCTCGAATTGAATGCATTTCTTACCCAAGATAAAACAGCAAGTTTTGAAGAACTACAACATCTATTTGATTCCATACAAAATAACTACAGTACTGCTCTCAATACTTTTTACACTGAAGCCGTAAATGCGCCTATTGAAAAAATTGATATAACGACTGTCATTAACTTTAACAGAGAATTATTCACCTCAAATAAAGCAATGCTTATGGCTATAAAAGAAATTTTATTGGAAGAAAAACAAGCGGAATATTTTAATGAGATTCCTATTTACAAAACATAGAACAAATTATCTTAACACTCTTGAAATACAATTATTAAGATCATTTTTAAGGATTGAATCCAAAGATTTTACAACTTTATATTCAAATTATATAAAGCATTTCTGATTTAAATTTTCATCTTTGTGTTTAATCCAATTTGGACTATAAATTGCTTTTCTAGTCTAAATTGGCTAATTTTAGACCTAAAACAAGACCATTTGAAAAAATACTTACAAAAAAGTTTTAAAATTTTCCTATGGATAATAGGGACAATTCTACTATTGTTTCTATTATTAATTATTGTTATTCAATTCCCTTCCGTTCAAAATTATGCCAAAGAAAAAGCGGTAACTTATCTCGAAGGGAAAATTCAAACCAAAGTTTCGATAGACAAACTAAAAATTGGTTTTCCCGAGAAAATAATTCTGGAAGGCGTTTATTTTCAGGATCAAAAAAAAGATACGCTTTTAGCTGGTAAAAAATTAGCAGTTGACATTAGTTTGTTGCAATTGATAAATAATAAAGTCGAGATTAACTCCATGCAACTCGAAGGTATTACGACTCATTTAAATAGAGATTCTAATGGGGTTTTCAATTTTGATTATATCATCAAAGCTTTTGCTTCTCCTGAAAAACAAAAAGGAAATTCAAAACCGATGCTATTTTCTGTTGAGGAAATTGAATTGAATCAGATACAATTTAAATATACTGATGCCATTTCAAAAAATGATATTGTTGCAAACCTAAATCATTTTGAAACAATAATAAAGACTTTTGATTTAGATCAAATGAACTTTGAAATTCCTAAAGCAAAAATCAAAGGATTAAAGTTTAAATTAAAACAAGGCTTGGTACAAAGCAAAGTAGTTACAGAAAAAAACACCTCTCAAACTGCCTTAAAATTAAAACTGGGTGAAATTGATTTATCTAAAATTGACATTGATTACCAAAGTGAAGAAACCAAGTTATCCACCACTTTTTATTTAAAAAAACTGTTAGCTAAAATTGATAAAATAGATTTCAATAATCAAATACTTTTAATTGACAGCATTGATTTGACGGGTGTAGAAGGTGCATTAGCTTTTGGAAAATTAGAAAAAGTAAAAAAAGAATCTGTTAATGCAGAACCTAACAACTGGGAAGTGAAAGTAAACAAAACAGATTTTAAACGCGTGTATTTTCGTTATGACAATAATAATGTTGCAGCAGTACAAAAAGGTATCGATTACAACCATTTAAATCTCACTAAATTAAATTTACAAATTGACGCGCTGTATTACAATCCCGAAAACATTTCTGGAGATACCAATTCGTTAACTCTTAAAGATAAAAGCGGTTTGAATATTCAATCGTTTAATGCGGAGTTTTTCTACGGTAAAAAAAATGCTTTTCTTAAAAAATTATATCTAAAAACGCCTCAAACGGAGTTAAAAAATGAAATCCAGATAAGCTATCCTTCTATTGAATCTTTAGCAAAAAATCCCGGAGAATTAGGTCTTACGGCTAATCTAAAGAAAAGTAAATTGGGTATTAAAGATATTTTGCTTTTTGCTCCCACTTTAATAAATACGAATCCTTTCATGAGCAATCCTAATGCGATACTGCAAATCAACGGAGCTATTAAAGGAAAAATAAAGAATCTTGAGTTCCCGGATATTAAGATCAGCGGCATTGGTACTACTGAAGTTTCAGCTAGCGGAAGCATTACAGGTTTACCTGATGTAAATAAAGCCTATTTTGATTTGAATATCAAAGACCTACAATCAGGTTCAAAAGATCTTAATAGCTTTTTACCTCCAGGAACTATTCCTAATTCGATTCAATTGCCTACAAAATTTAGTGCCATAGGAACTTTCAAAGGGACTATTGTTAATTTTAATACGAATATGAATGTGGTGAGTAATTTTGGTAAAGCAAAAATCAAAGGTTCATACGACCGCAGCATAAAAAATCAGGATAAATACGATGCTCAAATGGAATTGGAAAATTTTGATTTAGGGAAATTCATTAAAAACGATTCTATTGGAAAAGTCACTTTAAAAACCAACATAAAAGGAAGTGGCTCCAATCTAAAAACAGCTACGGCTTCTTTCAGCGGAACTATTCAAAAAGCCTATTACAATAAATATACGTATCAAAATTTAAGCGTAAAAGGGACTATTCGTAACGGAAACTTCAACGCTACTGCTGTCGCAAAAGATCCAAATCTGACTTTTGATTTAGTCAGTAACGGAAGTTTTAGAGACAAATATCCAACTGGAAAATTAAAACTGAATGTTGATATCGCTGATTTGGAAAAACTAAATCTACATGCCGGCCCAATGAAAATAAGAGGTGTTGTAGATGCTGATATTCAGTCGGGTAATTTAGATTACCTCAACGGAAATATTAGTGCCCACAACATAAGTATCACTAATGAAAAAGAACAATTTGTAATTGATTCTATCAATGTAACAGCAACTTCAACTGCTGAAAAGAATACATTAGTATTGAAATCTCCGTTTTTGGATGGAGAAGTAAATGGAAAATACAAGTTGTCAAAAATAGCAACAGCTTTATCAAATTCTATTTCCAAGTATTATGACAGTAGACCTTATTCAAAAAAAATCGCTATTGAAAAACAACAATTTGCTTTTAAAATTAGCGTAAAAGACAATCCTATTTTATTAAAATTAATCCCTGAATTGAAAAGTCTCGAACCCATAAACATCAGTGGAAGATACAATTCAGTTAACGATTCTTTAGTTCTGAATGGTACGATTCCAAAATTAATTTATGGAGAAAATACCGTTACAAATGCTGTGGTTAAAGTGGACACGAAAGACAATGCACTTGTTTACAGTTTAATTGTAGACGACATTCTAAACAAACAAATTCAGTTGCCTTACACCAATATTTCAGGAAAAGTACAAGACAATGTTGTAGATTATACGTTGCAGTTAAAAGATTTAAAAGACAAAGAAAGATACTTAATTACCGGAACCCTAAAAGCAACAAACGGGAATAACGAAATAATTCTTGATCCGAAAAATTTGCTACTTAACTATGAATCCTGGAAAATAGCTCCAGACAATTTAATTCGTTTTGGCAAAAAAGGCATTTATGCTGATAATTTTGAATTGAGCAAAGATGGAAACAGTATCAAAATACAATCACAATCTGAGGAAACGAATGCACCAATGGCAATTGATTTCAAAGATTTTGATATAAAAACCATTACAAGTATCGTCGAAAAAAGTGATTTACAAATGAGCGGAAAAATAAACGGACACGCTCTTATTAAAAATGTAAATACAGCACCACTTTTTACTTCAGATTTAAATATTGAAAATTTTACTTTCAAAAAAGATACTGTTGGGAACATTAGCATAAAAGTTAATAATGAAATTGCCAATAGATATGATGCCATTATTTCGATTACTGGCCAAGGAAATCAAGTCAATTTAGACGGGAATTATAAAACAGCTGACACCAGTTTTGATATGAATCTGGCAATTGAAAAACTAAACTTGAAAAGTATTCAGGGTTTTACATTGGATAATATAAAAGAAAGTACCGGCTTTTTTACTGGGAATTTCAAAATTACAGGTACTACAAAGCAGCCCAAAGTTATTGGAGAATTACAATTTAATGAAATTGGTTTCAAAGCGACGCAACTCAATTCTAAATTCAAATCGGCAAATGATAAAATCGTATTTACAAGCGATGCTATCCTTTTCGATAACTTTATTATAAAAGATGAAAAAGACAATGATTTAACTATCAATGGAAAAATTAATAGTGCCAATTTCAGCAATTTTGGTTTTGATTTAAACTTAGATGCAGATAATTTCAAAGCCATCAATTCTAAAGCCAAAGACAATGATTTGTATTATGGCGAATTATACTTAGACAATCATTTAAAAATAACAGGTAATTTTGATAATCCTGTTGTTGAAGGAAACATCAAAATTAATAAAGACACTAAATTCACTATTGTTTTACCACAATCTGATCCATCAATAGCCGACAGAGAAGGTATCGTAGAATTTATTGACCAAGACCAACCACAATTAATTAAAACTATTGTTACCAATGAATTGAATAGCCAATCGGATATAAAAGGAATCAATGCTTCGGTAAATATTGAAATTGATAAAGAAGCCGAATTGTCTCTGGTTATAGACAAAGCCAACGGAGATTTCCTGAAGTTAAAAGGAGAAGCACAATTGAATGGTGGAATTGATCCTTCGGGAAAAACAACTTTGACTGGAAGATATGAATTATCCGAAGGGAGTTATGAAATGAGTTTTAGTTCTATCAAAAGAAAATTTGACATCAAAAAAGGAAGTTATATTCTATGGACCGGAGAACCTACTACAGCTGATATTAATATTACGGCGATTTATAAAACCGAAGCTGCTCCAATAGATTTAGTCAATGATCAGCTAGGAACTGTTACCGCAGTAGTTAGAAATACGTACAAACAAAAAATTCCTTTTGAAACTGAATTAAAAATGACTGGCGAATTGATGAAACCTACCATTGCATTTAATATCGTTCTGCCAGAAGGAAATAATAGCGTTTCAACTGAAATAATTAATACAACACAAGCCAAACTGACCCAATTGCGTCAGCAACCGGATGAATTGAATAAACAGGTTTTTGCCTTACTCCTACTGAATCGTTTCATTGGAGAAAATCCTTTTGCCAGTGAAGCCGGTGGAACGAATGTATCGTCTTTGGCCAGAGAAAGTGCCAGTAAAATTTTATCGCAACAGCTTAATAATCTTGCGGGTAATTTGATCAATGGTGTGGAGCTTAATTTTGATTTGAATGCATCCGATGATTATACAACTGGGCAACGAGAAAACAAAACCGATTTGAATGTAGGGATTTCTAAAAAGTTATTAAACGACCGATTAAAAGTAACCGTAGGAAGTAGTTTTGGTATTGAAGGACCACAACAAGTCAATCAAAACGCCAATAATATAGCTGGTGATGTTTCTTTGGATTACCAACTTTCAAAAGACGGAAGGTATAAAATACGAGCCTATCGAATAAATAAATATCAAGTAGCGCTTCAAGGAGAAGTTGTTGAAACCGGAATCGCTTTTATCATCACTTTGGACTATAATACATTCAAGGAATTATTTCGCAAAAGTGAAGCTAAAAAAGCAACTAAGAAAGAATCAAAAAAAGAATAAAATAAATCAAGTTTTAAATGTGCCTTTAGGTACTAAATATTGGTAGAATAATTATGAATCTAACACAATAATGTCCCGTAGGGACTAAACCTTTATGGCAAATACTTATACACAAATACATCTTCATTTTGTTTTTGCAGTTAAATTTAGAAATGGAATTATACGTTCTGAATGGAAAGACTCTCTGTATAAATATACTGCAGGAATTATTCAAAATAATAACCATAAATTATTAGCAATTAATGGAATGTCGGATCACATCCATATTTTAATTGGACTAAGACCATCACAATCTATTTCCGATTTAATGAAAGATGTAAAGCAAAGTTCTTCAAAATGGATTAATGAGAATAAATTAGTAAATGGACATTTTGAATGGCAAGAAGGATATGGTGCATTTTCTCATAGTAAATCACAGATAAACAAAGTAATAAATTACATCCAGAACCAAGAATTACACCATAAAAAGCTCACATTCAGAGAAGAATATTTAGATTTTCTTAAAAAATTTGAAGTCGACTATGATGAAAGATTTATTTTTAATGAATTAATTTAGAATTCGTATAGTCCCTAAAGGGACAAAAGATGCATTGATTAATTTTTCTACCAATATTTAGTTCCTAGCGGAACAATAATAATAATAATAATAATATCAAAAAAAACTAATGAATAAGCCCCATTTCCTATATATTCTTTTTTTGGCATTGTTTGCTACATCTTGCAGCAATACGAGATATTTACCAGAAGGAGAATTACTGTACACTGGCGCAAAAATAAAAATAGAAGGAAACGAAACATCCAATAAAGAAAATAAAGCATTAAAAACAGCCTTAAAAAATATCGTTAGACCCAAACCAAATTCTTCAATTCTGGGATTACGACCTAAATTGTATGTTTATAATATTGTGGGAACACCAAAAAAAGAGAAAGGATTGCGTTATTGGTTGAAAACTAAAGTAGGAGAACCACCCGTTTTATACAGTAAGGTCGATTTAGAATATAATAAAAGTGTTTTACAAAACTTTGTTGAAAACAACGGCTATTTCAACGCACATACTTCCGCAGATTCAACCCGTCATGGTAAAAAAGCAACAGCAGAATATAATGTAAAACCGAGAAAACAATACAAAATTAGAGAAGTAAAATTCCCTATGGATTCCTCAGCCATTTCCACTGCAGTTCGTAAAACCAGCAAAAGAAGTTTATTAAAAAAAGACCAAGCGTATAGTCTTGATGTTATAAAAGAGGAAAGAATTCGTATCGATACAAGGTTAAAAGAAAAAGGCTTTTATTATTTTAATCCAGATTATCTTAAAGTACAGGTGGATAGCACTGTTGCTGATCATCAAGTTGATTTGATTGTCAAAGTAAAAGAAGAAGCTCCAAAACTGGCTGAAACACCATACAAAATCAATAAAATTATCGTTTATCCAAATTTTTCTATTGGCTCTGATAGTTTAAGCATTGAATCCGATTCGGTAGTAAAGTATAATGATTTTACTATTATCGATCAAGAAAATTTATTCAAGCCCCGAATTTTTGACCGTGCTTTGTATTTTAAAAAAGGAGATTTCTACAATCGTACCAATCATAATTTATCTTTGAACAGATTAGTGAATCTAGGTACTTTCAAATTTGTTAAAAATCAGTTTAAAACTTCAGACACTTTAGGTAATTATCTGGATGCCTATTATTATCTCACTCCTTTGCCTAAAAAATCACTCCGTTTAGAAGTATTGGCAAAAACTAATTCAGCTAATTATACCGGTACCGAATTGAATTTGAACTGGAGTAATCGAAATACTTTTAGAGGAGCTGAATTACTTATCATTTCTGCATTTGGTGGCGTTGAAGTACAAGTTTCAGGGCAAAACAATGGCTTTAATGTATACCGTTTTGGAACTGAAGCTAATCTAGTGTGGCCGAGATTTATTTCCCCTTTCAAACTAAAATCTTCAAGTGGTTTTGTACCAAAAACAAAAACTACAATAGGATATGAATTCCAAAACAGAACCAAATTATATTCCTTACAAACATTCAAAGGTTCGTTTGGTTATTTATGGAAAGCAAACGAAAGAACAGAACATCTATTAAATGTAACTGAAATTACCTATGCCAGTCCACAAAATGTGACGGCTTTGTATCAAGAACAAATTGATGCCAATCCTTCTTTGGGGAAAGTAATTGAGAAACAATTAATTTTTGGCCCGACTTACTCTTTTACGTACACCAATACATTGGAAAAAAGAAGAAAAAACACCTTTTACTATAAAGGAACTATTGATCTAGCGGGAAACATTGCGGGATTAGCTACTGGAGCAAACAGTAAAAAAGGAGATACCATTAAAGTGTTTGGTGTTCCGTTTAGTCAATTTATAAAAATAGAAAATGAATTTAGACATTATTTAAAATTGGGTCAAGATTCACAACTTGCCAGCAGAATAATTGTTGGAGCCGGATTTGCTTATGGAAATTCTAGAGAAATGCCATTTATCAAGCAGTTTTTTATTGGTGGAACCAATAGTTTAAGAGCATTTCGCGCGCGTTCCATAGGTCCGGGAAGTTATGATGGTTCTGCTACCGCAAGTTCTTTTTTAGCAGACCAATCAGGCGATTTAAAGCTGGAATTTAATACGGAATACAGAGCCAAGATTTATGGTTTGGTGAAAGGGGCATTATTCTTAGATGCCGGGAACATTTGGCTCATGAACAATAATCCTGAAAAACCTGGTGCTCAATTTTCTAAAAAATTCTTGAATGAATTAGGCGTTGGAGCTGGTGCCGGATTGCGTTTTGATTTCTCTTTTCTTATTCTTAGAACTGACTTTGCCTTCCCTATTCGGAAACCCTATTTACCGGATGGACAGCGATGGGTTTTAGATCAAATCAATTTTGGAAATAGCTCATGGCGAAAAGAAAATTTAGTTTTCAATTTAGCAATTGGCTATCCATTTTAGCTTTGATAGAATTGATTTTAAAAATATTGAAACAACTTTTTATTGAAATTAAATTGCATGGTTGTACTTTTACTACACACTAAAATAAGCGGTTAGAAAATGAATGCCCGAAAAAAATTATCAACTAAGTTTGTGCGTTTTTGGAAACTCCTTGGTCCCGGATTAATAACTGGTGCCAGTGATGATGATCCATCCGGTATTGCTACTTATTCCCAAGCAGGAGCTGCATTTGGGCTTTCAACATTGTGGACTGCACTTATTGCATTCCCGCTTATGGCCTCTATTCAACAAATGTGTGCCAGAATAGGTTTAGTTACTTCGCAAGGCTTAACAGGAACACTTAAAAAAAACTATCCAAGACCTGTTTTGTATCTAATGTTATTATTTAGTTTCCCTGCTATTGTTATGAATATTGGTGCCGATATTGCAGGAATGGGAGCAGTGGGTAATTTATTATTTCCCACTATTGATGCCACTTTTTTCAGTGTAGTTTTCACTATTATTTTACTAATACTGATTGTCTATTTGCCTTATCAAAAAATTGCTGCAACGCTTAAATACCTCTGTATTGTTCTTTTGGTATATTTAATAGTTCCCTTTTTATATAAACAGGATGTAACGGAAATACTAAAGGCAACTTTTATTCCTACCATACAATTCAATAAAGAATACATTGGAATTCTTGTTGGGATTCTTGGAACAACTATTTCACCTTATTTGTTCTTTTGGCAGGCATCAATGGAAGTGGAAGAAATGAAACACAAGAAAAATCATTTGATAGTCAATAAAAAAATAATTAATGATATGAAGGAAGATGTTGATTTTGGCATGTCCTTTTCAGGCTTAGTCATGTTTTTTATTATTCTTACCACCGGCACGGTTTTATTTAAAAGTGGCATCCATCAAATTGATACCGTAGAACAAGCGGCATTAGCTTTGAAACCATTAGCAGGTAATTCAGCTTACCTTCTTTTTGCAATTGGAGTTATTGGAACTGGTCTTTTGGCTATTCCTGTTTTAAGTGGTTCCCTTTCTTATATTATCACCGAAACCTTTGGTTGGGAACAAGGGTTAGATAAAAAGTTTCATGAAGCCAAAGCTTTTTACATTGTCATTGCTATATCCCTTATATTGGGTTTATCGCTGAATTACATTGGTATTTCGCCAATTAAAGCACTGATTTACACTGCCATTCTTTATGGTTTGACAGCACCGGTATTAATTGCAATTATTCTTCACATTTCAAACAACAAAAAAGTAATGGGAGAATTCACAAATGGAAAAACTGCTAATATTCTTGGGGTCTCGGCATTCGTTATTATGACAATTGCAGCAGTAGCTTTAATTTACTTACAAGTATTTGGATAATTCAAACAAAAAACTCTGAAAAGCAGTATTGCTTCATCAGAGTTTATAAGGAATTAAATCATATGTATTTATTTCATTTCTTCCATTTTAGCGCCACATTTTGGGCATTTACCAGATGTTTTACTTTTAGCATGGCAAGAGGAACAAATGTATACTTTTTTAGATTGCCCTTTCTCTCCATATTTTGTAATTTGTTTACCACATTTTGTGCATTTGCCATCTTTCATCATGGTTTTTTCTTTACACATTGGGCAATAGCCTTTAGTCCTATTTTTAGATTCAACTAAATTCATTCCACACTTAGGGCATTTTCCGGGGTGATCTTGCATAACATCGGAGTGCATGGGACAAGTATACATTTTTTCATGCATTCTTGTATGCATTGAATCATGCATTTTTCCATCCATCATTTTACCGTCCATCATTTCATGCATATCCCCTTTTTTACTTACAGTATCTTGGGCAAATCCAATAGAAGTAAATGCAAAAGCTAATAGTATTAATAATAAATTTTTCATTTTGTCAGCGTTTTAAATTAATTAATTTTTTTTTAGTTTCATTCTAATCCAACTTATATAATAAAAAAATTGATCTTAAATTCGTAATACCCATTCAAAATAAAAGCTTATTATCCCATACCATTCTCTATATCAAAGTTATACATTTTATTTGAACTATAATTTGTATTCATTTAAAAATGAAGAAACTAAACAAAAATTTAAATCAATTAAAGTGAGTAAAATGTTTTTCATTCTTGTAAACTAAACACAATAAAGTAGGCAATACAATCAAAAGTAAAGGCATCGCAATGATAAATCCTCCGATTACTGCAATAGCAAGTGGCTGATGCAATTCGGAACCCGTTCCAATTCCTATTGCAAGTGGAAACAAAGCTATGATTGCTCCAAGCGCGGTCATTAATTTGGGGCGCAATCGTGTTGAAATAGAATAAATTATGGATTCATTTACATTTCGGGTCAATTTGAATGTTTCTCTAAATTGCAGAAAAGTAAAAATAGCATTCTCACTAATAATTCCAACAATCATAATAATTCCTGTATAACTCCCTACGTTTAAAGGTGTTTGCGTTATAAAAAGTAAGAGATAGCTTCCTGCAATTCCCAATACTGAAATTAAAAGGATTACCAATGCAATTCTAAAATCTCTAAATAGAAATAAAATAACACCAAAAACCAATAAGGAAGAGGCAATTAATATCATCAATAACTCCTTGAAGGATTGCTGCTGCTCTTTATAAGCACCCGCATATTCTATATAATACCCACTAGGTAAATGAATATTGCTTGTAACTTGTCTTTGAATATCCTTCATTACACTTCCTAAATCTCTATTATCCAGTCTTCCGGTTACAACACTTATCATTTGAAGATTTTCACGTTCTATTTCGGCTACACCTTTTTGAGCTGAAATAGCAACTAAACTAGAAATAGGAATCGATTGTCCATTAGGTAAAAACAGTTGCAATTTTTTAATGTCTTCTAAACTTCTTTTTTCTGAATTTTTATAGATTAATCGAATGGGAGTTACGCGTTCATTCTCTAATAAATTACCAATAACATTCCCTTCAAGCGCAGTTTGTAACTGAAATTGCAAATCGGCCGGAGTGATTCCATACTGTGCTAACCGGCTATAATTAGGTACAATATTTATGGATGGTCCAGCCAAAATAATACCATCAAATACATCAGCAGTACCTTTTACTTTTTCTACTATTGCATTTACTTTCTTGGCTATTTTTTGCAATTCTGCTTGATTATCCCCAAATATTTTCACTTCAATTGGCGAAACAGAACTCATTAAATCACCCAACATATCCCCTATTACCTGACCAAAATCAATACGTAAAGCGGGCTGAGTCGCTTCAACTTTTTGCCTGATTTCATCAATAATATCATTGCTGGTTTTACTTCGGTCCTTTTTTAATTGAATCAAATAATCCCCGCGATTGGGTTCCGTTATAAAAAATCCCATTTGTGTTCCTGTTCGGCGACTGTACGCTTCCACTTCAGGAATTTTTATAATTATTTTCTCTACCTCTTTGAGCATTCTGTCGGTTTCTTCAAGTGAAGTTCCTGGTGGACTTTCATAATCCAAAATGATACTGCCCTCATCCATTTCCGGTAAAAAACCCGTTTCTAAATTGGGCAGAATAATAAAAATAGAAAGTATCAGTACGATACAAAATGAAATACTAATTATCGGTTTTCCAATAAAATAAGCTACCCAAGTCTGAGTTTTCACGTCATGGATTTCAATTTCTTTTTTCGTTTCCGAATTATTTTCTTTTTTGGAAAGCAATAAATAAACTACCGGAAGTAACAGCCAAGTCACAAAAAAGGAACAGACCAAAGTAATTATCATAGTATCCGTTAATACTTTAAAATACGAACCTGCAACACCGCTCATTAAAACAAAAGGGATAAAAATAACAATCGTACTTATGGATGAACCAACCATTGCTGGGAATAAATAGTGAATCGCTTTTTGCAAAAGCGAAACAGTAGGTTCATCAGGATGCTCCTCGTGCGTTCTATGAATTTGTTCTACAACTACAATTGCATCGTCAATAATTAATCCTAAAGCCGCTGCAATCGCTCCTAAAGTCATAATGTTGAATGTTTGCCCGGATAAATACAAAACAATCAATGTTAATCCTAAAGTAACGGGAATAATAATCAAAATTGTAGCGCTCGCTTTCACTGATTTCAAAAATAAAACAGCAACAATTATGGCTAGCAAAAGTCCTATTAACAAACTATCCGTTACACTTTTTACAGCATCATTTACAAAACTGGCCTGCTCATAAAATGGAGTTATTTTTATGTTTTTCGGAAGGATTTTTTTTAATGATTCCAGTTTATCATGCATCGCCTCTGATAATGAAATCAAATTTGAATTGGGTTGCTTAAGAACGGCAATAAGAATACTCTCTTTGCCATTCGCATTTACTTTTATGTATTCTTTAGCTTCCCTAATTTCAACAGCAGCAATATCTTTTAAGGTTACAATTCCTTTTCCGTTATTGCGAATAACTAAATTTTCCAGTTCGTCCTTTTTATCAACCTGGGCATCTGTAATTGTGAGATATAAATAGCGATAATCCGATAAATACCCATTGGATTTAATAAAATTAGTTTGACTTAAAACTTGTGTGATAACATCCGGCGTAATTCCCAATGCTGTCATTTTAGTAAAATCAAGTGACAACCAATATTCTTTTTCTTTTCCGCCAATAATCCTAATTTCAGAAACACCATCAATTTGAGAAAGAAAGGGTTTTATAGTATAATTGGCTATTTTTTTGAGTTCAATAGGCGAAATTCCTTTTCCTTCTATAGCATATCCAATTACCGGAAGAATGGAAGGATTCATTTTCTCGACTGAAATTTGTGTGTCAGGCGGAAGGTTATTTTTTATCTGGTTGATTTGCTCCTCAATTCTGGTTTTGCTCAAATCGATATCCGATTTCCAATCCATGAATGCCGAAATCTCGCAACTTCCTCTGCTGGTTGTACTTCTGACCGTTTTTAAATCCTGTACTTTTTTAATGGCATTTTCCAATGGTTTTGTAACCGTAATCATCATTTTATCGATGGGCTGTTGTCCGGCATCAGCGATGATTTTTATTTTTGGGAAAGTAATCTCCGGAAATAAACTGGTTTGCATTTTAGAATACGCAAAAAAACCTCCCAGAATAATTAGAAAAATTATGGCACTCAGTCCGTTTTTATGTTTGACAAAAAAGTTATTCATTTCAATCCGCTTTTATCACTTTTACTTTAATTGTATCTGCAACGCCATAATTTCCTGAAAGTAAAATTCTATCTTCAGGAGTTAAAACAGGTGCTAGAATTTCTACTTTATCTTGAGTTTCTACTCCTTTTTTTATCGGGATTTTTATCGCAGTATTGTTATTAATCAGCTTCATAATCCAAAAATCAGTTTCCGTTTCATCACTTAAAACAGCTGCTTTTGGTAGTGAAATCGTTTTTGAATTTGAACTTTTATTAATTCTGACTTTTACAATTAAATTCTCTGGAATGTCATGTTTACCAATGACTTTTAGAATCACACTTTGTGTTTGTGAAGTGGCATCAACGGTAGGCATGTATTTTTGAACTTTCGTTTTTATCAAAGTACTATCCGGTAAAATTACCGTTAGTTGTTCATTTATTGAAACATATTTTTTGAACTCATAAGGCAAACTCAGAACGATGGCAAAACTATTGGCGTCATTAATCGTTACTAAGGCATCCCCATCCTGAACATAATCACCTTGTTGCACATTTACGGAAGTTACAAAGCCATTTGTATTTGCTCTAACTTTTATGGCTCCGCCAAAGTTTAAACTTGGGTCAATTTTATTAATCGTATTCCCTAACACTTTTGCCTCACGAGTTTTTATCGAAAATAATGCTGCCCCATTAGAAACATAATCATTGGGAGCTACATTAACTGAATTCAAATACCCAGTAGCATTTGCTTTTATAACATTTTTAACCAAATAAGTTGCTGTAGCATTCAGATCAATATAACTTTGAATTGAACTGGTATCAATAGTCGTTAAAGTCACAGGAACACTCGCGTCAATTATTTTTTCGGCTTCGTTGCTATTTTTACAGGAAATAAAAAAAAGCGCTATCAGGATAAAAAATAGAATTGGTTTCTTCATAGAATTAGTCATTAAAACTCCAATAATTAATTTCATTTATGATTTGGAGTTTGTTGCTATTATTTTGGGAAATGGCATTTTTGATTGCTATTAAATTGCCAACAGCAATACTATATTCGGTAATTTGTGCATCTCCAGTAAGCAATAATTTTTTATTGGCTTCAATTAATGCGTCAGCGATAAGAAGCTGCGATTGCAACTGATTTTCTACAGCTGCTGATTGTTTCAGTTTCAAATTTAACATCAATAATTGTTGTTTGTATTGTTTATTGAAATTGTTTTTATAGGCCAAATTAGTAGCTAATGCCGCATCATTTTTTTGATGCTGCAAAGTGCGTTGGTTTCCATCATAAATAGGAATTGACAATCCTAAACCCACGCTAAATCCAAAATTTTTATAAGCCTGATAAGCAAAACTGGAGTTGTAACCTGCATCGCCCAATAAAGACAAGGATGGTTTATAACTGTAATCAATGAATTTATTTTGATTCTGAAGTTTTAGACTGTCCAATTCAAATTGTTTCATAAAAACTATTTTATCCGAAGGTTGAATATTTTTCAGAATGATCTCCGCTTTTTTTAAATGGACAAAAGTCGTATCGGTTTCTCCTGAAAGGTAATTCAACAAAGCCAGATCATTTTGATATTGTTGTTTTAATTGTAACAATACCAAATCCTGTTGCTTCACAGTTGCGCTAAAAATCAAATAGTCCGTTTGTTTGTAAACTGCATTTTGGGTTAATTTTTTTAGGATGCTTGTTTCTTGTTTTAAAAGAGTTGCAATTTTCTGGTTGAAACCAATTTGTTCTGAACTTGCCGAAGCCGAAATATATTGAGCAACAATGGTTTTGTTTAAATCTTTTAAAGTAATTTTTTGATTCAAAACCAAAGCTTCTTTTATCAATTGAAACGAATCTGATTGTGAATTGATTCTGTTTTTTCCAATTATTTTCTGGTTAACACCCACCAAACCCGAAACGGATTGCCCGTTACTTAAAGCCGAATCATAGCCAAAACCATTAATTATAGGTGCGTAATTAGCATTAAGATTTCCGGTAACTTGTGGTTTATAAACTGCTCGATTCAATAAACTATCCAGCGTAGCTGATTTTATTTGGTTGCTGTAATCTTTAATTAAAGGAGAATTATTTTGTGCTTTAGTAATGAAGTAATTCAAATCTTTTTCTTGCGAAAAAGATTTGAAACAAATAAAAATTAGTAGTAAAAGCTTCCATTTCATTGGATAAATTTATGTAAAAAGAATGAAACTATTTAGAAATTGGTTCAACAACTAAAACAACGAAAGAATTAGGTGCTATTCCCGCTCGTGGTTTCGGGTTTTCTACTGTTGGTTCTGGTTTTGCGCCAAAATCTGCAGTAGACAAATACAATTGATTCGTAGTTTTATTCAGTGCAATGGTTCTGGCTCCTTTTTGAGTTTTTACAGTTTCCAGAACTGAAAAAGTATTAGCATTACTCTCTTTTATAACCGTAATTGTTCCTTCGCCATTAGAACTGAAAATAAGATTCTTTTTAGCATCAAAAGCAACGCCGTCACAACCATCACCAATAGGTAAAGTCTTTATTATTTTTCCATTTGTTGCATTAACAATTATCATTAGATTATTGCCACAAACAGAAAACAATCTATTAGTAACTAAATCTATTGCCAATCCTGATGGTTCATCTCCGGGAGCAATACTCCAAGTATTTGTAACTTTTAATGTTGAAGCATTTATCGTTTTTATTTCGTTTTTATCTTCAATATTTACATAAATTAACCTTTTAGTATTCGTTACTGAAAACTCTGGTTTTCCACCCAATGGAATTGTTTTTACCACTTTATTTGTTTTGGCATCAATAACCGTTGCATCATTACTTTCAGCATTGTAAACAAACACTTTTCGAGAGAATTGATCGTATAAAACGGCATCTGGTTTAACTCCTGCAATTTTTACTTTTTCAAGTAATTTAAATGTTTTTAAATTAACAACTGAAATAGAGTTGTCTTTTCCGTTGCTGATAAATGCTTTATTGAGATCATTGGCAACCGCAATTCCATGAACTCCTTTTGTATCTGGAATGGTAGCTATTGTTTTATCTGATTTTAAATCAATCACATTGACCATATTTCCGTGTGAAACAAATAAATGTTGCGCCACATCATCAACAGCGAGATAATCCCATCCGTCATTGCCAGAAGTGCTGATCTTTTTGGATAATTTATAGGTTTGACTGTAACTATTAGAAATAGAAGCAATAATGATAAATGACAGTAGTATTTTTTTCATTTTAAAGAACTTTAAAAGTTAATTGTAATTAATTTTATGAGACGAATTTCAGCTGTAATTCTATTTTAATTCTATGGAAACCACAACTCTTTACATAATTAAAAAGAGTTGGATATAAAAGTCCAACTCTCAATGGATATTAATTTATTTAAAAAAAATCATTCTTTTATCGAGGTTCCATCTTCTTTAAAAGCTAGACTTTTACTCTTCATCCCTTTTTTTAAATCTACTTCATAAATAGTTCCGTGTTTCGAAGTTTCTGTTTTGTCCGCTTCTACAATTTTCCAATCACTGTATTTCGATTTTACAGAAGCTAAAACTGCTTTTGGCAAATTGACAGCTTTAATTTCTCTTTCCGTTTCCAACCAGGTTCCATCTTCTGAAAAATTAGCAGAAATCTTGTTTCCTTCCAATGTGAATTCTGCTTCCCATTCTTTTGGACCTTCAACTCCCCAACTTACTTTTGTTGCAGTAGGAAATTTTTTAGCGAAGGCTTTTTTTACTACATCCGGTGGAGTTCCTGCAAATGCGCAACTGCAAATGAATATAATCGACATAATCATAACTAATTTTTTCATTTTTTTAGATTTAAAAGTTAATTGTAAATAATTTCATAGTACAAATATCAAATACAATTCTATTTTAATTCTATGCAAAAATCATAGCAATTCAGTTTTTTTAAACGCTAATAAAATTCAACTGTTTATTGCATCTGGTCAATTATTTGCAAAAATACTTCCTGCCAATAATTAGGATGATACGAGGTTTCAGTATCTCCAAAACGGACTATAATAATATTCTTTTCAGGATACATATAGAGATATTGACCAAACAAACCAACCGCAAAATAACTGCCATATTTAAAAGGTCCTATCCCCCAATTATTATTATAAAAGTGTTTATTATTTCCGGATGGATCAGAATGTGTAGAATATTCAACCCATTTTTTGGATACAATTTGCCTCCCATTCCAGTTTCCTCCATTCAAATAAAGTCTGCCTAATTTAGCAAAGTCAATAGCTCTTGCTTGTAAACAACAAAAGGATTTTTCGATTGCTTTATCATCTTTTCGGTCTAAACTCCATGCCGCAGATGCCTCCATTCCTAATGGTTTCCAAATTTTATCTTCTAAATATTTTGAAATAGTCCCTCCGGTCACTTTCTCAATGATGTATCCTAAAAGCAATGTATTTTCGCTGCTATACCTAAATTTAGTATTGGGCGGACATTCAAGAGTTATATTAATCATTCTTTCCCGTAAATTATCACCCCAATAAAACTCCGCATTATCAGACACAGGATCTAATTCGCTATCAGTAAACCGTATACCGGAGGTATGCTGTAACAAATTTTTTATTGTGATTTTTTCCCAACCTATTTTATCTTTAAATTCAGGTAAATAATCAATGATAAAATCGTTCTCACTTTTTATTTTCCCCTCATCAATTGCTATTCCTATTAATGTAGAAACAAATGGTTTAGCCATTGAAAAGGAGGAAACAAATGAATTTGATGTATAGCCTTTATTATATTTTTCGTAAACAATTGTGTCATTACGAATAATTAAAAATGTGATCGTTTTATGTAATGTCGCAAAACTATCCAAGCTGACATTTGTAGAATTAAAATCCCGATTGATTACTCCTATTTTTGTTCCTAATTGATATTCTTTATTGGATTTATAAAAATTATAAACGGGACCTTCATTATTAACTATTCTTTGCGGAAAATGTTTGTAATCGCTTTGGCTAGGAATTCCCCCATATCTCAAGGATCGAAATACGTCACAAGAAATTAAGCAACAAAACAATAGAGCAAGAAAAAAATATTTAAAAAGCTGTTTTGATTTCATTACACTGACTCTTTTTTATTTTAATTCAATAGTATTATCTTTTGTCAAAATAAAACAATGCTTACCATTGGTAAATTTATAATTAAATACCAATCCGCTTACATCCGCAATCTCTTTTACTATAGACAGCCCAAGCCCCAGTGATTCTTGTGAAGTAGAGTTTTTATGAAAACGCTCAAACAACTGACTGTCAATTGGGTTATCAACCCCCAAATTTGAGATTATAATTTTGTTTTTCGCTATAAAAATTTCAATATTTCCACTATTAATATTATGCCTAATCGCATTTTGCAATAAATTATTAACCAGTACTAAACACAAATCAGCATTCATCAAAACACAAAAATCGCTTTCAATATTTTTTATTATCTCAATTTTATTGGCTTGAATGTGCTCCTCAAAAAAGACTAAGGAGTTATCAACAGTATTTTCAAAAGATACTTTTTCTGTGGCATTAAATTGTCTGTTTTCAATTTTGGTAAGTAATAAAAATGTTTTGTTCAATCGAATTATTTTCGAGCAGGCATAATCAATCGCTACTATTAATTTCACTTCATTCTCTTTCAAATTTTCAGATTGAATAAGTAAATCAATCTTCGATTTTATAACGGCTAATGGCGTTTGGATTTCATGCGAAGCATTTTCAGTGAATTTCTTTTGGCTATTAAAATCAACTATCATTTTCTGCATCATAACATTTAAAGAAAGATTCAATTCATTAAATTCGGTTACAGAAGTATTTGCCAAAAATGGAATTTCGTTATCACTGGCTCGAAATTTCTTTAAATTGGATACTGTTTGATAAAAGGGTTTCCATACCTTTTTTGAAATCCAAAAATTTATTATCAAATAGGTTACAAAAAGCAAAATCAATAAAATAACTAACGAAGTAAAAATGCCTCTGAACAATTCGTTATATTCTAATGTGCTTCTCCATATTTTAATGGAATAATTAGTATTCCCAACTTTAAAAACAGAAGAAAGCAATCTATTTTCTGCCAGTTCATTTTCTTTTTTATCAAAAATTAAAGTGTCCGAAAAAATAGTTGCAGGTATTTTGGAAGCATTATTTTTAGTTATTTTTTTTATTGTGGCTTCACTGCTTTTAGTAATTATTTTCAAAGAAATCGTGTCCTTCTCTTTTAAATAATTTTCAATTAGTTCTTTGCGATTTAGTAATAGTTCATTATTACTTTCTCTAACCTCTCTTGTAATAATATGAAAACAAATAAATCCTGATAGAATTAATATCGGGATACTCAAAATCAAATAATACAAACTTGTTTTAGCTAATAATTTCATTCTTGAGTTTTAAAATTGTAACCTATGCCATAAATAGTTTGCAAATAATCTTCACATTTTTTTTCCAATAATTTTTTACGCAAATTTTTCACATGATTGTATATAAAATCGAAGTTGTCTAATCTATCCGAATTATCACCCCAAAGATGTTCTGCAAGCGCGCTTTTACTCACTACCCTATTTTTATTGGATATAAAATAAAGCAATAAATCATATTCCTTTGAAGTCAAAATTATATCATTGTTATGAACTAAAACACGCCTTTCGTTAGGCAAAATTTTTATTTCATTAATGCTAATTTCTACATTTCCATCAAATTTTTTTCTTCTAATCAAAGCTTTAATCCGTGAATTAAGTTCTGGTAGATGGAATGGCTTTGGCAAATAATCATCCGCCCCAAGGTCTAAACCATTTACTTTATCATCAAGAGAATTTTTTGCAGAAATTATTATGATACCCGCTTTAGATTTTTTTAGTTTAATTTCTTTGAGTAAATCTAAACCAGAACCGTTTGGCAAAGTAATATCTACCAAAATACAATCATAATCGTAAATCGCAATTTTCTGTTGCGCATGATGGAAATCAGGAGAAATCTCAACAATATTCCCTTCCATTTCAAGGTATTGCTCAATACTTTTTTGCAATTCTGGCTCGTCTTCTATTAGTAGTATTTTCATAGGTAACGTAAAAATAAAGCTAAAATCTATTGTAATTCTGTTTTTAAATTAAATTTAAGTGATTTCAATAGCTCATTAGTTCAAATTAGCCCAACTACCCAAAATTTCAGAAAGACCTATTGTACTCCAATCTTAACCTCTTATTTATTTGCGTTATTGAATGATTAGAATATAACGTGATATCTTGCCAAATATTTAATAAAACTCTACTTTTAAACCGTTTCATTGCTACATTCTATTATCTTTGTTTTTAAACAAACCTACTAATAAAATTATGGAAGAATGTATCTCTGTTTTTGATATGCTTAAAATTGGTGTTGGACCCTCTAGTTCTCACACACTTGGGCCTTGGCGCGCAGCAGAACGTTTTCTGAGTGAATTGAAAAACGAAAATTTAATTCCTAAAGTAAACAGAGTAAAAGTAGATTTATATGGTTCCCTTTCGCTTACGGGAAAAGGTCACGCCACTGATTTGGCAATTATGTTAGGTCTAAGCGGACAAGATCCTGAATATATTCCTATTTCGGATATCGATAAAATTATAAAATTAATCAAGGATAAAAATGAAATCAATCTTGATAATGAACACCAGATTCCTTTCCATTTTTCAGAAGACATTGTTTTTAATAAAAACTTCCTTCCTTTTCATGCTAATGCTCTGACTTTTACTGCTTACATAACGGATGATAAAGAATATATTTCCACCTTCTACTCGATTGGTGGAGGTTTTGTTGTGAAAGAAGAACGCATCAATGCCAAGAAAAAAATTGCCATAAAATGTGCTTTTCCATTTCCAATCGACAAAGCTGCTGAACTCTTGAATTATTGTACTAACGAGCATAAAAAGATTTCGGAAATTGTTTATGAGAACGAAAAATCCATGCGTTCCGAAGAAGTTATTCATCACGAATTAATGCGCATTTGGAACACCATGCTAGAGTCTATGTATATTGGTTGCCATTCCGAAGGGATTTTACCCGGTGGATTGCATGTACGACGAAGAGCCTTTGATATGCATCAAAAACTAATTGGTTTATCCAATTATAATTCGCCTCAAACTTGGTTAGAACAAATTAGATTGACCGAAGTGAAGTTTCGCCAAATCCTGAAATGGGTAAGTTGTTTTGCACTTGCTGTAAATGAAGTCAATGCAGCTTTAGGGCGTGTGGTTACCGCTCCAACTAATGGAAGTGCCGGTGTCATTCCAGCTGTTTTAATGTATTACTTAGTTATCGAAAACCATAATGCAGGCGAAAAAGAAATCAAACAATTCCTTATGGTTGCCAGCGAAATAGGAAGTATTTTCAAAAAAGGTTCTACTATTTCAGCAGCAATGGGTGGCTGTCAAGCAGAGATTGGTGTTTCATCATCAATGGCAGCGGCTGCTTTATGCGAATTAATGGGTGGAACTCCAGAACAAGTTTTAATGGCTGCCGAAATTGCCATGGAACATCATCTTGGTCTAACGTGCGATCCTATTGGTGGATTAGTCCAAATTCCTTGTATCGAAAGAAATACGATGGGAGCCATAAAAGCGATTAATGCCGCCGAATTAGCATTAGAAACTGATCCTAAAAACGCAAAAGTTCCCTTAGATAAAGTGGTTGACACCATGTGGCAAACTGCCAAAGACATGAACAATAAATACAAAGAAACCTCCGAAGGAGGTTTAGCAATTGCTGTGAATATGGCCGATTGTTAAGAAAGTATTCCGTGTTCAATCGCAGCTCACAGTAACTGCGATTGAACACTGAATACTTATTTTTAAATCTTTTTTCTTTCTAATTCAAGTTTAAGAATAGGTTGGTATACAAAAGGTATCTCTTCAATTTCGACATCACTTTTATCCAATCCAAATGCTTTCGTATCTGAAAGGGACCAGTTTTTAAGCATATAATAAGAATTCAATAATAAAGCATCTTTAACGGCAAATTCATTTTCGACAGAAAGGAACTTTTCCAAAATAATGAATTTGAAATCAGGTTCGGCATTGTATTTCGTAGAACCGTCTGGGCGAATGTGCAAATTCAATTCTTTATTTTGAACCAGATTTTGAACAATTTTCTTGAAATACAATTCAACCTTTGGCTGGATTCTAAAACCAATATTTAGCACAATTTTGATGACTTTGTCGTCTAATAACTCAATTACTTCATAATTCAGAGTAAAAGGATCATTTGTTCTGTTGATATGAAAAAACCAATAAACATCTGCTCTTTTTGGCTTTTTGGAAAAAATGGATTTTAATATTTTTTCCTCAATTTCATAATTTCTATCTGCCTTAGAGAGATAAATCAAATGCGTGGAGTACTTTGGAATACTGATGTCATTACTCAATTCTTGAAGTTGCTGTGTATGCTCCGTTAAATTCGTAAATTTTAGAAATTTATTATTAATTTTTCTTGCGAAAAACCAAGTATACATCGTCATGAAAATGAAAAGCTCAAAGAACAAGAACATCCAACGTTCTTTGATTTTTATAATATTGGCAACAAAAAATGCGATTTCGATAATACCAAAAACGGTAATAATTATGGCTATCAAAATTCTGTTCATTTTTTTGATATAAATCAAATAATAATTCAAAAGTACAGTGGTCATCAGCATGGCAATGGTAATGGAAAACCCATAAGCCGCTTCCATATTTGAGGAGTTTTTAAAATATAAAATCATCAAAATACAGCCTGCCCAAAGAATTGTATTTACCGAAGGAATATAGATTTGTCCTTTCAAATTAGTTGGATTTCGCATAGCAACTCTTGGCCAAAAGTTAAGTGACATCGCTTCATTTATTAACGTGTAAGAACCACTTATCAAAGCTTGTGAAGCAATGATTGCCGCAAAAGTGGCAATGATAACACCTGAAAAAAGAAACCATTGAGGCATGATGGTATAAAAAGGATTTCTTCCTTCAAGAAATGAATTTCCTTGCGTCATAAGCCAAGATGCTTGACCCAAATAATTCACGACTAAAGCTATTTTAACAAAAATCCATGTAATCCTGATATTCTTTTTTCCACAATGTCCTAAATCCGAATACAAAGCCTCTGCTCCGGTTGTACATAAAAACACGGCTCCCAACAGCCAGAATCCATGAGGATATTCAACCAGTAATTGATACGCATACATTGGGTTTAATGCGGTCAAAATAGCAGGATGATCCAGTATTTGTACAAATCCTAAAACAAAAAGCATCGAAAACCAAACTACCATAGCCGGCCCAAAAAAGAAACCTACTTTTTGGGTTCCAAATCGTTGAAAAAAGAATAATCCAGATAAAATTACAATCACAATGGGAAGTGTTGGAATACCGGGAACCACATCTCCTAATCCTTCAACTGCAGAAGCCACGGAAATGGGAGGCGTAATAATTCCATCCGCCAAAAGTGTAGTTGCTCCAAGTATTGTTGGAATTACTAATTTACCTTTTCCAAACCGTTTCACCAATGCATAAAGCGAAAAAACACCACCTTCGCCATGATTGTCTGCTGAAAGTGTTAAGAAAATATATTTGAAAGTTGTTTGAAATGTAAGTGTCCAAAAGATACAGGAAATACCTCCATAAACAAGCAGTTTTGATATTTCTCTTTGTCCAATAATAGCTTTCATAACATACAACGGACTGGTTCCTATGTCACCATAAATAATTCCTAATGCCACTAAAAGTGATGCGGCACTGACTTTTTGAATAGTTGATTTATTCATTTTAATTTTAATTTTTAAGATTGTAAAACGTATTAATTATTAGACAATAGAAACCCTTATCGTGATGTTTAGAACATACAATTCAATAATTTTTTTTGCCAATTTTTGATTATTGCTTAAAGCTGATTACTCAAAGCATTGCGAATTTTAGCTGGTATTAAAGCGATAGCCAACTCCGGATTCTGTAATGATATATTTAGGTCGGTTTGGATCTTCTTCTATTTTTTTACGAAGTTGTGCCACAAAAACGCGCAGGTATTGTGTTTGGTCAGAATAGCTGTTGCCCCAAACTTGTTTGAGCAAATACTGATGCGTAAGTACTCTGCCTTCATTTTTAACCAAAATGGAAAGCAAATTATATTCAGTGGTTGTTAATTTTAGGATTTCGTTTTTTAACTTGACAATTCTCGAAGTAAAATCAATCGAAATTGCTCCAAACTCGATTATTGGTTCATTTTCATCTTGGTTTAAATTCCTTAAAGCGGTGCGAATTCTAGCCAATAATTCTTGGGTTCTGAATGGTTTTGCCAAATAATCGTTCGCCCCATTATCGAGTGCTTTTACAATTTCTTCTTCGGTGTTTTTTACGGTTAAAATCAAGATGGGCTTTTTATACCATTCTCTCAATCTTTTTAAAACTACCTGTCCATCTTCGTCTGGCAAACCTAAATCCAAGATAATTAAATCCGGTTGATGGTTTGCTGCAAGGGAAATCCCTTCCTTTCCATTTACTGCGAAAATAGTTTTATACCCATTTGAATCTAAAGCGATTTCGAGTAGTTTCCTAATTTGAACTTCATCGTCTATGATTAATATTTCGGCTGAATTATTCATTTGAAATGGCTGCTGTATTCATTACTAATGTTGGGAAATATATTTTAAAAGCGGAACCGCCTTCTTCTTTATTTTCTAGAGTTATTTTACCATTTTGGGCTTCAACAAAACCTTTTACAATAGACAATCCTAATCCGGTTCCTCCCGTTTTAGAATTTTGCAATCTGTAAAACTTATCAAAGACTTTATCTATTTCAGCTTCTGGGAAACCGTTTCCATCATCGGAAATAGTGATGACACACGGTATTAATTTATCTGGATTATATTCAAAATCAATATCCGGATTATATTCTACTTTGATTTCTATTTTAGCACCTTTTGGAGTATACTGTGAAGCATTAAAAACCAAATTGTAAATAATTTGTTCCATCAAACCGTAATCTAATTTGAAAAGCGGTAAATTTTCATCGGCAACAACAACAATTTTATGAAATTGTAAATCATCCTTCAAACTATCGAGAACATTATAAACCAATTCTTTTAAATCACACCAATCCATTTTTGGTTGTATAACCCCCGATTCTAATCTGGACATATTCAATAAATTCTCCACTTGATGATTTAAACGTAAAGATGCTTTTTCGATTTCTGAATATAATTTTTGTTTATTTTCCTCCGAAATAGTTAACGTTTTACTTTGTATCGTATCTATCGAGCCCATAATTGTAGAAATGGGAGTTCGTAATTCATGTGATAATGAATCCAATAAGGCATCGTATAGCTTCATTGTATTTATCCTGAGTTCCTTTATTTGCAATATTTTTTCGGCTTTTCTAATTCTGTAGGTCAAAACTCCGTTTATAAGTGCAATTAGAAAGAACAAAAACAATAATAAAGAATCTTCGGCATTACTGATATGAAATGTATAATAGGGTTTCAAGAAGAAAAAATTCATGATTAAAGCACTTAAAATAGCACTTAACAATACTGGCAAAATATCTAAAAATGTAGCTAATAAAGAAACTACAACCAGCAATAAATAACCCACAATTTTGTAATCCAAATAATCTCTGGTGAACAAACAAAGCGAAGCAACTATGCTTACCGACAATACACATATCAGGTATTGGTTTTCTCTTTTTATTTGGTTTAAAATACTTCTCACAACGATCTCATTTATTAACACTACAAAGTTAAATGATATGTTGTAAGTATTTTATAATATATCTGAACAAGACATAAAGATTTTATAAAGATTTCTTTCGCTGATTTCTTAAAACGATTCCAGTAAAGGAGAATACGTAATTTTTATTCGCCGTCAATGATGAAAATACAAATTCACTCATTCAACAACTCAAAACTTTTACCAACCTTCATTTAATCCATTTTTAAGTGCTAATCGGTATTTTTCTAAATCAAATTTATATAAATCCGGTGCTTTGTGCGCTCCCCCTTTTCTACTTTCTTCTAATTTTTCGAGAATATCATAACGCAGCATCTTTCTATAAAAATTACCGCGATTCAACTTCTTTGCTAAAATAATTTCATACAATTTTTGAAGTTCAGGCATCGTAAATTTTTCAGGCAATAAACTGTAGCCAATCGGTTTATGATTTAATTGTCTGCGCAGTGTTTCTAAAGCTTTATCAAAAATACTTCTGTGATCCATCATAAAATCAGGCAATTCATCAATTGATTTCCATTCGAGCGCATCAGAAAAATCATCCATAACTAAATTTACATGATGAAAATCGACTAAGGCATAAAATCCAACGGATAGAAATCGCTGCTTGTTCCATAGCGTGTCCGGAAAATTATCAAAAATTCCATCAGATCGATTCAAATCACTAAAAACTTTAAATTCTTGCAAATAAATATTTTCTGCACCTGTTCTACTAAATAAAATTCTATTGGCAGCTTCTTTAAGGTTTTCTGTTTTTAAAACATATCCTCCGGGAAGAGCCCAAAGATCTACTTCTTTTAGTCTAGTAACCAATACTTTTAAGGCAGTATCGTGAAATCCAAAAACGACACAATCCACAGATAAATTTGGGATGTACATGTCCCAAGCTTCAGCTGATTTTCCCTCTATTATTTTATTAAATTCCATTATTTTATATTGATTGCAAAAATACGAAATTGATTATAATTTTTACTTTAAAAACTGATAATCAAAAAATAAACTATTTTTTTTTGCAAATATTAAAAAAAATAATTAATATTGCTTCATAATGAAGCAATAAAAAACTATTTACTAAAAAAACCAAATGAAGAACAATTCAATTTCAAAAATCGCAAAGACTTCGCTTCTTTCAGCGCTTGTCATTTCTGGAATTTCTTGGGCAAAAAACCCAGAAGTAAAAGAGACTAAACCCAACCCAATAATCACTGTAAATGGATTTACCTTTTCTGATTTAAACAAAAATGGAAAGTTAGACCGATACGAAGATTACCGTCTTTCAACTCAAGACCGAATTCAAGATTTAATCAATCAGATGACTGATGACGAAAAAGCGAGTATGCTTATTGGAATTGGGATGCCTGGTTTTGACTGGGCTAAAATGCAGTTTTCCACTGAAAAAGACACCGCAAAAGTTCCCGGTTCTGCAGGAGGAACAACAGCTATTTCTCGTTTAGGAATTCCTTCCGTAATTGTATCTGATGGTCCTGCTGGTTTGCGTATTAAATCCATTAGAGACGAGGATCCGAATACGTATTATGCTACCGCATTCCCTGTGGGAACAGCATTAGCTTCTACTTGGAATGTAGCACTTATCAATACTGTTGGTAAAGCAATGGGTAATGAGGTAAAAGAATATGGAGTAGATGTTTTATTAGGTCCAGGAATGAATATTCATAGAAACCCATTATGTGGAAGAAATTTTGAATACTATTCTGAAGACCCATTAATAGCAGGAAAAATTGCAGCTGCAATGGTAAATGGTGTACAATCTAATGGCGTAGGAACTTCAATAAAACACTTTGCTGCCAATAATCAGGAAAGAAACAGAATGGGTGTTAATGCCCACGTTAGTGAAAGAGCGTTACGTGAAATATATCTAAGAGGATTTGAAATTACAGTTAAAGAATCACAACCATGGACGGTAATGTCATCTTATAACTTATTAAATGGCACTTACACATCAGCACGTAAAGACCTATTAACTACAGTACTTCGTAACGAATGGGGTTTTAAAGGATTAGTGATGACAGACTGGTTTGGAGGTTATAATGGATTTGGAGCTATTATGAATAAAGACGTTGTTAGTGATGTTGCCAAACAACTTACAGCAGGAAATGATTTATTGATGCCAGGTTTACCTGCACAACAAAAAGTAATTGCTGAAGATATAAAAAGCGGAAAATTATCTAAAGAAGCAATCAATATCAATTTAAGAAGAGTATTAGAATTGGTTATGAGATCTCCGGCAATGAGCAATTACAAATATTCTAACAAACCAAACTTAAAAGAAAATGCAGAAGTTACAAGACAAGCTGCTGCAGAAGGAGTTGTTTTATTAAAAAACAATAACAATGTATTGCCTTTTACTTCAAAATCAGCTCCTTTAGCCGTTTTTGGTGTAACCTCTTATGATTTTATCTCTGGTGGAACTGGTAGTGGTGATGTTAACGAAGCCTATTCTGTTTCACTAATTGATGGTTTAACAAACTCTGGGTTTTCTATTGACAAAGAATTAGAAGGATTATACAAACCTTTTATGGCTACTCAAAAAGAGATTGAAACAAAAAGACGTGAAAAAGAAGGCTTATTGGCATCTCCAAAAAGACTTCCTGAATTAGAATTAAATTCAGAAATCGTTAAAAATAAAGCAAACACTTCTGAATTGGCATTAATTACAATTGGAAGAAATGCTGGTGAAGGTGACGACCGTAAAGTAGATGAAGATTTTAATTTGGCTCAAGATGAAATCAACTTAATCAATACGGTTTCAGCAGCTTTTCATGCTCAAGGCAAAAAAGTGGTAGTAGTTTTAAACATTGGTGGTGTAATAGAAACGGCAAGCTGGAAAGATAAAGTAGATGCAATACTTTTACCTTGGCAACCGGGTCAAGAAGGTGGAAATTCTGTTGCAGATGTTTTCTCTGGAAAAGTAACTCCTTCTGGAAAATTAACAATGACTTTCCCTGTAAAATATGAAGATACACCATCCGCTAAAAACTGGATTGGAACACCTCCTGAAAATCCTACTAGTGTAACTTACGAAGAGGGAATTTATGTTGGATACCGTTATTTCAATACATTTCATGTAAAACCATCTTATGAATTTGGTTACGGATTATCTTATACTACATTTGATGTGTCTAATTTAAAATTGAGTTCAAGTGCATTTGCAAACAAAATGAATGTTACCGTAACCGTAAAAAATACCGGTAAAATAGCAGGTAAAGAAGTAGTGGAACTATATCTTTCTGCTCCAGCAAAAACAATTGACAAACCAACCGAAGAACTAAAAGCTTTTGGTAAAACTAATTTATTACAACCTGGAGAAAGTCAAACGATTGTATTGACACTAAATTCAAAAGATTTGGCTTCATTTATTCCAAACAAAAATGCTTGGATTGCTGAAGCAGGCTCTTATAAAGTGGCAATTGGAACGTCATCATTAAATATTAAGCAAACGGCAAATTTTACTTTAGCAAAAGAAAAAATTGTTGAAAAAACAAATGTAGCGTTTGCTCCGGATACAAAATTTGCAGACTTGAAACACTAATTTATACATTTCAATTATTAAATTATTGATGCAGCTTCTGCAAAGAAGAATAATTAAAAGCCTGACAGCAATGTTGGGCTTTTAAAATAAAAATAGTTTTTGCATCTTATGCTGACTTGAAAGAAGTTTGATGAATTTATTTACCCATTAACTATTTTAACTATCAAGGAGAAAAAATGCTTTTTTTAAGAAGAGAAATATATACTTTTGAAACCTAATACTAACTTACAACAAAACACAAGATAAAAATATGAATCTAAGCACTTTAAAATCAAAACCCCATTATCCTATTTTAGATGGTTTGCGTGGTGTAGCCGCATTGATGGTGGTTGCTTTTCACATTTTTGAGGCACATGCTACAAGTCATCTGGACCAAATAATAAACCACGGGTATCTTGCGGTTGATTTTTTCTTTTTATTATCTGGCTTTGTTATTGGCTATGCCTATGATGACCGATGGGATACTATGTCGATCGGGAATTTTTTCAAACGTCGATTGATTAGGCTTCAGCCTATGGTAATTATGGGAATGATTATCGGAGCTTTGTTATTCTATTTTCAAGATTCGGTATTGTGGCCTACTATTCATGATGTACCTGTATGGAAAATGCTATTGGTTATGTTCATTGGATTTACGTTGATTCCTGTTCCACCGTCTTTAGATATTCGTGGCTGGACAGAATTGCATCCGCTAAATGGCCCAGGCTGGTCTTTGTTTTATGAATATGTAGCTAATATTCTCTATGCACTTTTTGTCAGAAAATTTTCAAAAACAGCGCTTTCGATACTCGTATTTATTGCCGGATGTGCATTAATTCATCTTGCAGTTACGGCTCCAAATGGGGATATTATTGGAGGATGGTCGTTAGAACCAGAACAAATGCATATTGGTTTTGCTCGAATGATGTATCCTTTTTTTGCAGGATTATTGCTTTTCCGTATAGGAAAATTGATTCAAGTAAAAAATGCTTTTTTTTGGTGTAGTTTACTAGTTATAATAGCCTTAGCTATGCCAAGGATTGGTGGAAGCGAGCATTTATGGCTCAATGGTATTTATGATTCAGCAGTTGTAATTTTATTTTTCCCTCTGATTATTTTCTTGGCGGCAAGCGGAGAGATTAAAAGTAAATTTTCTTCACGGGTATGTAAATTTTTTGGTGATATTTCGTATCCGATATACATTACTCACTATCCAATAATATACATATATACAGGATGGGTAGCAGATAATAAAATACCCTTTAGTGAAGCATTTCCGGTGAGTATATTAGTTTTATTATCGTGTGTTGCGCTTGCTTACATTTGCTTGAAATTATATGACGTACCTGTAAGGCAATGGATCAATAAAAAAATATCTTAGATCAAGTTGGAAATGATTTTTTCGTAAAAACAATAAATAAAAAAAATCACTTACATAACTTTAAATATTTTCAATTTAACAATAGTTAAAAAATGGATTTGATTTATTTCAAGTCCATTTTTTTGTTTAAAACTAATCGATTTTACTACTTTTACAAACTAAATCTGAAATCTAATATCAAATGTCTGTAGCAAAAAAAGATTACAAAAGAATTACAACAAAGTCATTAATTGAAATGAAAGCCAATGGAGAGAAAATTTCCATGCTGACCGCTTATGATTATACGATGGCTAAAATTGTTGATACTGCTGGAATCGATGTAATTCTTGTTGGTGATTCAGCTTCGAATGTAATGGCTGGACACGAAACGACTTTACCTATTACTTTGGACCAAATGATATACCACGCATCCTCTGTAGTCAGAGCCATAGAGAGAGCCTTGGTTGTCGTTGATTTACCTTTTGGAAGTTACCAATCGGACCCAAAAGAAGCGTTGCGTTCTGCCATCAGAATCATGAAGGAAAGTGGTGGACATGCCGTAAAACTGGAGGGTGGAAAAGAAATCAAAGATTCTATCAAGAAAATACTTAATGCTGGAATTCCAGTTATGGGACATTTGGGTTTAACCCCACAATCTATCTATAAATTTGGAACGTATACCGTTCGTGCCAAGGAAGAAGAAGAAGCACTTAAATTAATGGAGGATGCCAAATTACTTGAGAAACTAGGTTGTTTTGCCATCGTTATCGAAAAAGTTCCTGCAGATTTAGCCGAAAAAGTTGCCAAAAGCATTTCCATTCCAGTTATTGGTATTGGTGCAGGAGGTGGCGTTGACGGACAAGTTTTGGTTATTCACGATATGTTGGGAATGAATAATGAATTCAGTCCTCGTTTCTTGAGAAGATACATGAATTTATATGAAGGAATGACAACTGCAATCAGTCAATATGTTGCTGATGTGAAATCGAGTGATTTTCCTAATGCTAATGAACAATATTAGTATTCAACCGCGCAGTATTTAGTTTCCAAAAAATAACAGAAAAAGTGTCTAACAAAATAATTTCAAACAAAAAAAACCTCCAAATTCTACACGAAGACAACCATCTTATTGTGGTCAATAAACGTGTAGGCGATATTGTGCAAGGTGATAAAACAGGTGATAAACCTTTGAGTGAAGTTGTCAAAGAATACATCAAAGATAAATACAACAAACCCGGGGAAGTTTTCCTGGGTGTTGTACATCGTTTAGATAGACCTACAACCGGAATAGTAGTTTTTGCCAGAACAAGTAAGGCTTTAACTCGAATGAATGAACTGTTTAGTAACCGAGAAACTCAAAAAACATATTGGGCAATCGTAAAAAACAAACCTTCAAAAGAGGAAGACAATCTCGTTCATTATATAAAAAGAAACGAAAAAAACAATACTTCCAAAGCGCATATTAAAGAAGTTCCAGAAAGTAAATTAGCTAGTTTGGATTATAAAATATTCAAGGAACTCAATAACTATTTTGCATTAGAAATTAATCTCCACACGGGAAGACATCACCAAATCAGGGCGCAACTTTCCGCTATAAGTTCGCCTATAAAAGGGGATTTAAAATACGGTTTTGACCGCAGTAATCCTGATGGCGGAATCCATTTACATGCTCGAAAATTAACATTTATCCATCCTGTTACAAAAGAAGCCATAACTATAACTGCTCCTACTCCATCTGACTCTATCTGGGATGCATTATAATTTTTTATTAAGAATAATTCATTATGTAAATTATAAAAATTAACTTGCATAGCACTAAATAAACGGTGTGTCTCTAATGAATTACAAAACTAATATAGGTTCTAGAAAAGAAACTTTAATAAAGTTACTGAATGTCATTATTACTCATGAAAATGAAATTATTCAGGCTTTATATGATGATTTTAAGAAACCAGCTTTTGAAGCGGTACTCACAGAAACCAATTACGTTATTTCTGAATTAAAAGACACTATAAAGAATTTACATAAATGGGCAAAGCCAAAGAGGGTTTTTCCATCCATTCTCAATTTTCCTTCCACCGATTATATTTACAAAGAACCTTATGGCAAAGTATTAATTATAGCGCCTTGGAATTATCCGTTTCAACTGGCTCTTTGTCCTTTAATTTCGGCTGTAGCGGCAGGAAATCAGGTAGTTTTAAAACCTTCTGAACTCACCCCAAAAACGTCCGAAATTATTGCAAAAATTATTGAACGAACATTTCATAATAATCATGTCGAAGTTATAGAAGGAGGAGTTGAAGTCACTCAGAATCTACTTTCACAACGTTGGGATTATATCTTTTTTACAGGAAGCGTTCCGGTTGGTAAAATTGTGGCAAAAGCTGCTGCCGAAAACTTAACTCCTGTAACACTGGAGCTTGGCGGAAAAAACCCTTGTATTATTGATGAAACTGCCAATTTAAAACTCGCTGCCAAAAGAATCGTTTGGGGAAAATTCATAAACGCTGGTCAAACATGTATTGCTCCGGATTATATTTTGATTCAAAAAAACATGAAAAGCCATTTTTTGGAATTCATGAAAGAAGAAATCACCAAAGCATACAGCGAAAATCCTAAACTATCACCTGATTATGCCCGAATTATAAATCAAAAAAACTGGCTTCGGCTAGTCAATATGATTGAGGAAGACAAAGTTATATTTGGAGGCCAGACTGAAATTGAAAATTGTTACATATCCCCTACCCTTATTGATGAATCGAGTGTGGACAGTCTGATTATGAAAGAAGAGATTTTTGGTCCTTTGCTTCCTATTCTTTCCTATGAAAATGAAACAGAAATAAATGCTGTAATTTCTAAGTACGAAAAACCTTTAGCCTTATATGTTTTTACTGAAAACCATTCGTTTGCACAAAAAATTATACAAAAATATTCTTTTGGAGGTGGTTGCATCAATGATACTGTAATCCATTTTTCTAATAAAAGATTGCCTTTTGGAGGTGTTGGCCATAGCGGAATAGGCGCTTATCATGGCAGTTTGAGTTTTGACACTTTTTCGCATAAAAAGGGAATCGTAAAAAAAGCAAACTGGTTGGATTTACCGATGCGTTATGCCCCTTACAATGATAAATTAAAAACAATTAAAAAAATATTAAAATGGTTGTAACCAATGAAAAATCGGTAAGTGAAGCCATTAAATACCGACGGTCCGTTCGGCTTTTTAAAAACGAACCCATTGATGCACAAAAAGTAAAAGAATGCATTCAATTAGCAACACTCGCAGCTACGAGCAGTAATATGCAACTTTGGGAATTTTATCATGTCGTTTCTCCTGAAATTATACAAAAAATAACAGGAGCAAGTTTTGGTCAAAATGCGGCAAAAACAGCACAACAAATGGTTATAGTTGTCGCCAGAAAAGATTTATGGAGAAAAAGAGTACAGTCAAATATTGATTATTTAAAATCGCTATATGGAAACAAACTAGAATCCACTTACTCAAAAAGAGAAAAATTTGCTTTAAATTATTATCAAAAAATTATCCCAACACTTTATTTTGATTTTCTGGGAATCATTGGAATGGTAAAATTTATTGTATTTCAAATTATTGGAATTTTCAAACCCATTTACAGAGAAGCAAGACAAAGTGATATGCGTATTGTCGCTCATAAAAGTGCCGGACTTGCTGCTCAAAATTTTATGATAAGTATGGCTGCAATAAACTATGATACTTGTCCTATGGAAGGTTTTGATTCGCTAAGAATAAAAAAAATATTACATTTACCTGCTTCATCCGAGATAAATATGATTATAGGATGTGGTCTTCGGGAGGAACAAGGCGTTTATGGAGAACGTTTTAGGATTCCTTTTGAGGAAGTCTATTTTAAAATATAAATACATTCAATTCACACCTTAAAACTAACAAACCAATTGATGAGAACTACAAAAGAAAAAATTGAAGAAATAAAAAATAATGGATACCAATTAGATTTTGCAAACGTTTTTAACTTGGCATTTGAAAACTATAAAAAAATTGCAGTATATGCTGGCTTAATGATATTTGTTTTCTCCGTATTAATAGGAATACTAACTGCTGGAGTTATAATTTATACTTTTGGAATGTCTGGTATGAATCAACAGTTTTTAGAAAATTTAAAAAACGAAAATTTCACAGGAATTTCTCTTTTGATATATATTGTCAGTGCAATAGTTTTTACTTGCCTGTTAAGTCCTTTTCCAGCAGGATTAATCAAAATGGCTCATTGCGCTGAAAAAGATGAAGAATTTCATGTTTCAACAGTTTTCGAATATTACAAGGCTCCCTATTTTAAGGAATTAGTTATTTCTACTTTAACAATTTCTATTTTAAGTTCAATACTATCATCACTTTTTGATTATAGTGGAATTAAATTTATTGGAACTTTGTTGTCTATGATACTATCCTTTTTTACTTTTTTAACCATTCCGCTTATTATTTTTGGCAATCTAAAAGCAATCGATGCTATTAAATCTAGCGCTATCATTATTGCAAAACAACCCTTAGTAATTTTAGGATTAATCATTGTGGCTATTATAGCATCAATGGTAGGATTTATAGGCTGTTGTATTGGTGTGTTTTTTACAATTCCTTTTATGTATTCTATGTATTATTCCATTTACATTTCTATTATAGGAATTGATTCAGAAAGTGAATTGGAATAAATTAACTTAAATATTTAATTTTTAACATCAAAAAACACAACTAAAAAATTTATGTTGTGTTTTTTGATTAAAAAAATCATTATATTTCTTGACCAAAAAGATAGAAACCCAAATCAAGTCTTTCAAACCTAAGCAAAATATATTCTATGGTATCCTACTATAGCTTCCTATTATTAACTAAACTTAACCTTACTTTTTTTAGTTCGTTTAATAATTTAGTGATTTTCAATCATTTTTTATTAATTAAAAAACTGATTAATAACGATCTGAAATTTTGGTTAGTAATTACTATTTTACTCTTTTTTATTTTTTTGTTAGTCTACAATTTTTTTAAAATTAAAAAAAAATTAAACAGCACTTTTATAGAAAAAAACCACTATAGTGATTCAAAAAATAAAGAATATCAAATCTATCTTTTATTTTTAGGAATTATACTACCAATCATAGAAATTAATTTTGAACTTTTTGACATAAGACCAAAAAGTCTCTTAATCACTAACGGTCTTATTGGTTTTTCTTTATTGATTATCTATTTTATTAGTACAAAATCTATCTATGTTTTAAAAAATATTAAGCATTTTTTCATTGTAGTTTTTATATTATATTTTGGTTTAATCTGTAGAAATTTAATTTTCACCCCTTCTGACATTATTCCAATTATAGCATTTATAGTCACTTTTTTCTTTTCCTATAGTGTTCTCAAACCTTTAAAATTGTATTGGTTTTTTGTTCTGTCTGTTATTCTTTATTTGATTACAGTTACCATTTTAGAATTAATTCCATTTAAAACAAGTATCTTATTATTAAATTATTCCCTTATAACATTCATTATAAACTACATTCGATATGTATCATCATTAAAAATCAAGGACAAATTTCGTTTTAATGATCAAATTATAAATAAGGGGAATTCTCTTATTATTGCAACAAATAAAAAAGGAGAGGTTTCGTTTTGTAGTGAAACTATTACTTCAATTTTAGGATATTCCATTAATGAAGTTTTGGGATTAGGATATTGGGAACTTACTGAAGATACCGAATTTTTTGGCGAAGCATACCAAACTGATTTCAATGAAGAAGCAATGTTTATAAGGAAACTTAAATGCAAAAATGGAGAATACAAATACATCCAGTGGAAAGATAAAAAATTTACAGATGATCTAATTATAGGTATTGGACAAGATGTAACCAATCAAGTTCAAATTCAAAATCAATATAAAAATTTAATTCAAACCGCTACTGATATTATTTTTGAGGTAGATGATGATGGCAATTTTATATTTATTAATGACTTTACCATTAAAATTTTAGGTTACGCAGAAGAGGAGATTTTAACTAGAAATTATTCTGAATTTATTCGACCTGATTACATCGATGAAATGATGCGATTTTATCAAAACTTAGAAGAAAACGAAAATGATTTCCCTACAATCGAAATTCCTTTATTAAAAAAGAATGGAGAAATAATATGGATTTCCCAAAAAGTAATTATTCGTAGAAATGATTCTAATAAAATAGTAGGCTACTCTGGTATTGCAAGAGACATTACTAAACTTAAAAATATTGAAGCCGAAAATAAAATTCGTCAAGAAAAAACGGAAGAGTATAACAAAACAATTAAAAAATTATCCACTACAAATTTCAGCAGTTATAGCAATTTAGAAATTAGTATTAAATTAATACTTGAAGCTGCCGCAAAAGCTTCAAAATGCAATCGCGTCAGTTATTGGAAATACACTGATGACTTAATTAATTGTGAGAATTTGTATCATTTAGAAACGAATCAATTTAGTGCTGGAAATATTTTAAAAAGAGAAAAATTTCCAATTTATTTTGAATCCATAAAAAATAAAAAACAAATTTGTGCCCCAGATGTTTTTAATAAAATGGAGGTTTCAGAATTTACTGAAAGCTATTTTTTAAAAAACGATATCAAGTCATTGCTCGATATACCCATTTTTACAAATGGTGAATTATTTGGAACCATTAGCTTTGAAACTACTGAAACTATTAGAAATTGGGATAATGAAGACATCAATTTTGCCCGAACAATATCTGATATTATTTCCTTAGCTATAGCATCGCAATTGAGACATGAAACGGATAAAAAATTAGAATATAAAAGTGATCTTTTATCGGCAATGACACTTTGTACCGATAAATTTTTAAATAGTAAAGATATTAATGCTATTTTTTCGGATGTTCTTATAATTATGGGAAAAGCCACTAAATCGCATCGTGCCTATTATTATGAAAATGATGTAAATACAGGGTTAATAAGCCAAAAATACCGTTGGATAATCAATAATATTAAATTAACTGAAAACAATGTCAAGCTTCAAAATTTACCTCATGCCTATTTTGAGGAATTATTAACGCCACTTTTAAATAATAAAATTTTTGAAGCTGTTGTTCCAAAAATAAAAAACGAATCCTTGAGAACTAAATTATCTCATGTTGATGTAGTTTCATTAATTCTTTTTCCAATTTTTGTAAAAAATAAATTTCATGGATTTTTAGGATTTGATGACACCGAAAAAGAAAGAATATGGAGTGAAGATGAGGTCAATATTCTACAAACATTAGCAAAAAATATTGCTGCCTCCATTGAGCGAATCACAAATGAGACTGCAATCTATGAAAGTGAAGAAAAATTTCGATTATTAGCTAACAATATTCCGGGTACTGTTTATTTATCTAAATATGACAAATACGCCACTAAAATTTACATCAACGATGAAATTGAAAAACTGACAGGTTATCCTAAATCAGATTTTCTTACTAAAAAACTGTCTTTCATTGATTTAATCCATCCCGAAGACAAAGAACGAACTTTGCTGGAAGAACAAGATGCTATAGAAAACGGAAGACCTATACATTCTATTTATCGAATTTACCATAAAAACAAGGAAATTATATGGGTAGAAGAATTTGGTGATGCTATTTATAAAGACGGAAAAATTACATTCATCGAGGGTATTTTTATTGATATTACAGAAAGAAAACAAACCGAAACTTTTATAAAAGCAAAAGAATTAGCTGAAGCTTCCAACAAAGCAAAATCAGAATTTCTTGCAAATATGAGTCACGAAATTAGAACACCTTTGAATGGAATTATTGGTTTTACTGATTTATTGATGAAAACTAATTTGGGAAGAACACAGGAAAAATACATGACAACTGTAAATCAATCTGCTCATTCCTTGTTAGAAATCATAAATGACATTCTTGATTTTTCAAAAATAGAAGCCGGAAAACTAGATTTATTTATTGAAAAACATGATGTTAAGGAAATATTAAGCCAAATCATTGATTTAATTTTATATGAATCCAATCAAAAAAAACTAGGTCTAGAACTAAATATATTTTCTGATGTTCCTAAATATTTTTGGATTGACAGTGTTCGTTTGAAACAAATCCTTATCAATCTTTTAGCAAATGCAGTAAAATTTACAGAAAAAGGGAATATTAAATTAGATGTTTCTGTTATTGAAAAAACAGCTGTTTCCAGAGCAAAAATTCGTTTTGCTGTTACAGATACTGGAATTGGAATTTTAGAGGAAAACCAAAAGAAAATCTTTCAGGCTTTTTCTCAGGAGGATAGTTCTACAACCAGAAAATTTGGTGGAACCGGTTTAGGTTTAACAATTTCAAATCAATTATTAGGTTTGATGGATAGTCAATTACAATTAGAAAGTATTATTAATACAGGAAGTACCTTTTATTTTGATTTAGATTTAGAGATTAGCGATCAAACGTCCGAAAAGGAAATTGAGGTATTGATTGATAACAAAGAGTCTCCGGTTAAGACCAATAAAAATAATAAAAAAATAAAAATTATGATTGTTGAGGATAATAAAGTTAACATGTTATTGCTTAAAACAATAATTAAAAATTTATATTCTGATGTTATCATTTCTGAAGTTTTCAATGGCAAAGATGCTGTAGATCAATTTGAAACCCTAAATCCTGATATTATTTTCATGGACATACAAATGCCGATAATGAATGGATATGAAGCAACTAATGAGATTCGTAATTTAAAAGCTGGTGAAAAAATTCCTATTATCGCAATAACTGCCGGTACTGAGAAAGATGAAAAAGACAAGTGCATCAATGCTGGAATGAATGATTATATTTCAAAACCAATAATAAAAGGAATTATTGAAGAGACACTTTCTAAATGGACAAATTAATTCTAGTGAAATTTGCTCTTATTTTTAAAAAATATTTTAAATTAGAGTCAACTTTATAAAGGGATTAACTTAAAAAAATATAAAATTATGAAATGGATAGGAAGACGTCAAAGTGACAATGTTGAAGACAGAAGGGGTATGTCATCAGGAGGCAAGACCATTGTTGGTGGCGGAATAATAGGAATTATAATTTTATTATTAAATGTTTTTGGAGGAGAAAATGGTCAAATGCTAACTCCAATTTTAGAACAAATGAATCAAGGACAAAGTGCTCCTACTGAACAGAGAGAATTATCTGTTGAAGAAAAAAAATTAGCTGAATTCCCTAAAACTGTTTTTGCCGATACCGAAGATATTTGGGGACAGATATTTAGTGAAAATAATATGACGTATAAAAATCCTGGAATGGTCTTATTCACTGGAGCCGTAGAAACTGCATGCGGAGGTGCATCCTCAGCCTCTGGTCCTTTTTATTGTCCTGGAGATCAAAAAGTATATATGGATTTAGATTTTTTTGATGAATTACAAACTAAATTTGGTGCTAAAGGAGGTGATTTTGCAGTAGCTTATGTAATTGCACACGAAGTTGGACATCATGTACAAAATCTACTGGGAACTTCCAGTAAAATGAGAGAAATGCAAGAAGGAAAAAGTGAGGCAGAAGCCAATAAATTATCTGTAGCACTGGAACTCCAAGCTGATTTTTATGCCGGAGTATGGGCAAAACACAATCAAGAAAACCTTGACATTGATGATATTGACGAAGCTTTAAGTGCCGCACAGGCTGTAGGAGATGATGCCATTCAAAGTAAAATGCAAGGACATATTGTACCTGAATCTTTTACACACGGTACTTCTGAACAGCGTAAATTTTGGTTTATGAAAGGATATAAAACTGGAGATATTAAACAAGGAGATACTTTTGCAGAGTTAGAATAGATTGAATGATAATGTAAATTTCAATAGCAATATTAAAAACTTAAATACTGATGGTTTGCAACGGATTAAAAACAACATACTATCTTTATTTAAACAAAGTCAAGCAATCAAAAGCACATCGAAAAAATTAGCAGTACCTTTGCGCCCACTTAAAAAAGTAACCTAACTAATAGTGTTTACTTTATAAACACTATTTATGTCATTCAACTCATTAGGCTTATCTGATGCTTTATTAAAAGCCGTCAGCAAAAAAGGATATACAACCCCTTCTCCAATTCAACAAAAAGCAATTCCACCCATTTTAGAAGGCAAAGATGTATTAGCATCTGCACAGACAGGAACAGGAAAAACTGCCGGTTTTACACTACCCATATTACAATTATTATCGCAAGGTCAGCAGTTGCGACAAAGACCTATTCGTGCCTTAATATTAACCCCAACACGAGAATTAGCGGCACAAATACTGGCCAATATAAAAGAATACAGTGAGTTTTTAGATTTACGCAGCGCAGTAATATTTGGAGGCGTAAACCAAAAACCACAAGTTGCTCAATTGCGTCAAGGTGTAGATATTTTAGTCGCCACTCCAGGCCGATTAATCGATTTGCAAAATCAAGGTTTAATATCGCTTGCAAAAGTTGAAATCTTAGTTTTAGATGAAGCGGACCGTATGCTGGACATGGGATTTTTACGAGATATAGAACGAATCTTGAAAGTATTGCCTACAAAAAGACAAAACTTACTATTTTCGGCAACCTTTTCAAAAGACATCAAGAAATTGGCAATGGGCATTTTGCACCATCCCGTTCATGTGGAAGCAACACCGGAAAACACAACCGTGGATGCTATCATTCAAAAAGTATATCCTGTTGCCAAAGAGAAAAAAACAGAATTGATAATCAAACTGATTACGGAAGGAAACTGGAAGCAAATTTTGGTATTTACGCGTACCAAACAAGGTGCCAACAAGTTGACTGAAAGCATGATTAGTGCTGGCATTAAAGCAGCAGCTATTCACGGAAATAAAGGGCAGGGCGCACGAACCAAAGCCTTAGCCGGTTTTAAAAACGGAAGCCTAACCGCTTTGGTCGCCACAGATATTGCAGCGCGAGGTTTAGACATCCCGTTATTACCGCATGTCGTTAATTTTGAATTGCCTAATATTCCTGAAGATTACGTTCACCGCATTGGTAGAACTGGTAGAGCCGGAGCTAGTGGAGAAGCTATTTCGTTATTCAGTCCGGACGAAACTGTCTTTTTACGCGATATAGAAAAATTAGTGGGTTTGAATTTGCCTAAAGAAAACATCAAAGGTTTCGAGCCAGATCCTAACGCTTCCAAAGAACCAATTAAACAAGGGCAAGGACGACAACAGCGCAATTCGACTCCTAAGAAACCAAAAACAGATACTACAAACCGTAGCAGCAACAATAGTTTTGGCCCAAGACGTCCAAGTCAAAATAATGACCGACGTTCTAATAGATAATTAATTTTTATTCTTTTTTAGGAGCAGAATATTTCCGTTTTTTTTAGAACGTATTTCCCGCTATACATTACAAACCTAGTGAGAGCTGAACACCAGCTCTTACTAGGTTTTTCATTTCTATCGGGGTTATTTAGAGCGTTTTTACTTTCATAATACCACTTTGCAAATTCATCCCACTAATCTAAAATAACCAGACGACTTGTAAGAAAAAAACAATATATTTGAGATAATATATATACAAGTTAGGCGTAATTTTTACTAAACATGGAGAATTAAATAACTTAATACAACAAATGATAAAAAGAAAAATGATAACAATTTCATATGTAATGATGGTAATAGGGGCAATTTCTACGGTAGCTGGCGGAATATTATATTCAATATACTCTGGAAAAGAAAATGCAGCTAATCACAAAGAACTATTAGATAAAGGTAACCAATCGAAAAAGGAAATAATTGAAAATCAAAAGTATGTTATCGCTAATGTTGAACGTGGAATTAAAAAAGTGGATAAAAAAATCTCCAGTATGCCTTCACAAGGTCCAAAAATTAGTATTCAAAATCCAAATAATTCGACAATTCAAATTAATGAGAATGGAGATAACATTATTAATCAACCTAAAGAACAATACAAGCCTGAAATCAGTTTTCTAGAACGTCAATCTGTCAAAGATCCATTATCTAATCACATACGAACTAAATTCATTTTTGGCTCAAAAGATGGATTTCCATTAAAGTCGCCTGATGTCGAAGTAACCTTTACTACAAATTTCATAAGTGCTTCTGGAGGTGTTACTGGTAATGGTATAGTGTCAGCGGGACAACTATTACAAAAGGCTGCGAATGAAAATAGAAAATATAAAATCTCAACTGATTTTCTAAATGCAGGAAACTATTTTTTTATTGAAACTGTAAGTAATACTGAATTAGAAATACTAGACCTTCGAGTTCGTCCCTAAAACTACGCCTAACAGCGGAGGACAATAGCTAGTTTTACATTAACAACACGTTCGATTTTCCGCTGGAAAATCCGCTCCGCAAAGTCTCAAGACTTTGAGCTTTTAATTTAAATATTCTTAAAAATCCCTAGCTAGCGCGAGCGTCCCGCTCATGAACATTAACAAAAGTAAATCACTATAAATTTGTAATAGGCACGAGCGGGACGCTCTCGCTATCAATCGTATTATCGATTTTGTAGAGGTTAAATATCTGCAATCAAAAATCGTTAATCAAAAATCTGAAATCTAATTCACCCCAACCAACCATCTCTGTCCAAGCTACGATATTGAATTGCCTCAGCAATATGGCTCGAAATTACTGTAGGAGCTGAATCAAGGTCAGCGATTGTGCGTGCTACTTTCAAAATACGATCGTAGGCCCTAGCCGAAAGATTCAATCGTTCCATAGCTGTTTTTAATAATTGCTTAGAAACATCATCCAAGGCACAATATTCCCGAATGTGTTTGGTATTCATTTGCGCATTATAATGTATATTTTCCATTTGCTCAAAGCGACCTGATTGAATTTCACGAGCAGCAGTAACTCGCTTTCGAATGTCAACGCTACTCTCTGCTTTTCTGTCATCTGATAATTTTTCGAAAGGAACCGGAGTTACTTCTATATGAATATCAATACGATCTAATAATGGACCTGAAATTTTACTCAAATACCGTTGCATTTCGTGAGGCGAAGAAGTTTGTGGTGAATCCGGATCATTAAAAAAACCACTCGGACTCGGATTCATACTCGCCACCAACATAAACGAGGACGGATAAGTAACCGTAAACTTAGCTCTGGAAATTGTCACTTCCCTATCTTCTAATGGTTGACGCATTACTTCCAAAACATCTCTCTTAAATTCAGGCAACTCATCTAAGAATAAAACACCATTATGTGCCATAGAAATTTCACCAGGTTGTGGGTAACTCCCTCCTCCTACTAAAGCTACATTCGAAATAGTGTGATGCGGACTGCGAAACGGTCTTTGATTCATCAAGCCCACTTCTTTTAGTTTTCCGGCAACACTATGAATTTTAGTAGTTTCTAATGCTTCACGCAAAGTCATGGGAGGCAAAATACTGGGTAAACGTTTGGCTAGCATTGTTTTTCCTGCACCAGGTGGACCAATTAGGATAATATTGTGTCCTCCTGCAGCAGCAATTTCCATACACCGTTTAATACTCTCTTGTCCCTTGACATCTGAAAAATCAAATTCAGGAAAATCTAAATCTTTATAAAACTCAGCTCTTGTGTCTATTTTTGTTGGTTCCAAAGTTCCTTTTCCTTCAAAAAAATCAATGACTTCTTGTATGTTTTCTATCCCATAAACATCTAAACCTACTACAATTGCCGCTTCTTTTACATTTTGCTTTGGAAGAAAAAAACCTTTAAAACCTTCCTCTTTAGCTTTTATAGCTATTGGTAAAGCTCCGCGAATGGGTTGCAACCCTCCATCAAGAGAAAGCTCTCCCATGATAATATATTTGTCAATATCATCTGCTTTAATTTGCCCAGAAGCAACTAGGATTCCAATAGTCAAAGTCAAATCATAAGCTGATCCTTCCTTACGTAAATCAGCTGGAGCCATGTTAATGGTGATTTTTTTACCAGGCATGGCATATCCATTATTTTTGAGTGCAGCAGCAATTCTATAACTACTCTCTTTTATGGCATTATCGGGCAATCCTACCAAATGATATCCTATACCTTTATCAATATTTACTTCGACGGTAATCGTAGTTGCTTCGACTCCAAAAACGGCACTTCCAAAAACTTTAATCAGCATGTATGTTAATTTTGTATGAAAATTAGTAAAATATTGGCATTAATAACACTGAAATTAATTTATTTTTGAAAATTATAAATTCTAAAAAATTATGGGACTATTTAATGCCATTTTAGGCAACGCATCAGAAGTTAGTATTGAAAATGTTTCAAAAGAATTTGAACCTATTTTAATTAACGGTGAAATAATCGAAAAAGCATATAAAGTAATTAAAGACATGTTTATTTTTACCAATAAAAGGTTGATTTTAGTGGAGAAACAATTAGTTGGAACCAAAGTCGACTATATGTCAATTCCTTATTCTAGTATCAAAAAGTTTTCAAAAGAAAGTGCCGGAATACTAGACATGGATGCTGAATTAAAAATTTGGTTAAAAAGCGAAGATACCCCTATCTCTAAACAATTTGGTAAGGGAGGGAACAATATCAATGAAGTTTATAAAATTTTAAGTGAACACATTTTAAAATAATAGCTTCTAAAATTTAAAAAAACACCTCATACATTATTGTATCAGGTGTTTTTTTTATTCTTTAATTTTAACGAATTATCGGTAAAATTGTTTATTATTGTGTGTAATAATCGAATAACTCCTATAATATTAAAAGACTGCTAATATATTATGATAAATTTAATAGTTTATAAGAATTGTTGTTTTTTAGAAAAACAACATTAATAAATCATTAAATTTAATGTTGAATTATCACATACCCACAAAATATAGGGGGGTAAAATGAAAAATCAATAAAAATAAAATATTATACTCTTTTTTAATAGGGGGTTTAAAATCATTTTATATTTTTATCGAAATTTAAAACTAAAAACTATGCGAAAGATTATTTTAAGTGTGATATTAATCACAATTCTAGTATTATCCATTTTTTCAATTCATCTATTTGTTGAATCATCAACATTAGGCGCACATGTTGTTGCATTAAAATTAGATACGGGAGATACAGCTTGGATGATAGTTGCTACCGCTCTTGTATTATTAATGACTCCGGGACTTGGATTCTTTTATGGCGGAATGGTTGGTAAAAAGAATGTTATTAGTACCGTATTACAAAGCTTTATGGCAATGGTTATAGTTACCGTTCTATGGGTTGTCGTTGGATTTGGATTATGTTTTGGACCATCAATCGGTGGACTTATAGGAAATCCTATGCCAAACTTATTTTTTCAAGGAGTAAGTGCCAACACTGCTTGGGAATTAGCTCCAACCATTCCAATGATTTTGTTTGCTTTATTTCAAGCTAAATTTGCAATTATTACACCAGCCTTAATAACAGGAGCTTTTGCAGAACGTGTTCGTTTCTGGGCTTACTTATTATTTATGGTTTTATTCATATTATTCGTTTATGCACCTTTGTGCCACATGACATGGCATCCAGATGGATTGTTATTTGGATGGGGAGTATTGGATTTTGCCGGTGGAACTGTTGTACACATGAGTGCAGGATGGGCTGCTCTTGCTGGAGCTATGTTCTTAGGAAAAAGAAAAGTACAAAAATCAAATCCTGCTCGTATTACTTATGTATTATTAGGAACAGGTTTATTATGGTTCGGTTGGTTCGGTTTTAATGCTGGATCTGCTGTTGGAGCTGGAAGTCTTGCTGCTCAAGCTTTAGGAACTACTACAGTTGCTGCTGCTGCTGCTGCAATGGGTTGGGTATTTCTTGACAAAATTCTTGGACACAAACTTTCTGCAATGGGAGCTTGTATAGGTGCTGTTGTAGGTTTAGTAGCTATTACACCTGCTGCTGGATTCGTAAGTATTCCTCATGCAATGGCAATTGGTATTATTGCGAGTATTGTAAGTAACCTTGTAGTGAGTAAATTCCCTAAAGGAAAAATTGATGACGCTTTAGATGTATTTGCTTGTCACGGTGTTGGAGGTATGGTAGGTATGCTTTTAACAGGTGTATTTGCATCAAAATCTGTAAATGCGATTGTAGGAGATAACCAAGGTTTAATTTTTGGTGATGCTACTTTGTTTTTAATTCAATTAAAAGCATTAGTTCTTGTTTCGGTATTTGCATTTTCAGTATCATATTTCCTTTTCTTTATTGTAAATAAAATTACTCCTTTAAGAGTTTCTGAAGAAAAAGAAGAATTAGGTTTAGATATTTCTCAACACGGAGAATACCTATAAATCATTATAACAAATAAATTAAGGCACTCTGAAAATTAGTTTTCAGAGTGTTTTTTTTTGCATAATAAATCCAAAATTTTAATTTCAACTATTTAATAACATTAATTCATATTGCTAAGTTTAATTTTCCCAGTTTAGGGCATGACTTTTACCTTATAATATCGAAAGAATTATAAAGAGACACTTACTTATATAAAAAAAACTCTACCCCCTTTTTTTAATTGGGATAGAGTTTATTAAACTAATTTTATAAAATAAATTTATTGTTTTATTACATTAATTACTTTTTGGTTAACGCCTTGTCTAACTATTAGAAGATATTCCCCAGAAGGAAATTCCTCCCCAAATTGGATGTTTTGTCCATTTATTTTTTCAATTCTTTTCACCATTCTGGCAAGCATGTCATAGACTAAAACTTCCACTTTTTCATCACTAGCACCTTGTACAGCCAATGTAAACTGGTGGCTGGAAGGATTAGGATAAGCTATCACATTAAAAGAATCAATTTCAATCAGTTTTTCCTTGCCTATTACAATAGGTTTTGAAAATGTTTTTGGTTGACAGTTTGACGTACAAGTGCCTACAAAATCACCATGATTTAAATGCGATTGTACTGCTGATTCATCTACACATATTTCTTGACACGGATTACTAACACTTCCTGTTTTATGACAAATTTTTACTTTCATATTTCCACTTTTTCCTGCAAAGCATCGTACATCCTCTGCCCAAATTTTAACAGATGTATAAACAACACACCCGAATTTATCAGTAACTTTTGCAGTTATGATGGCATCTGCCATTAATTTAAGTGTAATTGCATAAGGTGAAGCAGTAGAAACTGTTCCTGTATTCATTAAACTAGTACAACCAGTTCCTGAGTTATTTATACTAGTTGACCAAGTTTCACTGCCACCACTTATATTACAATTTAGTGGACGACTCATCGTATACTCAATTGTATATGGACCAGTACTTCCGCTAGGTGTTGTAGTTATTGTTGCTATCTGGTCTGTTGATAAACCAAAATACAATTGTGGGTTATCAGTAGTAGAAGTTGCAAGTAAAGGACTAGCAACTGTAACTGTAAAATTACAAGATGTGGTATTCCCTGAAGCATCTTTAACCGTCCAAACTACTATTGTTACTCCTTTAGGAAATACAGCTCCAGCTAGTGTTGCTGTACTATTATAATTATTACTTATTGTTGAACCTGTACAGTTGTCTCCAAAAGAGATTGGATTAAATTCAGAACCTAAAACAGTATAACTACAATTAGCAGTATCAGTAATTTTTGCCTTATCTCCAACACATACAATCGTTGGTTTGATGTTGTCGGTTACCGTTACTTTTTGTGTGGCGGTAGCCGTGTTTCCAGCGCCGTCCGTTACGGTCCAAGTTACGGTTGTTATTCCAATTGAGAAAGCTGAAGGCGCATCATTGGTTACCAAAGCAACGTGACAATTATCTCCAGTTGTTGGTGTACCAAGAACCACATTGGTTGATGTACAAGCCACATTGGTGGTTCCTATTGTTGCAGCTGGTGCGGTAATCGTTGGTTTTTGACTATCCAATACCGTTACGATTTGTGTAGATGTTGCCGTATTATTAGAACCATCGGTTACGGTCCAAGTCACTGTATTGGATCCCAACACTAAACTTGCTGGACTGGCCACAACACTCAACACACTGCAATTGTCTGCAGCTGTAGGTTTCGTTAATTGAGAACTTGCATAACTACAAACTCCTGAATCCGCATTGACACTGATGCCTGTTAAGGTTGCAATTGTGGGGTTTTGACTATCCAGTACCGTTACGCTTTGTGTAGATGTTGCCGTATTATTAGAACCATCGGTTACGGTCCAAGTCACTGTATTGGATCCCAACACTAAACTTGCTGGACTGGCCACAACACTCAACACACT
>NZ_JBLNKW010000007.1:0-275871 GCF_048158645.1 Flavobacterium cryoconiti | reverse complement strand
GTTCCTGCATCATTAATTGCATCAATTACAGGCGCCGTAACAGTAACAGTAACGGTAGCATTATCACAATTGGTTGGATTAAGTATTTCACAGATTCGGTATACCAAAGAATACGAACCGGCAGGTGTACCCGCGGCTATTATTACATTGGTACCAGAAAGCGTGATTCCGGCATTGGTTGCAGACACAAAAGTCGTATTGACTTGAGCGGGCACTACAGCCACACCGTTAAGGGTATCATTTGAAAGGACATTGGTGAAAGCTGTTCCGCCAGTAAATCCATTTACAGCGGTTCCTGCATCATTAATTGCATCAATTACAGGCGCCGTAACGGTAACAGTAACGGTAGCGTTATCACAATTGGTTGGATTTAAGATTTCACAGATTCGGTATACCAAAGAATACGAACCGGCAGGTGTACCCGCGGCTACTATTACATTGGTGCCAGAAAGCGTGATTCCGGCATTGGTTGCAGACACAAAAGTCGTATTGACTTGAGCGGGCACTACAGCCACACCGTTAAGGGTATCATTTGAAAGGACATTGGTGAAAGCCGTTCCGCCAGTAAATCCATTTACGGCAATTCCTGCATCATTAATTGCATCAATTACAGGCGCCGTAACGGTAACGGTAACGGTAGCGTTATCACAATTGGTTGGATTTAAGATTTCACAGATTCGGTATACCAAAGAATACGAACCGGCAGGTGTACCCGCGGCTATTATTACATTGTTACCAGAAAGCGTGATTCCGGCATTGGTTGCAGACACAAAAGTCGTATTGACTTGAGCAGGCACTACAGCCACACCGTTAAGGGTATCATTTGAAAGGACATTGGTGAAAGCCGTTCCGCCAGTAAATCCATTTACAGTGGTTCCTGCATCATTAATTGCATCAATTACAGGCGCCGTAACGGTAACAGTAACGGTAGCGTTATCACAATTGGTTGGATTTAAGATTTCACAGATTCGGTATACCAAAGAATACGAACCGGCAGGTGTACCCGCGGCTACTATTACATTGGTGCCAGAAAGCGTGATTCCGGCATTGGTTGCAGACACAAAAGTCGTATTGACTTGAGCGGGCACTACAGCCACACCGTTAAGGGTATCATTTGAAAGGACATTGGTGAAAGCCGTTCCGCCAGTAAATCCATTTACGGCAATTCCTGCATCATTAATTGCATCAATTACAGGCGCCGTAACGGTAACGGTAACGGTAGCGTTATCACAATTGGTTGGATTTAAGATTTCACAGATTTGGTATACCAAAGAATACGAACCGGCAGGTGTACCCGCAGCTACTATTACATTGGTACCAGAAAGCGTGATTCCGGCATTGGTTGCAGACACAAAAGTCGTATTGACTTGGGCAGGTACTACAGCCACACCATTTAATGTATCATTTGAAAGGACATTGGTGAAAGTCGTTCCGCCAGTAAATCCGTTTACGGCAATTCCGTTATCATTAACTGCATCGACAATTGAATTTCCTGGAACAGGAGTTGATGTTGATGTATTATTATTAGAAACAGGATCACTATTTGTTCCTGAAATTGTTGCTGTATTAACATAAGTCCCTCCTTTTTTCACTTTTGCTACTACCGTTAAAGTTGCAGTAGCTCCATTCACAAAATTTCCTATTGTCCAATTTGGAGCAGACCAAGAACCTACGGAAGGAGTAACGCTAAGAATAGTATAGCCATTAGGAATGGCATCATTTACTACAACATTGGTATCATTACTGATTCCTAAATTACTTGCTGTAATTGTAAAAGTAATATCACTTCCAAAAGTTGGATTTGAATTACTAACCGTTTTAACGACTTTTAAATCTGAACAACCTTTAAAAATATTTGTACTTACGCTAGCACTGGCTAAACCCCAACCCCAAGTATTAAGTAATCTAACATTTCCATAGTCATTACATGTAGTACCATCAGTTTCGTTTGAACCAACCGCAGGTGCGGGAATAGTTTGAAGTAAATTTCCATTTGCACTCCAAGCACGAGCAGGACTTGTAGTCCCAACTAATGAATTATCTAATCCAGCTCCGGTTATATTATTTTCGGATGTACTTCCATCATTTTGACAATTTGTCCCAACATTAGTTAATTGTGAATCATCCCAAAACATTTGAGAATTTGCAATTGCAATTGGAGCAATTGAAGACACATTAAATCCATTTATATTTAATTCTACATCGTATAACGGAAGATTAAATCGGCCTTTAAGAAAGTTTAAAGTTAAATTTACTGTAGAGCCGTCATTTACTACATTACCTAATCCATCAAGACCATCCCAAGAGATTGTGTTATTTCCTGCGGGTAAACTTAAAGCCTCAAGTATTCTGTCGCTTGTTCCAGCTTGATATCCTGAAACGCCATTTAAATTAAAGAATAATTTTACATCTCCGGCCTCTGAAGTATTAAAACGTATCAGGTATGGTCCGCAATTAATTATTGCAGGATTTAGGAAAGTTGGCGCAGCGGGTATTGATGCTACAGGATATAAATTTGGGTCAGGATTATTTAAAAATACTTTAAAACCATTTAATAAAGAAGGAGCTGTTGCGGCATTTATTGATCGACGAGTTACATTAAAGCCCCCTGTTTGAGAAACACCATAGCTATTAACAGCTACGTTAAATGCTATAGGTTCAAAGCCAGGATTAAAATCGATAAATAATACTACTCTATCATCAGTGTAAGCATAAAAATTTGACTCAGAAGTTGCTGTTGTTAAGTTTCCATAAGTTGGTGATACAGCGACAAAACCCCATTTGTCAGAATGTAAACGACCACTTTTTTTATTGAAACTTCCGGAATTATTTGCTACTGTCATATCAAATAAAGCACCAACTGCTCTGTCGGAAGAAGTAGTTAATGGCGTAATACCACCATCATTACTTCTGTAAATTTCAATCCAGTGTTCTCCAGCTACATCTGGATCATAAACTAATGGAGAATATCCAGTTGTTAAACCTCCAATATTTGGTCCAGCTAATGCTTGAGCATGGCTATCAATACTACCAGGAACACCAGTATTACTATTCCATAAAGCAGTAACCGCAATAGATCCATCTGGTCTTCTAATGCGATAATATACATTGTTTAATCTTCCTGGATTTCCTGTGGCATATTGTCTCCAGTCAAAACCAAAATATAGGTTTTCTGTAGATGCATTTGCAATATTGAAATAAATTCTATTGTCTTCAGGCGCATTGAAGTAAGAACCATTTGATAAATCTGGTGCACTCAATACAGCAGTAATGTTATTTGCATTAGGAGAAAGTGTAGGTGTCCCTTCTGCAAAAACTGATAAAGAAAATAAAGAAATTAAAAAGGAAATGGCAAATGAATAATAATTTACGGTATTTCTAACATTAGTTTGGGGTAATTTTTTTCTCATGCTGAACAAATAAATTTAATAGTAAATTTGGGCAATGGCAATCATTTTTAAATTTTAGAATTTGTTGAAAATTCAATTTTTTTACAAAATTACCTACATAAAATTATTATTTAAAATTTTATCTTTAAACAACCTAAATACCCGTTGAAATGACATTTCCTGTTAAAAAATAATAATAAAAAGAAGTTCTAAAGACTATTTTAAATTTATTTTTCATTTAAACTGATTACGGTTGTTAAAGTTTTAACAATTCAAAGCTATATTTTTTATTTTTTATTAACAAATAAAAAAAACGATTAAATACATAAAAATCGGATTAAGTGTATTTTTTGATGATTTTAAGTAAGAATAATCTTTTTTTTATGTATTTTTCAATCAATTTTGTTTCATTTTTTTTTGTAAGATTAATAATTTTAAAATACATTTCCACTTCAAATTTGTATTTTAATAAAAATTAGAATTAAAAAAAAAATTGTAATTTGTAATCTCAAAAAAACTGACAAAAATATTTTTATATAAAAAAATAAAAGCATGAAAAACTTAATATTAATTCGGCATGCGAAGTCAAGTTGGGAGGCTCCATTACATGATAAGGATAGACCTTTAACAAATCAAGGAATGAAAGATGCACACCTTGTTTCCTCACATATCAGTGATTTTATACCTAAAACGTATATGATTTGGAGTAGTTCAGCAGAAAGAGCCTCGGAAACGGCAGTAATTTTTGCGCAAAACATATTGTATCCCATAGAATGCATAGATTATAAAGACGAGCTTTACACCTTTGATGAAAATAAATTAGAGAAAGTTATCAAATCTTGTGATAATGGTATAGAAAGTGTTATTCTTTTCGGACATAACGAGGCTATTACAAATTTTGTTAATAAATTTGGAGATGCTTTTATTAATAATGTTCCTACAGCTGGATTTGTGTCTTTACAATTTGACACAGACAACTGGGATAGGATTAAAAAAGGCAAAACAAAAAAAATAATATTTCCCAAAGAATTAAAATAAAAAAAGTGTTAGAACATAAATATATTGATAGAGAAAAAAGTTGGTTAGCGTTCAATGCAAGAGTACTTCAAGAAGCTGCAGATGATTCAGTACCTTTATTAGATAGATTGAGATTTTTAGGTATTTTCTCTAACAATCTTGACGAATTTTTCAGGGTTCGATTTGCCGCCATCAGACGATTAAGTCTCTCAGGAATATCCGGAGAGAAATATTTAGGTGGAATATCAGCGCAACAATTAGTAAAGGATATTACCGAAATAGTAATTCAACAGCAATCTGAAAGTCTACGTATTTTAAATATTATAGAAGCAAAATTAGAGACGGAAAATATATTTATTATAAATGAAAATCAAATTTCCCGCGAACAGGAGAATTTTTTGAAAGACTTTTTTATTCAGAAATTAAGTCCAGAATTAGTAACCATTATACTGAATGATTTAGCAGAATTTCCTTTGTTAAAAGATACTTTAGGATATCTAGCTGTAAAATTAGTTATGAATCAAACAGAAGAAGTTAGATATGCTGTTATTGAAATTCCTAAAACGATTAATCGATTTGTAGTTTTACCTTCTAATACTGAAAAACAGTATGTAATTCTTCTCGATGATGTGATAAGACATAATTTGAAAAGTATCTTTAATATTTTCGATTACCAAAGTGTTTCAGCACATATGATTAAAATCACCAGAGATGCGCAATTAGACATCGATAGTGATTTGAGTAAAAGTATGATTGAAAAAATTTCTACAAGTGTAAAAGATAGAAGAATAGGGGAGCCTGTTCGTTTTATTTATGACCAGTTGATAGAAAAAGATACGCTTCAATTTTTTCTCGATAAGATGAAAATTGTTACTACTGACAGTATTATTCCTGGTGGTAGATATCACAACAGACGTGATTATATGAATTTTCCAAATCTTGGCAGATTCGATTTATTGTACCAAACTAATGAACCTTTGCCGATTCCTGGATTAAGCCTTGAAGGGAGTATATTAGAAAAAATTAGTACTAAAGACTATTTATTAAATGCACCTTATCAATCTTTTTCATATCTCACTAAATTTTTACGAGAAGCGGCTCTTGATCCAAAAGTAACTTCCATAAAAATCACGTTATATCGATTGGCAAAAAATTCTCAAATCATAAGTTCACTTATAAATGCTGCCAAAAATGGAAAAAAAGTGACTGTTCAAATCGAATTACAAGCTCGTTTTGATGAAGCTTCTAATATTTCGTATGCAGAGCAAATGAAAACGGAGGGAATTGAACTTATTTTTGGAATAAAAGGGCTGAAAGTTCATAGTAAAATATGTGTTATTGAAAGAACCGAAAATGATAAAATCAAACGTTATGGTTTTATTTCTACCGGAAATTTTAATGAATCAACCGCAAAAGTCTATACTGATGTGACTCTTTTTACAAGTCACCAACAAATTCTAAAAGACATTACAAAAATTTTCGAATTTTTTGATATTAATTATAGAGTACATCGATACAAACATCTTATCGTTTCTCCTCACTACACCCGTACTCGATTCTACAAACTGATAGATAGAGAAATTTTGCATGCTTCAGCAGGTAGAAAGACTCATATAAAATTAAAAATGAATAGTTTGTCAGATTTTAAAATGATTGATAAATTATATGAAGCCAGTAATGCGGGAGTAAAAATACAGTTAGAAATTAGAGGTATTTGTTCTTTGATACCTGGAATTCCTGGAATGAGCGAAAACATAGAAGCGATAAGTATTGTGGATAATTATCTGGAACATTCCAGAATTTATATTTTTGGGAATGCCGGACAAACGGAAGTTTACATCTCTTCAGCTGATTTTATGACTAGAAATCTGGATGGTCGAGTAGAAGTTACTTGTCCTATTTATGATCAGGAAATTAAAAATGAACTCATTGATAATTTCGATTTAGGTTGGAAAGGAAATGTAAAAGCAAGATATCATTCTTATAAATTAGATAATAAATATAGAGTTCGAAATCATAATCCAGTTTTTAGAGCGCAATTAGAAACGTATAAATATTATCGAAATAAAATTGACGTTTTAGAAGAAATTGTTTAAAAAGTGGTTTCATATTTGCTATTGTCCTCGAATAAAATAAGAAACTAAATTCAAATCATAAATTAAGAATGATTAAATTAAAAAAATATGCTGCAATAGACATCGGTTCAAATGCGATGCGTTTATTGGTTGTAAACATAGTTGAACAAGAAGGAAAAGAACCTCAATTCAATAAAAGTTCTCTTGTACGTGTACCAATTCGTTTGGGACAAGATGCTTTTACGGTAGGTGAAATTTCTCAAGAGAATATGGAAAGGATGTGTGACGCCATGAAAGCATTCAATCTATTAATGAAAGTGCATAAAGTAGAACGTTATATGGCATTTGCAACTTCAGCGATGCGTGAAGCCTATAATGGTAAAGAAGTAGTGGCAATGATTAAGAAAAAAGCAGATATCAAAATAGAAATCATCGATGGAAAAAAAGAAGCTGCCATAATTGCTTCTACTGATTTGCATCATTTGTTAAAAACAGATCAAACGTATCTTTTTGTGGATGTTGGTGGTGGAAGTACTGAATTTACCTTGTTTTCCAATGGTAAAATGATAAATTCCAGATCATTCAAAGCGGGAACAGTTCGGTTGTTGAATGATATGGTTTGTGATGTTGTTTGGGATGAAATTGAAAAATGGATAAAGATAAATACTCAAGAATACGACGAAGTTACTTTGATAGGTTCTGGTGGAAATATCAATAAGCTATTTAAAATGTCTGGAAAAATTCAGGAAAAACCTTTGTCTTACATTTACATGAATTCACAATATGCGTTTTTGAATTCTCTTTCATACGAACAAAGAATTTCAGAATTAGGGTTGAATCCAGATCGTGCCGATGTAATTCTTCCAGCGACCAGAATTTATTTAAATGCTATGAAATGGAGCGGAGCTAGAAATATTTATGTGCCTAAAATTGGACTTTCGGATGGTATAGTAAAAGCCATGTATTACGGTAAAATATAAATTTTAAAATGAATAAAAACAGACTTGAAGCTTTTAGTGATGGTGTTTTGGCTATCATAATTACGATTATGATACTGGAAATAAAAGTTCCGGAAGGAGAAAATTTCAGCGATTTACTACCTCTTTTTCCAAAATTTATAAGCTACATATTGAGTTTTGTTTATGTAGGGATATACTGGAATAATCATCATCACATGTTACAAAGTGTTACTAAAGTAAATGGTAAAATTCTTTGGGCAAATCTTCATTTGTTATTTTGGTTGTCATTAATTCCAGTTTCTACAGGATGGATGGGGGAACATAATTTTGCTAAAGCTACCATTACATTGTATGGTGTAATTCTGTTTTTCGCAGCAGTAGCCTTTTGGTTTCTTCAGAATATAATTATTTCCAGTGAAGGAGAAAATTCTATACTAGCAAAAGCACTTGGAAAAAATTTTAAAGGGAAAATATCAAACCTTTTGTACCTAAGCGCAATAGTAATTTCCTTTTTTTATGAAATGCTAGCTGCTTCAATTTATATTATAGTGGCAATAATTTGGCTAGTGCCTGATAAAAGAATTGAAAAAGTTATCAATTCTAATGAATAAATCTCTTATTACTAGGATTATGCATCTAAATCTAATCCAAATGTTGTTCGTAAGAGTTCAATATTTGGATTTATTTCAAGAAGCCTGTTGTATCGGTCTTGGTCATTAAAGTTTCTTTTGCTTTCGACACTTTCATTAACAATAACTTCTATGGTAATGTCATGATTGTGTAAATGACCTTTCAAATGTCCTAAAAGTCCATTTAATTCTTTTTCAAAATCTAATTTTGAACCTTCATTTGGTAATTCAATCGTGATGGAAGTTCCATTTAATTTAGGATCGTTGATAAGTAATAACGACTCCATAATTTTATATCCTTTATCCCCTAAACGTTGCGCATATTTATTCCAATACAATAACATTTCCGTTTCGGTAAAAGATTCAGTTGGCAAATGAACTACTTCTTTTACAATTCCTTTATTGCTTTCTTCTAATGCTTTTTTGGCACGAATACTGGCTAATGAAAAAGCAGAAACCTTTGGTTCATTTGATAGTGGAATGTCAATTTTTACTGTAGGAGTGGGAACTGAAATTACAGGGGCAGTAACTATAGTTTCTGGTTCTTTTTCTTGAACTGCTGTAATTGGAGTATTTACAATGTTTTCTGTCTTAGCTTTTGGACTTTCTACTATAGAGTAATCATTCTTTCTAAAGTAAGTAGGAGGAATTATAAATTGCTCAACTTTTTTTTTTCTCCATCAAAAGTGATAGAGGCAAGTTGCATCAAACAAAGTTCAACAAGAAGTCGTTGATTTTGACTCAGTTTGTATTTCAAATCACAATCATTTGCAATTTCAATTCCTTTTAAAAGAAAGTCTTGACTGCATTTTTGCGCTTGCACGCCATACATTTGTTGCGCTTGTTCCCCAACTTCTAATAAAGATAAAGTAGCAGGTGTTTTAGAAACCAATAAATCTCTAAAATGGGAAGCTAATCCGGATACAAAATGATGTGCATCAAAACCTTTGGCAAGAATTTCGTTGAAAGCGATTAATAAATCCGGAATTTTATTTTCCAGAATCAAATCGGTTACATTAATGTACGTTTCGTAATCCAAAACATTTAAATTCTCAGTAACAGCCTGACGTGTTAAGTCTTTTCCACAAAAAGAAACCACTCGGTCAAAAATAGACAAAGCATCACGCATGGCGCCATCCGCTTTTTGAGCAATAATATGCAATGCATCATCTTCGAAATTTACACCTTGACTGGTGGCCACTTCGGCAAGATGTTCTTTGGCATCTTTTACGGTAATTCTTTTGAAATCAAATATCTGACAACGAGAAAGTATCGTTGGAATAATTTTATGTTTTTCGGTCGTAGCCAATATAAAAATGGCGTGCTTTGGCGGTTCTTCTAATGTTTTTAAGAAAGCATTGAAAGCTGCCGAAGACAACATGTGAACCTCATCAATAATATACACTTTGTATTGTCCCGTTTGTGGAGGAATACGAACTTGGTCAATTAAATTCCTGATATCATCAACAGAATTGTTGGAAGCAGCATCTAATTCGAAAACATTAAAAGCGAAATCTTCATTTGGATCATCATATCCTGGCTGATTAATTTTTCTAGCTAGAATACGTGCACAAGTTGTTTTACCAACCCCACGAGGTCCTGTAAATAATAGGGCAGAAGCAAGATGATTGCTTTCTATGGCATTCAATAAAGTATTGGTAATGGCTTTTTGTCCAACAACATCTTTAAATGTTTGAGGACGATATTTACGAGCCGATACAACAAATTGTTCCATAGAATTTTTATTCGAAAGCAAATATAGGTAATGGGATTATATTATGAAAATGATAATTTGTTTAATTCAGATATTTATAAAATTAAAAAACTACTTTTCATTTTCAACTAAAGACGGTTTTTGAAGAATTCGAAAATTTCAAACCGGATAATAGATATTCTGGTATACCTTTTTGTTGTATCAATACTTTGAATTTAATTCCCATATCAATCAGTAACCTATAATTAATAAGCGATTCCTGCATAGCCAATGCCAAATTATTTGGGTTATTATTTAAAGTTGAATTTTGATATTCTTTGATACCCAGCGACAATAAAAATTGTGCTTGGTCCACGATTCCACAGCAATCCATTCCGAATTGCGAACCCCAATGCGATATCGCAGAAAAGTTGATGTGCGTTGTTATGTCCTGTTGTCCAATAAATTGATACGGATTGTCATTTTTTTTGTGTTTGTAATAACATAAAAGCGTGCCGCAACTCCTGCGATTGTTGTATAATTCAGATGATAATGAACCATAATCAATGGTAATTACATACCCTTTTTGTAAAGATTGAGAAACTTCTTTGATCCATGATAGGGCTTCCAAATTAATTTCAGTACGAAATCCTTCAGGTAATTTTACATTTAATGCAGTCAAATAATCGATGAGTTCTTTTTTTGCAGGTTTTAAAATTTCAGTAAAATCCTCTTTATAGTCTACAAAAACTTCTTTAAGTTGCTCTTCCATAATTACCTGATGAACGGAGAAATTATCAATCAATTCATTGGATAAAACACAGCCGTTAATTTCAGGTATATCTTTAATTGTATTATACCAGTTTACTTTTTCATGCAAGTGTTTCTTTTGAATTTCCTGCATACGGGCACTTTTTTCGATAATGCAGTAGGTTAGATCTTCATATAATGGAATGTTGTTCCTGAGATAATCTAAAATATCATGACACATTAAACCTGTACCAGCACCATATTCAACAATTTTAAAAGGCTTTTTTTCTAAGTTTTGCCACATTTCTTCTATTTGGTGCGCAATCATAGCTCCAAAAGCGGCAGTAAGATTGGCACTGGTGTAAAAGTCACCATCCGCCCCAATCTTGTTTTGAGCAGAATTATAATATCCTAATTCTGGATAATATAATGCTATTTCCATAAAATCCCGAAAAGATAATGGCCCTTCCTTTTTGATTCGTTCTATTATTATTTCGGAAAGCAACATCGGATTTATAAATTAAATGATGAAGTTTTTCTCATAAATAAATTACAAGCAGCCTTAAAAAAGGAGGTTGAAATAGATCAGATTTATTTTTATTTATTTCTTCCTTTAATGCTGATTTCATTCAGAACTTTTGCGGCATCATTTTCGGAATTTGCAGCAAAACCAGCTACAAAAACTCCTTTTTTACCGGAACTGGATTTTATACCGTAAACGGTTGCCTCATCGTCAGGGCTACTATCCCCTTCGTATCGATAGATGTGTTCTATTTCATAGCGATGTGGATTTTTGATAATGTCTTCTTCATGAAGATTAAAATCAAACGTAAATCCCATTTCACTCAAATCATCTAAGGCTTTAGAAACACTGGCGTAATGATATATGTTTGACATAATAGTAGATTTATGGTTAATGTTTAAAGGTAACTATTTTATTATGAATTCATTGTCAAAGAGTTGTTAAAGTAAATAATCTAAAACCTCAAAAAAGGATTAAATGTTGTAAATTCGCACCGCAGACCGCCTTATCGTCGTTTTGAGCAATCAAAAGGGAGGAAAGTCCGGACACCATAGGGAAGCATAACGGGTAACGCCCGTCGGGTTGAGCAATCAATTCAGGACAAGTGCAACAGAAAGTATGTACAGGTAATGCTGTAGTGAAACCAGGTAAACTCTATGCGGTGAAATATCAAGTATATCAGCATTTAAGGGCTTCTCGTCCGTTGTTGAAGGGTAGATAGCTTGAGCTTATGAGTAATTATAAGTCTAGATAAATGATAAGGCTCCGATTTATCGGGGACAGAATCCGGCTTATAGGTCTGCATTTTTTTTACTACACCATTTATTTTTGTCGCAAAGACATAACGTTTTTTTCTCATTTTTGCACTTTACATTTTTAGAATCATCTTCGCACTTTTGTGGTTTACTTTGAAAGTGATTTATAATAGACTTATAATATGAAAACAAGAATAGGTATTTTAGGATTGGGTGGAGTAGGTGGTTATTTTGGAGGATTATTGGCCAAAGCTTACTTTGATTCGGATGCAATAGAAATCATATTTATTGCTCGTGGTGAAACCCAAAAAGCAATAGTCCAAAATGGATTAAAAATTATTTCTGATACTAATGAAGTAATTGTTTTTCCAAATTTAGTTTCTAATAATCCAGACCAAATTGGAAAACTGGATTGCCTTATTTGCGCTACTAAAACCTATGATATCGAAAGCAGTTTTGAATCTATAAAAAGTTGCATTAGTCAAAACACAATAATTCTACCTTTATATAATGGTGTTGATGCTGCGGAGCGCATACAAACCTTGTTTGCTAAAACTACCGTATTACAAGGTTGTGTTTATATAGTTTCAATGATTGTATCTCCGGGAGTTATTAGAAAAATAGGTCCTTACGAAAAATTATTTTTTGGTTCTAAAACTGCGTCAATTTCGAAACTAAATCAATTGCAATCCATTTTCGAAAATGCTGGAATCGAAAGTTATCTAGTTGAAAACATCGAAGAAACGGTTTGGGAAAAATTCATTTTTATTTCAGCCTTGGCTTCGGCTACATCCTATTTGAATCAGAATATTGGAGGAATTTTAAAGAATCCTGCTAACAAAGCAATTTATATTGCATTGCTAAATGAGATTAGTGCAGTCGCTGCCGCAAAAGGATTAGGGATGCCAAATGACATTATTGCCCAAACAATTGTCAAACTTGAAAAATCTCCTCAAGACGCCACTTCATCGATGCACAGGGATTTTTTAGCAAATCGAAAAACAGAAGTAGCTTCTTTGACGGAATATGTGGTAAATGAGGGTGCGAAATATGGAGTTTCAACTCCTACGTATCAAATGATATTGGAAAAATTAACGAGATAGATCTTAATATTTGAATAAAATTCTGACAAATTAGAATTTAATTATTATGTTTGTTTTCGATATAAATCAAATGATATATCGGGAACTTAATAATAATAATACATGCAATTATCAGTATTTAAAAATAGTAAAGCAGCGATTTTAGCTGTTTTCATTTTAATGACAATTTCACATTCAAACGCTCAAGAAAAACCAGCCGTAGCAAAAAGCCAATTCAAGATTAATGTTTTACTTCCAGGATTTGTTTATGAACATGGGTTAAGTGAAAAAAACACTCTGTATTCAGAATTGAGTTCAGGTTATGGATATACATCAAATAGTTTTGGGAAAACATGGACTTTTTACCCTAATATTAATGAACAATTTCGTCATTATTATAATTTAGAAAAAAGAGCACAAAAAGGAAAAGTTACTTCCCATAATTCAGGAGGATTTGTTGCCATCATGGCTTTTTATAATTTCAGATCAATTTCAACGAATGATAACTTTTTACCTGCAAATTCATCGATTACTTTAGCACCAGTTTGGGGTTTTCAACGAACTTACAAAGGAAATTTTAATCTTGATTTGAATATGGGTGTTGGTTATAATTTCAAAAAAAATAATAGTGATTTTGTACCCGTGTTAAATTTTACTTTGGGTTGGGTAATTGGTAAATAATTACTTTAATCCTTTAAATAAAACAGAGAAACCCTTGTTATTGCAAGGGTTTCTCTGTTTTATAACATATCGGGATTACTCTTCTTCACCATCGTTTTGGTTTGATTCATTTTCAGAATCTTCCTCTTCATTACTAGAACCTATTTCGAAGAAACTAAAAATAGAACCTCCGTAACTTTTCTGGAATGAAAAATGAATCATGTGATCCAGTTTGGTATATTTCGAATGCTCGATTACCATCATTCCTTCTTCATTAAGCAATTCTTTTTCGAAAACTAACAAAATGATTTTCTCGAAAGTTTTTTGATCCAAAGCATATGGCGGATCTGCAAAAATTATATCATAAGACGTTTTGCATCTTTCTAAATAGGTGAAAACATCGCTTTTAGTTGCAGCAATATTAAAATCATATTCGGCAGCAACTTGCTTGATAAATTTTACACAACCAAAATCACCATCAACAGATGTGATTGGCGTGCTTCCTCTTGAGGCAAATTCGTAACTGATATTTCCGGTTCCTGAGAATAAATCTAATATTTTAAGTCCTTCAAAGCTGAAATGGTTGTTCAAAACATTGAATAATGCTTCTTTAGACATGTCGGTAGTGGGACGAACGGGAAGTCCTTTTGGTGGAAAAATGCGTCTTCCTTTGTATTTTCCTGAAATGATTCTCATGAGTTGAAAAGTATAAAATGATTTCTGTTTTCGGCCTCAGAAAAATAATTGTTCCATCGCAAATCTTCCACATCTATAAGGGAAACGTTACGAATGTATTTATAAGCGATTTTGAAATAATCACTTTCGGTATCAATATTTCCGATTAATTCCAATGGGAAGTTTTCGGGATTTAAGTTCAATTGTTCGGCAGTAAATAAGATGTAATACAAGAAATCTTCGGGAGTGCTGTAATCAAAAGAATTGAAAAGTAATAATTTTTGGTTCTGAACCACAATGATTTCAAAATGACCAGAATTGATGTGAATGAACATCTTTTTATCATCCTTATTTTTGGATGCAACCAAAAGTTTCGAAACCAAAATACTATTGGCATGTTTGTAATCAAAAGAACCAAATTGGTCAATAAAAAAATTATTGATATTCACATACGGAATATAAACCGCATTCATCTGATAGTTTGGAATTTCATCAAAAGCAAAAAAATCCGTTTCAAAAACCTTGGTATTGTATTGCAAATAACTTCCTAAAAAGTTCTCATCAAAAAGAGCTGTGGGAACAAAAGTGGAAAGGTTATTATTATGAATAATCAAAATTTCATCATACGAATCCTTTAGCTCCGGATGATCTCTGAAAGCATCACCAAACAATTCTTCAATTTTTGTGGCTTTATGAAACGTATCAAAATGTACTTCGTTAAATGAAGTGACCGTATTGTTTAGCGTGTCAAAACAACAAAAAGAAAGCCCAGTCAAGGAAACTTGAATGGACAGTTTTTTATATTTTTTTTCGGTGATGTTCGTATTTTGTATTGACATAATTTGATTTTCAATCCATTTCTACCTTATATATAGTACAAGAATTAAACGCGGTCACAAACTTACAATTTTTTTACGATTCTAATACCAATTTATGCAATTGCCTCGATTTTCATACTTATATTTGATGTTCATTTATAGCAATCAACTTCACATGAATTCCTCCTTGTTTTACAGTCTTTTACAGAGAAAATTTCCTTTTCAGCCCACTTATAAACAAGATATTTTTTTTCAAAAAATTGCTATTTTTTTAACTGAAGCAGATAATAAGACCATTTTCGTATTAAAAGGATATGCCGGAACTGGAAAAACAACCGTTATTTCTACGATTGTAAATAGTTTATTGGACATCAATAAAAAATATGTATTGTTGGCACCAACAGGTCGCGCGGCAAAAGTAATTGCCAATTATTCGAATAAACCGGCTTTTACGATTCATAAAAAAATCTACTTTCCAAAGAAGTCTTCCGGTGGTGGCGTTTCATTTACGTTGCAACAAAATAAACACAAGAATACCATATTTATAGTCGATGAAGCTTCGATGATTTCGGATACCAATTCGGATTCTAAGTTATATGAAAACGGCTCTTTGCTTGATGATTTGATTTCGTATGTATATTCAGGAACTAATTGTAAAATGATATTGTTGGGTGATACCGCTCAGTTACCTCCTGTGAATTTGGATATCAGTCCGGCTTTGGATATTCGCACTTTGGGAATGAATTATGATAAGGAAGTAGAACATATCGAATTAGACGAAGTCATGCGTCAGGAAGAAAGTTCCGGGATTTTGCATAACGCAACTGAACTTCGGGAATTATTGAAAGATTCCTTTATTGATGAATTCAAATTTGATGTCAAGAAATTTAAAGATATTGTTCGGTTGACCGATGGGTACGATATTCAGGATGCCATCAATTCTGCCTACAGTAATTATAGTATAGAAGATACCGCTTTTATTGTTCGTTCCAATAAAAGGGCGAATCAATATAATGAGCAAATCAGAACCAAGATCCTGGATAAAGAAAGCGAACTATCAACCGGCGATTTCCTGATGGTGGTGAAAAACAATTATTTTTGGTTGAAGGATTCTGATGAAGCGGGTTTTATTGCTAATGGTGATATTATCGAAATATTAGAAATTTTCAATATCAAAGAATTGTATGGTTTTAAGTTTGCCAAAGTAAAAATCCGAATGATTGATTACCCTAATCAGATTCCGTTTGAAACGGTATTGTTAATGGACACCATAAAAAGCGAATCTCCATCTTTAACCTATGAAGAATCCAACCGATTGTATCAGGAAGTGTTGAAAGATTATGAAGGCGAAACCAAATTCCAAAAATTCCAAAAAGTAAAAGCCAACGAATATTTCAATGGTTTGCAAGTGAAATTTTCTTATGCAATTACGTGTCATAAATCGCAAGGTGGACAATGGAATACTGTTTTTATAGAACAACCGTATTTGCCGGACGGCATCAATAGAGATTACATTCGGTGGTTGTATACTGCAATGACCAGAGCAAAAAATAAATTATATTTGATAGGTTTTAAGGATGAGAATTTTGTGGAATAATTTTTTAAAAAAAATGAAATGAATACACTAAACGACTTACATAAAATTTCAGGTTCTTTTTCGAATACCGAAAAAATGCCTGTTTTGTTTTTAGGACACGGCAGCCCGATGAACGCGATTGAAGAAAATCAGTTTGTAACTGGTTTTCGAAACTTGGCTAAAACTTTACCACAACCGAATGCCATTTTGTGTATTTCGGCGCATTGGTTTACCAAAGGAACAAAAGTTACCGCAATGGAAATGCCAAGAACGATTCACGACTTTGGCGGTTTTCCGCAAGCGTTATTTGACGTGCAATATCCTGCAAAAGGAAGTCCGGAATTAGCGATAGAAACCAAACAATTATTGACACCGGTAGAAGTAGAGCTGGACGAACATTGGGGTTTAGATCACGGAGCCTGGAGTGTCATCAAACATTTATATCCCGAAGCGAATGTTCCCGTGATTCAGTTGAGTATTGATTACACCAAATCTGGGCAATATCATTTTGAACTGGCTCAAAAACTAAGTGCGTTGCGTACCAAAGGAATCTTGATTGTAGGCAGCGGCAATATTGTTCATAATTTGAGATTAGTTGATTATCATAATTTCGACAAAGACAATTACGGTTACGATTGGGCTATTGAAGCAAGGGAAACCGTAAACAATTATTTGCTGGACGGGAATTTCCAACCATTGATTGATTTTGAAAAACAAAGCAAAGCGTTTCAATTAGCGATTCCTACCCCTGAACATTATTTACCCTTAATATATACTTTGGGTTTAAAAGGAAAAACGGAAGAACTGAGTTTGTTTAATGATAAGTTATTGGCGGGTTCTTTGAGTATGACTTCGGTCAAGATTATGTAGGATAGATACTAAAGAAGTGTTTTTTAAAATAGCTCTTTTTCTTTTTTAAAATATTAATAACCCCAAAATAAACCCTTCAATACTACTCATTTTGAAAACACAAGACGATAAAAAATTAGATAATCCAGTTTGGTTTTCGGTATCAGAAACATATCAAAGTTTTGCGGTAGATCGCGGCAATGTAAAGTTTTATCATCCGGATTATTGTCCGTTTGGTGGTTTTGAAAAAGGCAATGCCATTGCAAAGTCTATCGATGAATATTCGAAAATGGTTGATAGTTTTTTTATTGTTGGAGAAAAGCCGGAACTTTCAAATCTATTAAAATTAAATAAAGAATTAGTTTCCCTTCAAATGATTGTTTACAATCCAATCGATATTTTAATAAAAGACCAAATCATAAAACTTACTGAAGAACATATTGATGCTTTATATGAGTTGGTAAACTTGGTGCAACCGGGTTTTTTTAAAAGAAAAACTGCTTTATTAGGCAATTATTACGGTATTTTCAAAAACGATGAACTTGTTGCCGTGACTGGTGAACGCATGCAAATGAATGACTTTATCGAAGTCAGTGCAGTAGTCACACATCCCAATCATACCGGAAAAGGATATGCCAAACAATTAGTTGCCCATACTGTAAATGAAATTTTCAAGCAAAATAAAACTCCTTTTTTACATGTGATTGAAGATAATAAAGGAGCAATACAATTGTACGAGAAATTAGGTTTTACAATCAGACGAAAAATTAGTTTTTGGAATATCACAAAGTAAATTCAGGTTGAGAATTAAGAACAATTTTGTAAATCCTAAAAACATACTAACTTAGCACTTTAGCAATTCCATATATAAATGAAAATAATAGCAGTCATTCCCGCCCGTTACGCTTCGACACGATTTCCCGCAAAGCTGATGCAGGATTTAAGAGGTAAAACGGTCATTTTAAGAACTTATGAAGCAGCCATAAACACTAAATTATTTGATGATGTTTTTGTGGTAACGGATTCGGATTTAATTTATGATGAAATTGTTTCTCATGGTGGAAAAGCCATTCGAAGCATCAAGGAACACGAATCGGGGAGTGATCGAATTGCAGAAGCAGTCGAAAATCTGGACGTTGACATTGTGATTAATGTTCAAGGAGACGAACCTTTTATTGATGCGGAACCTTTGGCAAAAGTAATTGAAGTTTTCAGAAATGATTTGGATAAAAAAGTAGATTTGGCTTCCTTGATACGTGAAATAACTAATGATGACGATATCAATAATCCGAATAATGTAAAAGTCGTTGTGGATCAAAACGGATTTGCGTTGTACTTTTCGCGTTCGGTAATTCCATATCCAAGAGAGAAAAACGTGGGTGTTCGGTATATGCAACACATCGGGATTTATGCCTTTAGAAAACAAGCTTTATTGGATTTTTATAGTTTACCGATGAAATCATTGGAAGCGTCCGAAAAACTGGAGCAATTACGCTATTTAGAGTTTGGAAAACGCATCAAAATGGTAGAAACTACTCATGTAGGAATCGGAATTGATACTCCGGAAGATTTAGAAAAGGCGAGAAAGATGCTTGAATAAATTAAAAAAACCGCAGATTCACAGATTGTTAATTAAATCTGCAAATTTGCTGTTGTGTTTTTTGAAGTTATGAATAGGAATAGTTTTTATTCTAATTTTTCAATTACGATTAATTCATTATGTATTTCTATTCTGGGAATAGTTCTTATTTTGAATTGATTTTCATAAAATTCAGAAACATATTTTTGATTTCTTATATTTTGGGTTTCATTCAAAATCATCGTATTGAAAAGAATGAAACCTCGACTTTTTAAAAGAAAGCAGATACGGTTGATAAAAAAGGTTTCAAATAAAAAATTGGGCATTGTAGTATCTTGGAAGATATCAATTATAATCAAATCGTATTTGTTTTTGGTTTTCAAAACAAATTCAAAGGCATCTTCAATAACAATATCAAGTTGGGGTATTTTATTTAAGGCAAAATATTTATTAGCCACATTAATTATATCGGAATCAATTTCTACTCCGGTTATTTTTCCTTTAAATTTAATTTCATCAACCAACGTTTTTACAACACTGCCTCCGGCCACTCCCAAAACAAGAATATGTTCCATAGCCGCTATTTTTTCAAAGCCAATGTTTTTTAGACCAATTCTTAAAATACGTTGCAGACTTCCATATGAATAATTTGCATTTTCAGAATCTAAAACTAACTCCCCATTTGCCCAAGTCACTTCAATCGATTTGCTCAATGAAGATTTTGATTGATAAATTTTTATTGGAATAAGGTAACTGAATATTTTTTTAATCATTTGTGACAATTTTGCTCAAAAAATAGTTGGGCTGTAATATTTAACGTAAGATATTTCTAGTTTTTATTAAAGCTAATTACTAATACTTCACAAAAGTAAAATAACCAAGTAAACTAATTCTTATAAATTATTTTTTCGACTTGGTACAAATATATTGATTATTCCAGATTGTTATACATTATGATACGGTCAAATGTATATTAATTATCTAATGGAATAAAATAAAATTACATGATTTTAAAGCAAAAAAAATACCTAAAACAACAAGTGCTTTAGGCATTTTCTAACTAAATTGAAAATATTTATTGGAACAGCTTAAACCACTGTGTTTTTTAAAATCCCGATTCCTTCTATTTCTAGTTCAACAACATCTCCAGGTTCCAAAGGGCGGTGAACTGAAAAGTTATTTTCTATCAAACTTCCCCAACCTATAGTACCGGATCCTAAGATATCTCCTGGCATAAGGTTTACATTGTTTTCTGAAGCGCGTTCCATCATTTGTGGAAAAGTCCAATGAACGGTTTTATAGTTCCCTTCACATATTGTTTCTCCGTTAATTCTTGAAGTCATTTTTATATCGAAACGATCGGTTGTGCTTTTTGGCATAGCCAAATGTTCTGGATGCGATTCTCTTGAAATGCTGCAACGGTATTTTTCAAACTCATCTTTGGTAACGATGCAAGGACCAATAGCATTAGCGAAATCCTTTCCTTTATGTGGGCCAAGTGGAACAGTCATTTCATGTTTTTGAATGGCACGGGCTGTCCAGTCATTAAAAACAGTGTAACCAAAAATATAATCATCAGCATTTTCAGCTTTAATGTCTTTTCCTTTTTTACCAATTACGACAGCCATTTCTAATTCGATGTCGAGCTTAGTTTCATTATCAGGGCGAAGAATGTTATCTTCAGGTCCATAAATAGCTTGATGGTTTGTGAAATAAAAAATAGGAATCTCATACCAAGCGGCTCCAACCGTATGACCGAAAGATTTGGATGCATTAAGCATGTGTTGTTCAAAACCAATATAGTCTCTAAAACTTCTTGGGTTTGGCAAAGGGGCTAAAAGTTTTACTTCCTCTAAAGTATAGTGTGGTTTTACAGCACCAAGTTCATTAATGATTTTGAAATTTGCTTCGTGATTATCTATAAAAGTAAGCATGTCCGTTGGTAATTTTGAATCGGCAAGATTCATATCGACAACTGTATCTTCTTGTAACCAACCAATGCGGCTTTCACCTGCTTTATTTTCGAATGTTATCAGTTTCATCTTATTTTTTTAAATAGGTTGTGTAAGTGCCATTAGTGTTTTTCCCATCACAGCACCAATATTTGCACCTTCAGGTAGCGATTTACCTTCATATTCTAATAGTTCCCATTCACCTAGTTTTTCGGAAGCTTCTACGACCAGTTTGCATCTTTCTAATCTGCGATTCATGAAGCGTGAAAAAATAGCTTCCGTACCGTCTTGTTTAGCCACTTCTTCGGCAAGTACTACTGCATCTTCAATAGCCAAAGCTGCTCCTGAACCAAGTTGCGGAATCGTTGCATGTGCACCATCACCAATTATTAAGACATTGCCTTTGTACCATGGTTCGGGTAAGTGTAGGGTTTCTAATGGTCTATAATTTACCAGTTTTGGATCCGTTATTTGATCAATTATATCTTGTACCATTGGGATAGGATATTCTTCTAAATAGGATTTTAGTTTCGGAATCATTTCATCTTCAGGAATGAATGGATTATCGGCTCCTTCTGCAGAAACGACAAACATGTACATCGTTTCTTTAGTCATTGGAATGAGTCCAACTTTACTGTTTTTTCCAAAATACATATAACCTGTTTCTAAATCTTTGGGTCTTTTAAAAGCATAACGCCAAACAGATAATCCAACGTATTTTGGAAAGTAATCACCAAAAATTAATTTTCTGACTTTCGAATTGATACCATCGGCACCAATAAGCATATCATAACTTCCTGTTGTTCCATCAGAAAAACGAACATCTACGCCGTTTTCTTTATCTGTAATTTGATCAACAGTAAGTCCCATCCTAAATTGTACACCAACTGTTTCACATCTTTCATTTAATACTTCATGAAGAATTCTTCTGGATATACCATTGTGGGATGGGAAACGCCCAATAGGAGGTGTTCCTGTTTCAGCAAATTGGTGTCCTGTTGATGAACACATTTTAACTTTTGCATAGGGGCAACCTCTTTTTAGTGCCTCGTCAGCTACACCCAATGAATCCAATGCTCTTAATGCATTGGCTTGTTGGATAATACCAACACCGTACACATCATACTGCGGCAGAATTTCAACAATTTCCACCTCTATTCCTATTTGTTTTAAAGCAATAGCTGCAGATTGTCCGCCGATACCACCACCAACTATGAGTACTTTTTTCATATCGCTAATTTTTTTATTTTGAATGGATTCTAAAATACGACTATTATTTTTTCATTTCTCTAGCCACCCAATCAAACATATTATATGTTTTTGTAAAATTATCGATCTGACAATGTGCAGAACCACTACTTTCTTTAGGGATAATTTCAACTATTTTTTCACAAGTTAACGCATCTCTTAATTTATATGCATTTTCTACAAAATTCTGTCTGTCATCTTCTCCATGCAAAATATAAGTTGGCATAGAAATTTTGTCAGCTACACCATCTAAAGTAAATTCTTTCAGTAATTCTAATGTGTCAGGCATGTTATCTGCTCCAACAATGTGCATTACAATTTCTGCTAAAGGGTGATTGGTAGGGCGATTTTTCCAAATCTCATAATACGACCAAACCGCACCCCAAATACAGCAAATTTTGAAACGAGATTCAAATGCTGCTGAACGTGCCGCCATATAGCCTCCCATAGAAACTGCCATGATACCAATACGTGAAGTATCAACATCCTCTTTTAGGTTTTCCAAAACCCAATCAAAAGCTACTGTTGCGGGTACATTATAATCATGACGCGTATGTACGTGATTTACTCTTAAAGTTGCCCCTTGTCCAGGTCCGTCTAAAACTAATAACGCAATACCTCTTTCATTTAATATTTGGCTTGGACCAAAATACAATTCCTCAGCCAAACTATCCAAACCACCAAACATAATCATTACTGGCGCATCTTTTTTGCCTTCAGGAGCAAATAAATACCCTGGCATAAAAGAACCTTCAAATGGAATCTCTACTTGTTTGGGTTTGTGATCAAACAAAGCGATTGCTTTATGAAAAGCTTCTATTGCCTTTAGATAAGCAGGTAATTTTCTTTCGTCTTTTGGTTTTAAAAAAAACTCACAAGTTCTCAAGTAATTAAAAGCTCTTAAATACGCTCTTCTTGCCGTTGCTGGGTTGTTGTTGTTTGATGCATTTTCGCCTTCTTCAAAAATAGTATTTCCAATTTTTGCCCAAGCATTATGAAAACTTTCATTATCGCCAGGTGTAATTTCGCTTGCTGCTTCTAAAATTTCAGCAAATTCGCCTCCACCGTAATGTGCTTGAGTTAACGCACGGTTTACTTGGTAAGAAGGCATATATTGATTAGGAAAATAGTGCCACATAGGTTTTTATTTTTATAATTTTGAATTATTTTATGAATATAGTAATGTTAGTTTTTTCAGGAATGATTAAATATCAATAGGTTTTGTTTCCAATCCGCCTATTTTTCCTTTGGCCATTTCTTCAAATGGGTTGGTATTTCCCCAAGCATCATTTGGATTGTCTCTTAAATAATGTATGTCTGGTCCGTGGTCCGGAGCAAAAATTAATCGGGCGCAAGCGTATACTTCCAATAAAATACCAGTATGTGGCTCCATTATGTAAAAGAAAAAACCCTCGTCTGCTTTGTGGCGAGTGGGAGCTCCCCAAACACTTTTGTATCCTTTTTCAGTAAAATAATCTAAAGCCAAAAGCACTTCCTCACGGCTGTCTAAATTATAACAAATGTGATTTGCAATTCCTTGTCCTGGTTCTAGATTAGGATCTGAAAATATAGCAATATCATGCGATAAATTTGCTGTAGTCCAAAGCCCACCAATAGGAGGGATATGGTCTTCTAATCGTACTTCATCAGGATTTTTAAGACCTAATGCTGTCCAGAATTCTTTTTCTTTAGCATATTGATGTTTAGCGACTAGATAAGTAAAGTGGTCTATTCGGCGTACATTGGCACCTATTCTTCTATTGCTTGAATATCTGTCTGCATAAATACTTGCTTTTTCTCCAGTTTCTCTCAACCAATTAACATCCCAAAATACTTCATGTTTATGACCATCTGGAGATTGAAATTTAAATGCTTTTCCACGACCTAAATCGGCATCAATCCATCCTTTACCTGCGCTAATTCCTTCTAGGTAAGTAACACATTCATCAAGCGCTTCTTGACTGTCTGCTCTCCAACCAACTGCTCCTAATCCTTTTGTATCGGATTGTGTGATTTTTAAAGTGTGAAAAAAATAATCTCCCCAAGCTCGAAGATAAACTGAATTATCATCTTTACCTGTTTGATCCATTCCTACGATATCGGTATAAAATCGTACTGTTTCGTCTAGATTGGTACTCAACAGTTCAATATAGGCTAATTGTGAAAAATAGTGTGGATTTTTTGCCATTTGTATTTTTATTTATAGTTTTTTTTACATTATTTCTTATAACAAAAGTAAAACGATTCATTATGATGAGTGAATCAATAATATTCTATTGCTATTCAAAATCAATTATTTTTATTTTTTTACATGCTTATTATGCTATTTTTGTATTCTTTTTAGGCAAATGCACCACCATCTACTGCCATTGCATGACCTGTAATAAAAGTCGATTGTTCAGAGCACATCCACAAAGCCACATCAGCAACTTCCTGAGGTTGTCCCATACGCTTCATTCGTTGTAGGTTTATTGCCATTTGCAACGCTTCTGGATTGTGTGCCAATTTTCTTCGACCTTCCATAATCATTGGCGTTTCAATGGCTGTGGGACAAATAGCATTGATTCGAATGTTTTTAGTGGCATTTTCTATAGCGGCACTTTTTACAATACCAATAACGCCATGCTTTGATGCGGAATACGGAACGTTATCGGGTTGCCCCACTAATCCGGCTGCCGATGCAATACATACAATATTTCCACCCCCTTGTTTTAGCATTTCAATCAACTGGTATTTTACACAATACCAAGTTCCTGTTAAGTTAATATTGATTTGTTGCAACCAAGCTTCTTCAGGATATTCATGGGTTGGTAACGAAAGTGTTCCTGCAATTCCTGCTGAATTTACCGCACAATCCAATCGTCCAAATCTAGCAACGGTTTGCTGTATCAGGTTTTCTACTTCTTCTCTTTTGGAAATGTCACATTTTACGAATAGTGCTTCAAGTCCTAAATCAGTAATTTCTTGTACTACCAGTAATCCCGCTTGTTCATTTACATCCGAAACGACTACTTTGGCTCCTTCTTTTGCAAAAGAAATAGCGGTTGCTTTGCCTATTCCTGATGAAGCACCAGTTACCAGACATACTTTGTTTTCAAATCTTTTCATATTCTTATGTTCTAAAATGTTTTTTTAAAATTAATTTCCATCGCTAATAGTTGTTCCGCCATCGATGATTATATTTTGTCCACTGATAAATCCTCCTGCTTTAGATGCCAATAAAAGAGCCATTCCAGCTACTTCTTCTACTTTTCCAATTCTGCGTAATGGTGTAAGCAAAATTCTTTTTTTCATGACTTCGGGATTTTCTGTCAACGGTTTAGCAAATTCAGTGTCAATAACGCCAGGCGAAATAGCATTTACCCGAATATTATCAGGTCCAAATTCTACCGCAAGATTGCGTGCCAGTTGAACTAAACCCGCTTTCGAAATACCATACAATCCCAAATTCTTATTGCCTCTCACACTGGATAAACTGGCCAGATATATAATAGCGCCGTCTTTTTGGGATTGCATGTTTGGGATTACTTTCTTAGTTAAGTAAATCGCGCTTTGTAAATTGATTTGCATTGTTTTTTCAAAATTTTCAGAGTCGATATCCAAAAATGAACCAGGAATAGCTATTCCAACACAATTTACTAAAATGTCTATGGTACCTGCTTTTTCTTTACCTTTAAAAACTAGCGCATCTATTTCCTCTTTTTTAGAAACATCACAAGGAATTGAAAATGCTTTGATTCCTTTATTTTGAAACGCTGTTTGAGTTGTAATACATTCTTTTTCATCATTACTGGAAATGATAACTGTAGCGCCATGTAGGCCTATTATTTCAGCAATTGCTTTTCCCATACCGCTTGAAGCACCCGTTATTAAAGCTACTTTCCCTGTTAAATCGAATAGGTTTTTCATATGGTTTTTTGTTTTAAAATGTATTGCATCATAAAGCTAATACCACTTAAGACCATCATCGTTACGACCATAGGAACTGCGCTGCCATTTTGAAAATAGCTAAGTATTGCTGTTACCAATGCGCTCAATGCCATTTGTGTCACACCCATAATTGCATTGGCACTGCCTATATTTTCTGTAAAAGGACGAATGGTAATCGCCATAGTATTGGGCGAAATCAACGATAAAAACAACATAAAAAAACACATTCCTACCAGAAGATGTACTACCGTCAAGGAGTAAATGGCGGTATATAATAAATAACAACAAACCAACAATTGCATTCCTACTGCGCATAATGCAATGTCATAACTACTAAATCTTCGCAATAATATCCTATTAAACTGACTACCAATTATCATGCAAGATGCAGTACTGGCGAATATCCATCCAAATTGTTGTTTACTATTTCCTAAAATTCCAATAAATAATAAAGAAGAACTTGAAATCCAACTAAACAATACCGCTGATGCCAAGGCCGTAATGATAGCGTAGCCCATATATCCTTTGGTCAGAATTACGGTTTTATAATTGGCTAATATCGCTTTTGGTTTTAAAGAATAGTTTGCGTCAGCTTCTTTCACATGAGGGAGAAAAAAATGCAGTGCAACTAATAATAGTAGCGCCATTACTGCCAAAAAAATAAAAATACCCCTCCAATCAGAAAATAACAGAATAAAACCGCCTAAGGTTGGGGCAATAATTGGGGCAATTCCCATAATTAGGGAAAGCGTAGAAAACATGGAAGCAATTTTTTCAACAGGAAATACATCTCGAACCATCGCTCTACTTCCTACTGAACATACGCTGATACTGATGGCTTGAAAAAAACGAAATACACATAAAAGGATTATATTCCCGGCAACAGCACATCCTAAAGAAGTCAAGAAAAAAAATGCTAATGCAATTAACATTGGGTTTTTACGTCCAAAACGATCTAGTAATGGCCCATTAAAAAACTGTCCCACGCAAGCTCCTGCAAAAAAAGTACTCATAGAAAGGGTAATCATTCCCAAATTTGTGCCTAAATTTTGCGCCATTGCAGGAAATGCAGGCAAATATAAATCGGTTGAAAAAGGCATTAACCCATTCAAACAGCCTAATACTATAATCAGGGTTTTTATATTAATTTCTTTCGTTTTTGTCATTTGAATTTATTTCCAATGAATCATTTTTTTTCCGTTTCACTACACAAAAAGTATTCGGATTGACGATTTAATAATTACACACAGCGGTTTATAGTAATGAATTTTAATGTTGCATATATTCAGGAAGTGGCATTCCGTTAATCTCGTATGGTTTTGCCTCAATGAGTACAAAAACAATTCTGCAAACTTCAGTTTCACTTGGATTTTTCCATTTGTGTACTGTACCGCGTTGAATTATAATTTCTCCGGCACCAATTCTCTTCGAAACTTTATTTTCTAATTCAAGTTCGATTTCACCGCTAATTATAATTCCATAATCTATACTGTCCGTTCGGTGAAGTGGGGAAGAAGCTCCCGGTAACATATCTACAATGCGAATCACCGAACCTCCTTTTAGAGTTGTACCAGCATCTCTTTTGGCACCATCAGTTTCGTCATTGCAATCTGCAGGAACGGTAGCTGTTGTCCACAATGTAGACATCGCAGCATCGCCAGTTGGGATAATTGCGGTTTCAAATTTTTCGTCGGAAGTAAATACGGCAGTACCTTCGGGAGTATGACCGGTTACAATTCTTCTAATTGGTACATTCATTTTGCTTTAAATTTTAATTTTTTTTCGTCTTCGATTTGTGTTGGAGTTGACTTTAGCTTTTTCATAAATTCACGAAAGGCAGGGGAGAAATCACTAAAAAGCGGATTTTCTCTGTTTTTTAACATTACTTCGCTAAACATTTTTAAACCAATGGCAAATTCAGTTGCCTGGTTTTCAGTCTGAAAAAGATTTCTTTGTTTCATCCTTTCGACAATAGTGAATATATTATCATGATTGTCAAATTCTAATTCAATGGGAGTATAGATGGTATCATCAACTTTAGCAGTTGCTAACAGTTCCAGTTTTAATTTGTATTTGTTTGTTCTCTTTTCCATTATTTCTAATTAAAATTATTTTTTACTTGTGTTCATTAAAATATCCTTTTTTAGACTGAACTCTTTTGTTTGTTTTATATCCAATGACGAAGCTCCTATTTTGATGGTATATTTTCCCGCTTCGGCTATCCAAGAAGAAAGAGTAGGATCATAAGACGCTAATTCTTCAGAGGTAAGAGTGAAGCTGATGGTTTGTGATTCGTTTGGCTGTAATAATTTAGTTTTTGCAAATCCTTTCAACTCTTCGGATGGTTTTTTTAGTTTTTCAGATGGAGCGCTTAAATACAATTGTACTACTTCTTTTCCTGCAGTTTTACCACTATTTTTTATGGTAATAGTTGCCATAATTTTATCTTTAAAATCAGTTGAACTGAGTTTAATATCGTTGTATTCAAATTGGGTGTAACTCAAACCAAAACCAAATTCATAAGCTGTTTTTACCTTTTTAGTGTTGTAATAGCGATAGCCCACATAGATATCATCATCGTATTTTATTTCGGCAGGATAAGTTGGCATTACTGGATCTAATATTTCCCCTTCTTTAAGCGGAAGTTGTTTTCCAGGGAAATTTTCGGCTGATGGTACGTCCGTATAAGAAACAGGAAAGGTAGCGGTTAATTTTCCCGATGGGTTTACTTTGCCTGATAGAATATCGGCAATGGCATTTCCACCTTCCATACCCGGTTGCCAAGCCATCAAAATAGCGTCTGCCCAATTGCTCCAACTCGCCATTTCAATAACTCCACCAGCATTGATAACTACAATCACTTTTTTATTCTTGGCGTGAAAAGATTTCGAAAGGGTTTTAAGTGTTTGTTTTTCGGCATCGGTTAAATTGAAATCATCGGCTACTTTTCGGTCTTTTGATTCGCCAGCAATTCTGCCAATTGTGATAATCGCCACATCAGAATTAGTTGCAGATTCTATAATCATCTCGTTTTTAACAGCCATTTCTTTAATAGTAAAAGGATTAAAAACGTCCATAAATGAAGGAGCTGGTTTTTTTGCATTTTCTGATTTTACATAATCTTCATAGATAGATTTGGTATTTTGTTGCAGTTTGAATCCTGAATTTACTAACCCTTCATCTAGAGAAATGGTATATTTTTTAACCACATCTCCACTTCCTGTTCCGCCAGCAATAATGTCATAGGAAGCATTACCAAATAAGGCAATAGAACTGGATTTTGTTATTGGTAGTGCATTGTTATTTTTTAACAAAACCATTCCTTCTGATGCTACCATTCTAGACACAGCTGCATTTGTAGTTAAATCGGGTTTGTTTGAATAGTTGTATTTATTGAAAGTAATGGTTTTTACAACAAGATTTAAAACGCGTTCTACACCCAAATCTAAATCACTCATAGCAAGTGAACCATTTTTTACCGCATTGCTAATGGTTTGTGCCTGATCTGGTCTTCCCGGCATTTGCAAATCATTTCCAGCTGCTAGAGAAATTGCCGCATTTTGTCCTGCAAACCAATCACTCATTACCAGTCCTTTAAAACCCCATTCTTTACGTAAAATGTTAGTTATTAAACGGTTGCTTTCAGAGGTGTAGGTGCCATTTATAAGATTGTAGGATGTCATCAACGTCCAAGGATTTGATTTTTTGACAGCTATTTCAAAACCTTTTAGATAGATTTCTCTTAAGGCACGTTCGCTTACAATGGTGTTCAATTTCATTCTATTGGTTTCGGTATTGTTAGCAGCAAAATGTTTTACTGAAACTCCAATACCATATTTTTGAATACCATTAGTTACCGCAGCCGCAATAGTCCCCGAAAGAAAAGGATCTTCAGAATAGTACTCGAAATTTCGACCTCCCAAAGGATTTCTTTGAATATTAAAAGCAGGAGTCAATACAATATCGATTCCATAATCCTTAGCTTCACGGCCTAATATTTCACCCGCTTTTTGAGTCATAATGGTGTCCCAAGTGCTGGCTAATAAAGTCCCTATCGGAATGGCTGTAGCGTATTTTGGTTTGGCATTTGTTAAATCTAAAAAATGAATTCCAGCTGGTCCATCCGAAAGGGTAATACTAGGAATTCCTAAACGGTTTATGGCGTGTGTTCTACCAGATGTACCCGGAACTTTTGGTGCTATTTTGTCGTCTTCGGGATCATTAGGAGGCAATAAACCTGCTGGAGCTCCGGGAATATACATACCCATTCCTATCACCAATTTCACTTTTTCGTCAAGCGTCAAAGCTTTGATTACTTGTTTTATGTTGTTTTTGTTTAGTTGTGGTAACGGTTTTTCTTGTGCCGAAACCATCAAGTTAAGACAAACAAAAAATAGTAGAAGAAAGATTTTTTTCATAACGTATTATTAATTTAAAAATAAAATAGGACTGTCCTTAATGTTTTACCATTTAGGGAATTAAAAACAATCCAACTTAAATGACCTTATTTGTTTTATATGGTTAAAACTATCAAGATGGTTGAACTGTTATGTGTACAAATGGTATTATAAGTGTTTAAAAAAATAGCACACAGATTATACCGATTTAACGGATTGGCACAGATTTTATACTTTTGAATTTACGTAAATCCACAAAATCTGCGGAAAAATATTAGCACGCAGATTAGGTAGATTTTTTAAGATAAAATGCAGACACTAATTGTACTGTTTCTATAACATTCCTTGCAGTTTCAACCAATCTCCAAAACGTTCAATCCAACTGTCAACAGGTAAGTTGAGTTTGCGCATCCCAAAACCATGACCTCCTTTGGAGTAAATATGCAATTCTGCCGATTTTCCTGCGGCCAACCAATCGCTATAAGTTTTGACACTATTTGGGGCTAAACCCAATTGATCATCCGAAGCAGCTGCGATAAATAGAGGAGGTGCATCAGCAGGTACAATTGTGTTTTTTAAGGCTCCGGTATAGGCATAAATAGGGGCTGCAAAATTCGGACGGTTATTGTCTTTTGAATTATAAACGGTGCCAATTGCTACTGTTCCTCCAGCCGAGAAACCTATAATTCCGATTCTGTTTTTCTCAATATTAAACTCAGCTGCATGATCCCTAACATATTGTATTGCTGCTAATCCATCGGCAATAGCCAAAGTAACAACGGGAGCATTGATAGAATCTAATTTTTTTCTGTTTTCGAATAAAGGAAAAAGCTCTTTTACGGGGTCGTCGGTTTCGCTTTTTACGAGTCGGTATTTTAAGACAAATGCTGTTATCCCTTTTGAATTTAACCATTTAGCTACCTCAATTCCTTCACTGTTTATAGACAAAGTATGGAAACCACCTCCGGGACAAACGATTACTGCGGTTCCGTTTGCCAAAGCTTTGTTTGGAGCATACATGGTAAGTGTCGGTTGGGAAACGTTGTACACCACTTGGGTTTGAAACGTCTCTGAAAACATTTCTTTTTCCTGCCAATTCCAGTTTTCTGATCCGGGAGCTTTCCCCTGATAAAGCGGAATCGTTTTTTGTGCATTTGAAATAAATGCGATAAATAATACAACTAGAAAGGTTTTATTTTTCATTATAATCGATGCTAATTATTAATTTTTATATTGTTGAATTAATTTTTGATATTCGAAATAACTTTGCTTTGGTATACGTTCTTGTGTTTCAAAATCAACGTAGATTAATCCGAAACGTTTGGTGTAACCAAATACCCATTCGAAATTATCCCAACCGCTCCATGCAAAATAGCCGATCATTCTAACGCCGTCTTTTTTTGCCTTCTGAACTGCTTCAGTATGACGTTTGATGTAATCAGCTCTTAAAGGATCTTTTACAATAGGGTTCGCCTTGATGTCTTCTCCTTCAAAACCGGCTCCGTTTTCGGTAATCATAATCTCAGGATTATTATACTCTTTTTTTATTTTAACAAGGAACTTGTAAAGTTCTTCAGGTCTTACAGGGCCATTGTGCGATTTAACTTTATCTGTATTTACGTCCATCCACTTCGTTTCAAATGGTTCTGAAGCATCATATTTTACTAAGGCTGGGGCATAAAAATTAATCCCTAAGAAATCAGGTTTATTTGCAACTAGGATTTTCATGTCGGCAGCAGTTGGTAAGAATGCAGGGTCGTATTTTTTAAAAATATCCAATACTTCTTTTGGATAAGTACCTTTGAAATAACCATCAAGAAAAACGGTGTTCAATAATTTTTCTTGTAAAGCAGAAGCTTTCACATCCTTTGGATTATTAGGATCTAGTGGAGAACAAGGAGAAAAATTGAAAGTCATACCAATTTTTCCACCCAAATTCATTTCGTGGTACATTTTTATTACCTCAGCACTAGCCACCATTTCTCTATGTGCTTTCATCATCCCTCTTGCAAAACGAGTGACATCAGGATCTTTGCTTTGTTCCATGTTAAGAAGATATTCTGCCACAAAGAATTCGATATAAGGCTCATTGAATGTGATGAAGTGTTTTACTTTTTTACCATAACGCTCCAAAGCTATTTTAGCATAGTTTTTATACCACTGAATCATTTCCGGATTTCCCCAACCTCCCTTTTGTACTAAAGCCATCGGGTAATCAAAATGATAAAGCGTTACAACAGGTTCTATTCCTGCTTCTTTTAAATCATCAATCAGAACGTCATAATGAGTTAATGCTTTTTCGTTCACGGCGCCAATACCATCCGGAATAATGCGGCTCCAGTCTAATGAAAAACGGTAGGAGTTAACCCCTAATTCTTTCATCAATTGAATGTCTTTAAGGTATTGTGCTCTATCATACATATTGATAGATACATTAGCAGTTTCTTTTTTACCGGTTATAAATTGAGTTACCCCTACTTTATTAGCAAGGAAATCCCATTTTGACTCGCCTTTACCGTCAGCTTGATAACCACCTTCTACTTGGTAAGCGGCAGATGCAACGCCCCATAGAAAAGGTTTTTTATTTTGTGCTTTTACAGTAATTGCCGAAAGAAGAATTATGCTTAAGGTTTTAATAATTTTTTTCATGATAATTTTTATAATAGTTCAATAATCTCAATTAAATTTCCTGTATTGTCCCTGATGAACCCCATCATAGCGTCTTTGGGAGGACTCAATAAAGGCCCCATGACAATGTCTACCCCTGTGTTTTTAAAGCGTTCAAATAAAGCTGTTAAACCCGATGCTACTTCATAACAAATATGTTTTGTCCCTTGTTGGCGTATATCTGTCAGCGGATGTTTTCGTGCTTCCGGCATAGTCTCGGTTTCATAATGTTCAAATAATTCGAGTTTGAAATCACCATGTTGTAGAAACGCAATTTTGGTTTTTATCTCTGGAAAATCGTTCTCCCAACAAAACTCAAAATCTAAATTTTGTTGGTACCAAGCAATCGCTTCTTGCATGTTTGCAATGCTGATTCCTACATGGTGGGCTTTTAAATAGATTGTACTCATTTTATTCGAACTCATTTTTGTTTACTACCACATCTGATTTTGCTAAATAAGAATGAAATAATCCTTTTGGATCTCTTTCGGCTCTGATTGCTTGCAGTTTTGTGAAATTTGCATCTGAAATAAATTTTCTTTGATGTTTAGTAAAATCAGAATCCCCAAGATATTGCCCTTCGGTTACTTTTTCTATTCGATTTATTTGTTCACTCAGCCAGGTTTTGCACTTTTTATCTTCTTCCTCTGTTTCCCAAAGGGTATAAATTGCTAAATAAATATCCGTTTGAAGCGAAAAAGCCATGTCTGGCAAAGCGCGCAAAGGAGCCATACTAAACCAAAGCGTAAATGTTTTTTCGTTAGGTAATTTTATAAAACTGTCCTTAATTAGAGGGGCTACTTCATCTGGATTTCCTTTCAGCCATGCATTGCTTACAGCCCATCTATGTCCTTCGGGATTGTTTTTAACTTGTACTTCATACTCTGCCGCCAAGGTGGTAGGTTGAGCGGTTTTACGAACTATAGCTTTGGTTATAAAAGGACATTCTTCAAAAGGAGCAAGCGCTTTTTGGGCTGCTTCGGGTGTATCTTCAAATGCCATCGCATGAACGACCATTCCTGTTCCAAACTCGAATGTTTGACCTACAGCAACGATTTCAACGGTATTGGCAACAGTGGTGTGCATGGTTTGCAGCCAATATAATACGCCTTCACAAACGTCAGCGGGATAAACATACGTACTGGCAGTTATCGCTTTTGGGAGTGGGCGAGTCTTTAAATGGAAGCAGGTAACAACACCAAAAAATCCTGGCCCAGCTCCTCGTGCAGCCCAAAAAAGATCCGAGTTTTGGTTGACATCCGCTTTGAGCAATTCGCCATTGGCAGTTACTACATCAATCGATTCAATTTGCTCTGCTGCCCAACCCCAACCTCGGGCATTCCAGCCTTGTCCACCTTGCAATAAAAAACCTCCAATGCCTACGGTAGGGCAATGTCCTCCTGCAAAAAACAGGTCGTTTTCTTTTAAAAACGGAGCCAATTCATGTCCTCCTTTGGTTGCTGGACCAGCACTTACAATACCAGTCGCTTTATTTAAGGATATTGAATTCAGATGTTTTAAATCCAATAAAATGCCTTCATCACGCACGCTCCACACTGCCCAGCTGTGACCTCCTGAACGGGTGGCAATTTTATATGATTTTTCGTTAGCTAATTTTACTGCTTCAACAACATCATCAGCGTCTTCTGGGAAAAAAACAGCAACAGGATATCGATTTGGACGGAGGTGATTGAAGACTCTGCCAACTCTGGCTTCTTCGTAACCGGCATCTCCTTTATAATATATTGTACCTTTAAAATTCATTTGCTTTGAAATTTTTCTTAAAAAAAAGGAATATTAATTTTTTTAATAATGCTATTTTACCATTTGGATGCGCCACCATCAATAGGAAAATCGGCAGCTGTAACCCAACTGGATTCATCAGATGCTAAATACAAAGCGGCGTAGGCAATGTCATCAGGAGAGCCAATTCTACCAATCATGTGCTTATCGTTTAGGAAAGGTCTAATCTCTGGATCGTTGACCAAATGGGAAGTAGCTTCCGTGTGAACCAGTCCGGGAGAAATGGTATTTACCCGAATCTTGTGCGGTCCACCTTCCATTGCCATTTGTATCGACATGGAATAAACGGCACCTTTTGTAGCGCAATGTACTAATGCCGGAGAACCTTTTAACGCTTGTCTGGCATTTGCGGAAGCAAAATTGATAATAGAACCTCCATTTATTTTTAAATATTTCCAAGCTTTTTGGCAGCTTAAAAACACGATATCTAATTCTCCTGCAATACTTCTTTTCCAAGTAGTTTCATAATCTAAATCTTCAATCCACTCAAAAGCACAAAAAGCAGCAGCATTTACAACAATATCAATGCCTCCAAAAGCTTCGACAGCTTTTTCCATTAATAGGGCTACGTCTTTCTCTTTGGTAAGGTCTGAAGGATGAAAACTTTGCATAGACAAACCTTCATTACGGGCTATTTCAAGAGTAGCTTCGGCAGCAGTGGCATTAATATCACACCCAAATACATTGGCTCCTTCTCTGGCAAACAGGAGTGCGCAGCCTTTTCCAATACCAGCTCCGATGCCAGTTACTATTGCGGTTTTACCCAAAAGTCTTTGATTGTATGTTTTTGGTGTCATTGTATATTAGTTTGTAATTGTTGTTGTTTTTACTTTTGTTTCAATCATCATAAAAGAGGCAATTCCTGCTACTAAAGCGGCTAAACCAGCTATATAAAATGGAATAGAAATACCATATTTATCGGCTAATATTCCTGCAACCAATGGAGCAATCATACCACCAACAATTTCTCCTGCACCACCTAACATTCCTATGGCTTTACCAGTGGAATGCATCGGAATTATTTCGGAAGGGATAGCTGATAAAACAATTGGAAAAGTACCAAAGAAGAAATAAGCAATGAACATACTTGGAATTTGGAGACCAGAATTTTGCATAAAAAGGATTGCCATTGGATAAAAAACACCAACAAAAGCAAAAATCATTACAAAGGGTTTACGACCATATTTATCAGATAACGTTGGAACAACAATTCCAGAGATAAGCGAAGACAATCCCATGAGTCCCATAATAGCTCCAATTTGCCCTTCGGTAAGGTGTTGGATTTCAGTAAAAAATTTTGGTAAAAAGGCAATACTGCAATTAAGCCAAGTCATCATACAACAGCTTATTAGGACACCTACTCGAATGTTTTTATAGCCCCATAATTCTTTAAAGCTTAAACTTTTATCTTCTAATTTTTGTTCGTTTTCAACGGTATTTTTTCGTAAAAATTTCCAATTGACAAAAGCGATAATCAAACCCGGAATACCTGCAATTAAAAAAGTAGAACGCCAGCCGAATTTTTCGGCTAAAAGTACCAATACGACAGGGGCAATCATGAAACCAAATAGCGTAGAACCAAAACTTTGCAAAAATCCCATATTAAATCCAATACGATTTTTTGAAGATTCTTTGGCTATAAAAGACTGGATTAAAGGCAAAGTTGGTCCTTCAGAAAGTCCCATAAGCAAACGAGTCACTAATAATACCGTAAAAGTTGTTGCCAGCGCAGAGCTGATGGAAGAAAGCGAAAATAAAACAATAGCGCCAACAAACACCGCTTTTTTCTTGTTGTGTTTTTCAGCCCATGAAGTTGATAAATACCCAGAAATTGCCCAAGTAAAGGATAATCCAGAAACCAACATTCCGAGTTGGGCATTGTTTAATCCCAAGTCTTTTATTAGAAATGGAGAAAGATAGGTCAATGCCATTCTATCAACAAACACCAATCCAAAGGTGATGCTCATTAATACTAAAAGTTTATTTTCGTAGGTAAAAAGTTTGTTTTTCATAAGTCTGAATGAGTCTTCAACAAGAAACAAGGGTTAGTTAATTATATTTTTAGTTTAAATATTCATTTTTTGATGGAGAGTAATTTTAAAGTTCATTTTTTTAATACATATTTGTATTTGCTGAAATTATGAACTACCTATTATATTTGTATTTTTTTTACAGGATGTTCTTTTTTATTTTCAATAAAATAAATATAATATAAATTCTAAAGTACAAATATGACAATGAATTAAGCTTATTTGTGAATCAAAAAACAACTACTGCTATTCAAAATCAATACTTTTTGAAGGATTTAATGAAATTCCCTGATGCATTTTTAAATAAAAAAAGCCTTCCATTAAGGAAGACTTTTAATAACTAAAACAAAATACAATTAAAATTTATAGGCAAGAGTCAAGAAGTAAGCTCTTGCCGGAATTGCAATTGCTTGATGAAATGCAGTAGGATTAGCAGCTACATCTTGTTTTGTAATTCCTTCTAAATTTAAGTTGAAAGGAAATGAACCAGGACCTACCCAGCCCATAACGCCATAAGAATTTAATACATTATTTACATTGGCACTCACTCTTAATTTAGAGCTAATATCATAACCCATTGCTAGATTAAATTGACTAAAGGCCGGTAATTCAAAAGCATTGGCAAAATTAGCTTGTCTGGCTCCCATGTAAGACCAAGTTACATTAGCATAAAAACTATTATAAGTATATTCAGGAGTGATATTTACCATCAAATTAGGTACGTTTGCCGCCTTGTTTCCAGAATTATCAATCATTACATCCGTTCCAGCTGTAGTGTGTGTGTTGTCTGTTTGGTGAATCCAAGCATTGTATTTTGTTGCTTTTGCATCTTGTGCTGTAATAACTCCTCTAATATTAAAATTATTTGACAGCTTAACAGAACTCTCTAATTCGATACCAAAGGTTCTGATGTTATTATATAATGCTGGTGGATTGTATAATAAGCCTGTTGCATCATTTGTAAAAGTTACGCTATTAGGAATATCAGATAACAAACTATAAAATGGAGTGATGGTAAAAGTAGCATTCTCTATTTTTGATTTATAACCCACTTCATATTGCTGAATTGTTTGTACTTGAGGGTCTAAACTACTTGCTCCAAATGCAGTACTAACATCATTGTAAATATTATATCCAGGTGCTTTTTTACCATTGGAATAACGAAAATATAAGGCCGTTTGATCTGAAACTTTATAATTTAAAGCCCCTGAATACGAAAGATAACTTAAGGTTTTATCATAGGAAAAAGGACTTCCCAATACAGATGAAGAATTATCATATAGTGTTAACGGATTTCCATCTAAACCACCAGTGGTAGAAGTGACCAATGCCGGAGCATTGTTGGTTCCGTGAATTCGAACATTTTCGTAACGAGCTCCCCAATCAAATGTTAGTTTGTCATTGATTTCCCAAGTATGGGCAAAATAGACTGCTTTTTGACTTTGTTTTGAGTTGATAATCGTATACCCTTGATCTGCGCCAACGTTTACAATTCCGTTTGGATTGGTTACCTGATACGTTACATTTCCTGGATCAGTTACTGATATACCAACAGTTTGAGGGTGGTTTTGAATTGTATTTAAGGAAACTCCCATTGATCCAGAAACTCTGTATAATGATGAATTATCAAAGAAACCACCAATATTGAAGGTATGTTTCCCTATTTTTTTATTAAAATTAAATTGATCTCTAAATTCATTTACTTTACTGTAGTTGTAAATTAAAGGAGTGAAGAACAATGAATTTGGCGAAAGTGCACTTCCAGGAGCCGTGTTACTGGTAACATGATAATCAAATCCACTAAATGATTGAACAGTCATAATAGGTTGACCTCCTTGTGAAACAGTATAAGTACCCGGTATGATTTGTGTTGGTGGCTTTAATGCACCTAGAATGAAATAGGTAACAATATTGTCCATTGCAATAGGAGAAACGGTACTCAAAGGGGTAAATGCTTCTTCTGATAAAGAAGAAAAACGAGCGTTGTTTGTTAATTTCCAGCCATTTCCTAATTTTTGTTCCCAGTTCAAACCAACTGAATTGTCTTTAGAATGCCATAAATCAGATGATTTATAAGTAACATCACCTCTAGTAGGGACATAAGTAGTTAACGAAATTGCTGGGGGTAATACTGAAGATGTATTAGAAAATCCTACCGATGGTTTCATGTCGGTGTAGCTATTTGTAGGGATTCCTTCGGCTGTTAAATTGTGATCATTCAAACTTTTTACTAACAACTTCAATGAACCAGTTTCGTATTTATACATTAAATTTCCTTTTAATTGTCCGCCAAAGTTAGAAGCGTAACCAGGATATTGAGACCCATCTGATTTTCTATAAAAACCGCCAATATTATACGTTAAGTTTTTGGCAAGTGGTCCTCCAAGATTAAAATCTGCTCTGTAATATGGGTTTTTTCCATTTCCTTCGAGGCCTAATCTTGTTCTAATTTCTCCTCCAAAAGTTTTACCGCCAGTTTTCGAAATATAGTTAAAAACACCTCCAGGAGCATTTGCACCAGTAATAGAAGCTGTTCCACCACGTACGGCTTCTAATTTATCAAGAGTAGCGTCAGCTCTTAAAAACATATCCGGACCAAAATTTGCAAACATAGCATTGGTCACCGGAAGTCCATCTTCCTGCATAGAAACATAATCATATCCCCATCTTCCGTCATTATTCCCAGTTGTAACTCCGCGGGAATAAACGGTATTTCTAATTTCACCTAGAGAATTGTTTACAAAAATACCAGGAACATTTTTCAATAATTCTGCAGCACTTGATGGTGCCATCTTTTGAATTTGAACGGCATTAACCGTAGAAATAGCAATAGAGGAATTAAGTGCTGAACGCTTATCAAAAACACCCGTTACTACCACTTCGTCTAAAGCGGCTTGATCATCTTGTAATACAATATTCAATTTGCTTGTTTGAGGAACTTTTACAGTTACTTTTCTGGTTGTAAAACCAACATATGAAACAACAATTTGATAGCTTCCGTCTGCAACATTATTTATAGTAAAATCCCCATTCGCATCTGTGCTGTTGCTTTTGTTATTTTCCACTATAACGATTGAGGAACCTGCTAAACCTAAACCTTTAGAATCGGTCACTTTTCCCTGAATTTTCCCTTCCTGAGCTAACGAAGTAGCAGAGAAACTAAATCCGACAACAAGGATTAAAATCCTAATAAATTGCGTTGTTTTCATAATTTTGGTCTTTTTTAAATTAGATTGATTTTTTTTAGTTTGATAAAATGAATATTTGACAATATTTATTTTACAAATTTGGGGTTCAAAAATCAAGTATGTGAATCAAAAAAAGGCTACTACTATTCTAAATCAACACATTTGTAGGTATTCCATGGGAGTCGTTCCGGTTTGTTTCTTAAAAAACCGAGCAAAGTTACTCGGATTCTGATCGCAGAGTTTTATAGCGATTTCAGAGATGTGTAAATCGGAATATTTAAGGAGTGTTTTCGCTTCTAAGATCAGCATTTCTTTTAGCAAATCTTGGGCAGTTTTATCGGTACAGGTTTTTACGCATTTATTCAGATAATTAGGTGTAATGTTCAGTATTTTAGCGTAATCTGAAATGTTTTGGTATTTATAAATATGTTGCCCTAAAGCATGTTTGTATCGTTCGGTAATTTCAAAAAAAGAGTTTTTTGTTTTCTTAGTTTGAAAAGGAATTTCCTTTTTTATCTCTTCAAAAATTACTAATAAATTATAGGCAATTAGGTTTTTATTCGCCTTATTTTCTCCTTTATATAATTCTAGCAACCTATTCAAAATACATTCTATGTTGTTTAAGGTACTTTCGGACATTTGAATCACAGGATTGGATTGAAATTGAAAGAACGTAAATTGTTCACTAAGGTAATTTTTAGGCAGGAATTCGAATATTTTTTCATCAAAATGAAAATAAAAACCTTCGGCATCAGAGCTCATCATCTCATGTTGGGTAATTTGATAGGCTGGTAAAAAAAACATAGAAGAAGGACCAAACTCATATTTGCTTAGCCCTTTACTTCTTTTAGAAACTCCTTTTTTTAGAAATATAAAATCATGAACCGTTTTTCGGTGGGGGAGTACTTGAAAACTGGATTTATTCGAGATTTCTTCTAATCTATTGATATGGTATTCCTGATGACTAGGGTTGGAAATAACAGGTGTCCAACTGGTAGTATGGGAATGAAACCCATGTATTTCGGATGGAACCAGTGTTGGAATATATTCTTTATTAGACATCTTGATTTGTTTGTTATGTTTTTATAAAGTTACAAAAAAATATTATTCAATTATCGCTACTGCTCTTGTCCAACCTGCACTGGCTCCTTTTATTTTTGCAGGAAAGCAAGCTACTTTAAAACCAAATGGCGGTAAAGCTTCTAAATTTGCCAATTTTTCTATTTGGCAATATTCTTTTTCAATTCCAACATAATGGGCTTGCCAGATAATTCCCGGACGTGGATTGTTTCTAAAATCTTCTGCCTGAATGTGCAATGGAATATCCCAACCCCAACCGTCAGTTCCCATTACTTTAATTCCTTGGTCAATCAACCAGTGCGTCGCTTTTGCGGAAGCGCCCACATGAATGCGTACAAAATCAGCATCATGAATGCGTTTGTCAGCATCACAACGAATTAATACAATATCAAAAGGTTTCAACGTATAGTTTATAGCGGCTAATTTTTCGATTAAATCTTCTGGCTCGAACATGTAGCCGTCTGGTTTATCGGTAAAATCAAGAACAACTCCGTCATGAAAAAACCAATCTAATGGCATTTCATCAATAGTACGGGACGGTTTGCCTTCGCAAGTTGGATAATAATGATACGGAGCGTCAACGTGGGTTCCACAGTGGCTCGTCACCGTTAGGAGTTCTCCCGCAGGACCGTTTCCTTCGATGAACACATCTGTTAATCCATGGAATAGTTTTCCACCCATTTTTTGAGCTCCTTCTTTGTGGTCTTCATAAACGATTGTAGTTGGTAACGGTTCTTTTATTTCTTCAGAAATCGTAACGGAAAGATCTATTATTTTCATGTTATTTTTTTTTATTTATTTAAAATTTAAAACCATCTTAATTATTTTTTATTTCAAAAGCCTTCCGCCGTCTACGGTTATTATATTTCCGGTAGAAAACGTCAATTGGGTAGCCACCGAAAAAACGGCATTAGCCACATCTTCTCCCAAAGCAAATCTTCCCAGAGGCGTATGGTCTTTTTGAGTTTTCAAAAAATCGGGATTCATTGTAGCGGTATATTCTCCTTCGACAAATCCAGGGGATACAGAAACTACCCTTATTTTTGGAGCCAAAGCCCTTGCTAAAGAACGCGTCATTGAATCCAAAGCAGCTTTTGAGGCACAATAAGCGACATTGCTTCCTGTGCCAAAAATCCCTGCAATAGAGGAAATATTTACGATTAGTCCAGTAGCTTCTGTTGATTTTTGCAATAAATTTTTAAACGCTCTTGCCATTGCAAATGAACCTCTAAAATTAGTTTGCATGATTCTATCAATCCATTCGTCTGACAATCCGTCAAGATCATCGTGTGGAACTGGAATAGTAACACCTGCATTATTCACGAGAACATCCAGTTTACCGTATTTATCTTCAACAAACACTTCAAATGCTTTTACTTTTTCCGAATCTGTTGTTGGAGCATGAAAAAAAGCGTGATTCCCTTTCGGTAAGCTTGTAATAAATGCTTCGGCTCTTTGCGAATTAGAGTTGTAACTAATAACAACATCATATCCATTTTCGGCAAATTTTCGGCAAATTGCCGAACCTATTTCACCAGAACCACCTGTAACCAGAACCGTTTTACGCATATTATTTTTTATTTAAAATAATTTGAAATTTATTTAGGATTTTATAAAATCTACAAGAATCTACCGAATCTGCGTGCCTTTTTTTTGCACAGTTTACTCTTGTGTAACTTCTTTAGCACTATATCTTCTCACTCGAATATCCGCTTGTTCTTTGTGTCCCCAGAAATTTTCTATGGCACACAAACGAGAACAATATTCTCCAATCATGGCACTGGCTTCTGGAGTTCTAATTTCTTGATAGGAACAAGTTTTCATGAATTTTCCAACCCATAATCCACCGGTGTATTTTGCCCCGTGTTTTGTTGGTAACGTATGATTGGTTCCAATTACTTTATCGCCGTAAGCGACATTCGTATATTTTCCTAAAAACAAAGCGCCAAAATTAGTCATGTGTTTCAAGAAGTATCTTGGATCTGCGGTCATTACCTGAACGTGTTCACTTGCAATTCTGTCCGCTTCAGCTACCATTTCATCAATAGTGTCAACCAAGATGATTTGCCCATAATCTCTCCAAGAAATGCTGGCTACATCTGCAGTCGGTAATGTTTTTAGTTGTCTTTCTACTTCTGCCAAAGTTTCATAGGCCAATTTCTCTGAATTCGTCAATAAAATGGATGGAGATGTTGGTCCATGTTCTGCCTGTCCCAATAAATCTACAGCACAAATTTCGGCATCGCTGGTTTCGTCTGCGATTACCAGAGTTTCCGTTGGACCAGCCAATAAATCGATTCCAATTTTTCCGAATAATTGTCTTTTGGCTTCGGCTACATAAGAGTTTCCGGGACCAACAATCATATCTACAGATTCGATTGTTTCGGTTCCAATTCCCATAGCGGCAATGGCTTGAATACCTCCCAATAAATAGATTTCATCGGCACCAGCCATATACATTGCGGCAACTGTTGCGGCAGGAATTTGTCCATTAATAGGTGGTGTGCAAGCAATAACTCGTTTTACTCCAGCTACTTTTGCAGTAAGCACACTCATGTGCGCCGAAGCTACCATGGGGTAACGACCACCGGGAATGTAACAACCTACGCTGTTTACTGGTACATTTCTATGTCCAAGAAAAACACCTGGAAGTGTTTCAACTTCAATATCATGCATGGAATTTTTTTGATGTTGCGCAAAATTTCGAACCTGTGTTTGTGCAAATCTGATATCTTCTAAAACTTGTTCCGGAACACCGCTGATAATTTCTTCGATTGTCTCTTTTGAAAGCAAAAAACTTGATGGAGACCATTTGTCAAATTTGTCAGATAAAGATCGAACAGCGGCGTCCCCACCATTTTTCACTTCTTCTAATACGTTTTCAACGATTTCTCTAACTTTTTTGTCATTAGATTCTGCTTCAAATAATGCGATTCCTTCTTTAATTATTCTTTTCATGGGTGAATTATATTTTATTGATGGTTTGAAAATGTTCTGCAACGGGTGGGTTTTGAAAATGTGGAGACAAAATAGCTCTCCATTGGGTAAATAAGGGAGATTCCCGGAAACCAATGGTGTGGTCTTCCAGTGTTTCCCATTGTATTAATACCACAAATTTGGTTGGGATTTCGATGCAATGTTGGAATTCCAATCCAAGGAAACCTTTGGATTTTGAGACCACTAATTTGGCTTCCTCAAATGCATTTATAAAAGCAGTTTGTGATTGCTTTTTTATGTCAAATGTTGCTATTTCTAAAATCATATCTGTACTATGGGAGTTAAAAAAAATGTATTAGTTGATTTAAATACTTGATTTTTTATACAATCAATAATTAATCAAAGTAATTTATACAAAATTCTTAAAAAATACTGTAGGAAGAGAATCATTTAAACGCTAGAAATAATCAAAATCAATCATTTTTATTGATTTAGTTTAATTTTAAAACGATAGAGTATTCAATTTTAACTAAAAGCAGTAAGAAATAGACTAATTACTATCTTTTTGGCTATTATTGCTTCTAAAAATATTAGGGGAAAGACCGGTTTGTTTTTTAAACAATCGGGAAAAATAGGCAGGATCTTTAAAATTCAGTAAATACGAGATTTCAGAGATGGAATAGGAGGAGTACAGCAAGTATTTTTTTGCTTCGGTAATGCAATATTCGTGCACGACCTGTAAAGCTGTTTTTTGTACCAAAGTCTGGCAAATGCGATTCAAATGAACAGGGGTAATTCGCAGTTCATTTGCATACTCTTTTATGAGTTTAGATTCGGGTAATGTTTTTTTAATCAGTTTTTGAAAAGCATGAAAATAACCTAATGTTCTATTATTGGATAGTTCTTTTTGGTCTTCAAATGTATTATTTAAATGATGCAGTCCTATGAAGAATAATTGAAATAGTGATTGAAGACTGATTTGTTTATAGGAACTGTTTTCAGAAATTGTTTTGGTTATCTTATTTTTAAGGTAAATAAAATCATTTAAATCTTGGTTATTCAAACTGAAACTGTACTGTTTTGCTTTGTTTAGTTCCAATAAAATAAGTGGTGTATTTTTAAAAATGGTTTCAATGAATTGTTCCGAAATGGTAAACACTTCTCCAATTACATCTGACTGAAATTCAAAGCCATGAAAAGTATTTGTCGGGATTAAAAGAATACATGGAGCCTTCAAATTTATTCTCTTGTTGTCTTGAATTAAGACACCTTCACCAGAAGAAATAATAAAAATTTGAAACAGATCTGTGTGTAAGTGAACGTTAATTTCCCAATTATACAATTTGCTTCTGGTTGCTAATAATTCATGGTGTACAAAATCACCAAAATCACGTTGATTATTGTCACCATAGAGCCCTTTGTAATTGAGAAGATTTTTTTTCATGGTCATTTTGAGATTACAATAGTATCAATTTTTTTTGAATTAAAAATACAAAATGTTTCTTTTGTGCAAGAATATATAGAGATAGTCCAAAATTGTAACCCTCACTTAGAATACATTTGTTTCATAGATTTTTATAACTAGTAATACTATTATATGAGTGATTTTATAGAAAGCTCTTTTGATATAGAAGTGCAGCCATCGTTTTTCTATCCAGAATATACATCCACAATTTTACGTGCGCCAAGTAAACCTTTGATTGTTTTGAAAAAATCGTTGGCAGAAAAAACAGGACCACTTTTTGAGGATTTTAATTTGGGAATTTTAGACCATGATTTGACTAAAAATTCGATCAAAAACGGTGCGCCAATAGGCGAACGTATTGTTGTTCATGGAAAAGTGATGAATGAAAAAGGACAACCAATACCTCATACGCTGATTGAAATTTGGCAAGCCAATGCTGCGGGTCGGTATGTGCATAAGGTAGACCAACATGATGCACCCCTAGATCCAAATTTCTTAGGAACTGGACGTTGTATGACGGACTCTGAAGGAAATTATAGATTTTATACCATAAAGCCTGGAGCATACCCGTGGGGAAATCATCCCAATGCATGGCGCCCCAACCACATTCATTTTTCGTTATTTGGGAATGAGATTTCCAGTCGACTAATCACACAAATGTATTTTCCGGGCGATCCATTGTTGCAATATGACCCTATTTATCAGGCTGTAAAAGCAAAAGGTCGTGAACTGTTGATTTCTAAATTTGATTTAGATATAACTGAACCCAACTTTGCGCTTGGGTATCGTTTTGATATCGTTTTAAGAGGAAATCAAGCAACGCCATTTGAAAATAGATAAGAAATTCCATAGAAATAATGAATAGTAAAATGTTACAAACACCTTCACAAACCGTTGGGCCTTATTTTGCTTATGGGCTTACTCCTAAGCAGTACTGCTATGATTTCAAAAACTTAGTGGGTAACCGTATAGTAAATTCAGATAAAACTTCAGACGTGATAATCCTAAAAGGGAAAATTTTCGATGGAGAAAATAATCCTGTTCCTGATGCGATGATAGAACTTTGGCAGAATGACGGAGTAAATCAATTTTTTGGTAGATTTGGTACAGGAACGGATGCTGAAAATCATTTTGTTTTTGAAACGATAAAACCAAAATCGGTTGATGGTCAAGCTCCTTACGTTACCCTTATTATATTTATGCGTGGGCAATTAATTCATTCGTATACAAGAGTTTACTTTTCTGATGAAGAAGTGTTAAATGAACAGGATTTTGTTTTAAATGCGATTGATTTAGAAAGAAGAAATACCATTATTGCCCAGAAAAAAGAAGGATTTTACGAGTTAGATATTCATATGCAAGGGGAAAAGGAGACCGTTTTCTTTGCTATTTAGCAATTTTAAAAATAGTATTTATGAGCTTATACACCCAATTATTTTATTCGAAAGAAGTAGATGCGATGTTTTCAGATTCTGAAGTTATCGCAAAAATGCTGCATGTGGAAGTGGCTTTGGCGAAAGCCCAAGCGAATAAAGGGTTGTTTTCTCAAGCTATTGCCGAAACAATTGAAGCGAGTTGTGTTACTTCTAAAATTGATATTGAAAAACTTAAAATTGATATAGCACTTGGTGGAAATGCTGCGATTCCTTTGGTAAAACAATTGACACAAATTGTAAAAAATAAAGATAGTGATGCGGCCAAGTTTATTCATTTGGGAGCAACTAGCCAAGATATTGTAGACACCGCAATGGTTTTGCAAATCCAAGAATTTATAATTTGGTTGGATAATAAAATCAATCTTTTAGAAGAACAATTAATTGTATTAACCCTCAAGCATCGCCAAACGATTATAATAGGCCGCACGCTTTTGCAACAGGCAAAACCGACGACTTTTGGATTCAAAACAGCGGGTTGGTTAACCGCTATTACAAGAAGCAAACAACGTCTGCAAGAAATTCAGAAACGGGTTTTGGTGGTGCAATTAGGCGGAGCAGTAGGGAATGGGAATGAAAATATTTCAACACAAATTCAAGAAGAATTTGCCTGTTTATTAGGTTTAGCACCTTCTTTTTCTTGGCATTCACACCGAGATAATTTTGCTGAAATGGCAAGTGTTTTGGGAATATTAAGTGGAAGTTTAGGAAAAATAGCCAAGGATATTTCGTTGTTAATGCAAACCGAAGTCGGAGAAGTTTTTGAAGGTGCAGCTGATGGAAAAGGCGGGTCAAGCACGATGCCCCACAAACGAAATCCTGTGACTTGTGTAGCGATATTGGCGAATACAAATCGCTTGCCACATTTGGTTGCTGCTATACTTTCGGCAATGTCGCAAGAACACGAACGTTCGGCTGGCTTATGGCATTCCGAATGGGAAGTATTGACAGAAATTATGCAATTAACCGCAGGTTCTGTTGAAAAAAGTATTGCTTTAATCGAAGGATTGGAAGTCAATGAAAATCGAATGTTAGCCAATCTTGAATTGACGAAAGGTTTGATTTATGCTGAAAATTTAGCTTTGGCATTAGCTCAAAAAATAGGCAAGTCTGCTGCGCATGAATGGATAGAAAATGCTTGTAAAAAAGCCATTCAGGAAAAGAAACATTTAAAAGAAGTGGTTCTCGAAATGAATATTGAAGTAGCTGATGTTGATTCTTTATTCGACCCGAAAAATGCAATTGGGTTAAGTCTGGAATTAATTGATCAAGTTGTAAAGAAATACCAATAAACGGAGATGAAAACAAATTATAAAATAACGGGAACGCCAAACAGCCCGGTTTTGGTTTTTTCTAATTCCTTGGGTGCCGATATGGGAATGTGGGATGAATTGGTTTCTTTCTTATTGCCTTATTTTCGAGTGTTGCAATACGATACTCGCGGGCATGGTGTAAGTGAAGTTACTGAAAGTCCGTATACAATTGATATATTGGGAAATGACGTTGTTGACTTATTAAATGAGTTGAAGATAGAAAAGGCTTATTTCTGTGGTCTTTCGATGGGTGGATTAATTGGACAATGGCTCGGGATTCATCATCCCAACAGAATTATAAAACTGATTATAAGCAATACCGATGCTAAAATCGGAGCCGCTTCAACTTGGAACGACAGAATCAATATCATCACCAAAGAGGGAATGCAAGCTATTGTTGACGGGACTATGGAGCGTTGGTTTACTGATGGTTTCAGAGAAAAAAATCCAAAAAGAATTGCCGAAATTAAAGCTGTTTTTCTTAAAAATAATGCGCTCGGATACACCAATAGTTGTGCTGCGGTAAGAGATGCTGATTTTAGAGACCATTTATATAAAATTACCGCTGAGACCTTAGTTATTACTGGAGATGAAGATGTTGTTACCACTGTAGCACAAGCGGAAGTATTGGTAAAAAATATTCCAAATACAAGTCTAAAAGTCCTTCCTGCGCGTCATTTATCAAGCACGGAACTTCCAAAAGAGTATGCTGAAATACTTATCGATTTTATTGTGGGTGAAAGCACTTTCGAAAAAGGAATGCATGTACGGCGCACCGTTTTGGGAGATACTCATGTCGATAAAGCGAATGAAAACATAAATGAATTTAATGGGGAATTCCAAAATTTTATCTCCAATTATGCTTGGGGTGAAATTTGGACTCGGCCAGGATTATCAAAACACAATCGAAGTCTGATAACCATTGCCATGCTAATTGCCTTAAACCGAAAAGCAGAATTGCAAATGCATATTAAAGCGGCTTTCAATAATGGAGTTTCCAAGGATGAAATCAAAGAAGTGATCATGCAATCCGCTTTGTATTGCGGTTTGCCGGCAGCCAATGAAGCGATCCATACTGCAGAAGACGTATTTAGAGAAAATAAAAAATAGACCAAAAGATACTTTAAAAAATGAAAAATATTAAAACTCAGGTTGGCATCATCGGTGCTGGCCCGGCTGGACTTACGCTTGCAATTTGGCTCAAAAAAAACGGAATTGAAGCCGTAATCATTGAACGTCAAAGTCGTGCCTATATTGAATCTCGTGTGAGAGCAGGATTGTTGGAACAAAATACAGTAGACATTTTTAAGGATTTAGGTGTAGCAGACCGTCTTGTGGATGAAGGATTAGAACATCATGGTGTTTATTTAAGTTTTAATGGAAAACGGGTAAGAGTACCTTTTGACGAACTTACCGGTGGTCGAAAAATCACTATTTATGGTCAGCAAGAAGTCGTAAAAGATCTTACTGAGGCTTGGCTTTCTTCTGGTGGAAAAATATATTTTGAAGCACAGGCAGAAAAAATTGAAGATTTCGAAACCAATAATCCAAAAATTTACTTTCAGCACGAAGGCGAACAAGGCGTAATTGACTGTGATTTTGCTATGGCTTGTGACGGATTTCATGGCTTGGGCAGAAAAACATTGCCTAAAGAAAGCTATACTGAATTTACGCACACTTATCCGTTTAGTTGGTTAGGAATTCTTGCTCACGTAGCTCCATCGTCCGAAGAACTGATTTATGCGTACCATGAAAATGGTTTTGCACTTTCTAGTCTTCGTTCTGAAGAAGTGAGCCGTTTGTACCTTCAGGTTGATAATGATGATACGTTGGAAAACTGGAGTGACGAACGCATTTGGGAAGAATTGGCAATTCGTTTGGGAACTGAAGGATGGGAATTGAAATCGGGACCTATTTTCGAAAAAAGCATAACACCCATGCGCGGTTACATGATTGATAATTTGCAATATGGAAGATTATTTTTGGCGGGAGATTCGGCTCATATAGTCCCGCCAACAGGAGGAAAAGGACTTAATTTAGCTGTTGCTGATGTGAAACATTTAGTGGATGGATTGGTTGATTTTTATAAAAATAATTCAATGGAAGCATTGGATGGGTATACTAAAACAGCTTTAAAACGCATTTGGCGTGCGCAGGATTTTTCGAATTTTATGACCGCTCTTTTCCATAAACAAGAAGAACACGGATCTTTTCAGTACAGTATGCAACAAGCTAAATTTGATTATATAGCAATTTCTAAAGCGTATGCTACGACCATTGCAGAGAATTATGTAGGATTGCCTTTTGAAGCTTTTGAATAAAATTTTTGAATTCAAAATCGCATTCTATTTATAAAATTATTTTACAAAAAAAGAAATGAAACAAGTCCCTATTATAGATTTACACACGGCTGCCAAAATGGTAAAAGAAGGAGATACATTGCTCCAAGGTGGTTTTGGAATGACAGGAAACCCTGTTCATCTGATGCATGCACTGGCTGAAATTGGCACAAAAAACTTAATTTTTATTGGTAATAATACTGGTGAAGCCGGTCTTGGAGGTGGGCGTTTATTGCGAAATGGGCAACTCAAAAAGATGATTGGTTCTTTTTTTACGTCCAATCCTGATGCTGTAAAAGCAGCGCAAACGGGGCAGGTGGAATACGAACTTTTGCCTCAAGGAACGCTTGCCGAAGCGATTCGGGCGGGTGGCGCAGGAATAGGAGGTTTTTATACGCCAACATCCGCCGGAACATTAATCGCCGAGGGTAGAGAAACCAAAATAATTGATGATGTTGAACAGGTTTTTATCAAAGGAATTCGTGGGAATGTAGCTTTTATCAGGGCTTGGAGAGCTGATACTGCCGGGAATTTACAGTACCGAATGACCGAAAATAACTTTAACAAAGCCATGGCAACTGCCGCTGATTTGGTTATTGCCGAAGTCGAAGAAATTGTTCCCGTAGGTGAAATTGCGCCGGAATTTGTTCATACACAAGGTTGTTTTGTAGATTATTTGGTCGAAGCCAAAATTACACTTGAAGATCTAGGAAGTTCAGCTTCTGTTTCGACTTCTAAAAAAGTGGATGAAAGCCGAATGAATATGGCGAAACGGGCGCTTGTAGAATTGAAAAAAGGTGATGTGGTAAATTTAGGAATCGGAATTCCAACATTAGTTGCTGATTTGATAACTGATGCTCATGGTATTATCCTGCATACCGAAAACGGAATGCTAGGAGTAGGCCCAGTTCCAACTGACGGCGGAGGCGCTATGGATTATCCAGTAAATGCAGGAAAAATTCCCGTTACGGCACTCAAAGGAAGCAGCTATTTTGATAGTGCCGATTCCTTTGCAATGATTCGTGGTGGGCATGTGGATACTGCAATTATGGGCGGTTTAGAAGTAGACGAATTTGCAAATCTTGCCAATTGGGCCGTTCCTGGAAAACCTTTATTGGGAGTGGGTGGCGCAATGGATTTGGCCAAAGGAGCCAAACGATTAATCATCACCATGACGCATTCGAATCCTGACGGTTCTTCTAAGATTGTTCCAAAATGTATTTTACCTTTAACGGCATCGGATGTGGTGGATTTAGTGATAACTGATTTGGCAGTTTTTTCTTTTGAAGAAGGGAAACTGACCTTAATCGAAATTATGCCGGGCAGTTCTTTGGAAGAAGTACGTGCTAAAACGACTGCGAAATTTATTGAAAAATTAAATTAGAAAATTATGAATCAATCGTATATCATAGATGCCATTCGAACACCGATAGGTAGTTTTGGAGGAAGTTTATCCACTGTAAGAGCGGATGATTTGGCGGCATTAACCATCCAAGAACTAGTGAAAAGAAACCCGAATATTCCTGTTGAAATGATTGACGAGGTGATTTTGGGAAACCATAATCAGGCAGGGGAAGACAATAGAAATGTGGCTCGAATGGCTACTTTATTGGCTGGATTGCCTTTTACGGTTCCCGCCCAAACGGTCAATCGCCTTTGTGCTTCGGGGATGTCAGCGGTTATTGATGCTTCACGCAGTATTCAGGTGGGCGATGCTGATATCATGATTGCCGGCGGAATGGAACACATGACGCGTAGTCCTTGGGTGATTTCCAAGACTTCGAAGCCTTTTGGGAATGATGCAAAGATGTTTGATTCCAGTTTTGGATGGCGTTTTGTAAATCCTAAGATGGACGCGATGTACGGCACGGATGCGATGGGAATTACGGCGGAAAATTTAGTCGAAATGTACAGCATAAGCAGAGAGGACCAGGATTTATTTGCCTATAATTCACAACAAAAAGCATTTGCTGCACAACAAAACGGACGATTTGATGAAGAAATAATTGCAGTAGAATTAGCAGATAAAAAAGGAATAGTTACTTCGTTTTCTAAAGATGAATTTATAAAAGGAAACACTTCTCTCGAAAAACTGGCGACTTTAAAGGCGGCTTTCAAGAAAGATTTAGGAAGTGTAACTGCGGGTAATGCAGCGGGTCTTAATGATGGGTCTGCTGCGTTATTTTTAGCTTCTGAAAAAGCCATAAAACAATACAATCTGAAACCATTAGCCAGAATTGTATCTTCGGCAATAGTAGGTGTAGAACCTAGAATAATGGGAATTGGACCTGTAGGCGCTACCCAAAAAGCACTTCAAAAAGCAGGTTTGAGATTGGATGATATTGCTATTATAGAATTGAATGAGGCTTTTGCAGCCCAAGCTTTGGCTTGTACCAGAGCATTAGGATTAGCGGATAATGATGTAAGAGTCAATCCAAACGGCGGAGCAATTTCGCTTGGACATCCGTTAGGAATGTCAGGAACTCGTTTGATTCAAACTGCCGCAATCGAACTTCAAAAACAAAATAAAAGATATGCGCTTTGCACCATGTGTATTGGTGTTGGAATGGGGTATGCCGTGATTATCGAAAATGTGAATGTAAAATAGTTATTAAAAAAAATAGCTTATTTAATTTTAAAGAATGCACTACTAAATAATACCAACTATGAGTAACGAAAAATTAAGAAGTGAAGCTTTGGCTTACCATGCCAAACCACAACCCGGAAAGATAAAAATTGTACCTACAAAACCGTATGCTACCCAACGAGATTTGGGATTAGCGTATTCTCCAGGGGTTGCTGAACCTTGCTTAGAGATACATAAAAACAAGGATGATGTTTATAAATATACTGCAAAAGGAAATCTTGTTGCGGTAATTACCAATGGAACAGCCGTTCTGGGATTAGGGGATATTGGACCTGAAGCTTCAAAGCCGGTAATGGAAGGTAAGTGCTTGTTGTTTAAGATTTTTGCTGATATTGATAGTATTGATATTGAATTGGATACTAAAGATATTGACAAGTTCATTGAAACGGTAAAAATTATGGCTCCTACTTTTGGAGGAATCAATTTGGAAGACATCAAAGCGCCGGAAGCTTTTGAAATCGAAAGACGATTAAAAGAAGAATTGGATATTCCCGTAATGCACGATGACCAACACGGAACGGCTATTATATCGGCTGCAGCCTTATTGAACGCATTGGAATTAACCAAGAAAAAAATAGAAGAAGTCCGCATTGTAATTAGCGGTGCTGGTGCAGCTGCAGTTTCTTGTACCAAATTATACAAAGCTTTTGGAGCCAGTGCCAAGAATATCGTAATGCTTGATAGCAAAGGAGTTATTCGAAGTGACAGAGGAAATTTATCTGCCGAAAAACTGGAATTTGCAACGGACAGAAAAATTGATACGCTGGAAGAAGCGATGGTTGATGCCGATGTTTTTATAGGACTTTCGGTTGCTGATGTGGTAAATCCAGCGATGTTACTTGCTATGGCAAAAGACCCTATTGTTTTTGCAATGGCGAATCCGGATCCTGAAATTGCGTATGATTTGGCAGTTAGCACCCGAAAAGATATTATTATGGCAACCGGTCGTTCGGATCATCCAAATCAGGTGAATAATGTGTTGGGATTTCCATTTATTTTTAGAGGGGCACTGGATGTAAGGGCGACTAAAATAAATGAAGAAATGAAAATGGCAGCTGTTAAAGCTTTGGCCGATTTGACCAGAGAAGCTGTTCCGGAGCAGGTGAATATTGCTTATGGAGAAACCCGTCTTACTTTTGGAAGGGATTATATTATTCCAAAACCATTTGACCCCAGATTGATTTCGTCAATTCCTCCCGCTGTTGCCAAAGCAGCTATGGAAAGTGGTGTTGCCAAAATGCCTATTGCCGATTGGAACAAGTATAGAGAAGAATTGTTGCAGCGTTCAGGGAATGATAATAAAGTGGTGCGAATGCTGCACAGCCGAGCCAGAATGAATGCTAAGAAAATAGTTTTTGCCGAAGCTGACCATTTAGATGTGTTGAAAGCAGCTCAAATTGTTTCTGATGAAGGAATTGCAATCCCAATATTATTGGGGAATAGAGAAACCATACTAGAATTAAAAAAGGAAATCGAATTTGATGCCGATGTGCTAATAATTGATACAAATGCTGAAGAATCGTATGAAGTGAGAAATCAATATGCCACTAAATTTTGGGACAACCGAAAAAGAAGTGGTGTGACGCTTTACGGTGCTCAAATAAAAATGAGGTCCCGCAATTATTTTGGTGCGATGATGGTACTTGAAGGAGACGCAGACGGAATGATATCAGGTTATTCCAGAGCATATCCTACGGTGGTTAAACCAATATTTGAAGTTATAGGAAAGGCTTCGAATGTGAAAAAAGTGGCAACCGTAAACATTTTGACAACTGAAAGAGGTCCTATGTTTTTAGCAGATACTGCAATAAATATTGACCCTACTGCAGAAGAATTGGCTGATATTGCTCAAATGACAGCCAATGTAGCGACCACATTTGGTTTTGATCCTGTTATGGCAATGTTATCCTATTCTAATTTTGGATCTTCGGTACATCCTCATGCTACTAAAGTGAGAGAAGCTGTTGGAATTTTACATTCTAAAAAACCGGACTTAGTTGTGGATGGAGACATACAATCTGATTTTGCTTTGAATACTGACTTGTTGCAAAGTAAATTCCCCTTTTCTAAATTGGCTGGGAAAAAAGTAAACACCTTAATTTTTCCTAATTTAGAGTCGGCAAATATTACGTATAAATTGATGAAAGAACTTAATAAGTCGGATTCTATCGGTCCAATAATTATGGGGCTTAGTAAATCAGTTCATATTCTACAATTAGGAGCAAGCGTAAATGAAATCGTTAATATGACTGCTGTAGCGGTGATTGATGTACAGGAAAGAGAGAAAAGAAAGAAAGCAAAACTGAATGGTTAAAGAATAGATTTTTAGAGACTATTCGTTAGTTTGATAAAATGATAATGATTAAACCTCAAGAATTTCTTGAGGTTTTTTTTAGAATTTTATGTCATTTAAATTATAAATAGATATTAATTATTTATTTTGTGCAAAAGATAAGGAGTGATGAAGAAACAATTTTATAAATGGATATTTTTCAAGCTTATGGGTTGGAAAATAGTTGGAACGATTGATGCAGATATAAAAAAATGTGTAATGATGGTTATGCCGCATACTAGTGCGCATGATTTTTATTTGGGTATTTTCACCAGAGGAATAACCGGCTTAGAAATGAATTGGGTTGGGAAAAAAGAATTGTTTCGTTTTCCTTTCGGGTTTTATTTTAGATACATGGGAGGGGAACCATTGGATAGAACAGGTGGATTGAATAAAGTAGATTCTATTGCAGCTATTTTTCAAAGAAAAGAAATTTTTAGACTTGCTGTTGCTCCCGAAGGAACCCGTAAAAAAGTAAGCGAACTAAAAACAGGATTTTATTACATTGCACTAAAAGCAAATGTTCCCATAATTCCTGTTGCTTTTGATTTTGGTAAAAAAGAAGTCAATTTAGGAAATCTATTAATTCCTTCAGGAAATTTAGAAGCTGATATGCTTATTTTAAAAAAGCATTATTTAGGAGTTGAAGGTAAAATTCCTGAAAAAGGGTTTGAGGAATAAATTAAATTTCTTTTATTTTAAAAAATAATAAGATCATTTATTATAAATCGTTCTGAAAATTAATCTGGAACATAACTTTTAAATGTTCCATTTTTATAAAAAATTACAATTTTATCAATTTCGCTCGAAAAAAGTTCTTTTGCTATATTTTGACTTTCCATTTTTTTTGTATCCAAAGAGTTTATTGGATTCGTGTCTTTTATTTCTGAGAATAAATTTTCAGGAATAATTTCGTTGTTTAATGGAGTAGGGATATTTTGCTTTATAACTTCTTCAAATACATTTTCTTTGGTATCGATTTGTGCGGTGTTTTTTGGAAACGTTCCTTTTCCATTCAAAATCCAATACAAATCAACATCAGGAAAAACGTCTAAAATTTTAAGGATAAAATCCAGACTTGGTTTGTTTCTTCCCGAAAGAAGGTGAGACAAACTCGAACGTTGAACGCCAATTTTATCTGCAAAAGAAGAAGCATTCAGACCGTAATAATCCAGTATAATTTCTAGTCTTTTTATAAAATCGTCTATGTTTACCATTGTAAATTTTGATTAACAATAATCTATTTACAAATGTAACTAAATTAAATGAAATTGCCAAAATTACAAGTGTAAATAGTATTTATTTAGGTATTTTTATTAATGTTTTAATATAAATAAAAGTATTTAATTTATTGATAAATAATAACTTATTATGTAATACTATTTAAAATAACATTTGTCAATTATGAAGGGTTTCCTTTAGAGTAACTAACATGAAAAACTGTTTACATCATTGAAATGATTTGAATTTTACCTGTTTACAAATGTAAATACAAAGATGTTTACTTTTGTAAATCAAATAATATAGTATGAATTTAGAACAATTATTCAATCAATATAAAGAAGAATCTATCCACGGCCGTTATATAACTTTAGATTCAATTGAACCTTTATTACAAAAATTAAATACCAATAATCAACTGAAAATTATTGGAAAATCAGTTCTTGGAAAGTCTATTTATTCCTATCAAATTGGGGAAGGTAAAATTAGAATTTTTCTTTGGTCTCAAATGCATGGAAATGAAAGTACAACTACAAAAGCATTATTTGACTTTTTAAATGTATTAAATAGCGGGTCGGATTTGGCAAAACAATTGCTTAATACCTTTACTTTTTGCAGTATTCCGATGTTGAATCCTGACGGAGCAACTTTATATACGCGTGAAAATGCTAATAAAATAGACTTAAACAGGGATTCCCAAGACCTTTCTCAACCTGAAAGCAAGATATTGCGACAAACTTTTGAAACTTTTAAGCCGAATTATTGCTTTAATCTCCATGATCAGCGAACTATATTTGGAGTTAGTGATACTGGTAAACCAGCGACATTGTCATTTTTAGCACCTTCTTATAACGAAGAGCGAGAAATTAATGATTCGAGATTGAAGGCGATTAATTTAATTGCTGCTATAAACGATGTGTTGCAACAGTATTTGCCGAATCAAATAGGGCGTTTTGATGATTCTTTTAATATAAATTGCATAGGAGATACTTTTCAGTATTTAGGTGTGCCAACTTTGTTGTTTGAAGCAGGACATTTTGCAAATGATTATGAGAGAGAAGTTACTAGGAAATTTGTTTTCATGGCGCTAATTTCGAGTTTTACGTCACTTTGCGAAAACGTTATAGTTAGCAATGGAATTAATAAATATTTGAATATTCCTCAAAATAAAGTCGTTTTTTATGATTTTATGTATAAAAACATCAGAATAAATTATGATGGTATCGAAAAAATCACCAATTTTGCATCACAATACAAAGAAGAGTTGTTTGAAAATCAGATTTATTTTAACGCCTATATTTCACAAATTGGCGAATTAGAAAATCATTTCGGTCATTATGAGTATGATGCTAAAGGAGCGCTATATAAAGATGACTATGATAATTTTCCGAAATTAAATCAAAAAGCTGATTTTTGCTTAGATAATAACGTAAAATTTGTTAACGGAATGATAAAAATATAATATTTATATCGTTTTATTAATTTTTATGTATATTTTTATACTTTGTAATAGCAATTATTAATATTAATTAAAGAAATATGAGTAAGTTTCGTTTAGATGAAGTAGATCACCAGATATTAGATATGTTGATTGACAATACAAGAGTTCCGTTTACAGATATCGCAAAAAAATTGTTGATTTCTGCAGGAACAGTGCATGTTAGAGTAAAAAAAATGGAAGATGCCGGAATTATAATGGGATCTTCATTAGTTCTTGATTATGATAAATTAGGATATTCTTTTATTGCATATGTAGGTGTATTTCTTAATAATACTTCTCAAACAAAATTTGTTTTAGAGCGTATTAATGAAATTCCTTACGTAACTGTTGCGTCTGTAACAACGGGAAAATTTAATATTTTCTGTAAAATTAGAGCTAAAGACACGAAACATGCTAAAGATGTTATCTTTATGATTGATGATATAGAAGGAGTCTACAGAACTGAAACTATGATTTCTCTTGAAGAAAGTATAAATGATAAGAAGCGCTTGATGCATACTATTTTCAAAAATATGTAATTAATCTTGAACGCTATATTTTAAAATATAACCTCAAGTTTGTTCTTGGGGTTTTTTTATGATAAATTGACTAACTAAACCAACTACAACTAAATTATGTACACGCTGCCTAAAATAGAACGTTTCAATCAAGACGTTCTTTCCAAATATCACATTTATAATAGTGTTTTTATTACATTACCTTTTGATTCCATAGACAATACGGGGGTTTTACTTCCTTTGTTTACAGATGTTTGTGATACTGGTTTTAAGAAGCAAGAAACTCCTAAAGAAATTGTCGATTTTTTTGCTAAAAGATACTTGCATAGCGCCTCAGAAACAGAGAAAATTGATTTGATGTTTCGTTTTATTCAATACATTGAAAGACAGATTGTTTTGTTTGATGCTATTGAAGATGCTGCTTTTCCTGTAGTTAATAATATCGAAGGAAGAGGTTCTTTAAGAGATATTAAAGAAAAATCAGAAGCGAAAGAGAAGGAAGAAGAGTTGATAGATTTCTTGGAGAATTTTAATGTAAGAACTGTTTTAACAGCTCATCCTACGCAATTTTATCCTGGTGCCGTACTTGGTATTATTAATGATTTAACGGATGCTATTCGTCAAAATAATTTACTTGATATCAAACAATTGTTAGCTCAATTAGGGAAAACTCCTTTTATTCAAAATGAAAAACCGAATCCTTTTGATGAAGCGGTAAGTTTGATTTGGTATCTTGAAAATGTGTTTTATAAAACTTCGGGAGATATGGTTCATTATCTTCAAAAGAATATTTTTAATGGAAATTCAATTAAGAACCCATTAATTAAACTTGGATTTTGGCCAGGCGGAGATCGTGACGGAAATCCATTTGTAACAACAGGAATTACTTTGAAGGTTGCAGAACGTTTGAGGACTTCTATCTTAAAATGTTATTACGTTGAAATGAGAAATTTAAAACGTAAGTTAACTTTCTCAGGTGTAGATATTTTAGTTTCTGAACTTGAACACAAGCTTTATCGTTCGGTTTTTTATTCAACAGGAGATATTTTTATCACTTTGGAAGAATTTAAGTCTCAGTTAAAAAAAATAAAGCAAATAATTATTGACCAACACCAATCATTATATCTTGATGAGTTAGATTCATTGTTAATTAAAGTGAATTTATTTGGTTTTCATTTTGCGTCTTTAGATATTCGTCAAAATAGTAAAATTCATGATGCTGTTTTTAATGATGTTGTTGAGTTTTATTTGAATTCAAATCCAGCTGTTTTTCCTGAGAATTATTTTGAATTGTCAGAAGAAGAGAAATTTACAGTTCTATCTAATACTAAAGGAGATTTAGATCCAAATGTTTTCAATAATGAAATGACTAAATCAACTATTGAGTCAATTCAGGCTATAAAAAAAATTCAAGAGAAGAATGGTGAATTTGGTGCAAATCGTTATATCATAAGTAATAACGAAAGTGCGCTTAATGTAATGGAGACTTTTGCATTATTCCGTTTGAGCAATTGGGAAAACCCATCGGTTGATATTATTCCGCTTTTTGAATCAGTTGATGATTTACAAAATGCACATGCTATCATGGAGAAACTATATACCAATCCAGCTTATGCTAAACATTTGGCAAATAGAAATAACAAGCAAACGATAATGCTTGGTTTTTCTGACGGTACAAAAGATGGTGGTTATTTAATGGCAAATTGGAGTATTTATAAGGCCAAAGAAGAGCTTACTGAAATCTCCAGAAAATATGGCATAAAAGCTATTTTCTTTGATGGTCGTGGTGGTCCGCCAGCTCGTGGTGGAGGAAAAACACATAAATTCTATGCTTCGTTAGGTCCAAATATTGAAAATAATGAGATTCAAGTAACGGTACAAGGACAAACGATAAGTTCTAATTTTGGAACTTTAGATTCTTGTCGTTATAATTTGGAGAATTTATTGAGTGCGGGTGTAACGAATCAAGTTTTTAGCAAAGGTCAGAATGAATTATCAACTAACGAAAAAGATATTTTAGATCAATTGGCAGAATTAGGATATGAAAAATACTTAAGTTTCAAGAATCATCCTAAATTCATTCCATATTTGGAACAGATGAGTACTTTGAAATATTATGCTAAAACTAATATTGGAAGCCGTCCGTCAAAAAGAAGTAAATCAGAAAGTTTGGATTTTGCCGACTTGAGAGCAATTCCTTTTGTAGGTTCTTGGAGTCAATTGAAGCAAAATGTTCCTGGATTTTTCGGAGTAGGGTCAGCATTGAAGCATTTTGAAGACACGGATCAATGGAATAAAGTTCAAGATTTATATGACAACTCTTTGTTCTTTAAAACTTTGTTGGAAAACAGCATGATGTCATTGGCTAAATCATTTTTCCCATTAACAGCATACATGAAAAAAGACCCTGAATTTGGTGCTTTTTGGCAAATAATCTATGATGAATTTTTGGAAACAAAACGTTTGCTTTTGAAAATTGCGGGTCATAAAGAATTAATGGAGAATTATCCTGATGGTAAAGCATCTATACAAATAAGAGAGCGTATTGTATTGCCATTGTTGACAATACAGCAATATGCTTTATTGAGAATTAATGAAATTAATAAAGAGAAAAATCCAGATGTAGACTTGATTAAAGTGTATGAGAAAATTGTAACACGTTCTCTTTTTGGGAATACAAATGCAAGTAGAAATTCAGCTTAATTGAAAAAATAATGAAAACAGATCAATTGCCTGTTAGTGAATATTCTGAATTTAACGCAACTTATATTAGAGCTGCGGGAAATGTTGATATGATTGAAGAATTGGAAATTTGTCTTCACGATTTTATTCGTTTTGTACAAAATATTCCAATGGATAAATTTGATTACAGATACGCCGAAGGGAAGTGGACTATCAAAGATATTATTCAACACATCATTGATACGGAACGTATTTTTGCTTATCGTGCGTTGCGAATTTCCAGAAATGACAAAACACCATTGCCTGGTTTTGAAGAAAATGATTATGTAGACAACACGAATGCTAATGATAGAAATATTCAGGACTTATTAGCAGAATTATCGGCGGTTAGGCATTCAAATCTGTTTCTTTTTAAAAGTTTTTCAGAAGAACAATTAAAAAGAATTGGAATTGCTTCTAATACGTCTATTTCAGTTCGTGCAATAGGTTTTATTCTTATTGGTCATCAAAAACACCATCAAAAAGTTTTTCAAGAAAGATATTTATAGGGTATCGAAGCAAGTTGACCAGATTTTTAACTTGTTTTCAAAAGACATTGTATTAGCAGGACTAGTTGAAGGCATCACATAATACGTGATGCCTTTCATTTGTCCGAATTTTTTCAGAAAGTATTTATGACTTTCTTTACCATTAAAGATGATTTTAGTGATTGCTGGAAATTCTTTAAACAACGATTCAAAATCATTTTCTTTTTGATTTTTAATATGAATATCTAAACTTCCTTTTCTTTCGCAATTTTCCAATACATCCCACAATCCAATTTTATTTTTTTGCAATAACTGAATCTTTTCTTCAAAAATTTCTGATACAGGTAAATTACCCAGCTGTGTGTACATTATTTTCCAAAAATGATTTCTTTTGTGCGCATAATATTCCTGTTTTTCCAGAGAAGCTATGCCAGGCATGGTTCCCAAAATCAAAATTTCAGTTTGAGAATTTACAAATGGAGGAAATGAATTTATCATACTAATTTTTAAAATACAGCATTTTCTTTTTCTAGTATAGCTAATGCCAATCGTATTTTTTCGTAATCTATTTTTTCTTCAAAATAATCAAAATAAGGTTTCAAGGTATTTGGCGATTCTAGTTTTATTTGAGCTTCAGTAATTTGAGATACTTCTTCTTTAGATATAAACGGATTTAAATCTATAGCTGCTCCGTCAACATACAATTTAGCTAAATGGGACATGATGGTATTTAATCCTAATTTTCGCTTTTGAGAAATTTCTTCAACAGATAATCCGTTTTGGTATAATTCTAATGTTTCTTTATAGGTTGTGGCTTCTTTCTTTTTTTTAACAACTTTAGATTTTTGAAAATCAATTATAGCTTTTATAAAGGCGTCACCATATTTTTCCAGTTTAGCTTTCCCAACGCCATCAATGGCTAATAATTCCTGATCACTCATGGGTCTTTCAGTTTCCATTTGGCGCAAAGCCGCATCACTAAAAATTACATATGCAGGAACAGATTCTTCTTTTGAAATTTCATAACGTAGTTTTCGTAACGTATCAAATAATGAATTAGCAGTAGATTTGCTTTTTACTTCTTTGACTTCTTGTTTGTCGATGTTGATTTTCTGAACAGTAGTTAGTTGTACTTTCTCTCCTTCAAACAATACTTTTTTTGCAAATGCAGTCAGTCTAATTTTGTTTTGCTGATGAAAAGCAATTTCGCAATAGCCTAAATTGATAAGTTGAATTAAATATTGATTCCAATCAAACCAGGAAAGATCAGTGCCAACACCATATGTTTTAAGATTTTGATATTCTTTTTCGTAAATATAGGCATTTTTAGATCCTCGTAAAAAGTCAATAATAACGGGTAATGGTTCCGTTTCCTGCAAACGAATAATCGCCGATAATGCTTTTTGGGCAATTACCGTTCCGTCAAAAAAGGAAGGCGGGTTTTTACAAATATCACAATTTCCACAGTTCTCCGTAACCAATTCTCCAAAATACGAAAGCAATATTTTTCTGCGACAGCTTAAGGCATCTGCATATTGTTTCATTCTTTCGAGTTTCGCCAGTTGTACTTCGGCATTCAAACCTTGGGAAGCAAATTTTTGTAATTGAATTACATCACCGTAGCTTTCAAACAATACTGTTTCTGAAGGTAATCCATCACGACCTGCACGACCAATTTCTTGATAATAACCTTCTATATTTTTAGGTAAATTATAATGAATTACCCAACGTACATTTGATTTGTCAATTCCCATTCCAAAAGCTATTGTAGCACAAACCACTTGACAATCATCATTGATGAACTCGTCTTGGGTTTTGGAACGAATTTTATTGTCTAAACCGGCGTGATATGCTTTTGCATTTATTCCGATTTTTTGTAATTTTTCAGCAAGTTCTTCTGTTGTTTTTCGGCTTAAGCAATATACTATTCCTGATTCATTTGGCTTTTCTTGGATAAAATCGATAATCTGTTTTACTCGGTCTAAAGCTGGCCGAACTTCTAAACTCAGATTTTTTCTGTCAAAAGAAGCTACGAATATTTTAGGATTTATTAAATTTAATTGTTCGCTAATATCCTTACGGGTAGCTTTATCAGCAGTTGCAGTTAAAGCTAAGATTGGGGTAGAAGGGAAGCGGTTTTTTAGATACCCTAAGTTAGTGTAAGCGGGACGAAAATCATGTCCCCAAGCCGAAATACAATGGGCTTCGTCAATAGCAATAAGACTTATGGTTAAACTATTGAAAATGTTATCAAGATAAGAAAGGCTTTCTGGTGCAATGTAAACTAACTTTATAACGTTCGATTTTAAGCTTTCAATATAAAATTGACGTTCGTCTTCCGTTTGGCTACTGTTTATAAAACAGGCTTCAATGCCATTCGCTTTCAAACTATCGACTTGATCTTTCATCAAAGCAATTAGTGGCGAAATCACGATTGTTATTCCGGGTAAAATTAAAGCCGGTAATTGAAAACAAATTGATTTTCCACCGCCGGTTGGCATAATAGCCAAAGTGTCCTGACCAGAAAGGACGCCGTTTATTATGTCTTCCTGATTGGGTCTGAATTTTTCAAAACCAAAGTTTTCCTTGAGTTTGGCATGTAAGATTTGTTGATTCATTTTGGCGTATATTTTGTATTCTAAATTAACAAAAAAAGGAACTCGTCGTGAGTTCCTTTTTTATTTTTATCGAAAAATTGAATTAATCTTCATCGTCATCGTCATCTTCGTCTGATGAATCTTTTTCCTCTGCATCATCGTCATCGTCGTCACCATCATCTCCACTATCTTTGTCAGGCTTATCAAGATTTTCATCCTCATCGTCATCGTCAACAGAATCATCATCATCAAGTTCAAGTCCGCTGATTGGTTCGATAACGTCATCTATTTCATCATCCTCATCATAATTTTCAATTCTGTCTGCCAATTTGGTACTGACTTTTACTAAATAAATGGTGTCTTCAGTCCGCACTTCAACGGCTTCTATTAATTCATTTTTAGCATTTCTAAAACGGATAATGTTTGAATCATCATATCCTTCAGGAAATTTTTCTACCAAAAGGTTTAAAATTTCATTTGTAAGTTTTGCGTAATCAACTATTACTCTTTTCATAAAGTTATTCTATAAATCTAATAAATAAGCGAAAATTAAAGGTGCCACAATTGTAGCATCGGACTCAATAATAAACTTAGGAGTTTTTATATCTAATTTACCCCAAGTAATTTTTTCATTCGGTACCGCTCCAGAATACGAACCATAACTGGTTGTTGAATCTGAAATCTGACAAAAATAGCTCCAAAAAGGAATATCATGCATTTCCATATCTTGGTACAACATTGGTACTACACATATTGGAAAATCTCCTGCAATACCTCCACCAATTTGGAAAAAACCTACACCATTAGTACTGTTTTTTGGATACCAATCAGACAAGAAAACCATGTATTCTATACCGGATTTCATTGTTGATGCTTTCAATTCCCCTTTAATTACATAAGAGGCAAATATGTTTCCCATTGTACTATCTTCCCAACCTGGTACAATAATAGGTAAATTTTTCTCAGCAGCTGCATACATCCAGCTGTCTTTTAAGTCAATTTCATAATATTCTTCTAGAACACCAGAAAGCAACATTTTATACATAAATTCATGTGGAAAATATCTTTCACCTTTATCATCAGCATCTTTCCAGATTTTATAAATATGCTTTTGCAAACGACGGAATGCTTCGTGTTCAGGAATGCAAGTATCTGTAACTCGGTTTAAACCTCTTTCTAATAAATCCCACTCATCTTGAGGAGTTAGGTCTCTATAATTCGGTACTCTTTCATAATGAGAATGAGCTACTAAATTCATAATGTCTTCTTCAAGATTTGCTCCTGTACAAGAAATAATCTGAACTTTATCCTGACGAATTATTTCTGCAAAAATCTTTCCAATCTCTGCGGTACTCATAGCACCAGCCATGCTCACCATCATTTTTGCACCGTTGGCTAATTGTTGTTCGTATGCCTTAGCTGCGTCAACTAAAGATGCAGAGTTGAAATGCAAGTAATGCTTCTCGATAAACTGACTGATCGGTCCTTTGCTCATTTTTTTAAATTTAAAGATTTAAAAATCGAAACATTGAATTTGTATTTCAAATTTAACGAATTTTTAAATTGACTAATTGTATAATTAAGAATTTATTTTTTGTCGTAACCTAATATTTTTAAAACATCATCGGAGGTTTGTTGTTCTGAGAAAACCTCAGTTGCCAAAATTCCATTTTCATCTCTATCTATTAGTATGTGTTTGGGTTGAGGAATTAAGCAGTGGTGTAAACCACCATATCCACCTATAGTTTCCTGATAAGCTCCAGTATTGAAAAATCCAATATATAATGGTTTTTCTTTGTTATATTTTGGTAAATAGATGGCATTCATGTTTTGCTCTGAATTGTAATAATCATCACTATCACAGGTCATCCCGCCTAATAAAACCCTTTCGTAAGTATCATTCCAGCGATTTATTGCTAACATGATAAAACGCTTGTTAATAGCCCATGTATCCGGCAAAGTTGTGATAAAAGAGGAATCAATCATATTCCATTTTTCTCTGTCATTTTGTTGTTTTTGATACAAGATCTGGTAAATTGCGCCACCACTTTCGCCAACAGTAAATGAACCAAATTCTGTAAAGATATTTGGAACATCAACTTCTGCTTCATCACAAGCTATTTTTATTTGATTGATAATCTCATCAATCATGTATTGGTAATCGTACTCAAATGTCAATGAATTCTTGATCGGAAAACCGCCACCAATATTTAATCCATCTAGGGTAGGGCATTCTTTTTTAAGGGCGACATATACTTTGATACATTTTACTAATTCATTCCAATAATAGGCATTATCATTTATACCCGTATTAATAAAAAAGTGTAACATTTTAAGTTCCAGACTTTTATTCTCTTTTATCTCTTTTTTATAAAAAGGAACAATATTTTTGTATCCAATTCCTAATCTTGAAGTATAAAACTCAAATTTAGGTTCTTCTTCAGCTGCAATACGGATTCCAATTTTGAATTTTCCTTTTATTTGAGCTTGAAGTAAATCCAGTTCTTCATAATTATCAATAATTGGAATTGCATTTTTATGACCGTTATTTACCAATCTTGCAATGTTCTCAATATATTGATCTCTTTTGAAACCATTACAAATTACATAAGTACTTTTGTTGATTTTTCCATTTTCCAATAAATTTTCAACAATATTGATGTCAAAGGCAGAGGATGTTTCAATATGGATATTATTTTTGAAAGCTTCATTCATTATAAATTCAAAATGAGAACTTTTTGTGCAATAGCAATAGTAATATTTAGCCTCATATTTATTTTTTTCCATTGATTTACGAAACCAGCTTTTGGCTTTGTTGATGTTATTGGAAATTTGAGGTAAATAGGTGAATTTTAATGGTGTACCATATTTTTCTACGAGTTTCATCAAGTCTATATTGTGAAACTGAAGATTGTCTTTGTTTAATGTAAATTCTTCTTGTGGAAAGTAATAGGTTTGATTTATTAAATCAGAATATTTTGTATTCATTTGTTTTTCAGTATTTTAGATTAAATATATGTAAAAAATAATTAATCTAAAATTCAAACTCTGATATTTGCATAAATTATTTGAAGCTTTTCGTGGTCTGATTTCAAATATTGAAAAACATCAAAACTAAAGTTCCCTTTGATAGAATAAAAACGTTTCAATATTCTTAAAAAAGACATATTGTTTCGGTTTTTCTTAGAACTATAATTTCTCTTGTTTTGACTTTTTTTCATCGCAGCAAATGTAAAAAATATTATATACGTAATGCAATCCTTTTTATAAAAAATAAATTAAGATTTATAATCCAAAAATGCTTTAAGAATTAATTCATTTTCAACTGATTGATTGATTTTTATGTTTCCGATGCCTTCGATTAATGCAAACTGGATATTACCATATTCATTTTTTTTGTCGTGAATAAGCAATTCTAAAATAGGTTCGATATCATTTTCTTCAAAAACAATGTCGTCGTATATACTCTTAATACTCGATTTTATTTGGAAATATTCCTCTTGATTGATCAAGTTTTTATTCCATGAAATATAACTTTCCAATATCATTCCAACAGCAATTGCTTCACCATGTAACAAAGTAGTTTTGTTTTCATTCTCCAGAAAATAGCTTTCAATGGCATGACCTAATGTATGACCAAAATTTAACGCTTTTCGGATGTTTTTCTCAGTTGGATCTTGTTTTACAATTTCATTTTTTATTTCGACAGAACGATAAATTAATTCGTCAAAATCAGCAAAATCGATAGCTTTCAAATCTAGAAATTGCTCCCAATATTCTTTGTCATATATCAAACCGTGTTTCAGCATTTCGGCAAGACCGGAACGCATTTCATTTTGCGGCGATGTATTAAGGTATTGGGTATCAATAAGAACCATTTTAGGAACATTGATAACTCCAATTTGGTTTTTTAAATTTCCTAAGTCAACACCATTTTTTCCACCAACAGAAGCATCAACCATGGATAATAAAGTAGTAGGGATATGAATAAAATCAACTCCTCTCTTGAATGTTGAAGCCACAAAACCACCTAAATCAGTAACAACACCGCCACCTAAATTAATCACTAGGCTTTTTCTGTCAGCACCAAGTTCAGTTAATACATTCCAAATTTGGACACAAGTTTCTATATTTTTATTGTGTTCTCCTGCTTCAAACTCAATAATTTCAATAGTAAGATCAGTTTCTAAAAAGGGTAGAAATTTTGGTAAACAAAATTCATTTGTATTGTCGTCTACAATAATAAATAGGTTAGAATACTTGTTCTCTTTTAAATGAAGGTTTAATGCTTCATATCCTTTTTCGTTGAAATGAATCGGATAACTGTTGGCTTGAATTGATTGCATCTTTATTGATTAATTGAAAGGGCAAAATAAGGTAATTTTTGGGGAATAATATTCAAAACTCTATCTATATTTGTACAAAAATATCACAAAAAATGGAAAAAATATTCAATAATACACAAGTTGCGTTTGCATTAAAAAGCGATACCGAACTCGATAGAGCTTATTTTCTTTTCAAAATGATTGATAATCAGCCTTTAGTTCGAATTGGAACGGCCGTTACTAATTTTGCCCTTAAAGCAAATCTTCCAGTTGAAGGTTTGATTCGTGCTACCGTTTTTGACCATTTTTGTGGCGGAGTAAATGAGGTTGATTGCCTTTCTGTAGTTGATAAAATGTTTACTAAAGGAGTTTCATCGGTATTGGATTATTCTGTGGAAGGAAAAGAGGAAGAAGATCAGTTTGATGCAGCATTGGAAATGACTTTAAAAACGATTGAATTTGCCAAAGAGCGTAAAGCAATTCCTTTTGCTGTTTTTAAACCAACAGGGTTTGGACGTTTTGAATTGTATGAAAAATTAGGAGAAAAACAAACCTTAACGACCGAAGAAAAAGCAGAATGGAATATAGTAGTGGAACGTTTTGATTTGGTTTGTAAAGATGCCCATTCTAAAAACGTAGCACTTCTTATTGATGGTGAAGAAAGTTGGATGCAAGATGCCGCCGATGACTTAGTTACTGATATGATGCGCAAATACAATAAAGAGAAGCCAATTGTTTTCAATACGCTGCAAATGTATCGTTGGGATCGTTTGGATTATTTGAAAAAATTACATGAACAAGCTAAAAAAGAAGGCTTCTTCATAGGAATGAAATTGGTTCGTGGTGCCTATATGGAAAAAGAAATTGCGCGTGCTGAAGAGAAAAGCTATCCGTCACCAATATGTGCTTCAAAAGAGGCTACAGATGAAAATTATGATGCGGCTGTGCTTTACATGATTGAACATTTAGATACGATGTCTATTTTTGCAGGAACCCATAATGAGGAAAGCACTTATACTTTAATGGAATTGATGCAAGAGAAAGGAATTAAATCAAACGATGACAGAATTTGGTTTGGTCAATTGTACGGAATGAGTGATAATATCAGTTACAATTTAGCCGCTAATGGTTATAATGTTGCTAAATACCTCCCTTTTGGTCCCGTAAAAGATGTGATGCCGTATTTGATTCGTCGTGCTGAAGAAAACACTTCGGTAGCAGGACAAACCAGTCGGGAATTATCAATGATAAAAGCGGAACGCAACAGAAGAAAAGGGAAATAGGAATTAATGTTCAGTTTCTAGCATTCAGTTAAATCCATAAAAAACTCCATTCAGCTTATTGAATGGAGTTTTTTTATGTCAAATGATTAATGAAATTTAAGAATTGCTAAACTGCAAATTACTTAAGTTTTTATACATTCCATTTTCTAAAGCAATCAGTTCCTGGTGTGTTCCTTGCTCTGTAATTTTTCCATTATCAAGAACTAAAATTTGATCTGCGCTGCGAATAGTCGAAAGACGGTGCGCAATGATAATACTTGTTCTTCCTTCCATTAAAATTTCTAATGCTTCCTGAACTAGTTTTTCACTTTCACTATCTAATGAAGATGTGGCTTCGTCCAAAATTAAAATACTTGGATTTTTCAGCAATGCTCTCGCAATGGCAATACGTTGTCTTTGTCCACCAGAAAGTTTAATTCCTCTTTCCCCTACAATAGTTTCAAATTTTTCTGGGAAACTTTCAATGAAATTTAAAGCATTGGCTTGTTTTGCTGCCAAAAGAATTTCTTCCTCAGTAGCATCCGGTTTTCCGTAGGCAATATTTTCTTTGATGGTACCACCAAATAAAATCACATCTTGGGGCACAATACTCATATTTCCTCGAAGATTTTCTAAATCATAATCGTAAATATTTTTTCCGTCAACCAATATTTCCCCGCTATCAATATTATAGAAACGCAACAATAATGAAGCTATAGTCGATTTACCGGTTCCACTTGGACCTACAATCGCTATTTTTTGGCCATAATTAGCAGTGAAACTGACATCTTTCAATACTTTTATTTCTTTTCTCGAATGATAACTGAAAGCTACATTCTTGAAAGTAACATTTCCTTTTATTTTATGTGCAGCGGATGCATTTTGGATTGAATTAATTTTTTCAGGAGTTTCATCCAATAATTCAAAAACACGTTCGGTTGCACCAATTGCTTTTTGGATTTGTGCATAAAGTTCTGCGATTCCTCCAAAAGAAGCACCTACAAAAGTGGAGTACAATACAAAAGAAATCAGTTGTCCTACGCTCATTTCGCCACTAATACTCAAACGAACACCAAACCAAACTACGGCTACAATGGCTCCAAAAAGGCAGAAAATAATGAATGAAGCAAAGTAACCTCGGTATTTTCCTCCTTTGATGGCTATTTTAACGACTTCTTTTATCTTGCCATTATAACGAGCAATCTCGTACCATTCATTGGCGAAAGCCTTAACAATAGTAATTCCTTGCATGGTTTCTTCAACAATAACCTGACTTTCGGCAACTTTATCTTGAACGTTTTTTGAATATTTTCTGATAAATCGTCCAAAAATAACCGCAGCAACAGCCACGAGCGGAACAACGGACAACATCAACAACGTTAATTTGATACTTTCATTCGCCAATAGAAGAACACCACCAATAATTAAAATGAATTGTCTTAAGAATTCGGCTATAGTGGAAGTTAAGGTATCTTGTATTTGGGTTATATCAGAGCTGATTCTACTGTTCAATTCGCCCACACGCTTTTGTGAAAAGAATGACATAGGCAACTTTACCAAATTGCTATACAATGCTAGTCTAAGATTGGCTAACGTATGTTCCGTAAAATTCACAAATAAAGATAATCTGAAAAAGGAAAAAATAGATTGGAAAAATAAAATAACAACTAATCCCATGGCAATATAATTAGCCTGTGCATTATCTTTATTTTTCACACAATCGATAAGCATTCCCATTAATTTAGGGAAAGCTAGTGCAGTTGCACCTGTTAGCAGTAAAAAAACTAAACCTACATAAAATTTCCAACGATGATTTCCTGCGTATTGAAATATTAGAGTTGCTTTAGTAAGTGAACTTGTGGTAATTTTTGATTTTGGTAAATCATTTTCTTTAAACCTTGCCATTATTTATAATTTATGTCACAAATGTAAGACTATAACAACTCAATACAAAAAAATAGTATGGTTTCATCCTGTATTTAAAGTGCTATTAGAGAGTGTAAAAGAGAATTATTGTTATTTTTTATTTTATTTTTTTAATATTTCGCTTGTAAATACGATTTCTAGGTGTATATTTGCACTCGCAATAAGGGAATGAAAATTACTAAATTGTACTAGGGCGATTAGCTCAGCTGGTTCAGAGCACCTCGTTTACACCGAGGGGGTCGGGGGTTCGAACCCCTCATCGCCCACCAAGAAACTCCTTAAGAAATTAAGGAGTTTTTTTATGTCTTGCCTTTTTTAAAACCTCTGGACGATAAAATAGTAAATACGCAGGATTTGCTATGCGTCTTTTTTCTTTAGGCACCGTCCTCTCGGCTCGTCACCCTCATGAAGCACAATTTCGGAATGTAGGAACTGTGCAGCTTCTGCTGAATCTTTCACTTTAGTAGCAGAGCGTTCTAACATTTCCTCTTCAAATTCAGTTAATACACTTTCTCTTATTCCGGCTTTTCGCCATTCGGATAAAGGTCGGCATTCTCTTGAAATCCTGCGAGCCAGTTTGAGCGCATCCAGCAAAGCTTGATTTGCCCCTTGTCCTTTGAATGGACTCATAGGGTGAGCAGCATCTCCGATTAGAGTCACTTTTCCTGCTTTCGCTAGCAATTCTGAACTGAGCAATTCTCGATCATAAACTGGATAACCAGAAATTTGAGTTTCCAAAGTAGCTGCTAATATTTCAGGTATGGGGCTGTGCCACTGAGTTCTACGACAAGCTTCTTCCTTGAGTGCCTGAGGTCCTTTGGCACTTAACGCCTTGGCGTCTTTTTCTGGCATAGGGAAGCTAAGTTGCCACATCACAGAATCTGACGTATAAGGCATTATGTAGATTCGCTCATTGCCATTGGCAGTTTGAAATACAGTGGCCGAGTCCAGTAAAGAACTATTCAGCCCTTCTAGAGCACTCAAAGGACAAATACCCAATATTACAATACAACCTAGGTAACGTAAAGGGGTAATATCGGCACCAATCAGCAACCTTCGCACCGAACTACGAATACCATCAGCCCCAACCACAAGATCCGCTTTGTAGTTCTTCATCTCGCCGTTTACTTGAAAGCTGAGATCAACACCGTCATTCTCAGATTCTTTAAAATCTACTAATTGGTGTCCCCATTGTACAGCGTCATGTCCGCCGAGCTGCTTAAGTAAGGCGAATCGCAAAGATTGCCGTGCGATATGCACATTTGTACGTTTCGAATACGTTTTTGCATCTGACTGCATCCACTTTCTGATGCCCCATTCACCGATTACTTTTCCTTCTGTAGTATGAACCAAATGTCTTGTTGAAATCACCCCTTCTTCTAAGGAAAAAATACCCAATCCCTCAATCGCTTTACTAGCTTGTTGGAGCGTGAGTCCGTAGCCCTGGGATCGAGCATTGAAGTCACTATCGCGCTCATAAAGGGTAAAAGGGATTCCGCGGTGTAAACAAGCCACAGCTAGAGCAACTCCTCCTATACCACCACCAATAATAGCAACGTGTGGGTAGTTTTCTTTATCCGCAATAGGAGGACGGGCAGAACGAAGTAGCCCAGATCCGGAACAGTTCAAGCAGGAGTGTAGGTGTCCTTTAGGTCGAACTGGAGCTGTCCCTTCGCCATTCGTTTTTTCAAATTGATCTAATGCTCTCTTGTAGTGGAGTCGTGCTTTGGTGGTAAGCCCTCGATTTTTTTTGCCTCGTCCCTGACATTCTAAACAAATAGTCCAGCTTGCTCCTTCATTTTCCACTTTTTTGACTTCTTCTTTATTTAACATGATGTCTACTCTTCTCTGTAAAAAAAACTTAGCCATGCAATTAATGCTCGGCCTAATAATAAAAAAGTAGTGAAAATCATAATCACTACTTCTATATAATTTAATGAGATAAATTTATATTTTCAACATTTTATCCATTGTAATAGTTGTGCAAATTTAAGATAAAAGATAAAGCACAAAACAACTTTTTCAAATTGAAATAGAAAGGATTTCTCGGAGCTATTTTATTGAAATTTTCTTCAAATCCTTGTAGAAAATATTTCGCAAACAGGTTTGTGAGGGCCACAAAAAATTACAAACCTCCAAAGGCGTATGATTTTGGAGGTTTTTTATGGTTCGAAAAATTGGATGCTATTTATGTAGAATTTCTAAATACCAAATTAACGGGTAGTAAAGGCTAAAATAACTTAAGCTTTATTATAGCAACCAATATAAACTTTTTGATAATCTAGAATTAATATTTTATTATTGAGTATTTCTCTGCTCTAATTTAACTTGTATAAAAGTAATTTTTGAAATTGTAAAACAGGAGTCGAACACATCCAAAATTATTGAAATACATGATTAAAACGATTTAAAAAGCACTAGTGTTCATTTGTTTCTTATGAATATTCCATTGTTATCAGCTTAATTTTTCCATTTTGGACTTATCATTTTATCTTTGCATAATTGCAATAAAATGATTGAAGCGAATAAACAAAAGATAATGGCTTGTATCGTTCCTTCTGGTCCAAATTCTCCACCAGTAATTAATTTACTCCCAACTATTTTAGTGGTGAATAAGCTGGATGTTTTTTCATTACCAGAGGTGATTGCTCCAAAAATACCTGATTGCATGAAATTCCAAGCAAAATGTATCGCTATTGGAAACCATAAGCTCCTAGAGTAAATATAAGCCAAACCGATTAATAATCCAGCTTCAACAGCAACACACAATGCAGATATTAGCGTACTATTTGGATTTGCTAAATGCAATGCGCCAAAAATAATTGCTGAAATTAACAAAGAGAAATAACTCCCTAATTTTTCTTCAATTATTCGAAAAATAATACCTCTAATCAAAATTTCTTCAAAAATTGCAACGGTAAAAGCTATTGTGAACGGAATGATTATATTGGATATAGGATTAATAGAAACTATTTCAAAACCACCATTAAAAAAAATCACTAATATTGTCAGACTCTGTAATATTGCACCTATAAGTGTTCCCACTATAATATATTTGATTACTCCCTTACTTGAAAATTCTGTTATCTCTCTTTTTTCGTATTTTCTAAAAAAATAGATGTACGCACTAATTACTAGTGTAGATGCGATTATTCCTTTTCCTAGGTTTCTATAATTTCTATTTAATGGAATAATTAATTCAAATATTTTTGTTGCAAATTGTTGAGCCATTATAAAAGCAATAAAACATACTAAAAGACCTAGCATGATTTTAGTTAAAGGGAAATTTAAAATTCGTTGTTTAGTAGTAATTGATTCCATAAATTTTTACAATTAATTGTTTAAGATTGATTACAAAAATAATAGCATCAGAATTTTAAAAATAGAATGAAATTTGCCTTTTGAATTATAAATCTCGAAATTTTTTTGGTGAAAATCCTGTTTGATGCTTAAATGTTCTAATAAAGTGACTTTGGTCAGCAAATCCGCATTCAAAACTAATTTCGGTTAATGATGAAGAAGGTTGTTGCATTAAAGTAAGCGATCTATCTATTTTCAATCGTCTGATATATTCTCCTAAAGTGCATCCAAAATATTTAGGAAAATGTTTTGAAATAGATATAGGATTTATATTTAAAATTTTGGATAACTCATTTAAACTTGGGTTTTCACTCCAACAATCATTTAATAATTCATATAGTGAATTTACCCAATTTGGACATTTTGAAAATTGTTCTAGATAATTTTGATTTGAAGCTAAATTTGCGAATAACATATTTATTGAATCTTTAGAAAAAACATCTCCAATTAAACATTCATTATATATTTTTAGAATAAATAATTTTGTTTTTACTGTATCAGCAGTTCCTTTTTTTAAGATTTCTTCAGTAATTTCAAATTCATTAAAATGATTTTCGTCTATTTCTATATTTATATTTTTTGATGGGAATAGCGTATTTTGGTTTAAGTGGAGTTCATCACTATGATAAAACAATACTGTTCCTGGTGAAACTGAAAAATTTTCCTTTTTCCTTTTTTCAATTGTTCCTCCTTTCAAAAATAAGGTAATATGTGCATTTTTATGAGAATGCCAACCTTCATATACTTTATTTTGATATTCAGTTTCTATAATAGAAATACCGTCAGATTTATTATATACATTTTTTGAATTTCCTAAATAAATTTCTTTTTCTAAATTATACATTTTTTACAGTTTGAATTTAAATAGCTGTTCAGATATAAAACAGTTTGAATACTGTTATTTTTGATTGGTCTTATACTATAAATTGAACTTTTTCTTGCTAATATAGAACTATTTTTATTATTAATTACAAACTCTATTATGATGAATTAGATAGTAGTTATCATATAGTTTTATAAAAACTATTGTAAAAGTGGCTTCTTCAAATCTTGGAGAAAATGCCTCGTAAACAGTTACAAAAAAACTCCATTATAAATAATGGAGTTTTAATGCCTTATATTTCTCCGATTTTAGATTAATCATCAACCAGACAAATTACAAAAGTGGTTTTTTCATCGTCATTTCTATACGCAAGATAGCCGCCATGAGCCTCAAGAATGCTTTTGGACAACGTCAATCCAATTCCGGCACCTTCTTTTCGAGTAGTGAAAAACGGCAAGAATATTTTGTTTTCTATTTCTTTTTCGATGCCTTTTCCAGTATCGGTTATCATGATAAAAGTTCTCTTTTCTTTGATTTCTGCGGAAATAATAATCTGTTTATTTAGAGTTTCTTTCAAAGTATAGATACAATTCGTCAAAAGATTAATCAATACTTGCTCCATTTGTTGTGGATCAATATTTAGCCTGCGGTCGAAAGCAATCGTGTTGAGAACTTCTATTTGCTCTTGCTTGAAAATAGGCGACATGATTTGAAAACTGTTTTCAATCCATTTTGATAATTCTATTTTTTCTTTTTTGGGAGATGGCAACATGGCTAGTTTGCGATAACTTTCTACAAATTGTTGTAAATGGTCGCTTCGTCTCAACATCGTAGCAACACTGCTTTTCATATCATCTAAATCTTCTGAAGAAATAGTTTCCTGCTGTACCAAATCCTGTAAATTCTGCGAAAGTGATCGAATAGGAGTTATTGAATTTAAAAGTTCATGTGAAATCACCTTCATCAAATTGATCCAAGCTTCTTTCTCTTTTTTCTCGATTACATTTTGAATCGAATCCAGTAAAACAATAAAATAATCCCGATTGTAAATTTCACTTCTCGACGTTTGCATCACAAATGTTTGCGTGTCTTGCTGATTAACGCGGATCTCTAATGACGTTTTGATTTCCTGAAAATTCTGTTCCTCCATAATTTTACATAACGAAGGCAAATGATTTTTTAAATACTTCCATTTGGAGACTTTTGGCACATCAAAATGCTTGGAAAAATAGTCATTCATCAAAAAAATATTCCAGTCGTTTTTGTCTTTTTGCAGAATAATAATTCCCGTTTCAATATTATTCAAAATAGAACGATACACAATATCTTTTGAAACCTGCTCATTTTCTTTGTTTTTCAGCGTTTCATACAACTTGAATAAGTTGGAATAGTTTTGATACGATTTATGTTTTGAAAAATCCGAAGTAAAATCATTTTGCAAAATCGAAGTAATCGTTCTGTCATAAAGCAAAAAGGCATTTTTGATGTAAAAATATATTTCAACTAGGAGCAGAAAAATGATAAGAAGACTAAATACTGCTGTAAAAACCAATTCTTTTTGAAAAAGAAAGATGGAAATTCCAGCAACGAAAAGAATAAAAATCAATCGAGCAAAAAGTAGTTGGTATATTTTCCAGGATGTAAACATATTAATTGGTGCTGATGTTATATTTTTCTAAACGACGGTATAAGGATGCTCTTGATAACCCCAATTCTTCAGCTGTTTTACTGATGTTATTGTTATTCTTCAACAGGATTTTTTCGATGGCAGATTTTTCTACAGCCGAAAGCTGAATATCATCTTGATTATCCTCGTAAGTTGTTATTTGCTCCAAGTCCAAATCGGAAACGGTAATATGATTGTTCTCACAAAGAATCACGGCACGTTCTATTCTGTTTTCCATTTCTCGAATGTTTCCGTTCCAAGCGTGCTTTGCTATTTGCTCCAATGCTTTTTCGTCAAAAATGATTTCCTCTCGAGAGTATTTATCAATCATTTTTCGCAAAAGATAGTGCGCCAAAGGGATTTTGTCTTCGTTTCGTTCCCGCAATGGAGGCAACACAATCTCCATAGTATTGATGCGATAATATAGATCTTCACGGAAATTTTTATCGGCAACTTCTTGTTTCAAATCCATGTTCGTAGCCGTGATGATGCGAACATTCAACGGTCTTGCTTTTGATTCTCCCAATCGGGTTACTGTTTTAGTTTGAATAACCTGCAAGAGTTTAGATTGTAAATGCAACGGAACATTTCCTATTTCATCCAAAAAAATAGTCCCGTTTTGAGCCATTTCAAAACGTCCGGGAGTGTCGATTTTGGCATCTGTAAAAGCACCTTTGGCATAACCGAATAATTCACTTTCAAAAATATTGGAATTCAACGAACCCAAATCAACATGGATAAAAGGATTATTTTTTCTTTCTGATTGACTATAAATATGATGTGACAAAACATACTTACCAGTTCCGTTCTCTCCAAGTATTAAAACATTGGCATCTGTTTTGGCAACTTTATCTGCCAAAGAATACGCCTTTTTTATAACATCCGAATTACCAACAAAAAAATCATCGACACTCTCAATAACATTTGGTTTCTTTTGTTCTTTCCGACTTTTATCGACAGCTTGCTTAACAACGCTAAGTAATTTTTCGTTTTCCCAAGGCTTTAAAATATAATCAAAAGCGCCTGCTTTTAAACCTTCCACAGCTGTTTCAACCTTGCCAAAAGCGGTCATCAAAATAACAACGGTTTTTGGCGAAAGTGTTTTTATTTCTTTTAATAAATACAAACCTTCTTTTCCATCCTCAAATCCTATTCTGTAATTCATATCCAGCAAAACGACATCTATTGTGTTTTTTGCTAATAATTCAACTACATTTTTCGGGTTATTGAGCGTGTAAATGTTCTCAAAATACTTTTTAAGGAGCATTTTGGAAGCAAAAAGAATGTCTTCTTGGTCATCTATAACTAATATTGAGGCGTTGGTCTTCTTCATTACTGTTCGGTTTCGGACAAAAGGTGTTCAATAATGAACAACATTAAAATTGCATTAAAAATAAAAACTTAAAAATAAGGCTGTTACAATGTTTAAGTTTTTGGCACGAAAATCTCTTCATGCTTATCAAATCATAAACAATGGACACCGTAATCACAAGTAAAACTAACAAAAATAAGTATCTTTTAATTGCTTTGCCAATTATCTTACTCTTCGGGTATTTTGTCTTTACTTCTGCAACCAAAAAAAGAAGTTTGAACGTAAAAAAAGCCGAAATCACGATTAAGATGGTTGAAAATAATTTTTTTGAAGATTTCATGTCTTTTCAGGCAAAAGCAATTCCCTTAAACTCAATGTTAATTAATATCATAGAAGGTGGGGCCGTTCAGGAAATATTTGTCGAAAATGGAGATATGGTTATCAAAGGGCAACCACTGGCAAGATTATATAATCCTAATGCAGAGCTAGCATATATGCAACAGGAAACAGCGATTATCGAACAAATCAATAATTTGAACAAAGCCAAACTCGATTTAAGAAATCAAGAATTGAATTTAGAAAAAGACTTAATTGCCATAGAACATGATTATCTCGATGCTAAAAATTTATTCGAATTGAACAAGAAACTTTTTGAACAAGAAATACTTTCTAAAAACGAATGGGAAAAGACCAATGAGAATTATCGTTTTCAAAAGGAGCGCATGAACATCATCAAACAAAGTGTCAAAAAAGAAAAACTAGCAAATCAAATTCAGATTGGGCAACTCAACCAATCCATTGGTATCATGAACAAAAGTTTGGACATACTAAGGACAAACAAAAAGAATTTTCTAATAACAGCACCAATTTCCGGAAGGCTTTCTTCATTCGAGCCGATACTCGGGAAAACTTATTCGCAAAACACGAGCATTGGTTTTATTGATGATAGAAAAGGGTATAAATTAGTAGCTGATGTTGATGAGTTTTATTTGGATAAGATTGCAGAGAAACAAAAAGGAACAGTGGATTTTGAAAACAAAGCCATCGAAGTTCAAATAACCAAAGTAATTCCGGAGATCAAAAATGGAAGGTTTCAAGTAGAATTGGATTTTGTTTCCTCCGAAAAACTGGATTTAAAACAAGGATTGAGTTTTGGGGTGAAATTAAATCTGTCGGAAAAAACAAAGACGGTAGTGCTTTCAAAAGGAAGTTTTTATGAAGAAACCAATGGTAAATGGATTTTTGTACTCAATGGCAACAAAGCAGAAAGAAGGGCAATCAAACTGGGGAGAGAAAATCCGTTATATTATGAAGTCCTTGGCGGATTAAAAGCAGGCGAAAAAGTAATAACGTCATCGTATAAAGATTATAAACAGGTAGAAATATTAAATTTAGAATAAGAAATAATTATATAAAAATATCATCAATCAAAAAACGAATAATATTATGATTCAAATTAAAAACCTTTCAAAAGTATTTAGAACTGAAGAAGTTGAAACCAAAGCGCTAAGTGAAGTTTCTTTAACCATTAATCAAGGCGATTTTGTGTCCATCATGGGGCCATCTGGAAGCGGAAAATCCACTTTATTGAATATTGTTGGATTGTTGGACAGTGCTTCTGGCGGAAGTTATCAATTACTAAACCAAGAAATGATTGGGCTAAAAGAGAAAGAAAAATCAAAAGTCAGAAAAGAAAATATTGGCTTCATTTTTCAGAATTTCAATTTGATTGACGAGTTATCGGTTTATGACAATATCGAATTGCCGTTGATTTACAACAAAGTTTCTTCGGTCGATAGAAAGAAAAAAGTAGAAGCAATTGCAGATAAATTAGGCATTTCGCACCGATTAAAACATTATCCGCAACAACTTTCTGGAGGACAGCAACAACGTGTGGCGGTAGCAAGAGCCTTAATTAACGATCCGAAAATTATTCTTGCCGATGAGCCTACAGGGAATTTAGACAGTAAAAACGGAAACGAAGTAATGGAATTATTGACCGATTTACATTCCAACGGTGCCACAATATTAATGGTAACTCACTCTGATTATGATGCCTCATTTTCACAAAAAATCATTCTTATGAAAGATGGAATAATCCTTTCGGAAAAAATGAATAGCCATAATGTTGATGTTCTAATTAGCCAATAAACCAGAAAATCATGCTAAAAAATTGGATAAATATATTTTTATATCACATCAAAAACAACAAGTTTTTTACAGCTTTGAACATTTTGGGTTTGAGTATTGGAATCGCAGGATTAATTTTTGCTTTACTGTATTGGAATGATGAGAAGAGTTACAATGATTGGAATCCTGAAAAAGGGAATGTTTTTCAGGTTTTGGTCGATATTGGTGAGAACGAAGCAGGAGCAAATACTCCAGTTACCATTGAACCATTCTTAAAAAATGAGCCTAATATTGAAAAGATGATGTACTGCGAAAATTGGTACGAATCCCCACTTTATAAATATAAAGACAAAAAAATAATTATTCAAAAATTGTTTAACGCTCAAAATGATTTCTTTGATTTTTTTCCTTTTAATTTTCTTCAGGGAAATCCAAAAACCGTATTGCAAAATGAAAATAGTATTGCTATGAAAAAAGAAACGGCAATACAATTTTTTGGAACTGAAAATCCAATCGGAAAACAAATTCAATATGAAAATCAAATTCTAACCGTAACCGCTGTATATAACATTACCGGTAATTCATCGATTGCTCCTGATGCAGTAGTGAACAATATGAAAAGAAGGATTAATCTAGATAAAGACAATTGGGGAAATTTTAATAATGGTTGGTTTATCAAGTTAAAAGACCCTTCAAAAGCGAATGAAATTTCGAAAAAAATCACTTCAATTTACTATCAAAATAAAATAGTTAAAGAAGCAAAAGGAGAAGGAATCAGTCCGAAAGAATTTGAATCAAAATATGGTCATTTTAATTTCATATTAGAATCTCTTTCAGTTTCCAGATTACACTCTAAAGGTCAAGGAATGCCCGAAGGGAATGGGAACTACCAATTTCTACTGATAATGGTTGGATTGTCTATTTTAATTTTGATATTATCTATAGTCAACTATATCAATCTGGCAACAGCAAATGCTATTCGCCGAGCCAAAGAAGTAGGTGTGCGAAAAATTGTTGGTGCTTCAAAAGCTGAAATAATCAAACAGTTTTTGTTTGAAACTGTAATTACTGTTTCGATTTCTATTTTGCTGGCATTAGTTATTGTTGAACTGTCATTACCATATTATAATGAATTTTTAGATAAAGAATTAATCATTTATGGAAACCAATTTTATCTCCAAACTATATTCATTTTTATAATTACAGTAATCTGTGCAGGCGTTTTTCCAGCGATATATGTATCTAATTTTGAAACTTTAAAAGTATTGAAAGGGAATTTTGGAAGGAGTAAAAGTGGTGTTTGGTTGCGAAACGGAATGCTAATTCTACAATTTAGCATTGCTTCCTTCTTTATTATCGGTTCTTATATTGTGTACGAGCAAGTACGCTATCTAGCCAATAAAAACTTAGGGTTTTCAGGGGAACAGGTTTTAGAAATTTTTTATTACAAACCTGAGGCCATTCGTAACGCGAAAAATTCAGAACAGCAGATATTTGATCGATACACCACTATCAAAAATGAAATTTCAAAAATAAAAGGAGTAGAGCAAGTAGCAACAGGAGCATTCAAATTTGGTGGGGGAAATGATTCTTCTTCGAGTTTTAGTTATAAGGGCAATAATATTCAAGGTCAAAATATTGCTGTAGATTTTGGTATGCTCGAAATGATGAAAATTCAAATGGTTCAAGGGCGTTATTTGAATCCAAAAATTGCTTCAGATACTATAAATTCGATGATGGTCAATGAAACAGCTTTAAAGATAATGAACGAGAAAAATCCAATTGGTAAAATTGTCGATTGGAATGGTAATAAACTCAAAATTATTGGTGTCGTAAAAGACTTCAGCCTTTATAATCCGCAAGGAAAAGTACCTCCAATGGTCTTTTTTCACTTCAAAACAATTGGCTGGATGATTGGAAATATTCAACATATCTACGTAAAAGTGAAAGCTGAAAATACAGAGCAAACTATTGCAGATATTGAAAAATTCTGGACTAAAAATGTGGATTCAGATTATCCATTTCAATATGAGTTTGTGGATAAAAGTTATATGCGAACTTATAAAACCTATGTAAAACAAAAGAACCTGTTTACATTATTAAATGTAATTGTAATTGGCATCGCTCTCTTCGGATTATTCTCTTTGGCTTCGTATTCAATACAAAGACGCATGAAAGAAATTGCTATTCGAAAAACGCTTGGTGCCGAAACGAAAATTTTACTTAAAGAATTATCCAAACAATACATAATTTATTGTGTCATAGGATTTTTGATTGCTTTATTTCCTGTGTATTATTTACTCAACAAATGGTTGGAGAATTTCGCTTACAGAATAGACATTTCAATCTATCCTTTTTTAATTGGATTTGTAGCCTTACTATCCTTAACCCTAATAGTGGTACTTTCAAGAGCTTATCAAGCAACAAGAGTTGATGTTTTATACTATTTAAAATACGAATAACATGCTAAAAAATTGGATTAACATATTTATTTACCATCTCAAAAACAACAAGCTGTTTTCGGCTTTGAATGTTTTCGGATTGGCAATAGGAATTGCGGGATTGATTTTTGCTTTGCTGTATTGGAACGACGAACAAAGCTATGATGCTTGGAATCCTGAAAAAGAAAAAGTCTATCAGGTATTGGTTGAAATGCCAGACGGCACTGTTTCTGCAAATCAACCCTCACTATTAAAATTTTTTTTAGAAAAAGATCCCGAAATTGAAAATGTCCTTTATTCCAAAGGTGATTATATAAATGATCGTATTCTCTATAAAGGAAAGAGTGTAGAAATCGACAAAATTATTAATATACAAAGTACTTTCTTTTCTTTTTTTCCTTTTAAAATTATTAAAGGCGATGCCATTACAGCATTAAAAGACGAAACCAGCATAGCCATTTCGGAAGATATTGCTAAAAGAGTTTTTGGCGATGAAAATCCGATTGGCAAACAAGTGAAAGTTTTTTATGGAATGTTTGTTGTTCGCGCAGTTTACCGCATTCCTGGGAATTCTTCCATTGCTCCAGAAATGTTGATTGACAGGATTGGAAGGAATTTTGATTCAAATAAAAACCAAAGCAATATTTTTAATTTCAAAGTGCTTTTAAAACTAAAAACCCCTTCTAAGGCAGAGGAAATTAAAAAGAAAATAGAGCAAATATATTATAATGAATTTACGCTAAGAGATGCGAAAGAACAGGGAATTACACCCGAGGAAGTAATTAAAAAGAATGGACGTATTAAAGTTGTTTTGGAACCGCTCTCCAAAGCGAGGCTCCATTCCATCGTTGATGGATATCCAGAAGGGAGAGGTAATTATCAGTTCCTGCTAATTATGGCTGGATTGTCTATTTTGATACTTATCCTATCAATTGTTAATTATGTTAATATGGCTACTGCCAATGCCATAAAACGCGCCAAAGAAGTGGGAGTGCGCAAAATTGTAGGCGCATCAAGAGGCAATATCATTAGCCAATTCGTTTTCGAAACCATCCTTATTAGTTCATTTTCTATTTTATTGGCGTTGGTAATTGTAGAATTGGCATTGCCTTATTACAATGAATTTTTGGAAAAGAACCTAATGATGCAAGGAAGTGAATTTTATTTGCAATTGATTCTGATTTTTATAATTACTATTTTGGTTGCAGGGATATTTCCAGCGGTTTATGTTTCCAATTTTGAAACGTTAAAAGTATTGAAAGGGAATTTTGGAAGGAGCAAAAGTGGCGTTTGGTTACGCAACGGGATGCTGGTTTTACAGTTTTCAATTGCCTCCTTTTTTATTATTGGATCTTATATTGTCTATCATCAAGTAAAATACTTAAGTAATAAAGATCTTGGATTTAAGGGAGAACAAGTAATGTCTATAACATTTACCCCTCCGGTTTCTGATTATTACCAAGAAGCACCCATACTGCAAAATATATTCAACAGATACAATACTATAAAACAGGAACTGTCAAAGATAAAAGGAGTTGAACAGGTTTCAACAGGTATTGTTAAATTTGGAGATGGTGCAATGTTGTCAAACGTTACCTATAAAGATGTGAATTTTCAAGGGCAGAATATGGCTGTTGATTTTGGCATGCTTGAAATGATGAAAATAAAAGTGATAAAAGGCAGAGGACTTGACCAAAAATTAGTTTCGGACACTATCAATTCTGTGATGATAAACGAAACGGCTCTCAAAATGATGAAAGAGAAAAACCCAATTGGAAAAGAAATTGAATTGCTCGGAAAAAAATTGAAAATAGTTGGTATCGTTAAAGATTTCAATCTATTTAGTCCAGAAGATAAAGTTCCGCCAATGACAATTTTTCATGTTACCTCCTTCAATATGTCATACTCAGCCATTCGTCGAGTTTATGTAAAACTAAAAGCAGATAATATGGAAAATACCATTGCTGACATCGAGAAATTTTGGACAACTAAAGTGAATACTGAATACCCATTTGAATATGATTTCGTAGATGAAGAGTACGCCAGAACTTATGAAACCTACGTAAAACAAAAAAATCTTTTTTCATTGTTGAATGTAGTAGTAATTGGGATTGCCCTTTTCGGGTTATTTGCTCTGGCTTCCTATTCGATACAGAGACGGATGAAAGAAATTGCAATCCGAAAAACGCTTGGTGCAGAAACTAATGTTTTGTTGAAAGAGTTATCAAAACAGTATATTTTGTATTGCATAATCGGGTTTTTAATAGCCTTATTTCCGGTGTATTATTTATTGAACAAATGGCTTGAAAATTTCGCCTTTAGAATAGATATAACGGTATTTCCATTCGTTTTTGGATTTATAATCTTATTAGTTTTAACACTAATAATAGTGCTGTCAAGAGCTTATCAAGCAACAAAAACTGACATATTGAAATATTTAAAATATGAATAATAGAATCGTTTTAACAGTAGTCTTTATACTATTTTGTGCTTTTGCTAGCGGCCAGGAAAATCCTTGGTCGCTTACAAAGTATATGGAAATGGGTTTGCAGAATAATATCGAAATAAAAATCAGACAGCTAGAAATAAAAAGAACACAGAAGTCACAAAATTCCGTTTTAAATCGAATGTTGCCAACGATCAATTTATATGGGGAACAAGGTTATAATTTTGGTTCTACCATTGATCCTTCAACAAACGGAAGGGTAAGTTCTAATTTGCAAAATAATAATTTCTACGGCAATGCCCGAACAAATCTAATTGATTTCAGTGCTTTTGCAAATGCTCAAAAGGATAAAATAAATATTGAATTGGCTAAAGCCGAGAAAGATGTTGTAGAAAACGAATATAAATTACAGCTTTTAGAAAGCTATTATCAGGCACTTTACACTCAAGAATTATTAAAAATACAAAAAGAGCAACTCAAACAAGCTACTTTCAACTTGGACAGAGTAACAAAAGAAGTCGCTATTGGGAGTAAGCCTCAAAGTGATTTATATGATATGCAATTGAGCTTTTCGGAGGAAGAAAATCGAAATTTAGAAACCGAGCAGTTGTATGCAATTAAAAAGACGCAATTATTTCAATTGATAAATGTTACAGATGTTGTAACTGATAAAGTGGTTTTGGAGCTCTATTTGAACGAAAAAACTACTGACGCTATTGAAAAGATAGTATATAATCCTAAAATAAAGCTTGCTGAGCTCCATTATCAAAATAGTTTGAAGTCGGTAGGCTTAGAAAAAGCTAGCAATTTGCCCACATTGTCAGCCTATTATGGATATTCCACTTTTTATTATAAAACTTTAAATCAAGTAAACACAGATAGTTTTAAGAATCAATTAGAAGACAACAGAAGTCAACAAATTGGCATGCAGTTGAACGTTCCTGTTTTCAATGGCTTTAGAAATAATAAAAAAATCAGTGCATCGAAAATAGTAAGTGATAAGGTAAAACTGGTCTTAGAACAAGAAAAACAACAATTAGACAAACAAGTCGTATTAGAAGAACAAAACAAAAGAAATTATTTGCAACTTCAGAATAAATTGATAGAAAAACTAAGATATGCCAAAGCATCACTAATTACTACACAAGCAAAGTTTATAAGCGGAAAAGTAGAAGCGATTTTATATTCCACTGTGAAAAACCAATTGCTGACGGCAGAGTATGAAGTGTTGAAAAATAATCTTCAACTGCAATATATTGACCTGAAAATAAAGCTGTTGAAAAATAATGTTTTATAAAAATGAAACCAAAAATTTAAAGTATTTACAATTCTTAAAATAGTTTTACTCTAAAGTTAATGCACCCAGAATTTCTTCGGATAAAAAAGGTCCGCCTGGATAATTAGCCGTATAATCTAGATTCATCCATATTTGACCTCGTTCATCGATGTGATAATGAAGTTGTTTCTCATTACTTTCATTTACAAACAAAACATTTTTAATTAGAAAATTTACTTTTTCTAAATCATTATGGGAGCCAATTAATATTTCAGGATAAATATGTCCTTTAGTATGAATCAATCGGGGAGTACCACCAATTGCTCTGACACATGCTGCCATTAAGATAGAATGGTCATCGCAATCTCCTGAAAAATAGTCAAGTGATTCACTGGCAGATGCAATATAATCCCCATCTTTAGGATCACTCACATAGTTCCATCGGTGATTTATTTCTTTAAATACGGCAAAACATTGAATAATGGTTCTATAATCAGAATATCCCTTTACATTTTTGAAATATTTAGTTGTCGCCATAATCGCAAAATTCCTCACTTTTGGATTCTGATATTCTATGGCATTAATGATTTTTGATTTATTTGGAAACGGAAGCAGTTTGGCAATGATTATATCCTGCGGATACGGATTGTACGACATAGAGTACATCATTGAATTATAGTCCTCAAAAACACTGTTGAAACCATAATTCCCAATCACTGAACCATAAATTAAGACCATTAAATACAAGAGCATGCAAATGAGAATAATTGTCCGAAGAAATCTCAAGATTAATTGTATTGCTACTACGATGAGTAGGAATAAAATGATTCTGTCAATATTAAAAAACCAGTTGGGGTTTATTAGGTTTTGATGTACAATTATAAAAACCGGAATTGCAATTAATATGTTTAAGACAAAAATAATAACGTCATCCCAGGGTTTTTTGACCTGAAATTTTTGTTTAATACCTTGAAAAGTAATTTTTTTTATTTTTATCATAATAACATAAAAACAGAAATCTAGACTGCTTTTACAATTGCATCAAAAGTACCTTTTTTATCGATAATTTTAAGTTGAAATAGTTGATTTTGAATTTTGTTTAACACTTTCTCTGTTAAAGGTTTTTGTGACCATTGCGTTAAAGACAACCATTCTTGAATATCGTCAATTTTTTGATTGTAATTTGACGCTAAAGTTTTGTCAATACTTGGAATATCTTTAAATTCTTGAGTTGTTTGATTGATTATTTTTAAAATTTTAGAAATGATTTTTGGGTTTTTTTCTAAAACTTCATCCCGAACAGCAATTACAAAACACGGCCAAGGCGTAGGGCAATCAGCAACTCTGCGGAAAATTCCTTTGTCGACAAGTGGTTTAGTCATAAAACGTTCCCACATAAAATAATCAGCTGTTCCGTTTGTCAGAGCTTCAACTGCACCATCAATCGTATTTATGATTTCGAACTGAAGATTATCTGTTTTCCAACCTTGATTATTGGCATTGACATATGCCATTAATTGCGAACCGGAACCTAATCTGGAAATAGCAACTTTGGTATTTTCTAGATCAGCTAACGTTTTATAATTAGAGTTTGCAGCTACGTGAATTCCCCAGATTAAAGGACTTTCTACATAGACTTGCACAATTTTACTCGGATTTCCGGCAACGATATCTTTTACGATTCCTTCGGTTAGGATTACGGCAATATCAGTTTCTCCATCACGAAGCATTTGGCACATTTTACCGGTTCCTTCAGGAACGTCAGTCCATTGTAAATCGATATCTTCTTTTTCAAAATCTCCGTTTTCGATGCTTAAATGCCAAGGAAGATTAAAATGTTCCGGAACTCCAGCTATTTTTATTGTTGTCATTTTTTTTTGATTTTTATCGTCAATCGTTTTAACTAGCCCCGATGGAAACGGAAATCCTATTGTGCCGGGGTTCGGCGCAATAGATTACAGTGTACAGCGGGAATTAGCTCCTGAAATTACACATTAATATCTTTAAAATTATTCACTCTTGCATAACGAATCATATTGGTAAACGCTTCTTGGTCCAGTTTTGGTATTTCAAGAATGGAGTTCAATAATGTAGTATCATATTCGTTGGCGGCAGTCGTGAAATAGGGACTTAAATGCTTGCCAATACTTTCATAATACAATTTTTCAATGACGTTTTTGTATTTGAAATCTAATGGATTTTGTATTAAAGTGAAATTAGTGTATCCCACTTCTTTCATAATCAATTGCAAACCTTTTACCATATTGAAACTTTTAGTATTTACAATATTAAGCTGTTCAATATCTTCTCTTTCGAAGGTGTTTACAATTACTTTTGCCACATAATCGACTGGGATAATGTTCAAAACTGTTTCTTCATTGATGATAAAACGGACATTTTCTTGTTCGCCTTTTCGCTGGGAAGTAAAGTGAAAGAATTTTGCCAAAAGATAAAAAACCATGTATTTTGGAATGAAATATTGGTTTTCGGTTCCTAACATTTTACCGCCAATCACACTTGGACGCAGAATTTGGAAGGGTAAACCTATTTTTTTACTTTCTTGGGCTATAAAATTTTCAGAATGGAATTTAGCATTTTCATATGCATTGCGATGCTCTGGTTTAAAACTTAAACTATGAAAATCATTAGCAATTACTCCTTTTCGGATTCCTGATGAAAAAGCAGTTCCAATATATATGAACTTTTTTATAAAGGGATGAAATATATTAAAAAGTGATTTTGTGATTGTAGTATTTTCATCAAAAATTTTCTCTCGTTGCTCTTCATCTGTAGACAAATTAACGTATCCAGCCGAATGAATAAAATATGCGCCTTTTATTTGGTTCGAAAAAGTATCTTGAATTGAAGCTAAATCAGTATCAATGATTTCGATATATTCGTGCAATTTTTCTATGCCTTTGTCTTTAATGATTTTAGGGGTATAACTACTGGATAAGAGTTCGTTTATTCTATCTAAAGCGGAGTTCTTTCCTTTATTTCTTGCAATAAGAAAAAGTTTTCCGTCAATTTTATTGTTGATAAAAAGTTCCAGAATTTCATACATAATATGAGAACCTAAAACTCCTGTAGCACCTGTAAGTATTATTTTCATTATTGAATTGTTCTAAAAAACAAATGTAGTTTTAAAAAATTAAAGTTAAACTTTTTTAAAACTACAAATAGGTGAGATTTTGAAAATTAGAACTCCTTATCCTAAAGCAATTTTATCTAATGTATACGCAATCAATTCATCAACCGCTTTATAAGGATCTTCACTAAAAGTTCCCGAAGCCCGATTGGCAATTATAGCGTTTAACGACAATGCATTATGTCCTAAAAGAGCCGAAAGGCCATAAATAGCAGCGGTTTCCATTTCTAAGTTTGTAATTTGGTTGTCACCAAATTGAAAATTATCCATTTTAGAATTCAATGTTTCGTCTTGAATGTTCAAACGCAACACACGCCCTTGTGGGCCGTAAAAACCTCCGGCTGTTGCGGTAATTCCTTTGTGCATTTTGTCGCTTTCAATCATTTTTTCCAGTGATGAAGAACAAGAAATCACATATGGTTTTCCTTTTCGCAAGTCCCAATTGGTGTGTTTTACAAAAGCATCTTCCATTTCAATATTCGAAACTTCGTCAATCAAATAGGAGCGGAGCATGTTGTCCAAGCCTAATCCAAATTTAGACAGCACAAAACTATCTACAGGAATATCAGCTTGTAAAGAGCCCGAAGTTCCAATACGGATGATGTTCAATGAAGTTAGATTTTCTTTTGGTTGACGGGTTTTCAAATCAATATTAACCAAAGCATCTAATTCGTTCATGACAATATCAATATTATCTGGGCCAATTCCAGTTGACATCACGGTAATTCGTTTTCCTTTGAAAATCCCGGTTTGGGTTTTGAATTCTCTTTTTTGAGCAGAAAATTCGATGCTGTCAAAAAATTGTGTGATTTTTTCGACACGATTTTGGTCGCCTACAAAGATGATATCATGCGCAATATGTTCTGGTTTTAAATTCAAATGGTATACACTGCCATCTGGATTTAATATTAATTCTGATGATTGTATCATTATTAAATTATTTTTTCCTCTCCCCAGCCCTCTCCAAAGGAGAGGGAGCCAGTTCCTGATTTAGATTGTATTTTTTTTATTTTGTTTTGGTTCCTCCCCTTCGGGGAGGTTAGGTGGTGATTACCCTCCAACACGTTTTACTTTAAAGCCTTTTTCTTTTAAAATAGTCATGATTTTATCCCGATAATCACCTTGTATAATGATAGAATCATCTTTGAAAGTGCCGCCAACACTTAATTTGGTTTTGATTTCTTTGGCGAGAATTTTAAAATCCTCGTCAGTTCCTTCGTAACCTTCAATTATAGTGGTAGCTTTTCCTTTTCGCTTTTCGAATTTGCAAATCATGGGTTCTTTTTGAACGTATAATTCGTGGGCAACTTCCTCAATAGTTTCCTCAGGAGATGGTTCGTGATCCGGAAAAAGGTTTTTTAATTGGTCTTTTAAGTCCATAATTTTAAAATTAATTTTTATTTAAAACCATTTAGAAATTTAAAATACAACGTTTATTTTCTTAATTTCTAAAGAGTAAAAAACAAAAGACATTAAGCATACACTCAATGTCTTTTAGTATTTGACGTAAATTTAAGTTTTATTTTTTAATAAGTCCCAAATCTACTAAACGTTCATATAAATAAGCTCCTGCAGTAATATCTTCGAATTTTTTTGGATTTTCTGCATCAATACAGTTCTCCAAACAATCCAATTTCATATCACTTACCGGATGCATAAAAAACGGAATAGAATAACGCGATGTTCCCCACAATTCTCTTGGTGGATTTACCACTTGATGAATTGTAGATTTCAACTTGTTATTGGTGTGACGTGATAACATATCACCCACATTAATTACCAATTCGTCGGGTTCAGCAATGGCATCAATCCATTCACCATCATGATTTTGAACCTGCAATCCTTTTCCTTGCGCTCCCATCAATAAGGTAATCAAATTGATATCACCGTGAGCAGCGGCACGAATCGCATTGGCTGGTTCAGATGTAATCGGTGGATAATGAATAGGTCTTAAGATTGAATTTCCGTCTTTGGCATAATTGTCAAAATAAAATTCATCCAAACCAAGATGTAAAGCCAATGCTCTCAGGACATAAACACCTGTTTTTTCTAGCATTTGGTAGGCTTCTTTACCCACAACATTAAAACGGGGCAATTCTTTTACTTCAACATTTTCAGGGTATTCTGAAGCATATTTGGAATCTTTGGATACATATTGCCCAAAGTGCCAAAACTCCTTTAAATCCCCTTCTTTTCTTCCTTTGGCATGCTCTGTTCCAAAAGAAACATAACCTCTTTGTCCGCCAATTCCAGGAATTTCATAACTACGCTTTGTTTCTAAAGGCAAAGCGAAAAAATTTCTGATTTCACCATACAATTCATCAACCAATTGGTCGTCTAAAAAATGCCCTTTGAGTGCTACGAAGCCAATATCTTCAAATGCACTTCCGATTTCATTTACAAATTTTTGTTTACGTTTCGGGTCGTCCGAAAGGAAATCACGCAAGTCAACACTAGGAATGTTTTGCATACTTTTAAATATTTTTTTATAACTTACAAGGTCTAAAAACCTTGCAGATACAAATGTAAAGAATAATTTTATATCTGTATTTTAAAAATCACAAACAAAATAAAAAAATATAACAAAATAACATCAAACTGTTATATTTTTTTATCTTTGAACCATATAATAAAACTGAAAAAATGACTTTTGACCGAAAAAATCTTACTGACGATCAATTATTAGATTTATATAAAAGAATACTGAAGCCAAGACTGATAGAAGAAAAAATGTTGATACTTATTCGTCAGGGAAAAGTATCCAAATGGTTTTCTGGAATTGGACAAGAGGCTATTTCTGTAGGAGTTACCGCAGTTTTAGATTCAGACGAGTATATTTTACCAATGCATAGAAACCTAGGTGTTTTTACAGGAAGAAACATTCCATTGTACCGATTGTTTTCGCAATGGCAAGGTAAAGCCAATGGTTTTACCAAAGGTCGTGATCGAAGTTTTCACTTTGGAACCCAACAATATAAGATTATTGGAATGATTTCGCATTTGGGACCTCAATTAGGTGTTGCAGACGGAATCGCTTTGGCCAATAAACTCAAGAAAAATGGAAAAGTTACGGCAGTTTTTACTGGCGAAGGTGCTACCAGTGAAGGCGATTTTCATGAAGCTTTGAATATAGCTTCGGTTTGGGAATTACCGGTACTATTTGTAATAGAGAATAATGGTTACGGACTTTCGACACCTACAAATGAGCAATACCGTTGCGAAAATCTAGCTGATAAAGGTAAGGGATACGGAATGGAAAGCCATATTATTGATGGTAATAATATTCTGGAAGTATATAATTTGTTATCCGAATTGAAAGCTTCGATGAAAGAAAATCCACGTCCTGTTTTATTGGAATTCAAAACCTTCAGAATGCGTGGACATGAGGAGGCGAGTGGTACAAAATATGTTCCGCAAGAGTTAATGAACATGTGGGCGATTAAAGATCCAGTAGAAAATTATAGAAAATATTTAACAGAAAACGGAATTCTTACAGCCGATTTTGATGCGGCTTTGCATGCTGAAATAAAGAAAGACATTGATGAAAGTTTGGCTGTTACCAATGCCGAACCTGAGATTGAAGCTACGTTAAGTGAAGAATTAAATGATGTATATAAACCATTTACATTCGAACAAGTTAAACCATCAGAAGAGAAAGAAAATATTCGTTTTATAGATGCTATTTCCACTAGTTTGAGGCAATCAATGGAACGTCATGAAAATTCTGTTATCATGGGGCAAGATATTGCTGAATATGGTGGTGCTTTCAAAATTACCGATGGTTTTGTAGCGCAGTTTGGTAAAGAGCGGGTTATCAATACACCTATTTGTGAAAGTGCTGTGGTTTCGGCTGGAATGGGATTATCTATTAACGGATACAAAGCGATTGTAGAAATGCAGTTTGCTGATTTTGTTTCAACAGGATTCAATCCAATTGTAAATTTATTGGCCAAATCACATTATCGTTGGTTAGAAAAGGCTGATGTTGTGGTACGAATGCCTTGTGGTGGCGGAACACAAGCTGGACCATTTCATTCGCAAACCAATGAAGCTTGGTTTACCAAAACTCCCGGTTTAAAAGTGGTTTATCCCGCATTTCCATATGATGCCAAAGGGCTTTTAAATACTTCTATAAACGATCCAAATCCGGTATTATTCTTTGAACACAAGCAATTATACAGAAGCGTTTACCAAGACGTTCCTACGGATTATTATACGATTCCATTAGGAAAAGCCGCTTTATTGAAAAAAGGAAATCAGGTTACTATTATTTCGTTTGGTGCAGCGGTACATTGGGCTTTGGATACTTTAGCTAAAAACCCGGAAATCTCAGCTGATTTATTGGATTTGAGAACTTTACAACCTTTGGATATTGAAGCTATTTTTGCTTCGGTAAAGAAAACCGGAAGAGTGATTATTTATCAGGAAGACAGTATGTTTGGCGGAATTGCCAGCGATATTTCGGCAATGATAATGGAAAATTGTTTCAAATACCTTGACGCGCCGGTAAAGCGCGTGGCAAGTTTAGATACGCCAATTCCGTTTACAAAAGCATTGGAAGATCAATATTTACCGAAAGGCAGATTCGAAAGTGATTTGAAACAACTTTTGGCTTACTAATATTTGAACTTATAGCATTAGGTTATTTTTAGAATTAAAAGTCTAAAAATAACCTAATATCCAATAGATTATTATAAAAATAATAATTGTTCCAAAACAGCCACTACCTAATTTTTTGGCACCGTAACCTGCAAGTATTGTTTTAAAAAATCCATTCATAAATTTAAATTTTTAAGTATTCTTTAAAAGTAATAATATTTTTAAAACGTAGTGTTTTAGTTTAGTTCTAAAAATATTTTCTTAATCAGAGTTATCTCTTCCTGATACATTGTTTTTTTTCTGGTTGCAAAATAAAGTGTGTTTTTTAGCGGCGTTTTCCCTTTCCAAATCATTTTAATAGAACCATTATCAATTTCTTTTCGGCAAAGAAAATCAGGAACAACAGCCAGTCCCTTGCCGCTGCTCAAACAACGTACAATAGAATTTAGATTTGGCACAATATAATTAGGTCTGAAATCAGGGTGTTTATTGAAATTTAATTGCCAAAAACGGCGTAAATGCTCCATGTCTCCGGTAGTTCCATACCATTTTTGTTGTTTTAACCAAAGTTCGATTTCTTCTATAGTTTCATTTTTTTCTATCGAATTGAATTCCAAATCATCAATTTCGCTACCGCCAACAAGTACAATTGTTTCGGAGGAAAATGCTTGGTATTCAATGGTGTTTTTAATTACCATTTGTGGAGTAATGATTAAATCAAGAATCCCTTTTTCTAAACTATCGACCATTTCCGGGTATTCACCAAATTGAATAATAACATTAAATGGTAATGTCGAAATATACTGCTCCAGTGTAATTTGGAAAGTTTCAAAACACATTCCAACACTTATGGTTGGTGTATTTTTTTCGGTGCTTCTTTGAAAATTTTTTTCGGCTTCTTCCAGTTTAGTCAATGCTTCTATTATGAAATTATAAAGCACTTTTCCTTTTTCGGTGGGAACCATTTTTCGACCTGTTCGGTCAAATAATTTATAACCCACATAATTTTCCAAGGAGCTCAAATGCAAACTCACTCCTGGTTGGGAAATAAATAAAACTTCTGCTGCATTAGTCAATGTTCCTGTTTTATAAACGGCTTTAAAGGTGCGATACCATTCTAAATTTACCATAACTATTATAATTATGATACAAATGTATGAATTAAGTTATTTTAATAATAGAAATTCTCGCTCTAACTTTGCATCATCAAATTAAAAAAAAGAAATCATGACAAAAATATTTATAATTAATGGCGGACAAAAGTTTGGACATTCTGGAGGTAGATTTAATGAAACCATTTCGAATGAAACCTTGAGTTTTTTCAAAAACAATAACGATTTTGAAGTAAAAACAACAAATATTAATGATGATTATAATCCTGCTGCTGAAGTTGAAAAGTTTGTTTGGGCAGATGTAATCATCTATCACACACCAATATGGTGGTTTCAATTGCCTCACGGATTTAAAAAATATATTGATGTGGTTTTTACTGAAGGTCATGCAAAAGGGATTTACAAAAGCGATGGGCGATCTTCAGAAAATCCAACAATTAATTACGGAACAGGGGGAATGCTTCACGGCAAAAAATATATGTTAACCACATCTTGGAATGCACCGAAAGAAGCATTTACTTTGCCGGGAGAATTTTTTAGCCAGCATAGCGTTGATGAAGGACCATTATTTGGTTTTCACAGAATGAATGCTTTTACGGGAATGAAACCATTGCAAAGTATGCATTTTCATGATATTGAAAAGAATGCTGATGTAGACAACGATATTAAATTGTATCATAAACATTTAACACAACTATTTTTAAATTAATTATGCCAATAAATCTAACAGTAATCATAAAAAGCAAACTGGAAAGTATAGAGACATTGAAATCTCTTTTACTTGATCTAGTTCAAAATTCTATAAAAGAATCGGCTTGTCTTCAATATGATTTGCATCAAAATCATGATGAACCACACACCTTTATTTTTCATGAGATTTGGGAAAATCAAGACGGATTGGATAACCATAATCAACAGTCTTATATTCAGTCGTTTTTCGAAAATTCGAAACCACTTTTACTGGAAACTCCAATTCTTTATAAAACAGAGAAATTAGGATAAAAAAAAAAGGCTATCAGAAATGATAGCCTTTTTTTACCAATGATTATTTATTGAGAAAACAAATTTGCAAAATGCACCGCATTTGAATATATTAGAAGTGATCAAAATTAAAATAATAACAAAAATGAGGTTTTACGGCCTCCTTTTTATGGTATAAAATCTTATCGATTACTCAATTTCGCTTTTTCCTTAATGATATCGCTGATTTTTCGGTTTTCAATTTTACTTTCGAGCCAAGAGATAATATCAAGATAAAGAAAAGCTCTTTTTTCATAGGTATTTTTTTCCAATTCGATAAATCGCGCTCTCATTTTTACAAACTCTTTTTTGATATCACTAGGATAAATAGAGTTTAGATTTTTCATGAATCGCATAATTTCCTTTTGAACCTCATGTAAGTCGTTCATTTTTAATAAAAACTTGTAGGTATTTTTCAATTGATTTTCCAAATAATAATCTTTACCCAATTCATAATGAGCGATCAGACAGAGAATTCGAGAAAAGCACATTAAATCTTCCCGCATTGAAAGATTTTTATTATTTATAATTTTTTCTAAATAAAAGATACATTCATTATATTTTTCATTACCAAAATAAATAGAAGCGATTTTATAGTAAAACAACATTTCGTGATGTTCGTCAAGATGTTCACTATGTAATTTTAATTTTTCTAAAATTTCAGGAATTAAGTACTCACTTTCGGCAAAAGTGCCTTCTAAAATATGATAATTTAATTTGTTATTATACAAATACAAAAATGATAAAGAAGCAATATTATCATTCACAGGAAAGCGAGGATCGTTAATAGTTTCTTCTAATAAAACCAAATATTTTTTAAAATTTGATTTGTATTTAAGCATGTATAAAGACTCCAATAAATAATGGTTTCCTTTAAGGAAAAATACTGGATTTAGATAAATCATATTGGGGTTGTCATAAAAAAGATTAACCCATTTGTAAGCATATTTATAACTGGCTAAAAAATCCTGCACTAAAAAGCTGTGCCAAAGATTGGCATTATAAAACCAGTATTTTTCACGAAATCCAAATTTTTTCTCGTCGAATTTAGAAATGTGTTTATTGAAATAGTCGTCTATATATTTATACTCCTCGTCACTCTTTACGTAACCCGTTTTGAGCATAATACCGTATAATTGTAGAGATAAATTAGATAATTTACTGGAAATAGTATTGCGATAATTCAACTCCTTGGCCTGAATAACTAACTCATCGGCTCGTCCTTGAATACTTCGTGTAATGTATTGTGATTCAATTAGTTTTTCGAATTCTACAATCTCATACGCCATGAGTTTTTCGTCATTTTCTAATGCCAGAATCTTTGTTTTATCCAAGATTTTTAAGCTTTGCTTGTACAAACCTTTATTGTATAATATAGCTGCAAAATCAATTTGCTCTCTTAGTTGATAGCGAATATTTTGACTCGGAATATTCAATCGAATACTCACTAAAATTTGTTTATATAAATAGGACTTTAGGTTGGATAATTGTACTTTTTTAATGATACCGCTTTTCAAAATAAGTTTCTCATCATACACTTCTGATTTATCTAAAATATTGAATAATTCGATGAATTTTGTATTTGAACTTGTTTCGAGTCGGCTCGCAAAAATCTTAAATTGTCTTTTTTCAGACTTTGAAAGGGATTTTATTAATACAAATAAGAAATCTTTTTGATGGTTAGCCATTGTAAAATATTGTAGCTTAATTGCTTGTTAATCAATATGTTATAAAGTTTTAATTCTCTTTATAAGCAGTATATTTCGTTAAAATGAGTTTTATATTAAAGTAATGAAATATAAATTTGTTATCGAGATGTGAAATTACATTAAATAAATGAAAATGAATAGAGAGAAAGTTCAAATTTTTGATACCACTTTAAGAGATGGAGAACAGGTCCCAGGATGTAAACTAGATACCAATCAAAAACTCGTTATAGCAAATCGCTTAGACGAAATGGGTGTTGACATTATCGAAGCTGGTTTTCCTGTTTCTAGTCCAGGTGATTTTTTATCTGTTTCTGAAATTAGTAAGATTGTAAAAAATGCAACTGTTTGTGGTTTAACCAGAGCAGTGAAAAATGATATAGATGTTGCTGCAGCTGCTTTAAAACATGCTAAAAAACCACGTATTCATACTGGAATTGGAACTTCAAATTCACATATAATACACAAATTAAATACTACCAGAGAAGATATTATCGCTAGAGCTAAATTTGCAGTTTCTCATGCTAAATCGTATGTTGAAGATGTAGAATTTTATGCTGAAGATGCCGGTAGAACTGATAATGATTTCTTGGCAAGAGTTTGTGAAGAAGTTATCAAATCAGGTGCTACAGTACTTAATATTCCTGATACTACCGGATATTGCTTACCTGAAGAATATGGCGCAAAAATAAAATACCTAAAAGAAAATGTAAAAGGTATTGAAAATGTTATTCTTTCTTGTCATTGTCATAATGATTTAGGAATGGCAACAGCCAATTCTATTGCTGGTGCGGTAAACGGAGCAAGACAAATAGAATGTACCATAAATGGAATAGGAGAAAGAGCAGGAAACACTGCACTTGAAGAAGTGGTAATGATTTTCAAACAACATCCTTATTTAAATCTATACACTGATATCAATACGAAACAGTTGAACGAAATGAGTCGTTTAGTTTCAGAAAGTATGGGAATGATGGTACAGCCAAATAAAGCGATTGTTGGTGCTAATGCTTTTGCACACAGTTCAGGAATTCATCAGGACGGTGTGATTAAAAACAGAGCAACTTATGAAATCATGGATCCTTTGGATGTAGGTGTCAATGAGTCTTCAATAGTTCTTACTGCGAGAAGCGGTAGAGCAGCATTAGCTTACAGAGCAAAAAAAGTAGGATATGAACTTACTAAAGTGCAATTGGATGTAGTTTATATTGAGTTCTTAAAATTTGCCGATATCAAAAAAGAAGTTTTAGATGATGATATTCATCAAATTATTGAAGCTTGTAAAATACAAAGTGATTTAATAAGAAGTTAATAAAAGCACTATTTACAATAGTATAATTATATAAAAAACTAAACCATGAATTTAAAAATAGCAGTATTGCCAGGAGACGGAATAGGACCAGAGGTGACCTTACAGGCAAAGAAAGCTTTATATGCTATAGGTGTAGTATATGATCATGAATTTGTTTTTGAAGATGCTCTTATGGGAGCTGTTGCCATAGATAAAACCGGAAACCCTCTTCCGGAACAAACACTTAACCTTTGCCTTAATACGGATGCTGTTCTGTTTGGCGCTATTGGCGATCCAAAATACGACAACAATCCTAGCGCTAAAGTTCGTCCGGAGCAAGGTTTATTAAAATTGAGAAAAGAATTAGGTCTTTTTGCAAATATCCGACCTATAAAACCATATAAGTCATTATTAGATTCTTCTCCATTAAAAAGAGAAATAATTGAAGGTGCAGATTTCACTATTTTCAGAGAACTTACTGGAGGTGTTTATTTTGGTGAGAAAAAATTGAACGATGCTGGTACCATAGCTTCTGATTTATGCGAATATTCAGAAGAAGAAATCACCCGAATTACTCATTTGGCTTTTAAAGCAGCACAAAATAGACGTAAGAAAGTAACGATGGTGGATAAAGCTAATGTGCTTGAGACTTCTCGTTTATGGCGAAAAGTTGTCAAAAAAGTGAGCGAAAATTATCCTGATGTACTATTGGATTTTCTTTTTGTTGATAATGCAGCGATGCAAATCATCTTAAATCCAAAACAATTTGATGTCATTTTGACCGAAAATTTATTTGGAGATATATTATCTGATGAAGCCAGTGTAATTACAGGCTCTATAGGATTATTGGCTTCGGCATCATTAGGAAATAAAAATGCGCTTTTTGAACCTATTCATGGCTCTTATCCACAAGCAAAAGGAAAAAACACAGCAAATCCAATTGCTTCCATATTATCAGCAGCAATGCTTTTAGAACATTTTGGATTAAATAAAGAAGCTAAAAAAGTGTACGAAGCAGTAGAAAAAGCAATTGAATATAATGTTGTGACAGTAGATTTGAAAGCAGATTCAAAATTTGGTACCAATGAAGTTGGAGACTTTATTTCGAATGTCATTTTAAGTAAAGATGATTTATATTTTAAAAGTGACAATGTCCAAATAGGACAATCGACTATTGTTTAACAAAACAATGATCAAAAGTGCATTTAATAATTGAAAAGTGCTTATAATTTTAAGGTTCTATTTTTTTGTTCTATTTGTTTTTCATACTTTTGAAACAAATAAAAAAAATGAAAATCGTAACTATTATTTCTTCAATTATTAATGTCAATGTGGTAATCACATGTGCAGTAGGAATGTTATAGATATAATTAAAAAAATATTTAAAACCTTCCAATTATTTTGGAAGGTTTTTTTTTGGAATAAATTAAAAAATACAGAAACAATCATATAATGGAATTAAATAAATACAGCAAAACAATCACCCAAGACGAAACACAGCCAGCTTCTCAAGCAATGTTTTACGGAATTGGTTTGACAGAAGAGGATCTAAAAAAAGCGCAGGTAGGAATTGTGAGTATGGGTTACGACGGAAATCCTTGTAACATGCACTTAAACGATTTGGCTAAAGATATTAAGACTGGCGTCTGGAAAGAAGATTTAGTGGGTTTGATTTTTAATACTATTGGTGTAAGTGACGGTATTTCTAATGGTAATGATGGAATGCGTTTTTCTTTGGTTTCTCGTGATGTAATTGCAGATTCTATAGAAACAGTTATGGGAGCACAATGGTATGATGGTATGATTGCTGTTCCAGGTTGTGATAAAAATATGCCAGGAGCCTTAATGGCTATGGGTAGAGTAAATCGCCCTTCTATTATGGTTTACGGAGGATCAATTCACCCAGGAAAATGGAAAGGTGAAGATTTAAATATTGTTTCTGCTTTTGAAGCATTAGGAAAAAAATTCAGCAATTCGATTACACCTGAAGATTTCAAAGGAGTAATACAAAATGCTTGTCCAGGTGCAGGTGCTTGCGGTGGAATGTACACTGCTAACACGATGTCATCAGCAATTGAAGCATTAGGAATGAGTTTGCCTTACAGTTCTTCTAATCCTGCTTTGAGTCCGGAAAAGAAACAAGAATGTGCTGATGCTGGTAAAGCAATCAAAATATTACTAGAAAAAGATATTAAGCCTAGAGACATTATGACTCGTAAAGCATTTGAAAATGCAATTACGATGGTAGCCGTTTTAGGAGGTTCTACAAATGCAGTGATGCACTTAATTGCAATGGCTCACGCTGTAGGTATTGAACTCACATTAAAAGATTTCCAGGATATCAGCGATAAAACACCATTATTAGCCGACTTGAAACCAAGTGGTAAATACTTAATGGAAGATTTACATAATGTAGGAGGTGTTCCAGCAGTAATGAAATATTTATTAAAAGAAGGTTTTTTACACGGTGAATGTTTGACAGTAACAGGAAAAACTATAGCTGAAAATTTAGCTTCAATTCCTGATTTACATGATGGTCAAGAAGTAATTCATGAAATCCAAAAAGCATTAAAAGCTACTGGAAATATTCAAATTCTATACGGAAACATAGCTTCAGAAGGTTGTGTGGCTAAAATTAGCGGAAAAGAAGGAGAGTTTTTTGAAGGTACAGCAGTAGTTTTTGAAAATGAAAAAGATGTAATTAAAGGAATACAAGGTGGTGAAGTTAAGCCGGGAAACGTAGTGATTATTCGTTACTGTGGTCCAAAAGGTGGCCCTGGTATGTCTGAAATGTTAAAACCAACATCTGCTATTATGGGAGCTGGTTTAGGAAGTACTGTTGCTTTGATTACTGACGGACGTTTCTCTGGAGGTTCTCACGGTTTTGTGGTAGGACACGTTACTCCAGAAGCCTATGAAGGTGGAGGAATTGCATTGATAGAAAACGGTGATGTGATTACAATTGATGCTGTGAAAAATACTATTAATATGAAAATATCTGACGAAGAATTGTCAAAACGTAAAGCCAACTGGGTTCAACCAGAATCACCAATTAAACAAGGAGTGTTACTTAAATATATGCGTTCGGTCTCCAGTGCCTCTGAAGGATGTGTAACCGATAAATAATCCCCCTAACTCCCGAAAGGGAAATATAAAATAGGGTTTGGACTTTTATTTGAAAGTAAAAAATAGGAATACTATATCAATCTCGGCTCTCTCTATTTTTGGAGATAGCTAGGATGAGCAAAAATAATAAACGTACCCATGGGAACAAATAAAATATCAGGCGCAGAAGCCGTTATTAGATGCTTATTAGAAGAAGGAGTAGACTTGGTTTATGGTTATCCAGGAGGTGCCATAATGCCAGTTTATGACGAATTATATAAATTTCAAGATCAATTACAGCATGTTTTAGTACGTCACGAACAAGGGGCAACTCATGCGGCTCAAGGATTTGCAAGAGCAACAGGAAAAGTTGGAGTTGCTATAGCTACTTCAGGTCCTGGAGCAACAAATCTTGTAACCGGTATTGCTGATGCTCAAATTGATTCTACTCCAATGGTTTGTATTACCGGTCAGGTAGGCAAACATTTATTAGGTTCAGATGCGTTTCAGGAAACTGATATTATTGGAATTTCGACTCCGGTTACCAAATGGAATTATCAAATTACCGAGGCACATGAAATACCTGAAATCATTGCAAAAGCCTTTTTTATTGCAAAATCAGGTCGTCCGGGTCCCGTATTGATTGATATTACAAAAAATGCGCAATTTGACGAAATTGAATTTAGTTATAAAAAATGCACCAGCATTAGAAGTTACAATCCAAAACCAACTTTAGATATTGAAAAGGTTAAAGAGGCTGCGGAACTAATCAATAATGCAAAAAAACCATATATCGTTTTTGGTCAGGGAATTATTCTTAGCGAAGCGGAAGAACAATTAAAAGCATTAGTTGAAAAATCTGGAATTCCTGCTGCTTGGACTATTTTAGGACTTTCGGCATTGCCAACAGATCATCCCTTAAATGTAGGAATGTTAGGAATGCACGGAAATTACGGGCCTAATTTATTAACAAACGAATGTGATGTTTTGATTGCACTTGGAATGCGTTTTGACGACCGTGTGACTGGAAATTTAGCCACTTATGCAAAACAAGCCAAAGTTATTCACTTCGAAATTGATCCGTCGGAGATAGATAAAAATGTAAAAACAACTGTGGCCGTTTTAGCTGATGTCAAAGAATCACTGACTGCCTTACTTCCTTTAATCAAAAGTAACACACACGAATCTTGGCACAACGAGTTCAAGGAAATGTATAAAATTGAACTAGAAGAGGTAATCAATGACGAGTTAAAACCGAAGAAAGAAGGAATTTCTATGGGGGAAACTATCGAAATGATTAACAAACATTCTAAAGGTGACGCTATAATTGTACCTGATGTAGGGCAACACCAGATGTTTGCCTGTCGTTATGCCAAATTTAATTCGACTAAAAGCATCATTAATTCCGGAGGTTTAGGAACGATGGGATTTGCGTTACCGGCTGCGATTGGTGCCAAAATGGGAATGCCGGAACGTGAAGTCGTTGCCATTATTGGTGATGGTGGTTTTCAAATGACGATTCAGGAATTAGGAACTATTTTTCAAACTAAAGTTCCTGTGAAAATTGTTGTATTGAACAACGAATTTTTAGGAATGGTACGTCAGTGGCAACAATTGTTTTTTGACAAAAGATATGCTTCTACGGAGATGATAAATCCTAATTTTATAGCGATTGCTGAAGGCTATTATATTAAAGCCAAAAAAGTGACCAAAAGAGAAGATTTAGATGCGGCCGTAGCTGAAATGATGGCTTCAAAAGAATCGTACTTCCTTGAAGTTATGGTAGAAAAAGAAAATAATGTATTCCCAATGATTCCAACAGGAGCATCGGTTTCTGAGATGAGATTAAGTTAATATTATGGAAAATAAAACATTCACCATTTCTGTTTATTCAGAAAACAACGTTGGCTTATTAAACAGAATATCAGGAATATTCTTGAAACGTCATATCAATATATTAAGTCTAAATGTATCCGAATCAGAAATAGAAAATGTTTCCAGATTCATTATTGTAGTGGATACAACTGAAAAATGGGTACAAAATATTGTAGGTCAAATTGAAAAACAAATCGAAGTAATCAAAGCTTTTTATCATGTTGATGAAGAAACTATTTTCTTAGAAAGTGCTTTGTTCAAAATACATTCGAGTTTATTATTTGACGAAAGACAAATACAAAATATAATCAAAGAAAGTCATTCGGAAATTGTTACCGTATCAAGAGACTTTTTTGTGATTTCAAAATCAGGAAGACGTTCTGAAATTGAAGAATTATACGAAAAATTAAAACCTTTCGGAATCATGCAGTTTGTACGTTCAGGAAGAATATCAGTTTCCAAAGAAAAAATGGAAATATCAACGTTATTAGAAGAGCTTAAATAGAATTCATTTTGCAGTAACACTTTATAATGTTATTGCAGCAATCAAAATTTCAATTATTAAATTTTAAAATCATTAAATAAAAAAAGATGGCAAATTATTTCAATTCATTACCACTTAGATTACAATTAGAACAATTAGGCGTTTGCGAATTCATGGATCAATCAGAATTTTCAAATGGTATAGCAGCATTAGCAGGAAAAAAAGTAGTTATCGTAGGTTGTGGAGCTCAAGGTTTAAACCAAGGTTTGAACATGAGAGATTCAGGTTTAGATATTTCTTATGCATTGCGTGCAGAAGCAATTGCTCAAAAAAGAGCTTCTTACATGAATGCTGCTGATAATGGTTTCAAAGTGGGAACGTATGAAGAATTAATTCCAACTGCTGATTTGGTTTGTAACCTTACACCAGATAAGCAACATACAGCTGTAGTAACAGCAATCATGCCTTTGATGAAAAACGGTTCAACATTAGCGTATTCTCATGGTTTCAATATCGTAGAAGAAGGAATGCAAATTCGTAAAGACATCACGGTTATCATGTGTGCTCCTAAATGTCCAGGATCTGAGGTTCGTGAAGAATATAAAAGAGGTTTTGGTGTACCAACTTTAATCGCAGTTCACCCTGAAAACAATCCAAACGGAGAAGGTTTCGAACAAGCAAAAGCATACGCAGTTGCTACTGGAGGACATAGAGCTGGAGTTTTGAACTCTTCATTTGTAGCTGAAGTAAAATCGGATTTAATGGGAGAACAAACCATTCTTTGTGGAATGTTGCAAACAGGTTCAATTTTATGTTTCGACAAAATGGTTGAAAAAGGAATCGAGCCAGCTTATGCTTCAAAATTAATTCAATACGGTTGGGAAACTATAACTGAAGCTTTGAAACATGGTGGAATTACAAATATGATGGATCGTCTTTCAAATCCTGCAAAAATCGAAGCTTACGAAATTTCGGAAGAATTGAAAGATATCATGCGTCCATTGTTCCAAAAACATCAAGACGATATCATTTCTGGAGAATTTTCAAGAAACATGATGATTGACTGGGACAATAATGATGTTAATTTATTGACTTGGAGAGCTGCAACTGCAGAAACTAATTTTGAAAAAACAGCTCCAACAGCAGCTCATATTTCAGAGCAAGAGTATTTTGACAATGGTGTTTTGATGATTGCTATGGTTAAAGCGGGTGTAGAATTAGCTTTTGAAACAATGACACAATCAGGAATCATTGAAGAATCAGCTTACTACGAATCTTTACATGAATTGCCTTTGATTGCTAATACTGTGGCAAGAAAAAAATTATATGAAATGAACAGAATCATTTCGGATACTGCTGAATATGGTTGTTACTTGTTTGATCATGCTTGTAAGCCTTTATTGGTTGATTTTATGAAAACTGTAGACACAAACATAATTGGTAAACCATTTTCAACTTCTAATGGAGTAGATAATGCAGTACTTATTGCAGTAAATAAAAGTATTCGTCAACATCCTATTGAAGAAGTAGGAGAGTGGTTGAGAGAATCTATGACTGCAATGAAAAAAATAGGATAATAAAAATTAGGAATTACCACACATGAGGGTGTGTTGGGATTTGCATTATATCATTTGAATCCATAATATTTTGAATTAGTAAGCACTTATTAAAAGAAAAGAGGATATAGATGCATATTACATTCACTTAACTTCCAACAAGCTGAGAGTTAAGTGAAGTAATTCCTTTATTTGAAATAGAGTTAGAAACTACCTTTATATATTAAAATGTATTAAAGTTGGGTCTAATTGAAGCTGTAATAAAGTATTTTTTTTATTACAAAAATTATTTGTTGTTAAATTTTGTTGAGATAAAAGGCGGGGTAGGAAATCTATCTCGCTTTTTTTGTTTGTATCAAAATTTCAAAAAAAAGTAAAAAACGAACAAATTATCATTAAAAAGTTATTTTTTTTATTTAATATTTAAATTTCTATAGGAATTTATAATTTAAATAATTTTAAGAATAGCTTGAGATTTAATACTTTTATAAAAAATTAAAAAACATGAGCTACTATAAAATTGATAATTTAGAACAATATTTTAAACATTATAATAAATCAGTTCGTGAGCCCAGAAAATTTTGGGGCAAAATAGCAGAAGAAAATTTTACTTGGTACCAACAATGGGATAAGGTTGTCGATTTTAATATGGCAGAAGCCGAAGTTAAATGGTTTACGGAAGCTAAAGTGAATATGACCAAAAACTGCATCGACAGACATCTTGCTAAAAGAGGGGATAAAACGGCAATTATTTTTGAACCTAATGATCCTACAGAAGCTGCTTTACATATAACCTATAATGAATTACACCAACGTGTTTGTAAAATGGCAAACGTATTGCGAGAACAAGGTATAAAAAAAGGAGATCGCGTTTGTATTTATTTACCAATGATTCCTGAATTAGCCATAACAACTTTGGCTTGTGCTAGAATTGGAGCAATCCATTCAGTTGTTTTTGCAGGATTTTCGGCTTCGGCAGTTGCAACAAGAATTAATGATAGCGAATGTAAAATGGTCATCACCTCAGATGGAGGTTACCGAGGAAATAAAACTATCGATTTAAAAGGAATAATTGATGAAGCCTTGACAAACTGTCCTTCAGTTTCATCAGTTTTAGTGGTTAAAAGAACCAATACTTCTATAAGCATGAAAGAAGGCCGTGATCAATGGTTGCAACCTCTTTTAGACGAAGCATCGGATAATAATGTTGCTGAAATCATGGATGCCGAAGATCCTTTGTTTATTCTTTATACTTCAGGTTCTACCGGTAAACCAAAAGGAATGGTACATACTACAGCAGGATATATGGTTTATACTGCTTACACGTTTAAAAATGTTTTTAATCATGAAGAAAATGACATTTTTTGGTGTACTGCTGATATAGGTTGGATCACTGGACATTCGTATGCTTTATATGGTCCATTATTGAATGGTGGGACGACTGTTATTTTTGAAGGAGTTCCTTCTTATCCTGATTTTAGTCGTTTTTGGGAAATTATCGAAAAACATAAAGTTACCCAGTTTTACACTGCACCAACTGCTATTCGTGCTTTAGCAAAAGAGAGCTTAGAATATGTACAAAAATTCCCTTTAAAATCATTAAAAGTAATTGGTTCAGTAGGGGAGCCAATCAATGAAGAAGCTTGGCACTGGTACAATGACCATGTTGGAGATAAAAGATGCCCCGTTGTAGATACTTGGTGGCAAACTGAAACGGGTGGAATTATGATTTCTCCAATAGCTTTTGTGACGCCAACTAAACCAACCTATGCTACTTTACCATTACCTGGAATTCAACCGGTATTAATGGACGAAAAACGCAATGAAATAGAAGGCAATCAAGTGGTAGGCAGTTTGTGTATTAAATTCCCATGGCCTGGAATCGCAAGAACCATTTGGGGAGATCACCAGCGATATATAGATACTTATTTTTCTACTTTTCCAGGGAAATATTTTACTGGTGACGGCGCTTTGCGTGATGAAGTAGGATATTATAGAATTACAGGTCGTGTGGATGATGTTGTTATTGTTTCAGGACACAATTTAGGAACAGCACCTATTGAAGATGCTATTAATGAGCATCCTGCTGTTGCTGAATCAGCCATTGTAGGTTTCCCTCATGATGTAAAAGGAAATGCATTATACGGTTTTGTTATTTTAAAAGAAACTGGAGAAACAAGAAATAAAGAAAATCTTATCAAAGAAATAAATCAGCATATATCAGATCATATCGGTCCAATTGCTAAGTTAGATAAAATTCAGTTTGTTTCCGGTCTACCAAAAACCCGTTCCGGAAAAATCATGCGTAGAATTCTACGTAAAATAGCCGAAGGAGATTATTCGAATTTTGGAGATACTACAACATTATTAAATCCTGAAATTGTAGAAGAAATAAAAGAAGGAAAATTGTAAATTAATTAAAAGCTGTTTGTAATAAAACAGCTTTTTTTTGACTTAATTGTAATACAACACTCAACATTTCTTGATAATAAACAATAATTAATTTATGTAAGTTTTTTATTAAATATCATAACTACATTAATAAACAAATCCATAAATTTACTTCAGTATGAAAAATAAGGAAGTCTTAATTATTGGTGGCGGTTTAGCAGGTTTGACAGCTGCAATTCATTTATCCAAAATTGGATTTCAAGTTATTATTGTAGAAAAAAATGAATTTCCAAAACATAAAGTTTGTGGAGAATATATTTCTAATGAAGTTTTACCTTATCTCAATTGGCTTGATTTAAAAATAGCTAATTTATATCCTACTACGATTACAAAACTTGAATTTTCGACAGTTAACGGAAAGACAATTAAAAGCACTTTACCTCTTGGTGGATTTGGAATTAGCCGCTATACTCTTGACGAATATTTATATAATAAAGCAATTGCAAATGGTTGTAAAATTATTCAGGATTTAGTTGAAGGAATAGCTTTTGAAGATGATACATTTACCGTGACAACGTCAAATAAAATTATTTTAAAAGCTAAAATTGTAATTGGAGCTTTTGGCAAACGCTCTATTATTGATCAAAAACTAAATCGTAATTTTATTCAGAAGAAATCACCATGGTTAGCTGTCAAAGGGCATTATTCAGGAGATTTTCCTAATGATTTGGTAGGATTGCATAACTTTAAAGGCGGCTATTGTGGTGTTTCAAAAGTAGAAAATGGTGCAATTAATATTTGTTACTTAGCAGATTATGAAACTTTCAATAAGTTTAAAAACGTTGAAGAATATCAAAATAAAGTCGTTTCTCAAAACCCACATTTAAAAACTATTTTCGAAAAAAGCAACTTGCTTTTCGAAAAACCATTAACAATAAGCCAAATTTCTTTCGAAAAAAAACAAGCTGTTGAAAATCATATTTTAATGATTGGAGATACCGCCGGACTAATTCATCCTTTGTGTGGAAATGGAATGGCAATGGCTATTCATAGTGCTAAAATTGTTTCGGAATTAGTGGAGAAATATTGCAATGATGAAATCAATTCCAGAAGCGAATTAGAAAAAAAATATAGTAAGGAGTGGCGTTCTAATTTTAGTCAAAGATTAAAAATAGGGAGATTTTTATCTAATCTTTTGCAAAAGCAAAAACTCTCTCGTGTATTAATGCGTATATTGATTGCATTTCCGTTTTTATTGCCGAAAATTATAAAAAAAACGCATGGAAAACCTATAATTTTAAGCTCATAAATGTTTATAAACACCAAATACAGAACAGACAAACCTGAAACCATGGATAATTTTGCCATGGAAGGAGAAATCTTACGGGATGCCTTAGACAAAATTGCCCAAATCAATCAGCTTTTAGGTGGAAACCTGTTAACTTTACGAGGAGTACAGGATTTGATTAAGAATATTTCAAAATCAAATGAAATTAGTATTATGGATGTAGGTTGTGGTAATGGCGACATGTTACGCACATTAGCAGATTTTGGATTAAAAAATAATCTTAAATTTAAATTAATTGGTATTGATGCCAATAATTTCACGATTAACCATGCGCAAAAATTATCTAAAAAATATTCTAATATATCGTATCAATGTGAAGATATATTTGATAAACCTTTTCAAGAATTAAAATACGATATTGTCCTGTGTACTTTGACCTTACATCATTTTAAAGACAATGAAATAGTTCATTTATTGAATGTGTTTAATGCTAATTCGAATGTTGGAATTGTTATAAATGATTTACAAAGGAGTTCAGTAGCTTATCGATTATTTCAGGCATTATGTTTTGTTTTTCGATTAAATGATATGTCGCGGGAAGATGGATTAATTTCAATTTTAAGAGGTTTTAAAAAAGAAGAATTGATTTATTTCTCTCAAAAATTAAATTTTAACAACTATAAAATTAATTGGAAATGGGCGTTTCGCTACCAGTGGATAATTTCGAAAATATGAGTGTAAAAATAAAAACCGTTGCAAAACAATTGCCAAAATACTCCAGAACAACGGATGAAATTATTCCATTTTTGGATGCTTGGTTAGTAGGACAAGACGAACGTTTTATCAGAAAAGTGAAAAAAATTTTTGAAGGTGCTGCAGTTGATAAGCGGTATTCTATTATGGATCCAATTGAAGTCTTTACGAAAACTTCTTTTGAGGAAAGAAATGATATTTATGTCCGGGAGGTAATTGATTTAGGCGAAAAAGTATTAGAAAAAGCATTGAAAAAGGCCAATTGGAATCCAGAAGATTTAGATTACATCATTACGGTGAGTTGTACTGGAATTATGATTCCATCATTGGATGCGTATTTGATTAATAAATTAAAGTTACGTCAAGATATAATTAGGCTTCCAGTAACTGAAATGGGTTGTGCTGCCGGGATTTCGGGAATTATTTATGCTAAAAATTTCTTGCAGGCTAATCCTGGAAAACGGGCTGCAGTTATTGCAGTTGAAAGTCCAACAGCAACATTTCAATTAGATGATTTTTCGATGGCTAATATTGTAAGCGCAGCTATTTTTGGTGATGGTGCAGCTTGCGTTTTGCTTACTTCTGATGACCAAGATGAAGGCCCTGAAATTCTAGCCGAAGAAATGTATCATTTTTATGACAACATTCAAATGATGGGTTTTAAACTCACGAACTCAGGTTTACAAATGGTATTGGATATTGAAGTTCCTGAAACTATTGCGTCACATTTTCCGGATATCATTAATCCATTTTTAGAAAAGAATAATGAAACGATTGAAACTATTGATCATTTAATTTTTCATCCTGGAGGTAAAAAAATTATTCAAACGGTTGAACGTTTATTTTTTGATTTAGGAAAAAACATTGACGATACAAAAGAAGTTTTACGATTGTATGGAAACATGTCAAGTGCGACTGTTTTATATGTTTTAGAACGAATTATGGACAGCAAACCTAAAAAAGGAGAGAAAGGATTAATGTTGAGTTTTGGTCCAGGATTTTCGGCACAACGTGTTTTATTGCAGTTTTAGCCCTTAACCCCAAATGAGGGAATAGAAAAACTATGAAAAAAGAAGAAATCATATCAAAATTACCCTATTCTAAACCTTTTCTGTTTGTTGATGAAATAATCAATGTTAATGAAAATGGAGTTGAAGGGGCATATACATTTGATGAAACGTTAGATTTTTATAAAGGGCATTTTAAAGACAATCCAGTAACTCCGGGTGTAATTTTAACTGAAGTTATGGCACAAATCGGATTGGTTTGTTTGGGAATTTTTTTATTAAATGATACGTTAAACAAAACTACTTCAATTGCTTTAACATCAGCAGAAATAGATTTTTTAAAACCTGTTTTTCCAAATGAAAAAGTAATAGTAATTTCAGAAAAAATATATTTTAGATTTGGAAAATTAAAATGTAAAGTAAAAATGATAAATGAAAAAGGCGAAATGGTTTGTATGGGAATAATAGCAGGAATGATAGTTTGAGATTGAAAATTAGATTAAAAAAATTAGCAGATACTGAAATAAATTAAGCATAAATGGAAAAACGTGTCGTAATTACAGGACTTGGTGTTGTTGCTCCAAATGGAGTAGGACTTGATGCTTTTACTCATGCCATAAAAAATGGAATTTCGGGAATCAAATATGATTCAGAATTAGAAAGACTGCAATTTTCTTGTCAAATTGCTGGAAAACCTGAAATTTCCACTGAATTAGCATTGCAGTATTTTTCGGAATTAGAGTTAAGAAATTTCAATTCAACGGGAATTTTATATGGTGTTATTGCAGGAATTGATGCTTGGAAAGATGCAGGTTTATCATTAGAAATTAATGAAGAACCGGATTGGGATAGCGGAACTATTTTTGGAACAGGAACTTCTGGAATTGATAAATTTCGAGAAAGTATTTATAAAATTGATGAATTTCAAACCCGAAGATTAGGAAGTACTGCCGTGGCACAAACTATGAATAGTGGTGTGAGTGCTTATTTAGGAGGGAAATTAGGGTTAGGAAATCAAGTCACTACCAATTCTTCGGCATGTACAACAGGAACCGAAAGTATTCTTATGGCCTATGAACGGATAAAATCAGGACAGGCAAAACGCATTTTAGCCGGAAGTACAAGTGATTCTGGACCCTATATTTGGGGTGGATTTGATGCGATGAAAGTCTGCACTTTTAAGCATAATGAAAATCCGGAACAAGGCTCAAGGCCAATGTCTGAAAGTGCTTCTGGATTTGTTCCGGGAAGTGGATCAGGGGCTTTAGTCTTGGAAGATTTAGAAAGTGCATTGGCACGAGGTGCTAAAATCTACGCAGAAATTTTGGGAGGAAATGTAAATTCTGGTGGTCAACGCGGATTAGGAAGTATGACTGCTCCAAATCCGACAGCCGTTCAAAAATGCATTAAAAATGCTATTGAAAATGCTGGGATTTCAGCTAATGATATTGACGCTATAAACGGTCATTTGACTGCCACATCCAAAGATAGTTTGGAGATTCAGAATTGGAGTGAAGCTTTAGGAAGAAAAGGAAAAGATTTTCCTTATATAAACTCCTTGAAATCAATGGTAGGGCATTGTTTGTCAGGAGCGGGGAGTATCGAAAGTGTGGCCTCAGTATTGCAATTAAAAGAAGGATTTGTTTTTTCCAATATCAATTGTGAGGATTTAAACCATGAGATTACAGCTCTGATTGATGAGTCAAGAATTCCAAGACAACTAATTAAAAAAGAATTGAATATTATTGCCAAAGCCAGTTTTGGTTTTGGAGATGTGAACGGTTGTGTAATTTTTAAAAAGTATATTTAGTCACAGGTTCATCAATTTTAAATTTGAGAATAAATTAAAGAAAAACTAGGAATCAGCGCTAAGAAATAAACAAACTATGGATAAACAAGAAACAATTGAAAAATTAAAAAATATTATTAAGCCTTATGTTCAAAATCAAGGGGCTTTTGATAATATTACGGAGAACACTGATTTTATTAACGATTTAAAAATCAATTCCGCTAATTTAGTTGATGTAATTTTAGATATTGAAGAAGAATTTAATCTTATAATCGATAATGAATCCATGGAAAAAATGCTTGATTTAAAAGCTGCTATGGCGATAATTGAAACTAAATTAGCTGAAAAGTGATCGGTAATGATATTGTAGATTTGACTTTAGCCCGAAAAGAAAGTAACTGGAAACGGAAAGGTTTTTTGGATAAAATCTTTACTCAAAAAGAGCAATTATTAATTTTGAATGCTATAAATCCTGAAGTACTGGTTTGGAATTTATGGTCAAGAAAGGAAGCGGCTTACAAAATCTACAATAGAGAATCAGGAATTCGAGCATATATACCTTTACAATTAGAGTGTCATTATGAGAATGAAATTTTAGGAACAGTTATTTGTAATGGAAACACGTATTTCACGCAAACAAATATTTCAGAGGAATTTATTCACTCTATTGCTGTTGTAAAAAAAGAATATTTCAATGCAATAAAGGCTTTAAATTCTAAAGCTGAAATCAGTAAAATAAACGGAATCCCTTTTATAATTGACATTCAAACCCAAAAAACTATCCCAGTTTCGATTAGTCATCATGGGCGTTTTTGGGAAGGCATAAAGTTGCTTTGTTAATTATATATTTTAAAGACTTCAATTACTGAATCTGGGAATCAATTACTTTATCCCCAATCTAGATTTTAATTTTAAAAAAAGTAAAGCAATTTTGTATGCATCCTCAGAAGAAGAATTTCTATCGCTTTTTGGAATTTTATAAATATCACATAATTCGTCCAGAGAAAATTGACGATCATTAATATCTTGAAGTTTTCGATACATTACATCAACATCTAAAGCTTCATTTTTTAATCGGCCACAATCTAATCTTTCAAGGGCTGCATTAATCATTTCTACATCAAAATCGATATGATGTCCCACTAAAACAGCGTTTCCTATAAAATCTATTAAAGACTGGATTGCTTCAGATTCTCCAAGCTTTTTCATTTTACTTTCAACGATAAACTCATTTGAAAGTCCGTTATCGTGCAAAAATTTATATTGCAATAAAACAGTTTCAAAACTATCTCCAATAATAATACTATTATTGACTACCGCAAAAGAACCAATTGATAAAATAACATCTTTAACGGGGTTTAAGCCTGAAGTTTCAGTTGATAAAATAACAAAACGATTAGATTTTTTTTCAAATTTTGAAACATAGGTTTTCCAAAATTCAGGGTGTTCTTTATTAATGTTTTTAAGCCAGTCTAGCATAGTTATGAAAATTGTGTAAGTTGAAATTTACTTTTAATTAACTCCTCCAATTCTTTCATTGGAGCAAAAGCATTTTTCAATTTCTCTTTATCAATTTTTGATAATTCATTCAAATTTATAAACTGACCCGAATTGTCATTTTTTAAACCTTCTAATGTTCTGAATTTTGATAATGTCAAAAAAGCTTCTGCACAATTAAGATAAATTTCGGCATTTTTGGCGTCAGTAATCGCTAATTGTTTGAATCGTAAATAGGTATTGTTAATTCCTTTTACATTGTAGTTTAGAATAAATAAACGAGCTCCATCTATCAGTGGCATTAAAGCACGCGTCTTGATGTCAAATTTATCTTTATTAAGGCCATCTTCTTCAACTATAAATTTTTTGAAAAAGCTTAAAGGAGCATTTTTCTTTAGTGCATCATTTCCTAAGAAATCAAAAAACAGGGTATTATTTTGTACATTCTTGAAAATTACATTTCCTATAGCTTCTTCAATTTTTTCTTCTCCAAAAGCAATTTCATAATCAAAAAATATACTGCTTAAATCATTACTATTTTCGCCTGGAGTATTCATCCAGCTGTTGTATTGTTTAGTCCAGTCTGTCAGTGATTTACACCAAAGCATGTTGCTTCCCATGTGCCCATTAGGACATAATTCATAACCTACTTTTTCCAGTGTTACGGTTGTCTTTTTTCCTAATTTAAGAAAATAATCTTTTACATCTCTATATTTATCAGGAGTAACATCTTCAAAAATTAAAATACTATCTTGGTCTGTTAATAATAGTTGTTCTTTTCGTCCCTGACTACCAATACTCAACCAAGCAAAACGGGCAGGAGGTGAGCCTAAATCTAAAATAGATAATTCTACCGAACGTTTAATTATTGCCATGTTAATTTCGCTGGCAATATTATTTACATGAGAAAGAGGGATGTTTTTATGAATTGAATTTTGAATAAGATCTGAAAGGCGCTCCCGTATTTGTTTTAAATCTTTAGGTGTTTGGGAACGTTTTATTTCTTTTATTAATACACCGGGATTACTGGCTTGTGCAACAATTAAATCTCTTTCGGAAATAATCCCTTTTATTGAAGACTGATTAGTCCCGTCTTGTGTAACGCATAAATGAGTGACATTGTGCTTTAACATCAGTAATTGTGCTTCTGCAAGAGAAACATTTTCTAAAACTGTTATGACAGGGGAAGACATTATTTTATCTACCGAAATTGTTACCGGAAATCGACCAGTAGCAATTTTTGAACGCATATCCGTATCAGTAACAATGCCAACAGGAATAGTGTTATCGCATACAATAATATTGTTCATTAAGGTTTCATTCATGAGTTGTGCAACATCTTGAACAATAGCATTTTTTATTGTAATTAAAGGAGAATTATTATATGATAAAGACTGAAAATATTGCATTTCTGATTGTTGATCAGAATAGAAAACATTGTCAGAAATAAGTTTTCCGTTTAGATTTTCTTTGTCCTTTGGATTTCGTGTATTTGTAGCAAAACTCTCTAATAAAAAGTTCAAAACTTCAGAATTATTAGCAACAAAAGGACGGAAAGTAGCAATAGGTATGGCGTAAATAATACTTTCTTCTCTTGCTTTAGCAGTCATCATATAGTTGTTTTTGGCGAAAAACGGACGTAAACCAAAAATATCTCCTTCATGACATTTGTTTAATAATGTTTCTTCAGCATCAGCTATGACTGATAAATTGATAACTCCCGAAGCTACAACGTAAAAACTATCGTGCAAAACATCATTAATTTGAAATAATACTTTATGTTTTTCTAAATTTACTACGCGAATACTTGTAGCAATTTCAGATAATTCTTGAAAAGTCAAGTGATTAAATGGTGGATATTCCTTTAAAAAATCAGCAATGTGCTCAGCAATTGTATTCATATTTTTTGGCAAATAAATAAAGTATTGTTTGTAAAAATAATAAATTAAACAATTATAATACTGTCAATGATGTAGTAAAACAAATAAATTATACAATCCTTATTTTTTTCTTAAAATTAGTAAGAATTTATATAAATTAAATAAAGTTATTTTAAGTTTGTAATAATAACTAAAACATTTTAAATCATGAGATTACTTAAAAAAATACCTTTTTTAACTTTTGCATTATTGTTTATTAATTTCTTAAATGCTCAAGAGAAAGCAAGCCCGGCAGCGGTTGCAACAGGGAAAATTAATGGCGCTACAATTAGTATAAATTATAGTAGTCCTTCATTAAAAGGAAGACAAATTTGGGGAGCATTAGTGCCGTTTAATGAAGTTTGGCGTGCTGGCGCAAATGAAGCAACAACATTTGAAACAGATAAAGATCTTACTATTGAGGGATCAAAATTACCTGCAGGAAAATATTCTTTTTTTGTTTTACCAAATGAAAAAGAATGCGTCATTATTTTTAATAAAGAAGCTAAACAATGGGGAGCTTATAAATATAATGATAAAGAAGACCAATTAAGAGTTACCGTAAAACAGCAAATTGCTAATTCAATCGCTGAAAAATTAGTTTACACAATTAATAAAGACAATATTGTTTTAAGTTGGGAAAATTGGAACATACCATTTTCTGTTAAATAATTTTTTTTAAAAGATTATAATTTTGAAGGCATTACTGAAAGGTAGTGCTTTTTGTATTTAATAGTAATTGGATGGATATAGATGTTTCATTAAATATTCTATTTTACATAATATAAATTATAAGTCATCTTTGCGGGTATAACTAACCCCCGAAATATGGCACTTAAAAGAAGTTCTTTAGAAAATTACACGTTATTGTTGGTAGAACTCGAAAAAATGCGAAATACTGCATTTCATCCAAAAACGTTTTTAAAAAAAATACGACCCTTTTGTAAAACTTCTCATTTAAAGTATAAATGGCTGTTTATTCGTATTCGTGGTTCAAATGTAGGAATATCTATTCAAATACAATCAGATTGTTTTATAATTCGTCAAAATCAGTCTATCCACGAATTTACGTTTTATTGCACCTCGCAAAAAAATCTTATATCTAAATTGTTAAAACATAATCTTTTAACTTTTTAATTATGAGTACAATTAATGAGTTAACCCGCCAAAGAGAAAATCTACTTATTCAAATAATTGGTGTTACTGCTGATTTAAAAGAATATACGAAGTTTCCTTGCGAGACTGTTGATCTTGAACAAATTAAGTATCAGTATGGTTTTATACTTCGTGAGATAAAACAAATTGACGAAAAGTTGAAATTTATTTTTCTTGCTCAATCACAAACTTTAAAAGCTGATTTGGAGATTATGAATAAAGAAATAATTGAATCTATATCAAAAAACAGATTTACAGTTAATGACTTGCCAAAGAATCATTATTCATTGTTTAACGAACCTTTTATTTAAAAATTATGGGCGTTTTATTTACTGTCATTTTAATGTGTTGTGTCTTTATTAGGTTTTTAGTAAAATTCCTGATTTATTCAACTATTGTTTATTTTCTAATATCATATATCTCATATCTTATCTCATGACAAATCAAAAAATCAACGCATTAATATTTTGGTGCTTCGTGGCTATCGCTTCAATTTTAATAACAATTTATTCCCCTGTTAAATGATAATAGAAAAAGTCCTGCAAATACCTTTATACTGCTATTTGAATATTCATCAAAAAATACTTGTAAAAGGTTATGTTCAGTATAGTATGTTTCAGTATATGCCTAAAAATCTACTTTATACTGATATTATTATTGAACTTTCTTCTTAAATCTATTAAATAATGCTCTTTTCGACGTGGGTTATACTGCAATAAAATGCTACTATCTAAGAAGGAAAATCCCGAACGGTTAAGGGCATTATATTTTTTTATCGTTGCCGTAGGGTATAACGGCAACTAACTCACCCAATCACATATAATAAACATGAAAACAAGAATTTCGTTTAAAGAATCAGGTTTTAAAGTTCAGGTTAAATTTTGGCTTTTTGGTCGATGGCATACAACTAAACACGTTTTTTCTTCTTATGCTCCTGCTCAACATTTTATAGAAATTTTAGAAAACCTACATAAAAACTAATGATTACATATAAAGAAAGGCATCAAGCCAAAACAAGATTAAAAACAAACAATTTAAAAACTACGCTCATTAACATAGATTATTTAATACTTAATTTGGATGGTTTGCCTTTTGGTGAGTTTCCCGAAAATTCAAAATTTAGATTAAAGCCTTATGATTATGGAACTAAAATTTTTGAGATAAGAGCAGATTTATACTATGAAGATTTAAAAATTGGTATTTATACCGCAAAACCACGCTCTGCTATTATTAGCGAGCGACTGGCGCAACTTCAAATAGAAAACAATCTTTTTTACACACTTTCAAACGATGCTTTAAAGCACGTCATAAATGCTTTTTGCGATGAAACTACATATTTGTTTAAATCAGTCAATAGACTAGATATTTGTCTTGATAAATCGGATGTTAATCATTCTTATAGAAATTTGTATAGTAATATCGTTTCTGGCAATTTTCTTATATCAGGTAGACCAAAAAATTTACAGTCTTATTTTGAAACTTATAAGGGCAAATCTATACTTAATGGTTTTCAATTGGGTAAAAGAACGAGTGATAAAATTATACGATGTTATAATAAAACTTTATCGCTCCAACTTACTGAAAAACCGTACATTAATGAATATTACGCAAACAATGGTTTAAAAAACGAAAATGTTTGGCGGTTTGAATATCAGTTAAATTCTGCTTTTTTTAGGGGTTTAAACGAGCATTCAAAAGCTGATGAAAATATCAGTGAGACAATGACTTGGGGTATTTTTGATAAAGCTAACCTTTATGAATTATTGAAAATAGCAAATAAAGGTTTTTTTGAATTAAGAGAGAATACGGGCAAAAGTCAAGTGAATAAAGAAAATTTGATAGTCTTGTTTGATTTCGATTATTTACAGTCTCAAATTTCAAAATTTATTCCTATAATTAAACGTTTAAAAAATGTTGTTTTATCCAGTACCACAATTAAGAAACGTCTTGCAAAATCCTTATTTAGAGAATATTACGCAAATAATCAGGATATATCTTATATAGTTGCTCTCAATTTATTGCTTGAGGATATGGATATGATTAATGAAAAACCATTGCTACAATGGTTCAAAAACAAATTACATTTTTATCTGCACGAATTTCGAACAAAAGAAAAGATTGTAAATGATTTTGATACTCCCCTATTTAACGAACATCAATTTTTATTTTTATAAGCCATGACAAAAAAAACTTCTACAAGCCAAAAAGTAACTAAAACCCAGTTGAAAAATATTTTAGAAATAAGTTATCCAACTGCATTAAAAGAGTATCGTACTATTTTAGATTCTTTACAGTTGACAAGAAAATATTTGACCATTTCAGACTTAATACAATACGGTATTTTGTAAAAAAATGTAAAAAAATATAAACAATTGTAAAATATTGTAAAACCCCTTTTTCATTCTTCACAAACCTTTGTACTCGTTAAAACAAGTATAAACATGAAAAATAAGAAAAAATGAGAATTGCAGTAATTACGGGTGTTACAAGAACTGAAGAGTTAACAGTAACAAAATCTATTGGTAGTTTGATAATTGGTTCAACGTTGGCTTTAGCTGATATTGAAAATGAGCGAATTAGCATTATGATTGAAAGAGGAAACGGCAGTAACGTTATTCTTTTAAACAAAATCAAATTAAAAGATTTCATTCTTGCGAGTACTTTTGGTGCTTCTGCTGTACAAAGCGATGGTGATTTAAAAACTATTGCGGTTTGTGAATTAGCTTTTGAGGGTTCTATTTATTTAGCTGATAAAGAAAGTATTAAAATTCTTTTAGAGGATTTGGACGCTGATGAAACTTATAATTTGAATGGTGTTGAAGAGCCTGTACAAACAAATGAGTTGTATTTTATCGAGTCGAAAAGTATAGCTTCGGAAGAGGTTAACAAAAAGGTTGATGTAGCTGGATTTGATTTGGCTATTATGACTACTTCTGATACTATTAGCGATATATCTTATCAGTTTGTAAATGGTCAGGTTGTTAAATATCTGCCTAAAGAGTTGCAAGCTTTAACCCGTGATATTGACCCAATTCAGTATGTAGATGTTACTGGTAATGTTGTTCAGGGCATTTCTGATAGATTGACTTTACCATTACCACATGTAAACTGGTTAGAGGTTAACAAGTCACAAGGCGATATTATCAATTTTGTGGTGAGAACCTTAAAAGCTGTGTAAAATGGGATTTTTTAAAAGTATTGGAAACAAGCTTAAAAGAGCTATTTCTATAAAGAATTTAGTCAATGTAGGTACTGGTAATTTTACGGCTGTTTCTCAGGATTTAGTTAGGATTGCGGGAAGTACTGACCCTAAAAAAGGGGCTTCTCAATCTGATGTCACTTTAGTACCTAAAGGTTTTGTTATTCCTGAACAGGCTGCTGATATTATTAAGGCTCAGGGTGATATTTTTGGTAGAAAAACTCAGGATATGTTAGCTAAGTCAGGTGATGCTCAGGCTGTAAATAAGTGGTTTACTGGTCTTTGGTTTAAGACTCAATGGGAGTTATACAAAAGCTACATTTTATTTTTTGTTGGTTTAATTGTAGCGTTCTTCGCTTGGAGACATTTTAGAAAACCGAAAGGGGCTAGAGTTGCAAAACGACGATAAACCAAAAAATTACAGTCGTATCTATTTTCTAATATTTTTAGTTGATACGGCTGTAATTATCTTAAAAAAGATTTCAGAAATTTTATTAAATATTAAAAATTTATTTCACTAATGGGAAATTATCCACAAAATAAAGGGTATTACGATAAAAATGATACTCAACACGGCTATAGTCCGTATAAGTCAAAGTATTACGAACAAAAAAATAATAATAATAATCAAAAGCGTGCTGTAGTTAAGCATTCAGGTGCAAAAACTACAACTTATCACCCAAAAACGGGTCCAAATGCAAGTGTTGAACAACATTTAACAACGGGTTGGAGATTGTCGAAAGGTGAATTGATAGCAATAAAATGTGTAACCACTGCAAAATCTGTTCTATCAGAAAAGGGTTGGTTTGGTTCTGTCGCTTGTACAATGACTAATACTAAAACTGGTGTTGTTGCTTTTCATTGGGGTACAATGGAGAAAAAAAGCGGTAAGGTTGTTATTGATACAATGGCTTTTGTTGTCAATCCAAAGGCTAAAAATGGAGGTTATGCGGGAACATTCTTAAGAAGTTAAGATGTTTAGAATTATATTAAAACTCTTACCCCTTATTATACACGAGGGGTTTGATATATTTCTTGAAATAAGCAAGGAAAGAAGAGAAAAAAAAGAAAAGGAACTTTTAAAAAATAAAGACAATGAATAAGTTAAAAGGAATTGTTTCCGTAATTGGGTTAATTGTTAAATACTCAGCTGTAGTAATGGCAATTATTAAAGGTATCGAGGTTGTATCTCAGGAATTAGAAAAGATTGACTTTTCAGAAAAAAAGGAGATAGATGGTTAATGCTGCTTTAAAACTGATAAAAGATTCTGAATCTTTGGTGTTAACGCCTTATAGAGACCAAGGCAAGGGCGTTGTTACTATTGGTTATGGTAATACCTTTTATGAGGATGGAACTCATGTAAAAATGACTGATAAGCCACTTACAAAAGCAAGGGCGGAACAACTTTTTACAAATATTTCTAACGCTTTTGAAAGAGACGTAAAAAAGGAAATTACTTCCTCAGTTAATTCTAATCAATTGGGTGCTTTGACTAGTTTAGCCTATAATATTGGAATGGGTAATTTTAGGGGGTCAACTATTTTAAAAGTAGTTAACAAAAATCCTAATGACCCTATTATTTCTGACCTATTTAATTCTTGGAACAAATCAGGAAGTAAAATTTTAAATGGTTTAGTGATTCGTAGAAAAAAAGAATATGCGTTGTATAAAAGGCCTTGTTTAAATCTTACTTTATTTATCCCCGCAATACTTTTTTTTTATTCTGTGTTAGCCGTTACACTCTAAAAAACGGTCGTTTAATTAAAAAATAATTCTAAAAAATAAATAAGATGTTACAAAAAATTCAAGATTTCTACACTGCGCATAAAAACGCAGTTCATATTGGTGTTGTTGTTATTGCAAGCTTGTTGGCTTACAAAATCTTTAAAAAGAAATAGTGCCTTTCCTTTTACCTCTCCTTGCTTTGTGGCGGGAAATGAAAATTGTTCAATTAGTCGGTTTTCTATTTTTATTGTTAATCGTTTCAAAATTATTTAAAAATGCAGAGAAAAGTTAATAACGGCGGTGAATCTCCTTTTTTGCAAATAATATCTAAATACTGGTTTGTTATTTTGGCACTTCTACTGGGAGTGCCTTATTTAGTAAAATATTATAAAGATGCTATTCAAGCTGGGAAAGCTGATACGGTCGCAAATGAACAAAAAGATTTAGCACTTGCGAATCAAAATCCTACAACTTTAGTAGCTGAGTTAAACAAGGTTACAATTAATCCATTTTACCACAATTTAGCTAAAAACGTTTCTATAGCTTTCGGAACTGATGTTCTGGTAAAAGATGCACCTTGGTATACTGGTATACTCTATCCTATGTCTGCTTTTGAAAATGATGAGGATGCCTATAATCAATTAAAATTATTGAAAAATTCAGGTCAGGTCAGTACGGTTTCAAAGTGTTATTATATTTTAACTCGTAATGATTTTGTTTATGATGTTAAGAAAAATTTAGATTCTCAGTACTTAAAAAAATTACCACTCTTTAAATAGGAATTATGAACACTATAGAAAATAATAATTACATACAATATCTAACGCTTTCAAGGATAATAAAGACTAAAAGCGTTACTTTTGTAAACAATGGTACTACTACAACATTTGTTGTAAATGGAATAAATGAAGAGTTTTTTATACTTTCTGTTTTTCAGAATAATTTAAAAGTAAGTGGTGTCGGGTTTGAGAATTTTGATAATACTGATATGCTATCGGTTATTAATGATAATTTCATGGATGTTGATTTGATTTCTGATTCATCGTTTTTGACTCCGTTACAGTCTGTAACTATGTCGTATAATAACGAATATGTTAAAAATCAAAAAAATCCAAAACCTGATTTAGTCTTAAGAGATAACGAATATTTGTATTTTAAAGCGTATTTAGACTTTAAATTCCCTAATAATCCTTATGAGATACAACCGTTTATGAGGAATTCAACTGGTATATCTTTAGATCCTTATAAGTTGTATTTTTGTAAAAACTCAGGATATTATGATACACTTATAAGAACGGATTATTTAAATTCAGATTCTTTAATATTGAATGATTCGCATTATTTGTTTACATCTTCTTTTACTCAATTAGGAAATCAATCCGTATTTCAAGGTTATGTAGCTGTATTTGAAAATAATATTAATCCTTTGCCTGTTGGCGGGGGGGGAGCTTTAGAGTAATGGCTAATAATACCCCCACCCCTTACAGTTGTTGGGTTTTTCATAAGGATAAAACAAGGCATCCCATTAGTTATGAGTTTATGAAGTCTATTTATTACTTGCATAAGCTTTTAGAGAAAGAGGGTTTTGATTATCATTACATAAACATTTATAACAGAAAAACGGGTCAGTATATTGGTAGACAATATTTTGATAAATTTATAATAGACAAACCTTTGTATTAAGTTACAAAGGTTTTTTTTATTTTTGTTAATTATTAATTCTCTGTAGGAATATTTATAAACATAAGTTAAATTTTGGCATTATCTTTGGAAACAATTTATAAATCATTAACCTACAAAAAAATAAACTACTATGAAAAAAATTACATTATTGCTTTTTATGTTTACCGCTTTTTCTTATGCTCAGGATAAACCAAACGGAACTACATTAGAAGAGTATAATTATATGACTAAAGGTTATAAAATACAAATATCTTCTGGTTTAGATGTTAAAAAAGGTTATGTTATTAATGATTTGGTTCGTCGTGATACTGGTCAGTATGTTTTTGATTTTAAAACATTTCATAGGTCAAAGAATGGTACTTTAGCGGGTATTATTTTGGTTGCTACATCAAAAGTTTGGTCTAATGTTTATTATTTAGCTATTCCAGTTGATAATGATGTTTTGTTTGATGATTTTAATTCTAAAGTTGAGTTATGGGATGAGGCTATGACTACTTCATATTCTAATGTTTCCAGTCGTTTAATGTCTGCACTATTTAATTTTAACTGGGAAAATGATAGAAAAAAATTAAAAAAATAAATAATAAATGAACCCCAATAAAACGGGGTTTTTTTATTTCCTAATAAAATGTTGATAAAGTTGTTAACAAGTTGTTGGACGTACTGCATTGCATACTATAAATTATAGTGCAAATTATTATATTGTAAATAAGGTAATTTATGGTTTATTCAAATCAAAAAAAAAAACGAACAATATCATTACTGTTTACTGTTCGTTTCTTTTAAAATTAAAAAATCTAATCAAGTTAAACTACTGCGTCTACAATTATGCTAGCCTTTTTAATTACACTCTTTTTTGATGATTTATAAGTGCTATAACCGTAATACGTTACAACTGATAAACAAATCAAAGGTAAAATAAAGGAGAAATTTACTTCAGGAATATAACCAAATAATTTAATATCAGCAAACCCAGAACCTCCTAAGTCCAAAATACTTCCTTGTATAACAGGCATCAATGCGCCACCAACGATAGCCATAACTAAACCAGCAGATCCAATTTTTGCTTCATCTCCCATGTCTTTTAGTGCTATACCATAGATAGTTGGAAACATAATAGACATAAAAATAGAAATGCAGATTAGAGAAATTAATCCAGGCATGCCTTGTAATACAATTGCCCCAGCTGCACAAATTACTCCTCCAATACCAAATATCATTAATATTTTTGAAGGATTTACGGTTTTCATCAAGCCAGTTCCAATCCATCTGCCTAATAAAAATAAAATCATGGCAGTTATGTTGTAATATGTGGCAGTCAATTCTAATCCAAATGTTTTATTGATGTTATCTACATATTGAAAAATAAAGGTCCAGCACATAATTTGTGCGCCAACATAAAAAGCTTGAGCGATAACACCATGTTTATAATTCTTATTGGCAAATAACTTTTTGAAAGATTCAGAGATAGACATTTTATCTTCATGTGCCGTTTTAGGCATTTTTGTTAAAATAATAATAACTAAAATTATTAAGACAAAAATTCCTAATCCAATGTAAGGAATGCTAATAATACCTAAATCATTTTCTCTAATACTAGCTAACTCATTTGAATTTAAAGCTTTATAAGCTTCTTGTGTGTAGTCATCTGATTTTATTTCTTTAATTACTAAAAACTGAGCCATGACCAATCCAGTTATTGCTCCAATTGGGTTAAATGCTTGTGCTAAATTTAAACGTTGCGTTGCAGTTTCTTTATTGCCCAAGAATAAAATCAAAGGATTTGAAGTTGTTTCAAGGAAGGCTAAACCACAAGTAATTACCCATAGTGAAATAAGAAAGAAAGTATAACTTTGGTAATGTGCTGCTGGGTAGAATAAAAAAGCACCTGTTGCATATAATAAAAGTCCTAATATTATTCCGGATTTATAGCTGTATTTTCTAATGAATAATGCAGCCGGTAATGCCATAAAAAAGTATCCAAAATAGAAAGCAAATTGCACTAATGAGGCTTGTGTGTTTGAAAGTTCTGGCATCACTTTTTTGAAAGTAGAAACCATCGGGGTTGTTAAATCATTAGCAATTCCCCAAAGAGCAAATAATATGGTTATTATTATAAATTGAAAAACAAATTCTTTACTGACTACAGGGATTTTTTTGAATGGATTCATTGTTTGGTTTGTTTAATTTGTTAATTAAGAATAGCAGAAGATTCTTTGACTTTACAATCTGTTTGTTCAAAACCACATAAAAATTCCTCTATTTCCGATTGTGAAATTACGGGATTAGCACCTTCGTTTTGAGCTACAATTGCACCAACAGCACTGGCAAAATTAATAGCATATTGAGGATCTTCTCCATTGATTAACATTATGATTAAGGAAGCTAAAAAAGAATCTCCGGAACCCACGGTATCAACTACATTTACTTTGAATCCACAGTTATGATAAAAGGTATTATTACAATACAATACCGCTCCATGAGATCCTAAAGTAACACATACAGTATCAGTGTTGGTTTCCTTAGCAATGAATTTAATATTTTGCTCTAATGACTTTTTATTTGAATTTAAATCTTCGCAAATTTCATTTAACTCATCATCATTAAACTTAATGAAATCAGCTGCATGTAATAAATCCAAAACATTTTTCTTCGTATAATGTGGGACTCTTAAATTCACGTCAAATATTTTATATTTTGCAACAGCTAAAAGTTGTTCCAGCGTATTTCTGGAAACTGAATCTCTGGAAGATAAACTTCCATAGACAAAAAAATCTGCTTTTTCAACTATTGAAATATTCTCGCTTGAAGTTTCAATTTTATCCCATGCTGAAGGATAATTGATATCATATGAAGCATTTCCTTTTTCATTCAAAATAACGTTGACCAAACCTGTTGGGTAATTATCCTTTACTTGAATAGCATTGGTGTTAATACCTGAAAGACTTAAATAATCTATTAATTCTTTACCATTCGTATCGTTCCCTACTCCACTGATAACAGAAACCTCCCCTCCTAGCGAATTTAGTCTTGAAGCTACATTTAGTGGTGCTCCGCCAATTTTTTTGTGTTCCAGAAATACATCAAAAAGGATTTCTCCAAAACAAACACCGTTTAATTTCTTTTTCATTTTTTTTATTTTTTGTGTAAAACAATATATTTGGGTAATTAATTTTAGTATCGTTTAAGGATTAATGGTACCATTTATCGACCATTTTCCTCATGAATAGCAGGCTGCCTTTAGCAAGATCTTCCGAATTATATTTTGATGGTCTCCACAAGGATGTTGGGCCAACTAATGCTGTAATTTGGGAAGAAAAATTTTCAAGAACTAACGGACCTTGATAGTTAATTGCTGCTAAAGCTTTGAAAAAATCATCCCAATGAACGTTGCCTTCACCTGTCATACCGCGATCACTCTCCGTTATATGTACATGTTTCAACCGGTTTCCAGCACGAATGATTGGGTCGTAGAAATTCCTTTCTTCGATATTCATGTGAAAGGTATCCAGGTGCAATCCTATATTATTTGTCCCAATAGACTCAATCATATCCAAAACTTCATCTGCAGCTGTAAATACATAACTTTCGTATCGATTAATTGGTTCGGGAGCAATCGTGATGTTGCGCTTGTTAGCGTAATCAGCAACTTCCGTAAATACTTGTCGAATGATTATCTTTTCTTCTTTGGTACAAGAATTTCCGGTAAATGTTCCAATGGCGGAATGCAATACACCTCCTAAAAAATCACCTTCCATTTCAGCCACTTTATCAAGTGCCATTTTAATAAGGGTTACTGCTTGGTCTGGATATAAAGGAATATGACAATTCGTTGGTAAATTCAATGTACAACGTCCTAAAATACCATTGTCATCAAGTAGTTTTTTTGTTGTTTTAGCATCGAAATCCAATGAAGCCGGTAAAATAATTTCAAGCATATCGAAACCATATTCAGCTGTTTTTTCTATTGCAAAATGACCTCCTTCGGTACTCCATCCTGGGATAAATGATAAAATTGTTGTTCCAAAAATCGGCATGTTTATATAATTTAAAATTTATTTCTATTTTTACAGATTCCTATTTTTTAAAATAACCACCACTCTGTTTTCACTCCAATATAAGAACCCCAACTTTTTTGGTTCACTATATTGGCTTCTGGATTATCTCTATCTTTTTGTACTTATATTATCGGCTTTTTATATTAAGCGTCATTTTGAATATTATTTTCAAATGTATTATTTTTTTTTAATTTAAAATAAAAATAACTAACTTAATATTCAACTATAATATATTTAATCTTAATTTTATAATTTTTTTATAATTATTGATTAATTTGTTATGAATAATATATAACGTAATAATGACGTTTAATTAAAAAATAGAAGTGTATTATAACGAATATATTATTACAAATAAATCATTAGTTTTGTACCATTAAAGGTTGTGTAAACATTCTCTTTCAAATAACTAATTATATTCTTTATTATCTTATGATGCCTCAAATAATTCCTAATATATCTGTAGACTGCGTCGTTTTTGGGTTTGACGCAAATACAAAATCACTAAACGTATTATTAATAAAACGTTATTTAGAATCTAAAGAAAATAACGAACCTCTAGTTAACGATTATGTTCTAACGGGATATCATACATTTGAAAATGAAACCATAGATGAAACTGCTGCCAGAGTCTTGAAGGAGTTAACAGGACTTGATAATGTATATAAAAAACAATTTAAAGTTTTTGGAGACCCCAATCGGTTGATTAATGAAAAAGATGTTATTTGGGCCAAAAATGAAAATTTTAATCAACGGACGATAACCATAGCTTATTATTTTTTATTGAAAACGCAAGAGGTTACTTTAGAAAATAATCAACATAATCCGCAATGGTTTCCCGTAAATGATTTACCGGAATTAGGATTTGACCACAGGGATATTATCAATGAAGCATATGCTGATTTAAAAGAAAAAGCATTGTACAAGCCTATCATTTTTGAACTTTTACCGGATAAATTCACCTTCAAAGAATTACAGGACACGTATGAATCTATACTTGGAAATGGAATAGACAATCGGAATTTTAGGAGAAAACTGCTAACAAAGAAATACATTATTGAGCTTGATGAAAAACAAGTGGGAGTTTCAAAAAGACCTTCTCAACTTTTTATGTTTAGTAAAGATGTTTACCAAAAAATATATAAAGAAACGTACTTAATCAATATTTAGATTACAGTTTTTGATAAAGATAGATTGGGTTTAAAATATAATATTACTTAAGAAAGTGGTTCGATTGGCATCTTAAATATTTACCTTTGCAAAAAATTAAAAAAAGCAATTTAATGACCGGTAAATCAATCACAAAAACAAAATATATAAAATTAATTTTAATTTTAGGTTCATTAACAGCGCTCGGTCCATTTTCGATCGATATGTATTTACCTGGTTTTGCTGGAATCGCAAAGGATTTGAATACTTCGGTTGCCAATGTTTCTATGACATTATCCAGTTATTTCATTGGAATTTCCGCAGGACAATTACTTTATGGGCCATTATTAGATCGTTTTGGTAGAAAAAAACCTTTATTTATAGGATTGTTGGTTTATATTTTAGCATCATTAGGTTGTGTTTTTGTAACTGACATTGATACTTTTATTGGATTACGCTTTATACAGGCTATTGGCAGTTGTGCAGCGACCGTAGCTTCAGTTTCTATGGTTCGGGATTTATTTCCTGTGAAAGATATTCCTAAAGTTTTTTCTTTATTGATGTTAGTTGTTGGGCTTTCGCCAATGCTAGCACCTACAATTGGAGGCTATATCACAGCTGATTATGGTTGGCACACTGTCTTTTTTATACTAATGTGTATGGGAATTTTGATTCTTTTAGCAGCTCAAATGGGCTTGCCAAATACATTTAAACCAGACACTTCAATTTCATTAAAACCAAAACCTATTATTACAAATTTCATTAGTATTGTAAAAGAGCCTCAGTTTTATACTTATGCTTTTACTGGAGCTATCGCTTTCTCAGGATTGTTTACTTATGTAGCTGCTTCTCCTATTTTATTTATGGATATTTTCAAAGTAGATGCTAAAACCTACGGTTGGATATTTGCATTTATGTCGTTAAGTTTTATAGGTGCTAGTCAGCTTAATTCATTATTATTAAGGAAATTCACAAGTGAGAAAATGATTTATGGTGCATTAATTACACAATCAATTGTTAGTGTTTTATTCCTTATTTTGGCAATAAATAGCCTTTTAGGAATATATGAAACCATTGCTATGCTATTCTTATTCTTAGGCTGTTTAGGAATCTCAAATCCCAATACCGCAGGACTTACTCTTGCTCCTTTCTCAAGAAATGCTGGAAGTGCTTCGGCTTTAATGGGCGCTATTCAGTTAGGACTGGGAGCTTTGGCATCTTTTGCAGTTGGTGTTTTTGTAAAAGACTCTATGTTGCCTATGGTGGTGATTATGACCGTTACCACAATTTTGGCTTTAATCATTTTGATTTTTGGAAAACGAACCATAAAAAGAACTATTGCAACTTCTCATGACGAAGGAATTGCAATAGTTCATTAATTTTTGGATTTAATTTATTCTTGTTTTGCTTCTGATTTTACTTTTTTATCAGGTCTGATAATCATACGTAAAGATTGATCTTTTGCAAAATAAGCAATCATCCAATTGAAGAATGTTTTTATTCTGTTGCGATACGTTATCAATGAAATTAGGTGAATGAATAGCCATATTACCCAGGCAAAAAATCCTTTGAAATGCATTTTTGGTTTAGGTAAATCAACTACAGCCTTATTTTTTCCAATAATAGCCATTGATCCTTTATCGTTATACTTAAAGGGTTTTAATGCCTTACTCTGGTTCATTAACTTGAAGTTATTTGCCAAATTTATTCCTTGTTGAATAGCAACTTGAGCCACTTGCGGATGCCCATTAGGAAAATCTACATCTGTTAGTTGAATACACGTATCTCCTATAGCGAAGATGTTTTCAGTGCCATTAACTTTATTAAAAGCATCGGTGGCCATTCTTTTTCCGCGACCATAACTTTCAGTAGGAATTCCTTCGAAAACTTTTGCTGAAACTCCAGCAGCCCAAATTAAATTTTTGGTTTGAATTGTTTCCCCATTTCCAAAATATACCGTATCATCAATATAATCCACAACTGTAGTATTTAATTTTACTACAACGCCTAATTTTGTCAGCGCTTCAAGTGTATCTTCCTGTGAAGCTTTACTCATTGGAGACAATACAGCATTGGCTCCGTCAACAAGATAGATATTACTTGCTGTAGTACTTAATTCAGGATATTCTTTCAGTAAAATATTTTTACGCATCTCAGCAAACATACCTGAAACTTCAACACCTGTAGGGCCACCACCGGCAACAACAATAGTTAAGAGTTTTCTGCGTTCGCGAATGTCTTTGCAAATCGCAGCTTTTTCTAAATTTTTCAACAATGTATTACGCATTACAATGGCGTCATTCAGCGTTTTCATTGGAATGGCATTTTTCTTTACATTTTCCATTCCAAAATAACTGGTTTCAGCACCTGTAGCAAAAACTAAGTAATCGTATTTTAATTCTCCATTGTTGAGAATAATTTTATTTTCTGAAGGATTTACTTTTAATAAATTTCCTAAACGGAATTGTAGATTTTTTTTACCAGAGAAAAATTTTCGGAAAGGGTAACTAATGCTTGAGGGTTCTAAAAAAGCGGTAGCAACCTGATATATTAATGGTGGAAAGAAATTATAATTGTTTTTGTCAACGAGCGTTACATTGATTCCTTTTTCATTTACTAATTCTTTAGCAAGATTTAATCCGGCAAATCCTCCTCCGATGATAACAATTTCCATATAATAATTTTGATATAGTTTTATAAAAAATAATTGTTATAAAATTACAAAAATTATAGAGGAGACTCGAATAATTAGTATTAAAAAAGGGTTAAAAAAACAGCGATTTCACTAGTGTTTTCGGGCTTTTTTTACTTTATTCTCAACGAAAACGATAGCGTTGAAAAAGCTTGATAGTGTCTATTTTGTTTTTGTTAAGCAGAAGTATTCTTTTTTATTTAAATGCAAAATTTTCTATGTACCATAAAATTAAAGGGCATATAATAATTCATTTCCTCAATCAATTTTTGTTAGTTTTTTCTTTTTTAAATTGGGTTGAGAGATTAAGATCTAAAAGGTTTTTCCAGTTTTGAATATGAATTTTCACAAAAAAACCATTGCATTACTTTTTAAAGTAATTACAATGGTTTTGTAAATTGTATTATAGAAAAGATTTTTTACTTCTTTTTAAGTTTTTTAACGGGCTTTTCCAAAGGTTCATTTTTGTTTTGCAACAAATAATTAGCCAATAATTTTTCAATTAATTCATCCTTAGTCAAATGATGAAAAACTGTTTTTATTTTGGTTTTAAGTTCCGCATCAACATCATGATTGGGCTTGGTTTTGAAAATTTGTTTGGCCCATAACAACGTGTTATTTTCTTCGATGCTGGCAACAGTTGGTTTTTTGAACTGGGTAAATTTAATTCCTAATTCTTTTTCAAAATCAGCAATTTCTATTACTTCCTCTGGTTGTAAAACCGTTAGAGAAAGTCCCTTTGCTCCTGCTCTAGCTGTTCTTCCACTACGATGAACGTATGCTTCATAAACATCCGGTAAATGATAATTGACTACATAAGAGATTTCCTTTACGTCAATTCCTCTTGCTGCTAAATCGGTAGCTACTAATATATTGATATGTCCTTCACGGAATTGCTCCATAATTCTGTCCCGAATCCCTTGTGATAAACTTCCGTGTAATGCTCCTGATGAAAATCTATTGATGGCTAAGTTTTTAGCTAATTTATTGACAGCGGCTTTCGTTTTACAAAAAATAATTCCGCGTTCTCCTTCTTTAGTATTTAAGAAATGCATCAATACATCAAGTTTCTCAATTGGATCCACCACAATATATTCATGGTCAATTCCTTGATTCCCTATAGTTTCCATATTAGCACTAACTTGAACTACGTTTTTGTTTAAGTAGTTTTGAATTAGTTGCTTTATAGTCCCTGGCATGGTTGCCGAGAATAAAAAAGTATAGTGATTTTTAGGTAACTCAGCTACAATTTCGTCTAAGCCTTCTTTTAATATCGTAACCATTTCATCGGCTTCATCAAGTACGAGGAATCTGGTTTCTTTTAAGTTTATTGCTTTACGTTGAATTAAATCAATTAAACGTCCAGGTGTTGCTACAACAATATGTGTAGGCAATGAAAGTCGTTCTATTTGTGGTTTGATTGGAATTCCTCCGCAAGTTGCTGCAATAGAAACTTCGGGTAGGAATTTAGCAAAAGATTCTAAATTCTTGAAGATTTGTTGTCCCAATTCTCTTGTTGGTACAAGAATTACTACTTGTATTACAGATAAATTGGTATCTATTAATTGTAAAATGGGTAATCCAAATGCTGCTGTTTTTCCAGTACCCGTTTTGGCAAGTCCAACCAGATCCGTTGTATTTGATAAAAGCAACGGAATTGTTTTTTGTTGAATTTCTGTTGGTACAGTAAATTTCAATTCATTTATTGCTTTTAATATGGGCGCTGAAATTCCTAAATCAGAGAATTGCTTTGGCATTTTTTTTGGATTTTATAATTTTATAAAAAAGTTGTTTTGTAAACGGTAATTTTAGCCCCGATGGAAACGACATCCTGTTGTGGCGGGGTTCGCCACAACAGATATAGTGTACAGCGGGATTAGCTCCTTGAAAAGAAAATATTAATCTTCATCAGGTTCGTTCATGATTTTCTCACGATATTTTTTTCCCGTTAACAATACCAGTTTTAATTTGTAATCATCAACAAGCCACTCGCGGTAATTTTTACTACATTGACTCAAACATTTAGAATACCGTTTGATGCGACAATCGATATCATCATCTAACAGTTTCCCTAATGCTTTAGCTTCTTGCAAAGTCTCTGAATTATCAACACACATGGCTGCGTGCTGGTCCAACGATTTTTCAAGCACTTCTTTTGAGCGTAAATTTTGTTTAATGATGAGTTTATGTTCTTCATCGACATCAAAAGTTACTACTTCTGTTTTGCTGAATTTTGCGCGTACATCAGGTGGCATATTGTATTTGAAATACAATTCAATTTCCGTATCATCACGCAAATTTTCCAAGTAAAACTCAGGTGATTTAAAGATATGTTGCCAGTTTACCGGCTCACTCCATAGTCCAAATCGTGCTGCATTATTTCCTAAATCGATAACGTTAAAAGTATCTTTATTAGGCAGTTTTCTAGAACCACGACCAATCATTTGATAGTATAATGTCAACGATTTTGTCGCTCTATTTAAAATTATAGTTTCTACAGTAGGCTCATCAAAACCTGTGGTTAGAATTCCAACGGATGTTAAAATAGCATCCGGTGTATGTTTAAACCAATGTAAAATATCTTTTCTTTCTTCGTTATTACTGGTATTGTCCAAGTGACGAATCGCATAACCGGCTTCTCTAAAAGTTTCATAAACATATAAAGAGGTATTGATACCATTATTGAAAATCAAGGTTTTCTTGCCTAAAGATTTCTCTGTATAAGCATGCAGTAATTTTTCCTGCATCGCCATATTCGTGTATAAATCATCCGATGATTTAACGGTATAATCACCATTGATACCTACTTTTAATGAGGTCAAACCTACATCATAGCTATAGGTTACTGCTTTGGCCAAAAAACCATTTGCAATCAAAGAACTAATAGTGTCTCCTACGATTAATTCATCGTAGCTTTCATGCATTGGTAATTTAATATTGGAACTTAAAGGCGTTGCGGTAACTCCTAATATAAATGCATTTTTGAATGAGCTTAATAATTTTCTGAATGAATTGTAATGCGCCTCATCGATGATTACTAATCCTACATTATCTAAATGTAATTTTTCGTCATTGATTCGGTTTTTCAAAGTTTCTACCATGGCAACAAAACAAGAATAATCGTTTTGATCCGGAAGTTCTTTTACTTTACTGTTGATGATTTTGTTTTTCACATCAAAACCCTTCAACATTTTTGAAGTTTGCTTACACAACTCAATTCGATGTGTTAAAACAACCACTTTTTTATCATGTTGAGATAAATAACGACGTACGATTTCTGAAAACACTACTGTTTTTCCACCACCAGTAGGCAATTGGTATAACAAATGATGTTGTGGCGGTGCATTATCTATGCGTTCAAATATGGCGTCAATATCGCCTTTTTGATATGCATAAAGTTCTTTTTTGTCTTCGATTTCTATTTCTAAAGTGTTTTGGGACATTGCTTATTGTTGGATTTTTGCAAAAATACGCCTAAAAAACAGTTTAATTGTCAATTTTAATTAAAAAAAAAACGATTGATTAAATAAAATTGAATTATGCAGCATCCTTAGTATTCAAATCGTTCTATGACTACATTGAATTCGGGTTCATTGTACCATTTTTGCTTAATAGTTTCATTATGAATAGCTATTATTCTTGTTTTGAAATCATTAAGAATTCCATTGGCAATCATGAAAATGACTGCTTGTTCAAAAGAATTGAACATACTTTTGAAAAATAAGTCTTGTTTAATAATATGCTCCGAGGAGAATGTTTGTGCAATTTCAATATTGTAAAGCATTACATCAGCAATGATAAAGGGATCTACTCCCAAAAGCGTAAAATGTTTGATATATTTTTGGGCAACGGAACGCCTCATTTTTGGTTTGCTTCGTCTTCCTGCCTTTTTTAAAGGGTAATATTCATTTGAAATTTTGAGTTTGCATTCCTGCAAAAGTGTTTCTTCCTTTGGATTGAAAACAAAATTATAATAGACTTTTACGGAACTAAATTTCTCGTACAATTCGATAATCTGTTCTTCGAGTTGCTCTTTATTAAGTTCAGCTAAGTATTTTTTTAAATCGCGTTTGCTCATTATCAAAGTTTAAGAATACAAAAGTAAATTACTTTAGTAATGAATACATCCAAAATCAATGATAATACTTAATTTTGCCATAAATAAAGCACTAAGAATGCTTCTTTGGTTCTTTATTTTTTACTTTTATACCTCAAATTTAATTTTTATGCTCAAATTTTTTAAGATTGTTGCCATTCTCGAAGGCGTTTCCTATTTGGTTTTATTTTCAAATATGCTTGTTGTAAAACCTACAAATTTAGGTCTTTACAAAACACTTTTATTTCCAATAGGAATGGCTCATGGAGTGTTGTTTATTACCTACATTATATTAGCAGTGCTATTGAAATTTAGAGAAAATTGGGACTTTAAAAAATTTGGGATTATCGGTCTTGCATCAATAATTCCCCTTGGTACTTTTTACATGGAAAAGAAATACTTGAAAAATGTATAAAATCATAGAAAAAATATTCACTTTTCTATATCCTATATTACGGAAAATAGGATTTGGGAGTAGTTTTTCAAGCTACCTAAGTTTGATTATAAATATTGCCTTATTATGTGCAATAGCTTATGGTATTTATATACTTTTTAGACTTATTTTGGTTACCTTAATGATCGTTGTTGCCAAGAAAACAAAAACTAAGTTTGATGATTTATTGGTAACCAACAAAACGGCAAAATACATTGCCCATTTAATCCCGCTACTATTTATTTACAAATCAGTTCCTATAATTTTAGATCGTTTTGAATACTGGGAAGGTGTTTTTGGTAAATTGGTAGGAATCTATATTGTAATGCTAGTGCTGTGGATTATAAGAACTATTTTCAATGCATTAAGAGATTATTTAAAGTTAAAACCAAGATACAGCGATAAACCTATCGATAGCTTTATTCAGGTTATTATGATTGTGCTTTGGATGGTTGGAATCACAGTTATAATTTCGAAGTTATTTGATATCGATCAAAAAGAACTGCTGACCATTTTAGGAGCGGTTTCAGCTGTAATTATTTTGATTTTTAGAGATACAATTTTAGGTTTTGTATCTAGTGTCCAAGTATCTATAAACGACATGGTTCGCATTGGAGATTGGATTACGATGGATAAATTTGGAGCCGATGGAGATGTTATTGAAATTAATTTGGCTACTGTAAAAGTCCGAAATTTTGATAATACTACTACCACTATTCCTACGTATAGTTTAAGTTCTGATTCATTTCAAAACTGGCGAGGAATGCTTAATTCTGATGGGCGACGTATAAAAAGACACATTCTTATTAAAACAAGCAGTATTCGATTTTTAGAAGAAGACGAAGTAAACGAATTAAAAAAAATCCAACTGATTTCAGATTATATTGATTCTCGAAAGTTAGAAATTGACACTTTTAATTCTAGTAATAAAATCGATAAATCATTGGCAATAAATGGTCGGAATTTGACTAATTTAGGTCTGTTTAGAAAATACATTACCCAATACCTGCATCATTATCCGGGATTAAATAAAGACATGTTAATGCTTTGTCGTCAATTGCAATCTACTTCTCACGGTGTTCCTCTTGAAGTTTATGCTTTTTCGCATGACAAACGATTTGAAAATTATGAATACATTATGTCTGACATATTTGATCATATCATTGCTTCCGTAAAATATTTCGATTTAGAGATTTTTGAAGGAATCAATGAAAGTGTAACAAATCAAAAATAAAGGAATTTAAATGCATTCTATAATAAAATGAGCGGAGAAAAAGACTTAGGCAAGTTGCTTAAAACAATGAAACCAGAACATATTACAGGAGAATATGTTTTTTGTGCGGTTCATGATTTGGCAAATCTAAATCTTAACGATATCATTATGACATTCAAAGAGCAGGAAGGAACTACAATAGTAATCAAGAAGGAATTTGCTGATAGTCTAAAATTAGAATATTCTTTTATTGCTTCTTGGATTACTTTAACGGTTCATTCATCTCTAGAAGCTGTTGGATTAACCGCAGCTTTTTCTAATGCTCTTTCACAGGAAGGAATAAGTTGTAATGTGGTAGCCGCTTTTTATCACGACCATATTTTTGTAGATAAAAAAGACACTGATAAGACAATGGAAATCCTTAATCGATTTTCAAAGTAAAAGCGAAAATATCAACTCTAATTACAAACGATCCTTAACAAATTCAATTTCTGTTTTTCCGTGTGCTTTTGGTTTTCCATCAGCGCCCAAACTTACCATTGTAGTATGGTCAATTGTAATAATTGTTTCTCGTGTCATCATGTTTCTAGCTTCACATTTTAGTGTAAGCGAAGAATTTCCAAATTTGACAACATCAATACCAATTTCTATAATATCGCCTTGTTTTGCTGAACTTCTAAAATTGATTTCAGACATATGTTTAGTGACAATTCTTGTGTTTTCTAATTGGATAATGGTGTACAAAGCCAATTCTTCATCAATCCAAGCTAATAATTTACCTCCAAATAAGGTTCCGTTTGGGTTTAAATCTTCTGGTTTTACCCATTTTCTAGTGTGAAATCTCATAATTTTTCTTTATATCTGCAAAAATAAACTTTTCTTATGGCTATTTTCTTTATTTTTAAAGAAAAAACCATGAACGAACGCGATACTTTTTTAAAAGAATTCCGAGGACAAACAATAGGTTCCGTAACTACTCAATCTTCAACAGAAGAATCATTTCAAAATGAAGTGCTTAGACCAATTCTAAAATTGCAAAATGATTTATTTATAGCTTCATTCATTAATTATGTAGCAAAAAATAAAGCTGATTTTTATGGTTATACTATCGAAAAAAAATTATCGGTTATAGAAAATGCTATTCAAAAAGACATCAAGTTTAGAAATGCTTTAAAAGGAATGATAATCGCATTATTTACAGCCGATGAATATGCGGAGTATATAAAAAATTCTTCTAATATCAACAAAAGGATGATGAGTATGCTTATTGAAAGATTAAAAAGTCAAGTTCAATTGTTTGAGATCAATCAAAACATATAATCCGATTTATTTTTAGTTCATTCAAAGACACTATTTAGAAATGACGATATGTTAAATCGACTGAATTTGTTGTCTATACTTTAAAAAATAGACACTTATTGATGTAAATATTACAATTTAATTATGATTTAATAATCGCAATGTTTTTTATAATAAATATTAGTTAAGTAAAATTATTTATGCTAATCGCTCGGATTTTTTCATTATAATTGTTAAAAATAAAGTTATGAAGGAAGAATATTTCAAATGGCATTCACCCAATCTGGGTAGAGATATTGAAATGCTGGTTTTTGGCCATGCAGGATATCCTGTTATCTTATTTCCTACTTCTATGGGCAGTTTCCATGAAAATAAAGATATGGGGTTGATTGATTCTGCAAAATGGTATATTGAGCAAGGTTTAATCCAGATATTTTGTCCAGACAGTATCGATAAAGACAGTTTTTACAATAAGCAAATTCATCCAGTACATCGCATAGAAAATCACGTTAGATATGATAAAATGATTTGTCATGAAATCGTTGAAAAAGTAAAAAATAATACCTCTTCCGGTAAAGTTGTTGTTGCGGGTTGCAGTTTTGGCGGGTATCATGCCGCTAATTTTGCTTTTCGACATCCGGGGTATGTGAGTCACATGTTTTCCATGAGTGGTGCTTTTAATATCAAAAGTTTTTTGGATGGCTTTCATAATGATGATGTGTTTTACAATAGTCCTGAAGATTATTTATACGGACTTGATGACCATGAATTGTGGAATATGGATATCGTTCTTGGAACTTCAAATTGGGACATTTGTTTTGATGCAAATCTAAAATTGAGTAAAGTTTTAAGTGACAGAAACATCCATCACTGGCTGGATATTCGTCAGGAACGAAAACACGATTGGCCAGTTTGGCAAGAAATGTTTCCACATTATTTATCAAGAATTAAATTTTTCTAAAATTATAAACGTATCAAGATGAAAAAAATAGGAATTTTATTTGGAATGGAAGATACCTTTCCGCAAGCATTTATAGATCGCGTGAATTCAAAAAATGAAAAAGGAATCATCGCCGAAGCAGTTGCTATTGAAAAAGTAGTTCAAAACCAAGATGGAGAGTACGCTGTAATTATTGACCGAATTTCACAAGATGTTCCCTTTTATCGTGCTTATTTAAAAAATGCGGCCTTGACAGGAACAAATGTTATTAATAATCCTTTTTGGTGGAGCGCTGATGATAAGTTTTTCAATAATGCTTTAGCTGATACCCTTGGAGTTCCATTACCAAATACAGTGATTCTTCCTTCAGCAGAACATCCTACGGATACTACTGGAAAATCATTCCGCAATTTAAAATACCCAATGGATTGGGAAGGAATTTTCGAATATATTGGATTTCCAGCGTACATGAAACCGTATGCCGGTGGTGGTTGGAAAAACGTATACCGATTAGAAAACAAAGAAGAGTTTTGGGAAAAGCATCAGGAAACGGGACAATTAGTAATGATGTTGCAAGAAGAAATTGTTTTTACTGAATATTTCAGAGTATATTGTTTGGGTTGTAAAGCGGTTAGAATCATGCAATACGAACCTAGAAATCCACATCATTTGCGTTATGTGATTGATGGGCCACCAGTTGACAAAAAATTATTAGCGACTATAAAAGATTATACTTTACGCCTTTGTAAAGGATTGGGATATGATTTCAATACAGTTGAGTTTGCCGTTCGTGATGGAATTCCTTATGCTATTGATTTTGGAAATCCCGCGCCAGACGCTGAATTGACTTCGGTAGGTGCTGAAAATTTTGAATGGGTAGTTGAAGAAGCTGCAAAAATGGCTATTGCTGCCGCAAAAAAACAAAAGCCGGGTAAAATCAATCTTACTTGGGGAACTTTTATTAAAGACGCCGTAGCTGTAAAATAAAAATTATAGATAAACGGAATTGCCTAGCCCCGATTACAGAGAAAATCCTTTCTATTCCTGATTTTTTTTTCAGGAATAGAAAGATTGAAACGAAAAGCGGGAAATAGCTCCTAAAAAAAAAATAATGAAAAAATTACCAGTTTTCACACTTGGTGTAGAAGAAGAATATCAAATTATTGATCCTGTAACAAGGGATTTGCGTTCGCATTTGTCTAAAATTGTGGATGGTGCCAAAATAATTTTGAATGAGCAAGTGAAGGCCGAAATGCACCAATCAGTGGTAGAAGTAGGTACTAATATTTGTAATAGTGTTAATGATGCCAAAAATGAAATAAAATTTTTGCGTTCAAAAATCGTTGAATTAGCCGATAAACAAGATTTGATTGTGGGCGGTGCCGGGACGCATCCTTTTTCGAAATGGCAAGACCAACCTATTACCGATGATCCTCGTTATCACGATATTGTAAATGAATTGCAAGATGCGGCACGTTCCAATTTAATTTTTGGGATGCATTGTCATGTGGGTATTGAAAATCGTGAAATTGGCTTGCAATTGATGAATCAGGCGACTTATTTCTTGCCTCATATTTTTGCGCTTTCTACGAATTCTCCTTTTTGGGAAGGAAGACAAACAGGCTATAAATCCTTTAGAACTAAAGTTTTTGATAAATTTCCAAGAACTGGATTGCCGGAATATTTTGATTCAGTAGGATCGTATGAGAATTATTTAGAGACATTGGTAAAGACCAATTGTATCGATAATCCGAAGAAAATTTGGTGGGATTTACGTTTGCACCCGTTTTATAATACGATAGAATTCAGGATTTGTGACATGTGTTTAACTGTAGATGAAACAATTTGTATTGTTGCGATAATTCAGGCGATTGTAGCTAAACTCTACAAATTGAATATGAACAATACCAGTTTTAATATCTATCGATTGGCTTTAATAAAAGAAAATAAATTTAGGGCTGCTCGTTATGGAATTGATAATAATATGATTGATTTTGGATTGCAGAAAGAAGTGGAAACCAAGATGCTTATTCTGGAATTGCTTGATTTCATTGACGATGTAGTTGATGAATTAGGAAGTCGTGAGGACATTAATTACGTACATCAAATTTTGAAAAACGGAACTGGAGCAGATAAACAATTAGCGGTTTTTGAAGAAACGGGAGATCTTTGCAGAGTCGTAGACTTTATAACTGGTGAATTTACCAAGGGATTATAAAATATAAATTACCTTTGTGCATTCTTTTTTAAAAATAGGTTATGTCCAATAAAATTATAAAAATTGCACTTTTAGATATGTATAACGGTGAACCTAACCAAGGTATGCGTTGTATCATTGATGTAGTGAATCGATTTAGTCCAGTTGTGAGTTTTGAAATATTCGATGTTCGTGTAAAATGCGAATTGCCTGATATTAATAAATTTGATATTTATATATCAACCGGAGGACCTGGAAATCCATTAATCGGTGATGGGAATTGGGATGTTAAATATTATGAATTTATTGATTCATTGAACAAATGGAACAATGAAAATGCAATTAAAAAGCATGTACTATTTATTTGTCACTCTTTTCAAATGGCATGTTTGCATTTTGGTTTAGCAACAGTGACTAAAAGAAATGATACTTCTTTTGGTGTTATGACCATTCATAAAACCAAAGAAGGACTTGTTGATCCGCTTTTTGAAGGATTAGCGGATCCGTTCTATGCGATTGATTCCAGAGATTATCAGGTGGTACAGCCTAAGCTAAGTATTTTTGCAAAAAAAGGGGCTAAAATCATTTCTTTGGAGAAAATTAGAGACCATGTACAATACGAACGTGCAATTATGGCTGTGCGTTTTACCGACTATTTTGTAGGTACTCAATTTCACCCAGAAGCGGATCCTATTAGCTTTGTCTCCCATTTGAGAAATAAAGAGGCAAAAGAGAAAATCAGAGCTATGAAAGGAAAAAGAAAGTTTAGAAATATGCTGGAAGATTTATTGGATGATGATAAAATATACAGAACCAATGAAACTTTGATTCCAAATTTCCTTCGAATAGCCATTAATGACTTAATGAAAACAAAGAAAATGCTTTCTAATTAATACAATCCATTCCAAATGATTTCAAAATATCGGGAGTTATTTAATGCTCAATTTACAGAAAAAAAATATCAAGCACTTAAAGATGATATTGCTTCCGATTTTAATTACATGCCTACTTTTCGATTGGGTGAAACCCCTTTTTTTATTTCCAATGAACTAAAAACACAATTGATTGAAGGAAGTAATGAAGTTATAGCTTTAATTCAAAACGAATCGTTCAAATTGCTTACAAATAAATCATTAGAACTTAATCATAAAGTTCCAAATGAAGATGAACATACTACTTTTCTAGCAATTGATTTTGGAATTTGCGAGGAAGACGGAGTAATTATTCCTAAACTGATTGAAGTGCAAGGGTTCCCTTCTCTATACAATTATCAAATTAATTTGTATGAAAAGTTTAAGAAGCAATATCCTTTTCTTAGCGAATTAACACCTTTCATTAATAGCATTGAACAACAGGAATACCTAGATATACTTGAAGAAGCGATTTGTAACAATCATCCAAAAGAAAATGTTATTCTTCTTGAAATAGAACCGGAAAAACAAAACACAAAAATCGATTTTTATTACTGTCGCAGAGACATTGGAATTCCAATAGTTTGTGTTACTGAACTTATAAAAAAAGGAAAACAACTATTCTACAAAAACGAAAAAGGAGACGAAATTCTTGTAAAACGAATTTATAATCGGGTTATTTTTGATGAATTGGATTTACGTACTGATTTAAAATTAAATTTTCATTTCTCAGATGATTTGGATGTAGAATGGGCAGGTCATCCCAATTGGTTTTTTAGAATCAGTAAATTTATTTTACCCTTTTTAAAAGGGAAATATTTCATAGAAACTACATTATTAAGTGAACTCAAAGAAATTCCCGAGGATTTAGAAAATTATGTTTTAAAACCTTTATTTTCTTTTTCAGGAACGGGTGTTATTTTTCATGTAAAAAAAGAAGACATCGAAGCGGTAGTTGAAAAAGAACTATATATTCTCCAAAAAAAGGTTACCTATATTCCAATAGTGCAATCTCCTGATGGAAAAGTAAAAGCTGAAGTGCGTATGCTTTGTATTTGGAAAAAAGAAGATACCGCTCCTACTCTACTTTGTAACTTAGTACGATTGAGTCGCGGTGAAATGATAGGTGTAAAATTTAATAAAGATAAGGACTGGGTTGGTGGTACTTTGGGATTATTTGAGCGCTGATTTTTTTTAATAGTATTTCGACAACAAAAACGTCATTTTAACGCATTGACATTTGAATAAAACGTTTTAGTTAATGCATGTGTAATTTAAAACTTACAAAAAAATCAAATTTCCCCTTTTTTAGAAAAAAAAAAGCCTCTACTTTGTTTGAAAAAAATCAATTTTTTATAATTTTTATTGATTAGAGATAGTGTTTGATGATTTTTTTAAATCTATTTCCTTAATAATTTACAAATTATTGAATTCTGTCAATAATTTAACATTAAAAAAATGAATCTGTCTTATTTTTATTTATTATTGTATTGTTATAATAAATACATAATATTCAACAAATAGTAATACTTTTAATAATTTAGTAAATGGATAGACGTAGAGCAATCAAAAACTTGGCATTGGTGCTGGGAGGTGTTATCTCAGCAACAACAGTTGGAATTTTAATTAAAGATTATGTAATTCCTGACAACGAGAATAGTAAAGTATCATTTTCACCTACAGATGAAGCTCTTTTAGCTGAATTTGCAGATATAATTATTCCTACTACAAAAGCAGCACCCGGAGCTAAAGCAGCCGGTTTAGGAGTTTTTATCCCTATGATGATTAATGAATGTTATCCTGCTGATTTACAACAAACTTTTGCATCTGGAATGAAAGAGATGGAAGAGAAATGTCAAAAAGAATATAGCAAAAATTTCATCTCTCTTTCTCCTGAGGAGCGTGTTAAAATAATGGAGCATTTAAGAACGGAATCACTTGTAGATGTTAAAAAACCTTCATTTTTTATTATAGCAAGAGATTTAACAATTTTAGGATATTTTTCATCAGAAATTGGTTGTACTCAAGCACGTGAATATATAGCAGTTCCCGGAAGATATGATGGAAGTGCAGATTACAAACCGGGGCAAAAAGCTTGGGCTACATAGAAATCAATTGGTAAAATAAAATCTTTTTTTATAAATGTTACAGGATTTTATTGCAAAAAAATTTTCGAAATATTATCTTCAAATTAACCTAATAGAACTCCTCTAGAATGAATATAAATTCAAATTTAAAAGAAGAAAATACTTATGACGCAATTGTTGTAGGTTCAGGAATAAGTGGTGGTTGGGCCGCAAAAGAACTAACTGAAAAAGGATTAAGAGTCTTGATGTTGGAACGCGGAATGAACATCGAACACATAAAAGATTACGATTCGGCCATGAAAAATCCATGGGAATTTAAGCATGCCGGAAAAATGACCGAAGAGCAAAAAAGAACGCATCCTGTTCAAACAAGAGATTACCCATATAGTGAAGCAAATGAAAAATGGTGGGTAAATGATTTAGAATGCCCGTATACCGAAGACAAACGTTTTGACTGGTACAGAGGTTTTCATGTAGGTGGAAAATCCTTAATGTGGGGACGTCAAAGTTATCGTTTAAGTGATCATAACTTTGAAGATAATGCCAAAGATGGTCATGGTAATGACTGGCCTATTCGTTATAAAGATATTTCCCCTTGGTACGATTATGCAGAAAAATTTGCAGGAATAAGCGGGCAAGCAGAAAATTGGCCTCTTTTACCAGATGGTATATTTTTACCACCAATGGATTTGAACTGTGTGGAGAAATCCGTTAAGGAAAGAATGGAAAAGCATTATAAAGGAACACGTATTCTTACCATTGGACGTACAGCAAACTTGACTGTTCCTCATAATGGTCGTGGGAATTGCCAATATAGAAATTTATGTAGTCGCGGTTGTCCGTTTGGTGCTTATTTCAGTACACAATCTGCTACCCTTCCTGCTGCTATGGCAACTAAAAGATTAACTGTAAGACCCTACTCCATTGTAAATCATATCATTTATGATAAAGATACCAAGAAAGCAAAAGGGGTTATGGTGATTGATGCAGAAACCAATGAAACAATGGAGTTTTATGCTAAAATTGTTTTTGTAAATGGCTCCACTTTAGGTTCCACATTTATTTTATTAAATTCAACTTCAGAAGCACATCCGGAAGGATTAGGTAATGCCAGTGGTCAATTAGGACATAACTTAATGGATCATCATTTCCGTTGTGGTGCTTCAGGAAAAGCGGAAGGTTTTGAAGATAAATATACTTATGGCCGAAGAGCTAATGGTATTTATGTTCCTAGGTATCAAAATATTGGCAATGACAAAAGAGACTATTTAAGAGGTTTTGGTTATCAAGGTGGTGCCAGTAGAAATCCTTGGCATGAAGAAGTTGCAGAATTAGCTTTTGGTGGAGATTTTAAAGACAAAATGAGTCTTCCTGCTGATACATGGAATATGGGATTAGGTGGTTTTGGTGAAATGTTGCCATATTATGAAAATAAGGTCTATATCAACCATGATAAAAAAGACAAATGGGGTCAACCGGTATTAGCCATTGATTGCGAATACAAAGAAAATGAGAAAAAAATGCGAATTGACATGATGAATGATGCAGCAGAAATGCTTGAAGCATCAGGAATTAAAAATGTAGAAACGTATGATAATGAATGTTATCCTGGAATGGCTATCCACGAAATGGGTACAGCCAGAATGGGTAACGACCCTAAAACTTCTGTCCTAAACAAATGGAATCAAATGCACGAAGTAAATAATGTATTTGTAACAGATGGTTCTTGTATGCCATCAATTGCTTGCCAAAATCCATCATTGACCTTTATGGCATTAACGGCTAGAGCTTGTGATTATGCAGTAAAAGAATTAAAAAAAGGGAATATTTAGTATACAAAAGATGAATAGAAAATTAAAAATGGGTATGGTCGGTGGTGGCCAAGATGCTTTTATAGGTGCCATTCACCGCTTAGCCGCCAATATGGATGGGCTTATAGAATTAAGTTGTGGTGCATTGAGTATAAAACCAGAAACCGCAATTGCATCAGGAAAAGCCTTGTTTCTTCCAGAATCAAGAACATACCTAACTTATGAAGAAATGTTTAAAGCTGAAGCTGCATTGCCAGCTAATGAGCGAATGGATTTTGTGACTATTGTTACTCCCAATTTTGCGCATTTTGCACCTGCTATGATGGCTTTAGATTATGGTTTTAATGTCGTAATCGAAAAACCAATCACTTTTTCATTAGAAGAAGCTAAACTTTTGGAACAAAAAATAAAAGAAACAGGATTAATCCTTTGTTTGACACATACCTATTCCGGTTACCCAATGGTAAAACAGGCAAAAGCTATGGTAAGAGAAGGCAAACTAGGAAAGATAAGAAAAGTTTGGGTAGAATACCCTCAAGGATGGTTGAGTAAATTATCTGAAAGAGAAGGTAATGCACAAGCTGCTTGGAGAACAGATCCAACAAAGGCGGGAAAAAGTTCTGTAATGGGAGACATTGGTACTCATGCAGCTCATTTAGCAGAATATATTACAGGATCTAAGATTACAGATGTCTGTGCGGAATTAAATACATTAGTTGAAGGACGTGTAATGGATGATGACGGAGCCGTAATGTTAAAATTTGATAATGGTGCTAAAGGTGTTTTAATGGCGTCTCAAGTTGCTGCAGGAGAAGAAAATGCTTTAAGAATTAGAGTTTATGGTGAAAAAGGTGGAATAGAATGGTTGCAACATGATCCTAATACTTTAATCGTAAGATGGTTAGAAGAACCCGCACAAATTCTAAGAGCCGGTAGCAATTATGGACATTTATCCTCATTTGCTACCCATAATTGTCGTACTCCTGGAGGTCATCCAGAGGGATATTTAGAAGCATTTGCTAATATCTATCGCAATTTTGCATTAACGCTTGGTTGTAAACTAGATGGTAAAGAACCTACTCCAGAAATGTTAGATTTCCCTTCTGTTGAAGATGGATTAAGAGGTATGGCATTTATTGATAACGTAGTTGTTTCAGCACATTCAGATAAAAAATGGACTCCTTACATTTTGTAGTAAAAGGGTATTCATAAAAAAAATTAAAATAAATAAATGACAACAATACAAGGTCCTGCAGTATTTTTAGCCCAGTTTATTGGTGATGAAGCTCCTTTTAATTCCTTAGATGGAATTTGTAAATGGGCAGCCGATTTAGGTTTTAAAGGTATTCAAATGCCAACATTAGATACTCGATTCATTGATTTACAAAAAGCAGCTGAAAGTAAAACGTATGCAGACGAATTAAAAGGTACCATTGCATCATACGGATTAGAAATCACTGAATTATCAACGCATTTACAAGGTCAATTAGTAGCGGTTCATCCTGCTTATGATGATTTTTTTGATGCTTTTGCACCTAAAAATGTCCATGGGAATTCAAAAGCAAGACAAGAATGGGCTGTTCAACAGTTGAAATATGCTGCAAAAGCATCTCATAATTTAGGTTTAAATGCACATGCTACTTTCAGTGGTTCATTACTTTGGCAATATTTTCATCCATGGCCACAACGTCCACCAGGTTTAGTGGAAGATGGATTTGCTGAATTAGCAAAACGTTGGTTGCCTATCTTAAATGAATTTGATCAAAACGGTGTCGATCTTTGTTATGAAATTCATCCCGGAGAAGATTTATTTGACGGTGAAACATATGAAATGTTCTTAAAAGCTGTAAATAATCACTCCAGAGCTTGTATTTTATACGATCCCTCCCATTTTGTTTTACAACAATTAGATTATATCCAGTATATTGATTTTTATCATGAACGAATAAAAGCATTTCATGTTAAGGATGCAGAATTTAACCCAACAGGAAAACAAGGCACTTTTGGAGGATACCAAAGTTGGGCAAATCGTGCAGGACGCTATCGTTCACCTGGCGATGGGCAAATTGATTTTAAAACCATTTTTAGCAAATTAGCACAATACGATTATAAAGGTTGGGCAGTTATGGAATGGGAATGTTGTATTAAAAATCAAGAAGATGGAGCCCGTGAAGGTGCTGAATTTATAAAAAAACATATTATAAAAGTAACTGATAAAGCTTTCGATGATTTTGCTGCAGTTGAAACAGACAAAGCATTCAATATGAAGAATTTAGGATTATAAAACAATCCGAAACGTAGTCAAATTAGACAATAAGTTCAAGTACCAATAGACTTTCTGTATTTCATAATAAAAACATACATCTTATAATGGATATTAAAAAAGAAGACGATAAAGAGAATAAAATTATAACGAATCGTCGTGATTTTATAAAAACTGGTGCTATAGCTGCTGCGGCATTTATGATTGTTCCCAGACATGTTTTAGGAAGAGGATTTGTAGCTCCAAGTGATCGTTTATTAATTGCCAGTATAGGTGTGGGTGGAAAAGGGCAATCTGATATTGCTATGTTTGATAAAAGTGGAAAAGCAAATATTTCTTTTCTATGTGATGTTGATGATCGAAGAGCGGCTAAGAGCGTTGCAGCATTTCCTAAAGCCAAATATTACAAAGATTGGCGAGAAATGTTCGATAAAGAACATAAAAATTTTGATGCTGTTTCAGTAGCAACGCCAGATCATAATCATGCAATACAAACCTTGGCAGCAATGCAATTAGGTAAGCATGTATATGTTCAAAAACCGTTAACACATGATATTTATGAAGCTCGTATTTTAACTCAAGCTGCAAAAAAATACAAAGTGGTAACCCAAATGGGGAATCAAGGTGCATCAAACGATGGAACCCGAATAATGAAGGAATGGTTTGAAGCTGATTTAATTGGAGATGTTCATACTGTATATGCTTGGACTGATCGTCCAGTTTGGCCACAAGGTATCCCCTGGCCTACTACAAAAGCTGAAATTCCAAAAGAATTAGATTGGAATTTATGGTTAGGAACTGCTCCACAAAGAGATTATGTAGATAAATTAGTCCCTTTCAACTGGCGTGGATGGTGGGATTATGGTACAGGTGCATTAGGCGACATGGGGTGTCATCTGATTGAAGCTCCTTTTAGTGTATTAAATTTAAAATATGCTAAAGATGTACAATGTAGTGTTGGATCTGTCTATGTTGATGAATTTAAAAGAGGTTACTTTCCACAAAGTTGCCCCCCTTCAAGCCATGTGACGTTAACCTTTCCTAAAACTAATAAAACGAATGGTGATGTAACTTTACATTGGATGGATGGAGGAATTCAACCAGAAAGACCCTTAGAATTAGAACCAAATGAAATTTTTGGAGATGGTGGAAACGGTACTTTATTTGTTGGTACAAAAGGAAAAATGATGTGTGATACTTATGGAATGAACCCTCGTTTGCTCCCTTTGACAAAAAATCAAAATATAAACGTTACCCAAAAATACGCTAGAGTAAGCGGTGGAGCAGATGGACATTATAAACAGTGGGTTGAAGCTGCTATTGCGGGTCCTGGGAAGCAAGAATTAAGTTCTCCTTTTGAAATAGCTGGTCCTTTAACCGAGGCATTATTAATGGCTAATTTGGCTATCAGAGGCTACGATATTCAAAAAGAAACACTTGGGAAAATTAAATATCCAGGTAGATCCGTAAAATTACTTTGGGATAATGATGCTATGAAAATTACAAATTTTGATGATGTTAATCAATTTGTAAAAAGGGAATATCGTCAGGGTTGGAATAATTTAACTTTATAAAAGTATTTAAAACAATCATCATGATAAAAAAAATCCTAAGTTTATTAACATTAATGGTCATGGTACAAATAACAAATGCTCAAAATGAGTTTAAACCACTTTTTGATGGAAAAACCACCAAAGGTTGGCATACTTATGGCAAAAGTACAGTGGGCACTGCTTGGAAAGTTGAAGATGGTACGCTACATTTTGACCCATCAGCAATTACAAATGGTCAGGGAGGAGATATTGTAACTGATAAGGAATATACTAATTTTCATTTAAAATTGGAATGGAAAGTAGCACCAAAATCGAATAGCGGAATTATATTCTACATTCATGAAGATCCTAAAAAGTATAAGAATACTTATGAAACTGGTTTAGAAATGCAGGTTTTGGATAATGATGGACATCCTGATGGAAAAATAATTAAACATAGAGCTGGCAATTTATACGATCTAATAAAAAGTGATATTGAACCCGTTAAACCTGTTGGAGAATGGAATACAGCTGAAATAATTAGTAATAATGGTCAGCTTACTTTAAAATTGAATGGAATTATTGTTGTTGAAACAACACTTTGGAATGACAATTGGAAATCACTTATTGCTGGAAGTAAATTTGCTTCTTGGAAAAATTTTGGAACCTTTAAAACTGGAAAAATAGCCCTGCAAGATCATGGTGAAAATGTTTGGTATAGAAATATTGTAATTAAAGAACTATAATTCTAGGAGATAATTTTCACAAATTAACATTAAAATAAAAAACTATAAACGATTTATATTAACTAACCTAAAACCAATGAATACCACAATCCGAATTAAATTATCTGTAATGATGTTCCTAGAATTTTTTATCTGGGGAGCATGGTTTGTAACACTAGGCACTTTTTTAGCAAGTAATTTACATGCTTCAGGTTCAGAAACTGCTGCTGTTTTTTCAACACAATCGTGGGGCGCAATTATTGCTCCTTTTATTATTGGTTTGATTGCCGACCGTTATTTTAATGCAGAGAAAATTTTTGGTATTCTTCATCTCATTGGAGCATTTTTGATGTATCAAATGTATGTTTCAGATGATGTTACTGTTTTTTACTCTTATGTTTTAGGATATATGATTTTGTATATGCCTACATTGGCACTGGTAAATTCAGTTGCTTTTAATCAAATGAAAGATCCTGAAAAAGAATTTGCAAATATTAGAGTTTGGGGAACCATCGGTTGGATTTTAGCCGGATTATCTATAAGCTTTCTGTTTCATTGGGATTCAGCTGAAGGTGTATCAAATGGATTATTAAAAAACACATTCCTTTTAGCAGGAATAGCCGCTTTCATTTTAGGAATATTTAGTTTTTTATTACCAAAAACGCCACCGAAAGTAAGTGATGAAAAAATTAAAATTGGAGATATTATCGGTCTTGATGCTTTAAAACTTTTAAAAGATAAAAACTTTGCAGTCTTTTTTATCTCATCAATCCTTATATGCATTCCATTAGCTTTTTACTATCAAAATGCACATCCATTTTTAACCGAAGCTGGAGTTGAAAATCCAACAGGGAAAATGGCCATTGGACAAATATCTGAAGCTTTATTTTTATTATTAATTCCAGTATTTTTCAGCCGTTTTGGTTTTAAGAAAACCATTTTATTAGGAATGTTAGCTTGGGCAATTCGTTATGTTTTATTTGCTTATGGTAATGGAAGTGATTTGAGCTTTATGCTTATAATTGGTATTGCTTTACACGGTATTTGCTATGATTTCTTCTTTGTATCAGGTCAAATATACACCAACTCCAAAGCGGGTGAAAAATATAAAAGTGCTGCACAAGGTTTAATAACATTAGCTACTTATGGTGTAGGTATGTTGATAGGTTTTGCAGTTGCGGGCTGGATAACAGATAATTACAAAATGCTTGATGGAACAATTGATTGGAAAATGGTATGGATTATTCCAGCAGGTATAGCATTAGGGGTATTTTTCCTTTTTGCACTTCTATTTAATGATAAAAGTAAAACAGAAAATGAAATTACAGCAGTATAAAAACAAAATGTATGAGTACCAATTTAAATAGAAGATCTGCTATAAAAGGGATTCTTGCCGGGACTGCGGCAATGAGTATTCCAAGTGGTTTTTCTGCTTTGGCTATGCCAAAAAATGAAACAGATATGACATCTAATTTTTTAAAGGGAAATATAAATCATTCCGTTGCAAGATGGTGTTTTAGCGATTTTGACATAGAAAATCTTTGCATCGAAGTGAAAAAAATGGGAATCACGGGTATAGATTTAGTTGGGACTAAAGATTGGCCTATATTGAAAAAATATGATTTAGTATCTACCATGTGCAATGGAGCAGAAATTAATTTAGTTGATGGTTTCAATGATGTCAAATTCCATGAAACACTGATAAAAAATTACACAGAAATGATTCCGCTAGTTGCGAAAGCTGGATATAAAAATCTAATTTGTTTTAGTGGAAGCAGAAGAGGGAAAACAGATGAGGAAGGTTGGAATAATTGCGTAATTGGTTTGCAGAAACTAATCCCATTGGCAGAAAAACATAATGTAACACTGGTAATGGAATTGTTAAATAGTAAAATCGACCATAAAGACTATCAATGTGATAAAACATATTGGGGAGTTGAATTGGCAAAACGTTTAAATTCTGAAAATTTCAAGTTGCTATATGATATATACCACATGCAAATTGATGAAGGTGATGTTATTAGAAACATAAATGAAAATCACCATTATATTGCCCATTTTCATACTGCAGGAGTTCCTGGTAGAAATGAAATAGACGAGACACAGGAACTAAATTACCCGGCAATAATGAAAGCAATTGCCAAAACAGGTTATAAAGGATTTGTAGGTCAAGAATTTATTCCTAAAAATCCAAACAAATTAGCCTCCTTAAAACAGGCTATTACAATATGTGATATTTAACTAATTAAAAAAAATTACTGATGATAAAAAGAAGAGATTTTTTAATAAATAGCGGTTTGGCATTGGGAGCATTAGCTATTGCTCCTTCATTTGCATTTACTTCAAGAAAAAAAGCGATTGGAATTCAATTATGGACTTTAAGAGAGACTTTACCTAAAGATGTTAAAGGTGTATTAGCCCAAGTTGGAAAAGTAGGATTTAATGAAGTAGAAACTTTTGGATATTCCCCAAGTAATGGTTTTTTTGGTACTTCTGTAAAGGATTTTAAATCGATGCTGTGCGATAATGGTTTAAAGGCGACCAGTAATCATTTTGATTTCAATGGATATATAGAAAATGGATCAACAGAAGCTATTAAGTCTTATGTTGAGACTGCAAATATTTTAGGGAGTGAATACGTTACAGTACCTTATATTGTACAAAACTTAAGAGGAAAAAGTATTGATGATTATAAAAAATTAGCATCAAAAATAAATCAGGCTGCTGAAATTTGTAAGGCTTCAGGTTTAAAATTAGCATATCACAATCATGATTTTGAATTTGAAAAATTTGAATCTACTACAGGATATGAGATTTTATTAAACAATACTGATAAAAACTTAGTTGATTTTGAAATGGATTTATACTGGGTAGTTCGTTCCGGAAATAACCCATTGCAATTATTTAAGGAACATCCGGGACGTTTTAAAATGTGGCATGTAAAAGATATGGATAAAATAAATCCAAATTTTAATGCAGAAATTGGAACTGGTTCGATAGATTTTAAAGCTATTTTTGCTGAAGCCGAACTTTCTGGAATGAAACGTTTCTTTTTGGAACATGAATCTAATTACAAACCCAATCCAATAGAATCTGCAGCGGTAAGTTACAATTACATTAAAAATAATTTAATATAATTTTCAAGAAATATAGTTATATAAAAAAGGGATACTCAGTATCCCTTTTTTTATTACCATTTTGTTACTCCTAATAATTTTTCTCCCAATTTACTCAATCTAGCTGTTTCATATTTAGTTTGTTCCCAATTACGAGGATCTCCAGGAAATGCATATCCTTCTGGTGCAATTCGGTTTTGCCAAGAATTGATACGCCATTGACGTAATTCTTCATTATCCTCTTCAGCTGGCATCATTGAAATATATTGTGCCATTCTCACTTTATCTTTTGTAATATTTGGACGTATTCCATGAGGTTGTGTACTATTGAAAATTAATAAATCACCCGCTTCCATTTTTACTTTTACAAATTTATCTTCCAGTCCGGCAACATCAGGTTTGAAACGATTTCTACCTTCTGGTTGCGTTAATTTCCAAGTGTCATAATTTCGATATAAATCAGGAATACATTGAAAACCTCCCATGTTTTCATCAGTTTGATCGGCTAATGCAAGTACTCCTTGTACGTTTTGCGGTTTTGTTTCCGGGTCATAATCCCAATGTATGAATCCTTTGAAATCATAACCAGGTCTAATTGGCAAATTGAGATTGGCTCTATCTATTGTAACCCATAATTTTTCTGTTCCCCAAATGTCTACAAACGCATCATATACTTTTTGCATTTGTCTATTATCCCATTGGTATTGATGGTTGTATACTTCAACCATACCACTATTAGTAAGCTCTTTCATTTGCATTTCGGCTCTGGGTGGAGCGTACCAAGTTTCAGGATCATTTTGATTTTTTTCTTCAAATTCCCATAAAAAATCTGCCATCTTTTTAGCATTTTCCTTTGGCACAGCATTTTTTATTACAATGTATCCATTCTCGATCCAAAATTTCCAATCTTCTTCTGTCAGTAAACGTAATGGTTTCCCATTAGACCGATCATTTAATTTAGATGTACTGGATTTTGCTGTTGATGGATTCCCAGGAATATCTTTGTGAGCATTATTTGGCGCCATTGTAGGAGTCATAGTTGGTGTCATTGATTTATCATTCTTTTCCATTGTTCTGATATTTAGTGTTATTACTAATTCAAAATTAGAAAAAGTGAAGGCTAAATACTTTCACAAAATTTACTACTATTTGTACAATATTGATTTATTTAGTACCTTTAATCTAAGATATGTATATTTTTGAACAATTATAGAGTTTATCAAAGTATGAAAATAGTTTTTGAAGATATAAAAAGATTAGCTGGAAGTTCATTTAGAATCTTAGTGAATCCAAAATTGAATGATTTTTACTACTGGCATTTTCATCCCGAATTTGAATTGACTTTTATTTTTGCGCCAAATGGAACCCGACATGTGGGAAATCATGTTAGTGATTTTGAAGGAAGTGATTTGGTTTTTATAGGTTCCAATATTCCTCATTTGAATTTTGATTATGGAATTAAAACGGAATATGAAAAAGTAGTTTTACAAATAAAAGAAGATTTTTTCAAAAATGATTTTATTACAACTCCTGAATTAGTTTCCATTTATCAATTATTTGAAAATTCAAAAAAGGTAGTTAGTTTTCATGGAGACATAAAGAATAAAATTGGAAAAAGACTTCAAAAAATTCATCTTTTATCCCATTTTGAACAATTTATAGAGGTGTTGTCTTTATTTCAAATTTTAGCAACATCGAGTGAAATGACTCTTTTACATGATAAGCCATTTGAAAATCTATATAATAATAAAGAACAGCTACGATTAAAAGAGGTCTATAAATTTATAGAAAATAATTATCAAAGGGCTGTTTCCATTGAAGAAATAGCAAAGCTGACTCATTTATCAAAAGCTGCTTTTTGTCGCTATTTTAAGAAAATGACACGATTGACGTTTACTGAATTTCTAAATCAATATCGAATTGAACAAGCTAAAAGACTTTTAAAAAGTGATAAAAATGTAACTGAAACTTGTTACGAATGCGGTTTTGAAAGTCTATCCTATTTTAATCGAATTTTCAAAAAAGTGGTAGGTGAAAATCCGATTCAGTTTAAAAAAAGATAAAAGGATGCGTTCCTAATTATATTTGAATAACACATCCTTCTATTAACTTTTTATTCAGTTATATTAAATCCTGCAACATAAAAATTTTTGTCAATTTCTAATTTTGAATTTTCAGTTTTAGCTGGAATACCTTTCCATTCCGTTTCTGGTTTCAGCAATTCTTCTTTTCCATTTAAAGTTACTTTAACAGGCATATTGAATCCCGGAACACAATTCGTCCAACGATAGCCAAGATGATTATCCTTGAAAAAATATTCTAATGTCGGAATTCTGATATCTCTCAAATATTGGTTAAAGAATGGATTTAACTCAATTCCAACTTGTTGACTTAAGTAATCTTCGATTTGTTTGGTGGTAACTGTTTGATGATAAAAAGTACTGTTCAAACCTCTTAAAATAGTTCTCCATTTGGCATCATCATTCACAATTTGGCGCAAAGTGTGTAGCATATTTGCTCCTTTGTAATACATGTCACTGGAGCCTTCATTGTTTACATCATAGTTACCAATAATTGGTTTATCATTTGCAATATTTTTTCTAATTCCTCTTACGTATGTATATCCCGCTTCCTTACCATAATAATATTCAAGGAAAAGACTTTCAGAATAATCAGTAAAACTTTCATGTATCCACATGTCAGCAATATCTTTATAAGTGATATTATTAGCAAACCACTCATGTCCTGATTCATGAATAATGATGTAATCAAACTTTAAACCCCAACCCGTTCCACTTAAATCTCTTCCTAAATATCCATTTTTAAAACCATTCCCGTACGTTACACTACTTTGATGTTCCATTCCTAAATAAGGAGCTTCAACTAATTTATAACTATCTTCATAAAATGGATAAGGTCCAAACCAATGTTCGAAAGCTTTTAGCATTTTTGGTACATCTTGAAATTGTTTTTTTGCTTTGTCCAGATTGTTTCTCAAAACATAGTAAGTGCAATCCAAATCTCCTTTTTCTCCTTTAAATTTTTCTGAAAAGGTAACGTAATCACCAATATTTATATTTACTCCATAATTATTGATGGGATTTGATACAAACCAATTGTATGTTTTCGTTCCGTCTTTCATTTGTTTGACGCTTTGCAAACGACCATTGGAAACATCTGTCAAACCTTTTGGAACATTCACGCTAATAAGCATATTCTCAACTTCATCATACATATGGTCTTTGTTAGGCCACCAAACGCTGGCACCTAATCCTTGACAAGAAGAAGCTATAAAAGGATTCCCATTACTGTCTTTTTTCCAGGTTATACCACCATCCCAAGGTGGATTTACAGCAACCTTAGGTTTTCCTCCGTAAAACACAGTAAGTTCTTTTGTTGAACCTATTTTTTGAGGAGCTATAAATTCAATAAAAAAAGCATTTCCTTCTCTTTTGAATTTTAAAGTTACGCCATCTTGAATGACTTTGTATATCTCCATTGGATTCTGCAAATCAATTTGCATCCTATAGTATTCTTGTACCACTTGATATCGTATGGTATTAGAGCCTGTTATAGTACTATCGGAAGGATTTACCTTTACATCAAGATGATAGTATTTCACATCCCACCAAGCTCTTTCTTTAGTAATACTACCTCGTAATGAATCTTGTCTGGTAAATACTTGCTCTTTATGTCCAAGAAGCCCTTGTGCATTAGCACTATTAAAAATAAGAAATGCAATAAAAATAACGCTGAAATATTTTTTCATGAATTTGAAACTTAGAAATAAAAGATGAATTAATTTATACCAATAAATGATACATTAATGCAATTTTGAAACTGAATTTTGTTCTACTACCGCTGTAAAATCAGTAGCTAAACGATTGCCATAATCCTCCAAGAGCTCTAAAATCCGTACCTGATTATCCGATTTTACAATCAATCCTGCATGATATTCCAACGGAACCCTGAAGCAAACTTCTGAATCTGAAAACGATGATAAATCAGGATGCTGAAATTTAGACAAAGTCAGAACAATACCAGCATATTCTTTTTTTACTTTTGGTAAAGCGTATTTGGTTTCTTTTACCAAAGCATTTTCAATTGCTGCCCACTCTTTCCATAAATTAATGCCGGAAGCTTCGGCAACCATTTCCGCCAGATGCGCACCTCCTACTCGGGATGATGTTTCCAGAAAATAGATTTGTCCATCATCCTTGCATTTTATAAATTCAGTATGAGCGGCACCATGTTTCAATCCAAAGCCTTTCAATACTTGTTCATTTATCTTTTTGATGGCTTTGTCATCATCAGAATCATAAGGAATATTGGCAGAACGAAAAACACCTCCGCTTTGTGAAATTTCCATTGGTGTAGCCAAATATTTTGAAGTTAAACTAAAGATTACTTTACTATCCGAAATCAAACTATCACAATGATACACATCGCCTGGTTTGAATTGCTCCAATAAATATTTGAATCTATTATTCCCCATTTCGTTAATGTGAATCCATAAACTCTCTTTGTCATATACTTTTATAATCCCTGACGCCGAAGCTTCTGAGCGTGGTTTTAAAACCCACGGAGCTTCAATCGTATCAGCAAAAGTATTGATGTCATGATCATTAAATAACGAACAAAAAGCAGGAATTGGAATGCCGCAACTTTTCGCTCTCATGCGCATAGCGAGTTTATCTCTAAAATAACGTCCAGTGGTTTGTCCCATTCCGTCAATACGAAGATTTTCACGGAGATAAGTTGCTTTCTCTACATCATAATCATCGAGAGCTACTATGGCATCAATTTTTGTAGACTTCATGAAATTGCCAACACCTAATAATAAATGCTCTAAATTCCAATCGACATCCTGACCTTCCATATAAAAAATCTCATCAATGTATTGATGCGGCCAAGGTTTGTCTCTCAGTTTTTCACTCGTCACTAAATAGACTTTGTTGCCTGATTTTTTTAAATTAATTAAAAAATCGGCACCCTTAAAATAATTTGAAATACAAAGGAAGGTTTTAGAGTTTTCCATACGTTATAAATTTTCTATGAACTTAGTTAATAAATGAACTCCATACCCAGTTGCATGTTTACTTTTAGCAAATTCATCATCGCCAAATGCCACTCCTGCAACGTCAAGGTGTGCCCAAGCTTTATGCTCTTGGGTAAAATATTCTAAAAATTTTGCTGCGCTTATTGCTCCGGCAACTGGTTTTCCACTATAATTTTTCACATCGGCAATATCGCTTTCAATGTCTGATTTATAAACATCCCAAAGTGGTAAAGGCCACAAACGCTCACCAATTGCATCCCCGTTTTCTTGTAATTTCTTAGCCATTTCTTCATTATTGGTAAACAAAGCACCACATTCATAACCAAAAGTACCAACACTGCTTCCTGTAAGTGTGGCGATATCAACAATATATTCTGGTTTGAAATTTTTAATCAAATACGATAATCCATCGGCTAAAACAAGTCGGCCTTCGGCATCTGTATCAATTATTTCTATTGAATGTCCACTGTAACTGTGAATCACATCACTAGGCAAAAAGGATTTACTGTCAACTGAATTTTCGGCACAAGGAACAATAGCGGTAACTTTTACTGGCAATTGTAAATCGGCTATAAGTTGCATGGCTCCTAGTACTGCGCCACCACCAGCCATATCACATTTCATATGGACCATTCCTGCTGTTTTTATATTTAATCCACCGGTATCAAAGGTTATTCCTTTTCCCACTAATCCAACATGTTTTATGTGTTCCACTTGGGCTGCAGGAGTGTAATTCATAATGATAAATTGAGGCTCATTTTCACTTCCTTTTCCTACCGCCAAAAATGCGCCAAGGCCTGCAATTTTTGAAGCTTCATAACCGAGGACCTCTACATCAAATCCATATTTTTCCCCAGTCTCTTTAGCCCAATTCGCCAAATATTTTGGATTGACAGTATTAGGAGGTAAATCGACCAAATTATAAGTTGCTAATTGTGCTTTGGCTATTTTAATTCCTTTTTTGGCTGTAGCCAAATAATCTTTTTCAGAAACCAGATTCAAAGTAAAATCAGGATCTAAAAAAGGATGCTCCTTTTTCTCTGTTTTAAAATGACCTAAATCATAGGTTCCTAAAAGCAAACCAGAAACGATGGCTTCAACCTGATCCTGAGTAAATTGTTCCGGTATAACTAAAGCGACATTCGAACTAAAATTATCTTTTTGTTTCGATGAAATCCGACGAAAAATAGTTTTCAAAGATTTATAGTCTATCGCTTTTCCTAAACCAATAAAAATATATGTATTGTTATCCTTTTCAGCTAAATAGTGGGTGTCTTTTTTACCAAAAAAAACTTTGGAAGCAATTTCTAATCCATTAAATGCGATGGGAACAATACTTTTTGAGTACGTTTCAAAAGCTGGAATTAAAATCGTTCCTGAAAAATTATCTAAGTTTACTACTGTATTTGTTTTCATTTGTTCTTTTAATTTTTTTCGCTTATTGATTGAAGACACTTTAAATAGTGTATCTACGTTTTTTTTGTATTAAAAAACAACCATTCAATTGCTTTAGGAAATTCATCACTCCAATAGGTTTCGCTATGTTTTCCTTGTCTATTGATACTTAAGTTAATCTTTGATTTATCTTTTACAAATTCGCTTGAAATCAAATCCTTTTGAAACTTTTTTACGTGTTCAATCATTGTTGCACTTTCATTTCCCCCAGCATACAAATAGATTTTTGTATCAGCTGAATTAGCTTTTTCAGCATTGATTTTTAATTCAGGAACGACCCAAAGTGATGGTGAAAAAATCATTAACTTCCCATAAACTTCGGGGCTTCTCAGACCACTAAAAATACTAATCAATCCGCCCATAGAACTTCCTCCTATACCAGTAAATTCCCTTTCTTTTTTGGTTCGAAAATTACTGTCAACATAAGGTTTTAAAGTATCAGTTACAAATCGAATGTATTTTTTACCTTGACCTTTCCCCAATACAGTTTTCCCAACATTATATTCTTTTATCCGATCTTCTTCGGCGTGTTCTATAGCAATTATTATAATTTTCCCAATTTTATATTCTGACATAACTGCCAGTTTTTTATCAATTTCCCAATTGCCAAATTCGGCTGCTTCATTGAATAAATTTTGGGCATCCTGCAAATACATAACTGGATAACTTTCACTTGAATTGTCATAATCATGAGGTAATAAAGCCCAAATTTTCCTGGTTTTGTTGAGTTGCGGAATTATAAATTCATCTGAAATCAGCTGAACTTGTGGCAAAAAAGATTGCTTAAACGGCAACCAGTTCTTTCTCCATCTGGCTACGTGTTCTTTTTGAATACCAGTATGATTGCTTGTTGAGCGGTTTTCGGTACGATTTCCGCGACTGTCAATTTCTACTTCACTCCAATCCCCTTTAGTAAATTTATACAAAAGCTCGGAAGGATAATCAAAATCATGTGGAAATTTATAATGATACAAACCAATACCAATTTTCTCCATTATGAATTCTTTGTCCTGAGTGCGCCATTGATTAAAATTCCCTGAAATATAAACGGGTCTCGCATCATCTTCATCAGTTGTAAGGATTATATGTAGCCCTGTATTTAGAATCGGATTATTTATTTCTTCGGTAAATGTGGTATTGTCTGAATTCATCACTTGCATTGACTACTTGTATTTTAAAAATAAATAGTAAATATAGTCGATTGCGATTTGAAATAAAAGAAAAAAGAAAACCCAATAGCAAATGAATTTCCTATTGGGTTTGTATTTGTAAAAATTATTTGATGGATTTTACTTTTGGCGACTTTTTAAGACTTCCACAACATCATTTAGTTTAAATCCTTTAGCTTGTAACAATATAAGGTAATGGAAAAGCAAATCAGCACTTTCGCTCAAAAATAAATCATCATTATCATCTTTGGCTTCGATAACAACTTCAATCGCTTCCTCACCTACTTTTTGAGCAATTTTGTTCATCCCTAATTTAAACAATGAAGCAACGTAACTTTTTTCAGAATCCGCATTTTCTCTTCGAAGTTGGATTGTATCTTCTAAATTAGAAATAAAGCCATAATCAGCTTTGTTTTCGTCAGCCCAACACGTATCTGTACCTTTATGACATGTTGGTCCTTCTGGTTTTACCTGTATCAATAAAGTATCATTATCACAGTCGTTTTTGATGTCAATCAGATTCAGGAAATTGCCGCTTTCTTCGCCTTTTGTCCAAAGCCTTTGTTTCGTACGACTATAAAAAGTAACTTTTTTAGTGTCAACCGTTTTTTGATATGCTTCGGCGTTCATGAAACCCAACATCAAAACCGTTTTGGTTTCGCTATCTTGAATTATGGCAGGAATTAATCCGTCTGTATTTTTTGAAAAATCTATATTCATTTGTAATTTAGGATTTTCGATTTAGGATTGTTATATCCTAACTTCGATATTGTTGTTTTTAAGTTCTTTTTTTAATGTTTTGATTTCAATTTCTTTAAAATGAAATACACTTGCGGCCAATGCTGCGTCAGCTTTTCCTTCCAGAAAAGTATCTACAAAATGTTGTATGTTTCCCGCACCACCAGAAGCAATAATCGGAATATTAACTAAGTCCGAAAGTGTTGCCAAAGCTTCATTTGCAAATCCATTTTTAGTTCCGTCATTATCCATTGAGGTAAACAGGATTTCGCCTGCACCTCTTTGTTCCACTTCCTTTGCCCAATCAAATAAATTCAATTCTGTAGGTACTTTTCCTCCAACTAAGTGAACAATCCATTGTCCATTAATTTGCTTGGCATCAATAGCAACAACAACACATTGGCTTCCAAATTTTTGTGCTAAATCATTAATCAACTGCGGATTTTTTACAGCCGATGAATTAATGGAAACTTTGTCTGCTCCGTTTTGCAACAACACTTCAACATCACTAACTGATGAAATTCCACCACCAACAGTAAACGGAATATTAATAGTTGAAGCGACTTTACGAACCAAATCAACTAAGGTTTTTCTTCTTTCTTCCGTTGCCGAAATATCTAAAAAAACCAATTCATCAGCACCTTCATCCGAATATATTTTGGCTAATTCCACCGGATCTCCTGCATCACGCAAGTCCACAAAATTAACGCCTTTTACAGTTCTTCCGTTTTTTATATCGAGGCAGGGAATAATTCTTTTTGTTAACATCTAAATTAAGTATTAAATTGTAAGGATGAATTATTAAGTTTTTTTGATATTGTTTTTAGAAGTAATAATTATGCTTTTTATTAATTTTAAAACTTCGACACCATCATTATTTAAACTTAAAAATTCTTCATTCGAAATATAACTTGTTGCTTGTAAGAGTTCAAGCCAATATAACGTTTCATCTGCTTCTTTTTGAGAAATACCCATTTTATGAATAAAATCAGCTTTGCTTTCTGCATTTTTAGCTTCTCTAATATTTGCACCAACAGAAGTTCCAGAACGTAAAATTTGTTTACTCATTACATATTCACTTCTAGTATTTAAAGTTTTATATAAATTAACAATTCTAATGGCAAAAGAAAAACTTTTTATTTTTATTACGTCTTCACTCATGTTTAATACTTAATAATTCATACTTAAAACATAGTTTTCCAATTGTTTCAACGAAATTCTTCCTTCATAAATTGCTTTTCCAATTATCGTTCCTTCACAACCCATTTCTGCTAGTTTTGGTAATTCATCAAAAGTAGAAATTCCTCCTGAAGCAATCAATTTTATGCCGCTGGCTTCCGCCAAAATTTTAGCATATAAATCAAAAGATGGCCCTTCAAGCATACCGTCTTTGGCAATATCCGTACAAATTACATACTGAATTCCTTTATTTTGGTAGTCTTGGATAAATGGAATCAAGTCTTCATTAGAATCTTCTAACCAACCTGAAACTGCTACTTTTTCATTATTAGCATCTGCTCCCAAAATAATTTTATCAGAACCATATTCTACAATCCATTTTTCGAATAGTTCTCTGTTCTTAACAGCAATACTTCCACCGGTAATTTGATTCGCACCACTTTCAAAAGCAATTTTCAAATCGGAATCCGATTTTAATCCACCTCCAAAATCAATTTTCAATTTGGTTTGCGTAGCTATTTGCTCCAGTATTTTATAATTCACAATTTGGCTTGACTTTGCACCGTCTAAATCAACCAGATGCAAATATTCGATTCCGTGTGCTTCAAATGATTTCGCCACTTCAAGCGGGTTTTCATTGTATATAATTTTGGTATTGTAATCGCCTTTTGATAAGCGAACACATTTTCCTTCTATGATATCTATTGCGGGTATTATTCTCATTTATTTTTAATTTAAAGATTTAAAAATTGAATTATTTAAAGATTGGCATTGTTGATTAAAGAAATATTTGATTCTCTAATTTTTCAATCTTCAAATTTTTCAATTATTTAATTTTAAGAAATTAGCCAAAATTTGTTCTCCAATATCGCCACTTTTTTCTGGGTGAAATTGTGTTCCGTAGAAATTATCCTTCTGCAAAGCTGAGGCGTATTCTACTTCGTAATCTGTTGTGGCAATGGCTTCGGGACAGTTCGGCACATAAAAACTATGTACCAAATACATGTATTCATTTTCATTAATACCGCTAAACAATGGTGATTTCAAATTATAAATTTGGTTCCAACCCATTTGTGGCACTTTCACTTTTGGCGTAAATTTGATTACATCAACATCAAAAATTCCCAAACCTTTTGTATTCCCTTCTTCTGATTTGTTGCACATCAATTGCATTCCCAGACAAATTCCTAAAACGGGTTGTTTCAAGGTTGGAATCAAAGTTTCCAAACCACTTTCTAAAAGCATTTTCATTGCTGAACTTGCTTCACCAACGCCTGGAAAAATAACTTTATCGGCTGCCTTTATTTCGTCCGGATTATTACTCAAAACTGCTTTGAATCCCAGTCTTTCGATGGCAAACATAATGCTTTGAATATTTCCTGCGCCGTAATTTATGATTACTATTTTCATTCTTTTTAACCATTAAGAAATTAAGTTTCATTAAGGATTTAACACTTAATAATTCATAATTTATAATTCATAAATTTTTTAAAGCATCCCCTTCGTACTTGGTAAAATCATCTTCTCCGTATCTCTTTTTACTGCTACTTTTATTGCTTTTGCAAAAGCTTTAAAAATGGCTTCAATCTTGTGATGTTCGTTCGTTCCTTCTGCCTTGATATTAATGTTTGCTTTAGCACCATCCGAGAAAGATTTGAAGAAATGATAGAACATCTCAGTCGGCATTTTTCCTACCATTTCGCGTTTGAATTCGGTTTCCCAAACCAACCAGTTTCTGCCTCCAAAATCAATAGCCACTTGTGCCAGACAATCATCCATTGGCAAACAAAAACCGTAACGTTCTATTCCTAATTTATTTCCTAATGCTTTTGCAAAAACTTCTCCAAGTGCAATCGCAGTGTCTTCAATAGTGTGGTGTTCATCGACTTCTAAATCTCCTTTTACAAGGATTTCTAAATCCATTTGTCCGTGACGCGCAATTTGGTCCAGCATGTGGTCAAAAAAGGCAATTCCAGTTTCGATTTTACTTTTTCCGGTTCCGTCAAGGTTTAAGTTGATGTAAATATCCGTTTCATTCGTTTTTCTTTCAATTGAAGCAGAACGTTCTTCTAATTTCAAAAACTCATAAATTACTTTCCAATCTGTAGTTTGTAAAGCGATAACCGAGTCCAGTTCTTCTCTTTTCGAAGCAATTTCAGTACTTCCCAAAGCTTCGTCCGTGTTGATAAAAATAGCTTTTGAACCCAGGTTTTTTGCTAATTCTACGTCAGTTATTCTGTCTCCTATTACGAATGAATTCTCTAAATCATACTCCGGATTATCAATATATTTTGTCAATAAACCCGTTGCAGGCTTGCGAGTTGGCGCATTCTCGTGCGGAAATGTTTTGTCAATTAATACTTCTTTGAAAATAACTCCTTCATTTTCAAAAGCCTTCATAATTAAATTATGAACTGGCCAAAAGTTAATTTCCGGATGAGAATCAGTTCCCAAACCATCTTGATTTGTAACCATTACGAGTTCAAAATCTAGTTCTAAAGCAATTTTCCCAAGGAATTGAAACGCTTTTGGATAAAATTCTAATTTTTCAAAACTGTCTAATTGATAATCATTTGGTTCCAAAACCATTGTTCCGTCACGATCTATAAAAAGTATTTTTTTCATTATATTATATTTAAACTAAGCGTTTAGGCTTTGTAATGCTGCTATTAATTTTTTATTTTCTATTTCGGTTCCAACGGTTAAGCGTAAACAATTATCGCATAATGGTTGGGTTGTTCTGTTTCTAATGACGATTCCTTTAGCAATCAATTCATCATATCTTTTATTGGCATTATCCACTTTTATCAGAATAAAATTGGCTTCTGTTGGATAGATAATATTAACAAAATCTATATTAAGTAATACTTTAAGTAACTTATCTCTTTGTTCTATTATAGATTCAATTTCAGATTTTATTTTTTCTGAATTAGCTAACCTATCCAAAGCTCTTTTTTGAGTTAGCTCATTCACATTATATGGTGGTTTTATTTTATTTAAAACCGAAATTACTTCTGCGGATGCATAACAAATTCCCAAACGTATTCCTGCTAAACCATACGCTTTTGATAGTGTTTGAGTAATAACCAAATTAGGATATTCGTCTAATTCATTGATCCAACTTTCCTTTTCTGAAAAGTCAATATACGCTTCGTCAATTACAACCAAACCATTGAAGTTTTTCAACAAATAGGCTACGCTTTCATCCGAAAATGAATTCCCGGTTGGATTATTGGGAGAACACAAAAAGATGATTTTTGTAGTTGAATCAACAGCTTCCATAATTTTCTCAATTTGCGGTTGAAAATCCTCCGAAAGTAAAATTTCTTTATTATCAACTGCATTAATATTAGCCAAAACACCATACATTCCGTATGTTGGTGGTAAAGTAATTACATTGTCCTTTTTTGGTTCACAAAAAGCTCTGAATAATAAATCCAACACTTCATCACTTCCGTTACCCAATAAAATTTGATTCGTTTTGACATTTCTTTGTTTTGCCAAAATTCCTTTTACACTCATTTGTTGTGGATCCGGATACCTGTTGACCCCATTTTCAAACGGATTTTCATTGGCATCCAAAAAAATCATATCTGCAGTATCAAAATCCTCAAATTCATCACGAGCCGAAGAATAGGGTTTTAGTTGCTTAACGTTTTCTCTAACTATATTATTTATATTGAAATTATTTTCCATTTTCAATTGCTTTTAATCGTAATGTAACAGCATTTTTGTGCGCTTGCAATCCTTCGGCTTCTGCCATGATTTCAATAGCTTTACCTATGTTTTGTATTCCCTTTTTAGTTATTTTTTGAAAAGTCATCGCTTTCGTAAAACTATCCAGATTTACACCACTATAATTTTTTGCATAACCATTTGTTGGCAACGTATGATTAGTTCCTGACGCATAATCACCAGCACTTTCAGGTGTATAATTACCTATAAAAACAGAACCTGCATTATGAACGCCATTGCTATAAAAATCATCAAATTCAGAACAAATAATAAAGTGTTCCGGGCCATATTCATTGATCAATTCCAAGGCAATTGTATCGTTATCTACAAAAATCAATTTAGAATTGGCAATGGCTTTTTCAGCAATCGCTTTTCTTGGAAGTAAGTCCATTTGTATTTGAATTTCGTTTTCAACGGCATCAATTATTTTTTTTGATGTGGAAACTAAAATTACCTGACTATCAGCTCCGTGTTCTGCTTGAGATAATAAATCAGATGCTACAAAAGCTGGAACAGCGGTATCATCCGCCACAATCAATAATTCCGATGGACCGGCAGGCATATCGATTGCCACGCCAAATTGCGTTGCCAATTGTTTAGCAACCGTCACAAATTGATTTCCAGGGCCAAATATTTTATATACTTTAGGAATCGTTTCTGTTCCAAAAGTCATTCCGGCAATAGCTTGTATTCCTCCTACTTTCAAAATTTTAGTTACGCCACATAAATTTGCAGCATACAAAATAGCTGGATTTATATTTCCGTTTTTATCCGGCGGAGAACACAAAACAATTTCGTTGCAACCTGCGATTTCTGCTGGTACAGCAAGCATTAATACTGTAGAAAATAATGGAGCGGTTCCGCCGGGAATATACAATCCTATTTTTTGGATTGGTCTTTTTTCTTGCCAACAATTTACTCCTTCAATAGTTTCTACTGCTACTCTTTCTGTTTTTTGAGCAGAATGGAATTTTTTTATGTTTGACTTTGCCAGTTGAATAGCTTCTTTTAATTCAGAAGAAATGGATGCAATAGCCGCTTCAATTTCAGCTTTAGAAACCTCTAACTTTTCGATTGATGCGCCATCAAAAAGCGACGTGTATTTTGCAACAGCAACATCACCTTTCTTTTGTACTTCCTTGAAAATTTCCTTTACTGTTGCTTCAATATCATCAACAGTTTTAGTAGGTCTCTCTAAAATGGAAGACCAAGTTTCTGGTTTTGGATTGTATATTTTATTCATTGTATTGTTTTTAACCGCAAAGTTCACAAAGGTTTTTTGCAAAGTTCGCAATGAATTCTTAAATAGAATACTTTATAATTTAAAACTTTTAAAGGACCATTTTCTCAATTGGGCAAACTAAAATTCCTTCGGCTCCAGCTTCTTTTAATTGATCAATAACATCCCAAAAACGATCTTCTTCAATAACGGTGTGTACACTTGACCAACCTTCTTGCGCCAAAGGCATTACGGTTGGGCTTTTCAATACAGGCAAAATTTTATTGATAAGCTCGATTTTATCATTTGGCACATTCATCAAAATATATTTTGACTTACGCGCTCTTAAAACTGATTGGATTCTGAATTGCAATTTGTTTAAAATAGCTTTATTTTCAGTTGTTATTTTTGGAGAAATAGCCAAAACTGCTTCACTTTTAAAAATAACTTCTACTTCCTTTAAATTATTTTTAAACAAAGTACTTCCGCTGGATACAATATCCACAATAGCATCAGCAAGACCAATATTTGGTGCTATTTCTACCGAACCTGAAATTTGGTGCAAATCAACAGTTACATTTTTAGAATTAAAAAAGTCTAAAACAGTATTTGGATATGAAGTAGCAATTCGCAATCCATCTAAATCTTTTACCGAATTGTATTGAAAATTTTTAGGAACCGCTACCGAAACTTTACATTTAGAAAAACCTAGTTTTTCTGCAACTTCAATATTTTTTCCTTTTTCAACCAAAAGATTATCTCCAACAATTGCAGCATCTACGACTCCATCAATTAAGTATTGAGGAATATCGGAGTTTCTTAAATACAACACTTCTAGTGGAAAATTAGAAGCTGATGCTTTAAGTTGGTCATTTCCATTGTTTATAGAAATTCCACAATCTTTTAGAATTTGAATACTGTCTTCGTTTAAACGTCCTGATTTTTGAATTGCAATTTTTAGTGTACTCATTTTTTGTTTAGTTTTTGTTTTTTTGTTTAGAATATTATGATTGAGTACAAATATTAGGCAATAAAAAACCCGCTTGATGTACTCAAACGGGTTTTTAGATTATGATGATTTACAAACATAACATTAACACATCGCTTGAGAGCAATAATGAAAATGATGATGATGTAATTTATTTGTTAACATGTTTTGTGTAATTGTATTGATCTTAAATTCTTCTGCAAATATAAGAGATAAATGATTTATAATCCAATTTTTAATTTAACTTAAAGTCGTTTTATTGTTAAATTAATACTATCTATCGTATTCTTTTGGCTCTGATTTATTAGAAACAGGAGCTTCTTTTGCTGAATCAACATTATTTTTAACAGCTGAATCGACACTCTCTTTTCTAATTTCAGTGTGACGAATTTCACCACCTGAAGTTCCAACTAAAGTTGTTAAATAGACACCTACAATTGCCACAATAACCGCTACAAAAGAGATAAATTTAGCTTTAGAATGATTTTTTAAATTTAAAACTATACCCATAATTGAAATAGCTCCAAGTAAATACAATACAATTGCCAGTTTTTCGGCTATTTCTTCATGTTCGTGAATTATTCTTTTCCCAATATTAGGCATATCTTCAACCAACTTTTCTGCTCCATCACCTGTAGCCATACTTGCAAGTGCAAAAAGTGCAGCAACAATGAATAAAGCATAAGCTGTATTTTTTACTGAATTGTTCTTTAAAATAATTCCAGTAATTAAAATTCCAAGTCCTAAAATGGTCCCGATAATTGGAAAATGGTTTACGATCATGTGTAAGTGAGCATCGTTCATAATATAATTTGTTTAAGGTTTAAATGTAGTACAATAATATCGATTTTATTTGAAACATGATTATCCATTTTATCCAGCTAATGAAACACCTATTAACGACCCAATTCCATAAGTTACCGCAGCTGCAGCCAAGCCGAAAGATACTTGCCTAAGCCCAGAGAACATAATACTTTTGCCTGTTAATAATGTTATTGCAGCACCTATTCCAAAAAGCCCGACAACACTGCTTCCAACACTCAATAAAATGGCATTTTTTCCGTCTAAAAACATAAATGGATATAATGGTATAATCGCTCCGATTGAAAATAAGACAAAAGAAGCTATAGCTGCTTCCCAAGCAGAGCCTCCTAATTCTTCTTTATCAATACCTAATTCTTCAGTAATAATTGCATCTATAGCTGTTTGCGGATTTTCGAATGCCTTTTCAGCTAATTTTTTAGCTTCTTCAATATTCATTCCTTTAGCTTGGTATAACAATATAAGCTCTTTTTTTTCTTCTTCAGGTGAAGCTTCCAATTCTTCAGTTTCTAAGTCAATTTGGCGTTGGTTTAATTCTCTGGAACTTTGTACCGAAAGCCATTCACCCAAAGCCATTGAAATTGCTCCCGCCAAAAGTCCTGCAATCCCAGTCAATAATATTGTATTATTAGAAACTGCAGCACCGGCAACTCCCATAACTAAACTCATATTAGAAACCAATCCGTCATTAGATCCTAAAACTGCTGCTCGCAACGCATTACCACCAACTGACTTATGTCTGCTTTCAAATTTAGATAAAAAACCGCCTGAAACATTTAGTGCAGCATTATTGTTTACCGCTTCAATTATATTAAGATGATTGTGTTCAAAACCTGTTGGCTTCTCCCCACTTTCAATTTTGTTTTTTATTGCATTAACCGCAAATTGCTTTTCAATACTTGAAAGGCTGCTAATTATAGAAGTGTAACCAAAAAATTTACCCAGTTTCAGTTGAAATTTTGCTCTTCCTGAAGGCAAAGGCATTTTATAATTCGGTTCCAAAGTCAATACTTTATCTAACATGTGTTTAGCATGACCTTTTTCTATATCTGATAATCCCCGTAAAACTCTAGTAAGATTGTCATCTGATTGAATTGCTGCAATACTATCATACAAAAAAGCAGTATCTACTTCCGTTTGTAATTGATCTTTTAGTTTGTTTAAATCCATATTTATTTATTTTTAATTGACTAAATCAAAAACTCCTTTTGTCAATATTTTTGAAGATGAACTAATGGTGTTATTAGGCAAAATTTCTACAAATTCTCCAGATTTTTCACCTATAGAAACACTTATTTTTTTAAATGAAAATCCATTTTTCTCTTTATCTAATAAAAGTACGAAATTTTTGTTGTTTTCAGTAATAATTGCTTCTATTGGTAGCGCTAAATTTTTTTTAGAATCTACTATAATTCCAGCTTCAACAAACATTCCGGTTAGTAATTTTTGTTTAATGGTATCATCCAAATGTCCATGAATATTAATCGTTCTATCATTCCCTTCTATTGATTTTCCAACCAAATGTACTTCGGCATTAAATTCTTCTTTCGAAGCTTCAGGTACTTGAAATTTAATTTTCTGTCCTATTTTAACCTTCAAAATATCTTTCTCAAAAACGGCTAATTCTAAATGCAAATGGTCCGTATCAACAATTTCCAAAATAACATCCGATGGGCTCATAAGCATTCCCACATTGGCATTCATAATCACAATATCTCCTGAAATAGGAGAAAAAATAGTTATGATTGAGGTCAACTTCCCTTTCTCCACTTGAGATGGATTAATGTTTAACAATACTAATTTAGCTTTTAAACTCTGATGCATCGCTTTAGCACGTCGGTACTCACTTTCTGCTTTTAAGTAGTTCTTTTGCGAAGTTATTTTCTCATCATACAGTGTTTTTTGACGTTCGTATTCTGATTTTAAATATTTGATTTGCTCCGCTACTTCCAAATAATCTTTTTGAATATCTAAAAATTCCGTGTTTTCCAATGTCAATAAAGCTTGCCCTTTAGTCACTTTATCACCAACTAAAAGTTTGGTTGATTTTACATAACCACCAATAAAAGTTGTGACTTTTACCCTGTTTTGTGGTGGAACATCGATCCTTCCCGAAGCTTTAACTGTTACGTCAAAGTCTTGTACAGTGGGACTGGCAATTTCCATTCCTGAAGATTGGAATTGTTCTTTTGTGGCTGTTATAAAACCGTCGTCTTTGGGAGTTGGATCATCCGTTTTGGTTTCTTTGCAAGAAAAAAAAATAAAGGATAAAGCGACTATATAAATTGATTTTTTCATTTGTAAATATTAAAAATTAAGGAATTCTAAATCTAATTGCGTTTTGTTAAATTGTAAAACAGTGTCCAAATAGTCTACTTGAATCGTAGTAGCATTTTCTAAACTCTGGATATATTGAAAAAAATCAATTTCACCATTTTTGTAGCTGCTATTGGCGACTTTTATAATTTCATCAGATAATTTTTTACCATATTGATTGTAATAATTAATGGCTTCCTGGTATTTAGCTAATTCATTATTTTTTTGAGCAATATATTGATTGATTTTCAGCTCTTCGTTTAGCTTTTGTTGTTCCCAACTTTGTAATTCTAACTGAGCAACTTTAGTTTTAGAAACATTACCGGAAAATAATATTGGTACAGCCAAACCAACTTGAAAACCATACAGTGATTGTGATAAACCGTTATTTTTACCTTGAAAATAATCCACATTTATATCAGGCAACCAATGTTGTTTTTGTAAATTAATTTGATTTTTATAATTTTCAGTAACACTTTCTAAATAAGTAGTATAGTATAATTTACTTATTTCGTTAGTTAAACTATTAATTGGTGTTATTATTTTATTTTTTATTTCAATTTTCTCTTCTGTTTGCACCAAGGATTGCAACATTTCATACTGTGCTTTTTTATCATTCTCAATTTGAATGAGCGTCGTTCTAATTTTTCTAAATTTAGATTGAGCTGTAATTTTTTCCAGGTAATTCGTTTCTCCTAATTCAAAACGCCTGTCGCTGGCTTTAGAGAAATTTTGGTACAAACTATCTAAATAGTGATATAAGACTTCTTGGTTTTGCAAATAAACAATATGATAATACAGATTCGAAACTCCAAAAGCGAGTTTGTTTTTTTGAATATCAAAATTGGCTTTTTCTTTATCATATTCTGCAGAATAAACCTTTTTTTGCGCTCCATAAACCGTTGGAAAAGCAAATCGTTGTTGCACTCCAAAGACTTTTAAAGGTTCATTATTTAAAGCTAAATTATTTTGGTCATAACTATAATAAATATTGGTTTTGTCAAATGTGTAAGCCGTTTTTATATTCTCTTTCATTTTAGTAACCTGCAATTGGGCTGAATTCAGCCCTTTATTGTTTTCGATTGCTTTTGAAATTAATCCTTCTAATTCATTATTATTTGAATTTTGGGCAAAAGCCATTGATGAAGCTAACAAAAACAGCATCATAAAAGTTGATTTTTTGTGTTTGAATTTAGGTTTCTTAAATTCTTTTCCATCAAAAACTTTATATAAAATGGGTAAAACAACCATGGTTAAAATAGTTGCCGTAAATAATCCACCAATAACTACCGTTGCTAATGGACGTTGTACCTCTGCTCCTGCTGATGAAGAAATTGCCATTGGTAAAAAACCTAATGCTGCTGCAGAAGCTGTCAATAGTACGGGACGCAATCTATCGGTTGTGCCTTTTAGAATCAATTCATCCATATCTTTCATCTCACCGTTGTGTTTTAATTCTTTAAAATGCTCTATAAGTACAATTCCATTAAGGACCGCAATTCCAAAAAGTGCAATAAAACCAACTCCTGCCGAGATACTAAAAGGTAAATCCCTTATCCATAAGAAAAGTATGCCACCTACTGCCGAAAGCGGTATTGCAGTATAAACCATTAATGCTTCTTTAATAGTTCCAAAAGCAAAATACAAAAGAATAAAAATCAACAATAAGGCAATGGGAACTGCAATCATTAATCGGGCTTTTGCACTTTGAAGATTTTCAAATTGTCCACCATATTTCACATAATAACCTGCAGGAAGTTTGATTTTAGTATCAACAATTTTTTGAATATCAGCCACTACACTTTGCAAATCCCGATTTCGAACATTGATGCCCACAACAATTCTACGATTTGTATTATCTCTGGAAATTTTGGCAGGACCTTCAGTGTATTCAATTGATGCTAATTCACTTAATGGAATTTGTTCTCCGTTTGGAGTTGAAACATATAAATTTCGTAAGTCATCAATATCAGTACGTTTTGTTTTGTCCAAACGGATAACCATATCAAAGCGTTTTTCTCCTTCAAAGACATTTCCAACTATTTTCCCAGCAAAACCAAGCGCAATTGTTTCGTTCAAATCCGCAATATTTAAACCATAACGAGCAATTTTGGAACGATCATAAACTACCGCCATTTGAGGTAGTCCTTCTGTCTTTTCGACAATTATGTCTGATGCTCCTTCGACATTTTTAATAGCCACTTTAATTTCATGTGCTTTTTGAGCCAAAATATTTAAATCTTCGCCGAATATTTTAACAGCAACATCTGAGCGTGTTCCTGAAATTAATTCATTGAAACGCATTTCTATGGGTTGTGTAAATTCAATATCCATATTTGGAATTTGTTTTTCAATAGCGCTTTTAATTTTATCAGCTAATTCATCTTTACTGGAAGCCGAAACCCATTGTGATTTTGGTTTTAGCTTGACAATAACATCACTTTCTTCCATAGACATAGGATCTGTTGGAACTTCGGCAGCACCAATTCTGCTGACTACTTGCTGTACTTCGGGAAAGTTTTTAAGAATTATTTTTTCAATTTTTGTCGTTGTTGCAATCGTTTTTGTCAATGAAGTTCCTGTTTTAAGAACTGGTTGAATCACAAAATCGCCTTCGTCTAACGTTGGGATAAATTCACCTCCCATTGTTGCAAATAAAGCGATTGCCATAAATAATAACCCAATTGCACCATACATCACTTTTTTGGTATTGGCCAAAGCCCAAATAATTATTGGTACATAAAAGGAGTTTAATTTTTGGATTAATCGGTTGGAAAAGGAATTTAGATTTTCTATTGTTGGTTTTAAAAACAACGAAGAAACGACAGGAACATAAGTAAAACAAAATATCATGGCTCCAACCAAAGCAAAACTGAATGTCATTGCCATAGGTTTGAACATTTTACCTTCGATACCTGATAAAGAAAGAATTGGAATAAAAACAATCAAAATAATCAATTGGCCAAAAATAGCCGAATTCATCATTTTTGAAGCACTTTTATACGTGATTTGGTCAATTTCTAACTGGCGCTCTTCTTTGGATAAATTCCCAAGATTTGCCGATTTACTAGCGATTTGAAAGGCAATAAATTCAACAATAATAACGGCTCCGTCTATTATAATTCCAAAATCAATTGCGCCCAAACTCATCAAATTAGCATCTATCCCAAAAATATTCATCAATGAAATTGCAAATAATAAACACAATGGAATTACAGAAGTCACAACTAATCCTGAGCGCCAGTTTCCTAACAATAAAACCACTACAAAAATCACAATAAGACATCCTAAAATAAGGTTTTCGGCAACTGTAAAAGTAGTCTTCCCCACTAACTCACTTCTTTCCAAAAAGCCGTTAATATAAACGCCTTGCGGCAAATGCTTTTGAATTTCAGCAACTCGGTCTTTTACATCTGAAATTACTTGTTTTGAGTTTCCTCCTTTTAGCATCATGACTTGTCCCAAAACTTTTTCGCCTTCGCCGTTTCCTGTAATTGCTCCAAAACGATTGGCATTTCCATAACGAACTTGTGCTAGATTTTTGACATAAACAGGCAAACCATTTACATTCTTAACGACGATATTTTCAATATCCTGAATGGATTTTACTTTTCCTTCAGCGCGAATAAAATAACTTTGATTTACTTTTTCGATGTAAGCACCACCAGCGATACTGTTATTTTTTTCTAATGCCGTAAAAATATCACCAGTAGTAATATTCATTGCTTTTAAGCTGGAAGGCAATATGGCAATTTCGTATTGTTTTAGATAACCACCCCAGGTATTTATTTCTACAACACCTTTAATTCCTGATAATTGTCGTTTTACCACCCAATCCTGAAGTGTTCTCAAATCAGTAACTGAATATTGATTTTTGAATTCAGGTTTTACTTCTAGTGTATATTGATAGATTTCGCCTAATCCTGTCGTAATTGGTCCCATTTCGGGAGTTCCAAAACCTTCTGGAATCTTTTCAGTTGCAGCTTTAATTTTCTCTGCGATTAATTGTCTGGGAAGATAGGTTCCTAAATCGTCTTCAAAAACTATCGTAACTACAGATAATCCAAATTTTGAAATGGAACGAATTTCTTTCACTCCAGGTAAATTAGCCATTTCAATTTCAACGGGATACGTTATAAATTGTTCAATATCTTGTGTTGAAAGATTATGTGAAGTTGTAATTACCTGAACCTGATTGTTAGTAACATCAGGAACTGCACCTATAGAAATTTGGAAAACAGAAAATAATCCGAATAAAAAAACTCCTATAGTAAAGAGTAAAACTATGAGTTTGTTTTTTAAGCTGAAAGCAATAATTTTTTCGAGCATTTTAATCTTATTTTTATTATACAAAAGTAAAATGAAAAAAGAATTTGTAGCTTAAGAACTACTTAAGATATGCTTATTGGAAACTTAAGAATATGGTAGTTCCAATATTTTCCTGACTTGAAATTTTGATTTCAATGTTTAGCAAGTCACATAGTCTTTTTACAATTGATAAACCTAATCCAGTTCCTTTAATTTCAATATGTTCATTTGATTTTGAACGATAAAATTGATCAAAAACCTTGAGTAAATCCTCAGAAGGAATTCCTATACCAAAATCGGTAATTTGGCATTCAACTTTACCGTAATTATCTGAAATATTGATTTTTAAATTTGTATTCTCCTTTGAATACTTTAAAGCATTTGAAATCAAATTATTAATGATAATTGATACTAGATAATCATCACTTTTTATATAATAATCTTTTTCAAAATTAGATGAAACATGAATGTTTTTAGATTGTATTTTACTCGAATATCGCGAAATTGTATCTAAGATTATTCCATTTAAATAGACGTTTTCAATTTTTAAACTTTGTCTTTGGTTTTCAAATCGAGCCAATAATAACAGTTGATCTACTATACTATTCAAACGATCGACTTCGTTAACGCAAAAATTAATTTTATCCTCATATTCCTCATGATTTCGAGGTTTTCTAATCAAAACTTCTAGAGTTCCTTTAATTATTGTCAATGGAGTTCTTAATTCATGGGAAGCATCTGATGTAAATTGTTTTTCTCTTTCAATTGTATTTTCAATTCTATCTAACAAATTATTGATGGTTTCCGAAAGAATATAAAGTTCATCTTTATTTTGTGGTAAAGGAATCCTGGATTTCAAATTGTCTTTTGTAATAACATTTGAAGTTTCAATAATAGAATTTATCGGCTTTATACTTCTTCCAGCTATAAATCGGGCAATAATGAAAAGTAAAATTAGAATTATTGGATACGAAATTAAAAGTGTGTTTGATAGGTTTTTGAGTACCATTTGAGCATCTTCAAGTGACATTGCAATGACTAAATACCCTTTTTTCTTTGAATTCTGATAAATTGGAACTTGTATTTGACGAATTGACTTGTTTACTAATTTCGTGTCAAAAAACTGATTATCAGGTGCTTTTTTACTAAATTTTAAAGATTTAATTTTTAAATTCGGTGATTTTTCTCCAATTAATCCGTGCTTGTCATAAAACTGAACAAAAACAGGATTTATAGCAATTGTATTGTGTTCTCTTTCAAGCCATTCATGATCATGAGTAAGACCTATGTGATCATTTATGATTTCAATTTCAGTTAAATGTTTTCTTACTTCGCTTTTAATATCATTATTAATATGACTGTAAACACTATATTTTACAATAGAAAATATCCCAAAAAACACTACAAAAATTAATAATGCTGTAGTTATAATATAGTTAAAAGCGATTCTGTTTTTGAAAGAAAGTGTTCCCATTTGTATTAATCATTAGCAATATATCCAACTCCGCGTATGGTTTTTATAAAATCTTCTTCAATTTTTAAATTTAGCTTTTTGCGAATGGAATTCATAAAAACATCAATTACTCCCGTATCATATTCAAAATGAATATCCCATACATCTTCAATAATCTGGGTTCTGGTACAAACTTTTCCTTTATTTTTTACTAAATAATGCAGCAATTGAAATTCGCGTTGTGTCAAATTAACTTCGTTAGCATTGACTGAAACAAGATGTTTCGCAACATCTATTTTAATTGCACCAAGATTGAGTATTTCTACTTCTTTTTGATTTCTGAAATGAATTTTAATTCGTTCCAAAAGTTCATCGAAACTAAATGGTTTTTTGATATAATCATTTGCTCCAGCTTTTAAACCTTCAATAGTTTCCTGAATGGTATCTTTGGCAGTCAAAAAAAGAATAGGCGTTTCCGTATTTTTCAGTCGAATCGCTTTACATAATTCTAATCCAGTCATTTTTGGAAGCATCCAATCTAATAAAATCAAGTCGAAATTCTCTTTTTGAATTAATTCAAACCCTTTCAAACCATCTGAAACACTTGTAATTCGATATCCTTCCTCCTCCAACCCTTGTTGAAGAAATTGAATAATCCCGATTTCATCTTCTACTATTAAAATGTGCATTTCTTTTTATTTAATTCTATTTGAATATAATCTAAACAGCAAACTATCTAAAGATGCGATTATAATTACAAATTTAGTTTAAAATAAAGGTCAATTTTGTAATCAGATAAACTTCTTAAGCCAAAATTAAGAATGGAATACACCTAGTACTTAATGCTTTTATTGTTTCAAATTACTATTTTTGTAAAAAATAACTCCTAATGACGCTTTCAAAAAAGTTTTCTCCATTTTACAATCTTATGCTTTTTTATATTATTGTAAGCATCGTTTTAAGAATAGTATTGCTATTTCATCCCATTACCCAAAGCTCATTTGGTTTTCTGGATATTATTAAAATATTTGGATTTGGACTAATCTCTGATTTTTTCATTTTTGTATTGGTTAGCGGTTTTTTATGGTTGTATCTTATTTTTATATCCAATTCAAAATACTTAAAACCATATGGTTATCTCTTTTTTGGAGCATTAGTTGCCTTATTGTTGTATGTTTCATTTGGTAACACTATTCTTAATGAATATGGAGGCGCTTTACCAACAATTGGCATTGCTTTTATCGCCATAAAAACTATTTTATTTGGTTTGTTACTTTTTCTTCCAAAATATCGAAACCAAATTAGATTCTGGTTGTTCTCGTTTGTCATTTTCTTGTACGTTGTTTTGATTTTGCAAAATGGAATTAGTGAGTACTTTTTCTGGAATGAATTTGGTGTAAAATACAATTTCATCGCCGTAAATTATTTGGTTTACACCAATGAAGTTATCGGAAATATTATGCAATCTTATCCTGTTATCCCTATATTTAGCGCACTTTTTATTGTTTCAGGTTTAATAACTTACGTGATTGTAAGACGCTCAAAAACGTATATTGAAAGCATTCCAACATTTGTACAAAAAATACAGCTTTCAGGAATTTATCTGGCTTTATTTGGACTTTCTTTAGTAGCAATCCCTTTTTTATCCGCTCAGGAAAATTCTCAAAATATTTTCACTAACGAATTAGAAGCGAATGGAATTTATAAGTTCTTTTTAGCTTTTAAAAACAGTGAATTAGACTATTTTAAATTCTACAAAACACTTCCAGAAAAAGATGCGTACGCTTTATTACAAGAACAAATTCCTGGAATTTCAGGAGAAACTTCTTTAAGAAAAATTCAAAGCGATGCAACTGAAAATCATAAGAATGTAGTATTAATAACTATCGAAAGTTATAGTGCTGATTTTATGAAAATGTACGGAAACGATCAAAATCTTACACCGTTCTTGGATAGTCTAGCTACAAAAAGTTTATTGTTTACGAATCTTTACGCTGTTGGGAATAGAACTGTTCGCGGTCTTGAAGCTGTTACTTTGTGCTTCCCTCCCACTGCTGGCGAAAGTGTAGTAAAAAGAGAAGATAATAAAAACAAATTTTCGACCGGAAACATCTTTAAACAAAAAGGATACAATGTAAAATTCCTTTATGGCGGTGATGCTTTCTTTGATAATATGGAAGATTTCTATACTGGAAACGGTTATGGTATTGTAGATAAAAAAACATTTACTCCTGAAGAAATTACTTTTGCAAATGTTTGGGGCGTTTGTGACGAGGATATGTATAACAAAGCTATCAAGATAATGAATGATGAAGCAAAGGAAAACAAGCCGTTCTTTAATCATATTATGACAGTTAGTAATCACAGACCATTTACGTATCCTAACAATAAAATTGACATTCCCGGAGATGCTAAATCTCGTGACGGTGGCGTAAAATACACTGATTTTGCTATGAAGAAATTCTTCGAAATGGCGAGTAAACAACCTTGGTTTGCGAATACAGTTTTTGTGATTCTGGCAGATCATTGTGCTTCCAGTGCCGGAAAAACCGAACTTCCAGTTGATAAATACAGGATTCCGGCAATGATTTACAGTCCAGAATATGTTCAGCCAAAACATTACACCAATTTGATGTCTCAAATTGATATTATGCCTACATTATTTGGATTGTTGAATTTCAATTATCAAAGTAAATTCTATGGTGAGGACGTTTTAAAATCAGACTATAAACCAAGAGCTTTAATTGCAACATATCAGGATTTAGGATTGATAAAGGATAATGTTTTGACTATTATTTCACCAAAACAACAAGTGAAGCAATTTCAATTGACATTAAAAAAAGATCAAAAAACAGCACCTGATTTTCAAATATATTACGACCAAAATTCGTTGATAAAAGAAAGAACCGATTTAGTAAACCAAACCATTTCTTATTACCAAACGGCTTCTGATATGTTGAAGAAAAAGAAATATCAGAAAATTAATTAGCATAAAAAAACGGGTGAGATTGGTATCTTACCCGTTTTTTATAGTATCAAATTATAGTTTAAAACTATGCTCTTTAGTGCATTTCACTTTAGCTTCTAAAGATTTTTCGCCACGAATTTCACTAATTTACTCGAATTAATTTGTGCTAATTGGTGAAATTCGTGGCTAATATTAGTTTGCAACCATGCAGACTTTCAGTCCAGAGGAGTGGTTTAGTTAAGATTTAAAAATTATTCTTTATCGTTTACTAAACCAAAAAGTACTCCTTTTTTAAATAATTTGGAATCTTGTTTTAACCCTTTTTTATTGCGTTTGGTAAGAGCTTCAGTATCTAAATTACTTAAATCCGGTTTTCCTGCATTTACCCAAGCGGTATACCAAAAACTAGCTGTAGCAGTAATTGCTTTTTTCATTTGATTTTCAACCATACCATTCAACTCTTGATGAAATTTAGTTGCATAATCATCCGAATATAAAACGCCATTGTATTTGTTTTTCACAATATTTCCTGCATCATCAACGACATACATTTTGTTTTCGGGAGTCGTAGTTCTTAATTTTTTATCAGCCGCTAATAAAGGAGCTACTAAGCTATGGGTGTCAAAAATAATATCCCAAGTTGCTTGGTCTACATTTTCAATATATTTTCCTTCATCAGCATTTAGTTTGTAGTTCTTAACAAACAATTCAGGCAAACGGCTTTCCCATAACGAATGAATTCCTTTTTGATTGGTATTTTGACCATCATGGTTATCAGAAGTGTGCAAAGGCATGTGTGCATCTCCTATGTAATGCCCCAGTTCTGCAGCAATAAATAGAATTTCGTTTTTTCTTTTCTCTTTGAACGCTTTCGTTAGTTTGCCCATCATTTCTTGAATGTACCAAGGCAATGTTCCATTTTTTGACAAGAATTTCTCATCGTATTTTTTCTTTGCAGCTTCCATTGTTTTAGGAAAACTGTCAACGCTTCCAAAATTCTCCATGTCAAAATAATGACGAGGTCCTTCGGCTTTATCATTTAAAATAGATTTTCTTAAATCTGGAACTGTGGATTCTTGAGTGATGAAATCGATATGATTGTAGAAAAAAGTTTGCAATGGTTTTGGAAGTGCCATTACTGCGGCTCTATTGATTCGTTCATGGCCAACAACACCCCATGATAACAGCAAAAAAACAATTCCAATTGTAGATAACCCAATAAGTGTAGGTCTAATTTTAAAATTTTTCATTATATTTATTTATTAGTACTGCAAATGTATTTTTTTTAAATATAATTCAATGAAATCTGGTTTAAGATTATGTTAATTTAAAGAAATTAATTGAAATGTTTCGTCACAAAGGAAAAAATAGAACTTTTATTCACAATTTGCGTTTAGCAACCTTGCTGTCCTTCGTGGCTGGGATTGTTAATATTACTGGAGTTTTGGCGGTAAAAACATTGACAACTAATGTCACAGGACACTTTGCCTATTTTGCTGAAGAATTGATGCTTAACAATTATTCAGCCGCAATAACCTATTTTATTTTTACCCTATTTTTCTTGATTGGGGCTTTTACTTCTAACTTTTTATCGGAATTAGTCTCAGGAAAACATCCTGATTTGTCTCACGTTGTACCTATTTCTTTGGAGATTTTAGTTTTAACTGGTATCGCCATTTTTGGAGCTCCATCTGATATTTCTATTTTCGAAGGTAAAACAATCGCTTTTTTTATGCTTTTTGCTATGGGAATTCAAAATTCCCTAGTAACAAAAATATCACAGGCAACAGTCCGAACAACACATTTAACAGGTCTTTTTACCGATTTAGGAATTGAATTGTCTCAATTATTTTTTTATAAAAAAGCAGATGAAGTAACAAAATTGAAAACGAGTATTTATTTGCGTTTTTCAATCATTTCCTTCTTTTTTATTGGTTGTGTTTCCGGAGGATTCATGTATCAAAAAATGGAATTAAAAACACTTCTAATCGCTTCCTTTTTTCTGTTTATTGCTCTTTTTTATGATTATTTGAGACTCACATATTTTGCCATCAAAAGAAAGAAATTTAATCATTAATATTGTTTTAAATAGTGCTTTCTAATTAAAATACATAATGGTTAACAGTGTTCCGATTGCTATAAATATCCAAAGCAAAAGTCCTTGAAACAACGGTTTTACTCCAACTGATTTCAAAATATTCCTGTTCAATCCTGCTCCAATTAAAAATAAAGTTAGTGTGAGTCCAATTTTGGCAATTGAAACCAAATACGGCGCAACAATCGCTGTTTGTGAAACATACGTATTCATGGCCATTGCTAAAATAAATAATCCAATAAAATAGGGAATTTTGATTCTGCTGGATTTGTTTTTGAAAATAAAAGCCATGAGTAAAGCTACCGGAATAATCCATAAGGCTCGTGCTAATTTTATAGTTGTGGCTATTTGCAATGCTTCAGGTCCAAATTTACTCGCCGCACCAACCACGGAACTTGTGTCATGAATGGCAATCGCACACCATAACCCAAACTCTTTTTGTGATAAATCCAACCAATGTCCTACAGCCGGAAATAAAAATAAAGCCACTGAATTTAAGATAAATATCACTCCTAGAGCAATGGAAGTTTGTTTTTCATCTGATTTAATTACTGGAGCAATTGCAGCAATCGCACTTCCACCACAAATAGCAGTTCCGCAAGAAATAAGATGAGAAGTTTTCTTTTCAATTTTCAACCATTTCCCTAGAAAAGTTCCAAAAATTAGAGTACTAAAAATAGATCCAATAGTAAATATAAAACCTTCCTTCCCTGCCGATAAAGCATTGTTAACATTCATTCCAAAACCTAAACCTACCACAGAAACCTGCAATAGAATGTTTGTTGCTTTATGGTTGAGATGTAAAAATGGATGACCGGAAAGATTTGCTACAATCAGTCCTAACAATAAAGCGATTGGTGGTGAAACAACAGAGGTCGAACAAAACAATAGCAATGCAACAAAAATAATTTGTTGTTGTATGGCATTTATTTTAAAAAATAAAGGCGCTTGCTTTAAAATTGCTTTTTGATTTGATTCCATTGTAAAGTAATTGAATTATTACTATACAAAGGTGGATAGATTAATCTGTATTAACCAATTGCAAAAAACAATCTGCTATAACTTTAAATTATAATGATTGGATATGTTTTTTATAAATAATTCTGATAGCGCATCAACTTTTCCTTGTAAAGTAATGATATAAAAAAAGCGTTCAATCACAAAATTATCAATATCAAGAATAACCAATTCGTGATTTTTAAGCTCTTTTTCTATAGCATGAATCGAAATAAAAGCGACACAATCAGAATTCATTAAGTAGGATTTTATACTTTCAGGGCTTCCCAACTGCATTTCAATTTTCAATTGCGAGAGATTAATCCCAAATGGTTTTAACGCGTGTTCAATAACTTCAAGTGTTCCAGAACCCTGTTCCCGAGTTACAAATCGCAGGTCTTTCAAATCCTCTAAAGTAACTTGGTCTTTGTTTTTCAAAGGATTGGTATTGTTGCAAACCAGAACTAATTCGTCTTTCAAAAACTCGGTGTATTTGATAGACTGATTTTTAGATTGTCCTTCTACAATTCCTATTTCAATCTCTTTATTCAGTAATGCTTTTTCAATTTGTTCCGTATTTCCGTTCAGTAAATTTACTTTTATGTCCTGCAATTTTTGATGAAAGCGGGCCAAAACAGGTGGAATTATATATTGAGAAATTGTTGTGCTGGCTCCTAATCGAAGTAATCCTTTTTGCTGATTGATTAGTGCGCTCATGTCAAAATCAATTTCTCTATAGACTTCAAATATATTTTTAGTATGCTTAAGCAATACTTCACCAGCATTGGTAAGGGAAATTTTCGAACCGTTTCTTTCAAAAAGTTTGATTTTATATTGTTCTTCCAGCTCTTGAATATGCTTCGAAATGGCAGGTTGCGTAATGAATAATTCCGTTGCTGCTTTTGTAAAACTCAATCTATTGGCGACAGTAAAAAACACTTTTAATCTAAAATCCATGACTTATATTTTTAAATGGAATTTAAATTTACAACAATCCGTTATATTTTCTAACAAACCATTCGGTTGAAATAAAAATCGAAATTAAAACGAGTAACCAAACCCAATCAATCAAAGGTGTTTTGGTTACATTATTCTTTTGAACAGCTTTGTATTCTTCATTATCCAAAAGTGATTTTATTAATACATCAATTTGATCTGGAAAATAGGCTTTTCCTTGTGTTTGCGTGGCTAATTGTGTCAATTTTTCTACATCTGGATTAACGAATTGTTTTTCGATATCAAAATCCAATATTTCAAAATGATTGGAATAAGTAGTTTTTGAATTCAATTCTTTAACCGAAAAATCATAATTCCCAGCCGTAAGTCCATCAAGACTTACTTGATAGGAATTATTACTTTTTAATAAATCGTAATTTTTAGTTTGTTTGGTTTTAGTATTAGTTACAGCAATTGTCAAACGAGCTTTCTCATCAAACTCATAGTTTTTATTGAAATATTGCGCGGAAATTTCAATTGCTTCTCCTGAATTATAGAAACTTTCATGTTCAACAACCAATGATTTTTTTGAATTATTAGAAGCTAAAAACTGAATAATCTTGTCAATAAATACATCAAACTTTTCAAAAGACTGATTATCAATATGACTTTGTAAACGCCATTTCCAACTATTTTCTCCAAAAAAATAAGCTGCTCTTTTGCCTTGATTTTCAGTAAAAGCCAATAAAGGTGAATTAGTGGCAATATTTCTTATTTTGGAAGAAAGCAATACCGAAACGTTTCCATTTGTAGTTATATTTCCAAAGGGATTTTGCAAAGGAGGGAAATTTTCGAAACCAATATTATCAATTGCAAAGAGATTAAATTCAGAATTAAATTCAGCCAAATAATCTTCTTTTTGACCACTCATTTTGAAAGACAAATTGTCCTGTTGTTGATTCAAAAAATTGAAATCTGTATTGTTCCCCGTAATAATGAATGTGTTGATTCCGGCCAATTTAGCAGTGTCAAAAATAGATTTAAATTCAGCTGTAGGTTGGTATAAAATTAAAACATTATAATCTTGTAATGATTTGATACCATTAGGCTTAATCAAAGTTACTTTACGTTGTGCATTAGTTTCAATTGCATGTTTCAAAGCACCAATATCCGGATGATTTATAGCCGAAATAATGGCGATATTTGTTTTCTGGTCAATCACTTCTACGGCAAAATTCTTGGTATTATTATAGGTGTTTTTTTCTTTTTCTTTAGATGAAATCGTAGCTTTAAAAACTTGTAATCCTACTTTATTAGCAGGTAAAAGTATATTGACAACAGCCGTTTTTTTCGATGGTGAAAATGAAATAGATTGTTTACTAAACACCGAATTCCCTTGCGAAATAATAAAATCAGCAGTTACATTTTTAGTTCCTGAATAGTGCAAAAAGGCTTCTGCCGGAAACTTGTTTTTGTAAAAAGCGTATTTATTGACATTCAGTTGGTCTATTTTAAAATCTAAAAAAGTGGTTGTATCCCCTACAATTAATGGAAATACTTTATTAGCTGCATCAAAACCATAAACATAATCGTTACCTGAAGTTTGATTTCCATCGGTAATAATTACGGTTGGAAAAAAAATGTTTTTATTAATGCTTTTTAGGTTTTTGGCGACGGCATCCAGATTGGTTTGCGTTCCTTTAAAATCAAATTTTTCAGATTGTTGAAATTCACCGTCAAATTGATACGATTGAATATCAAATTTATCTTGTAATGCTGCATTTAAAATCAATTTTTGGTGCAATTCCACTGATTTTTCATTAGCATTCAAGAACGAAATGGAACTGGAATTATCAACAACAATTGCTAACGGTGTTTTTACAATTTCCAGCGTATTTTTAGTTATTATTGGATTAATCAACAGCAATAATATTCCAAAAATGGACATGAAACGCAAAAAAAACAAAAACAAACTAACTGTAGATTTGTTTTTAGCTTTGTATAAATAGTGGTAAAATGACAAACTACCTGCTAATACTAAAGAAAGTATTATTAATAAAATAGTAGTTGTTGTCATTCCTTTTTATTTAAAAATTCAAAGATTAAATGATTTAAAGATTATGAAATTCAACAATAGCTCTTCAGCCCAATTTTTAAATTATTTAATCTTTGAATCTTTAAATTATATTAAGTAAGCATTCCTCCACAAACATTCATAACCTGTCCAGTTACATAAGCGCTCATATCTGATGCAAAGAAAAGACAAGCATTAGCAACATCTTCAGTAGTTCCACCACGTTTCAACGGAATTCCGTCTCTCCATCCTTTCACGACATCTTCATTTAATTTGGCTGTCATTTCAGTTTCTATAAATCCTGGAGCAATTACATTACAACGAATATTACGAGAACCTAATTCTAAAGCTACGGATTTTGAAAAGCCAATAACTCCTGCTTTAGAAGCCGCATAATTGGTTTGACCTGCATTTCCCTTCACTCCTACTACAGAACTCATATTGATTATTGATCCTGAACGTTGTTTTAAGAAAGTTCTTTGAATCGCTTTGGTCATATTAAAAACAGATTTCAAATTAACATCAATTACTTGATCGAAATCTCCTTCAGACATACGCATCAAAAGGTTGTCTTTAGTAATTCCAGCATTGTTTATTAGAATATCAACAGTTCCAAATTCAGCTAAAACCGCATCTACAAATGTTTGTGCTTCATTAAAATCGGCAGCATTTGATTGATATCCTTTAGCTTTAATTCCTAAAGCGTTTAATTCATTTTCAAGAGCCAAAGCTGATTCTACTGATGAACTATAAGTAAATGCAACATTTGCACCGTGTTTTGCAAAAACTTCTGCAATTCCTTTTCCAATTCCGCGGCTTGCACCTGTAATTATGGCAACTTTTCCTTCTAGTAATTTCATGTTCTAAAATTAGTTTAATTTTTATTTGTAGCTATTCCTGCTATTCGTTTCAATCTTTTATGTTTTAAAGAAAAACATAAAAGGATTTCCACTGTTATCAGGGCTATTTTACACCCGTCAAATATAGCAATAATTGTGGTTTGAAAAAAAATTACAAACCCAATAACATTTAAACAGCTATAGTTTTCTGTATTAATTATTTAAAAAATAAAATAAGGCTTATTAATTAATTATTCAATTAGATAAAGTAACATTTGAAACTTAATTTTTAATAATCTTCGTACTTGAAGTCCCTTTATCGGTATTCATTTTCAAGAAATAATTTCCAGTTGTTAGTTTAGAAACATCAATTTTTGAAATGTTTCGTGCATTCGGAACTGCAATAACCAATTGCCCTAAAACATCATAAACAGCTATCGACTCTACTTCAATTGTATTTTTCACATCAACATTCAAAATAGTATTTACAGGATTTGGAAACACATTAAAATAATCAGCAAACTCAAAATCTGAAATCCCTAAAGTTTTGAAAGTGGATGTTGCTTTATTAGTCAGAATCGGGAAATTATAATCGAAATAAATATTCGCTTCATTTGCAAAAGAATCTCCCACAATAAGTGTTGGCAAGGTTTTGATTTTAAAAGCAATGTAACCGTCATTTGTTGCATTATCAAAAGGAAGATTGATGTTTTCAAAGATAAATTCCACTTTGTTACCATCGGATATTCTGGTATTGAATCCATGACTGGCTTTTGTTGGAACTAAAGTTGAAATATCAAATTTTGATAAATCAATCAGGTCTTTCACCACAATATTTTGGGCTGGATAAGTTCCTGTATTTTCAAAACGGATCATATAATGCACATATTCACCTATCAGATTTGGAGTAATGACATCGCCTTCCAAGCAGGTTTTATCATTTGGATCAAAAGAACCCACAACTGTTTGTTTAAAATCAAAAGTGTTATCAATTGGCGTTTCATCAGTTTCTAATGAATTGATTGTTGTGGTATATCCTAAAATATCTCCATTATTTACCGCCGGTATTTCTGCAGGAGTATTCACGTTTAACGTAATAGAAATTTCTCTGGTTTCAAACGGTGCCAAATTTGTGAAATTCCAAGATAAGTTATTCATTGTTTGGCTAAAAGGAACTGGACTTGCTGAAACTAAATCTAAAATGACATCGTTAAAAGTTTGATTTACAGAGCCAGATTGTGTACTATTTCCCTTGTTTTTATAAATGATTTTATAGGCAGCATCAAATCCGGGTCTCGCAGCTTCTAATGGAATTAAAGTAATTTCTAAATCTTTATGAGTAGCAATTGGAGTGATACAAAAGTCCTGAATAAATGGACTCGTTTCTGTTGGAAAACTAACATTTACTGATGTTGGTGAAATTGTAAAATAGTCAAAATTCTCTAATTTTGGAGTAATCGTATACGTACCTTCTTGAACTTTTAGCGCATAATTTCCCGATGAATCGGATATTACAGTTCCTGTTGTAATTCCATCAGTAATAGTAAATTTAATATTTACAGCTGCAATATCTGATGCGTCACAACCATTATTATCACTATCCAATCGATTATTACCTTGGATAGTATAAAAAGCACCTCCGGGTATAAAAGAGCAATAGGAGTTTACTACGCAATTTGTATACCCATTTTGGGTTATTAAATTCTGAACCTGTGTTATTTGATTTTCATCAACACAAATGTATTTCAAATTGGGTGTATTAGATAAATATAAGCTTGTTTCATTACTTCCGTTTTTCAAATAAACAGATGCCATTAAAGGATTATTATTACAATTTAATGTTGTAAGTTTTTTTAAATCACTTGTGTCCAATGAAGAAAAATTGTTATCATTACAATCAATACCTTGGATATTTGTCAATCCAGTTAAATTTAATGAATTAATCATATTTCCATCACAACGCAAAATTCTAAGATCTTTTAAACTGCTTAAATCAATATTTGTCAATTTATTATCCGAACATTCGAGAAACTCAATTTTTGTCAATCCGGTTAGATTTAAATTGGCTAATTGATTTCCTCTGCACATTAGATATTTTAATTTTATTAATTGACTAACATCTAAATTAGTTATAGCTGTATTGCCACAATCTAAATAATTTAGGTTGGTCATTCTTGAAACATCTAAATTTATAGCATTATTAGTGAAGGCTAAAATACCAAGATTAGTAGTTGATCCTGTCAAATCTAAAGTAGTCAATTGATTATTGTAACATTCTAATCGATTGAGATTGCTTAATCCAGTAACGGTAATACTTGTCAGCTGATTGTGATAACATATTATTTCTTTAACGCTATTTAATCCTGTTGCATCTAAACCAGTTAATAGATTATTAAAACAATATAAGCTTTGAAGATTAGTTAAACCGGATAAATTTAATGAACTCAGTTTATTATACGAACAAGACAGAATCTCTAGTTTTGAAAAACTATTGGCATTTATTGATGCTAATAAATTATTAGAACAATAGATGCTTTTAAGATTTGACAAATCAGAAAGGTCTAAAGTCACAAGTTGATTATCAGTACAACTCAAAAATAATAGATTTGGTAGATGATTTATATTTAGTGCTGTTAACTGATTAAAATCACAAGCAAAGGTTATCATATTTGCAAAAGAACTCACATCAAATGAAGAAATCTGATTAGTGCTAAAATTCAAATCTTGAAGATTGGTTAAGCCACTAAGATCTAATGCTGTAAGTTGATTATTACTGCAATCCAAGCTTGTGACTTTATCTAAACTGCTTAAATCTAATGAAGAAAGCTTGTTATTTGAACAAGAAATCATTTTAATATTAACAAAGCTTTTAATTCCTTCTATAGAAGAAAGCATCGCATTTTTAAGATCTAAATAACTAACTTGTAAGGCTTCAGACTCCTGAATTTCTCCATCGTCATTAGCATCAATTTTAAAATAGTTATTCAATAAATCTTTTGCAATTTGATTATTAGAATTAGCTTCTAATAATTTCGCTTTGAATTTAAGATCAACAATAGTAATGGTCTGAGCATTAGCTATGGTAAATAGAAAAAAAACCAATAATACAAAGTAATATTTTTTCATTTAATTTTATTTTGAAAGTAAATATATTAAAAACATATTCACAAACCCGATTTTTTCTTACAAAAAAAAGCCTTACCGAAGTAAAGCTTTTAAATAGTATTTTTTTTTTGAAATGTACTAAAAAGCAACATTCCATTTTGGCAATCTTCCATTTTCGTCAAGGAAATTTTGTAAAACCTGCCCTTCTACGAATGTTGGTATTGCTTTCGTTTTATCGTTGAATGTTTCATACCAAACCACTTCAAGTGTACTGATATCTTCGATTTTCATTTGTGCTGGCCAAGAATATTTTCTTCCTGTTTTTGCAAACTGGTGTCCTTCTACAATTTTATCTTTTAAACCACCATTTTTAATTTTCAAAGTTCCGTTATTCTGAACAGTTCCAGTAGAACCAACCATAATTAACTCTTTTTCATCCCCTACTGAATACACTAAAAACACTCCAGATCCTTCTGAAGCATTACATACTTCTTCTAAACTATCGTCTATAGTGAATGAAAACTGATTGCTAACTTTGAATTTTTTTAATTCTTTGTACATAATTATTTTATTTTTATTTGAACTGGCTTCGGCAAAAAAATACCCCACAATATCGTGAGGCCCATTAGAAACCATTCGTTTATGTTTGCTCTTATTAGGATTACATCTGAAAAAACAGATTAATTTAATAAAGTGCAAAGATATTTCTTTAATTCAATTTATAATAAAAAAGCCCCACAAATTGTGGGGCTTTTAAAATATTTAATTTTCGGTTAGATTAACCTAAAACTTCTTTTACTTTTTTACCAATTTCAGCTGGAGAATCCACAACGTGTATTCCACATTCTCTCATAATTTGTTTTTTAGCTTCAGCAGTATCATCAGATCCACCAACGATAGCACCTGCATGTCCCATTGTACGTCCTGGAGGAGCCGTAACTCCTGCAATGAATCCTACAACTGGTTTACGGTTTCCATCTGCTTTAATCCAATGAGCAGCGTCAGCTTCTAATTGCCCACCTATTTCACCTATCATTACGATACATTCTGTTTCTGGGTCATTCATCAATAATTCAACTGCTTCTTTTGTAGTAGTTCCAATGATTGGGTCTCCACCAATACCAATTGCAGTAGTGATTCCTAATCCTTGTTTTACTACTTGGTCAGCTGCTTCGTATGTTAATGTTCCTGATTTAGAAACAATTCCAACAGTTCCTTTTTTGAAAACAAAACCTGGCATAATACCAACTTTAGCTTCTCCTGGAGTAATTATCCCAGGGCAGTTAGGTCCTATTAATCTAGCATTTCTTTCTTTAACATAACTATTTGCTTTTATCATGTCAGCCACGGGAATTCCTTCCGTAATTGCAATAATTACTTTTATTCCTGCATCAGCAGCTTCCATAATTGCATCAGCAGCAAAAGCTGGCGGTACAAAAATGATAGTAGTATCAGCTCCTGCTTGTTCTACAGCATCTTTTACAGTATTAAAAACAGGTCTGTCTAAGTGAGTGGTCCCACCTTTTCCCGGAGTTACACCACCAACAACGTTAGTACCGTACTCAATCATTTGAGAAGCATGGAAAGTTCCTTCGCTTCCTGTAAATCCTTGAACAATTATTTTGGAATCTTTATTAACTAAAACACTCATGATATATATTTTATGTAGTTTTTAAAATTGTGATGCAAAAGTAAGGTTTTGTAAATTATTTTGAAGCCTTTTTTTGTCAAAATATATTATGATAATTGACTCATTTGATACCCTCTAAACAATTTATTATCTTTTATTTGCCAAATTGTTATAAAATGTGCTAATAACATTTCTTCTCTTGGATTTTCTATTGTTTTTACAAAATGAGAATAACGTACCGAAATTAAATCTTTATCTGCAATAATATGGCTTACTCTAACTTTAGAACGAACATAAGCTTTGTTTAAATCATTAGCTAAATTGAGTAAAGATTCATAATTGAGTTTAATAAATCCTTTACTGCTATTCCATTCAACGATTACGTCTGGATGCAAAAAATCTTTCATCACTTCACTATCAATTAGAGCATCAGATTTATAAAATTTCTGAACAATTTCTTTAGCAGACATATTATTTTAGTTTATTTAAAATTTCTGGTATTTTTTTAATATTGGCCAGTTGTTTCAATTTTTCTCTTGATTCTTCAATTGGTGTTCCAAAATAAGACTTACCACCTTCTACTGATTTTGTAACTCCTGTTTGACCAAGAATAACAGCTTTTGCTCCTATCGTGATTCCGCTAGTAGTTCCTACTTGCCCCCAAATCGTAACTTCATCTTCAATAATTACGCAACCTGCAATTCCAGTTTGTGATGCAATCAAACATTTTTTTCCAATCACAGTATCATGACCTACATGTACCTGATTGTCAATTTTTGTACCTTCGCCAATAGTAGTATCACCTGTAACTCCTTTATCAATGGTACAAAGGGCACCTATTCCCACATTGTCTTTAATGACCACTCTTCCACCTGAAAGCAATTGATCGTATCCTTCGGGACGTTTTTTATAATAAAAAGCATCCGCACCCAAAACCGTTCCTGCATGAATGATTACATTATTTCCAATTACGGTATAATCATAAATTGATACATTGGAATGGATTAAACAATTTTCTCCAATAACAACATGATTTCCAATAAAGCTATTAGGCTGAATTACAGTCCCTGAACCTATTGAAGCTGAAGAAGCTATTGAAATATTGGAAAATTGAAAAGGTTTGAAATAATTCGTTAATTTATTGAAATCTCTAAATGGATCATCCGAAATCAGCAATGCTTTTCCCTCTGGACATGCTACATTTTTATTTATTAAAACTATAGTAGCCGCTGAATTTAATGCTTTATCGTAATACTTGGGGTGATCTACAAAAACTATATCTCCAGATTCGACAACATGAATTTCATTCATTCCCGAAACAGGAAAATTAGCATCACCAACATATTCACAGTTGATAATATTTGCAATTTCTTCTAAAGAGTACCCTTTTTGGAATTTCATAAATTTAGTTTTTAGTCCCAGTTTTCAGTCTTCAGTTTTCAATCGTTATTGACACGAAATGCCTACTGCGACTAAAAACTGAATACTTAGTCCTGCAAACTATTCCTTAACACGTTCCATGTAAGAACCTGATGTAGTATCGATTTTAATTTTGTCTCCTTCATTGATAAACAAAGGAACATTTACAGTTGCACCCGTTTCAACAGTTGCTGATTTTGTTGCATTTGTAGCAGTATTTCCTTTAATTCCTGGTTCCGCATAAGTCACTTCAAGAATAACAGATGCTGGCATATCTACAGAAAGAGGTAAATCAGTTTCTGTATTGATACTTACCATTACATTTTCTCCTTCTTTTAATAAATCTGGTGAATCTAAAATGTTTTTATTTAAAGTTATTTGTTCGAAAGTCTCTGTATTCATAAAATGAAATTCATCACCTTCTGGATATAAAAACTGAAATTTATGGTTTTCTACTCTGACTTCTTCAATTTTATGGCCCGCAGAAAAAGTGTTGTCCAATACTTTTCCGTTAGTCAAACTTCTAAGTTTTGTTCTAACAAAAGCAGGACCTTTTCCTGGTTTTACGTGAAGAAATTCAATGATTTTGTAAATATCGTTGTTGTATTTAATACACAATCCGTTTTTAATATCTGATGTAGATGCCATTTTATTGTTTATTTTTTTCCCCACCTCGACCCTCCCCGAAGGGGAGGGAGAATAGATGGAAATGTGTTACTTATTATTTTAAATTATTATTTTATTTTGTATCATACTATATTTTTTTACAATATAGTTACGGTTACACTCCCTTCCCTTCGGGGATGGCCGGTTTGGGGACTAATAATTCCCTGAATATCCTTTCATTATTCCCCTTGACGAATTTCTGATAAAATCAATAATTTCATCTCTTTCCGTAGTAGCTTCCATTTCAGCTTCGATAATATCTAATGCCTGAGAGGTATTATAATTTTTCTGATATAGAATTCTATAGATATCTTGGATTTCTCTGATTTTTTCAGTTGCAAAACCACGTCTTCTTAATCCAACAGAATTAATTCCAACATATGATAAAGGTTCTTTAGCCGCTTTTGTATAAGGCGGAACGTCTTTTCTTACCAAAGAACCACCTGAAATCATCGCATGATCTCCTATACTAATAAATTGATGAATTGCTGCCAAACCACCAATAACTGCAAATTTACCTACTGTAACGTGACCAGCCAAAGCTACTCCATTAACAATAATAGCATTATCACCTATGTGACAATCGTGAGCTATGTGCGCAGTTGCCATTACCAGACAATTATTACCTAAGGTAGTTTGTCCGGATGCTATTGTGCCTCTATTGATGGTTACACACTCTCTAATGGTACAATTATCTCCAATTATCGCTAAAGAATCTTCTCCTCCAAACTTCAAATCCTGTGGAACCGCCGAGATTACCGCACCAGGGAATATATTACAATTCTTTCCAATTCTTGCGCCTTCCATAATGGTAACATTCGAACCTATCCAAGTTCCATCTCCAATAACTACATTATTATGAATGGTTGTAAAAGGTTCAATGACTACATTTTTGGCGATTTTAGCGCCAGGATGAACATATGCTAATGGTTGATTCATCTGCTTTTTTGTTTTTATATTTATTAGAGAAAAAATAAATTACTTGCTCTTTTTCAAACTAAGTAATAATTTTTTAATCTAAATCTATTGTTTTTTGGCAATTTGCGCCATTAACTCTGCCTCAGCAACTAGTTTACCATTTGCGTAAGCATTCGCTTGCATATGACAAATTCCTCTTCTGATTGGTGTTATTAAATCACATTTAAAAATTAAAGTATCACCAGGTAACACTTTATGTTTAAATTTGACATTATCAATTTTCATAAAATAAGTCAAATAATTTTCTGGATCTGGAACCGTACTCAAGACAAGAATTCCACCAGTTTGAGCCATAGCTTCAACAATTAAAACACCTGGCATAACTGGAGCTTCCGGGAAATGTCCAACAAAGAAATTTTCATTCATTGTTACGTTTTTCATGCCAACAACATGACTTTCAGACATTTCTATAATTCTGTCAATCAATAAAAATGGAGGTCTGTGTGGAAGAACAGCCATAATTTTATGGATATCCATTAATGGTTCTTGATGTAAATCATAAACAGGAACAAAATTTCTTTGTTCGATTTTTATAATTTTAGCCATTTTTTTTGCAAATTGAGTATTTACAAAATGTCCTGGTTTATTGGCAATTACTTTACCTTGAATTCTAGTTCCTATTAAAGCTAAATCACCTACCACATCAAGCAGTTTATGTCTAGCTGCTTCATTTGGATAATGTAAAGTAAGATTATCTAAAATGCCATTTGGTTTAACGGTTATTTCATCTTTTCCAAAGGCGATTTTTAAATTTTCCATGGTAGCTACCGATATTTCTTTATCTACATATACAATGGCATTATTCAAATCACCTCCCTTAATTAAACCATTTTCTAACAATGATTCTAATTCATGCAAAAAACTAAAGGTTCTAGACTCCGATATTTCAGTTTTAAAATCAGAAATACTTTTCATCGTAGCATTTTGGGTTCCTAAAATTTTAGTACCAAAATCCACCATAGCAGTAACAGAATAATGATCGTTAGGCATCACTAAAATTTCACTTCCAGTAGCTTCATCAGTAAAAGAAATAACTTCTTTTACCACATATACATTTCTTTTAGCACTTTGTTCTTCTATTCCGGCTTCCTCGATAGCAGCTACAAAATACTTAGACGAACCATCCATTATAGGTAGCTCAGATGCATTTAATTCAATAATGACATTGTCCAAATCGCAACCAATTAATGCAGCTAAAACATGTTCAGGTGTTTGGATTTTCACCCCTAGTTTTTCTAAATTGGTTCCTCTTTGTGTGTTTACAACATAATTTGCATCAGCCTCAATAATAGGTTGCCCTTCTAGATCTACTCGAACAAAAGTGAAACCATTATTGACTGGAGCAGGTTTAAAAGTCATTGTAACTTCTTTTCCTGTGTGTAATCCAACTCCAGTTAGTGAGATTTCTGTTTTGATGGTCTTCTGTTTAACCATTTTTTCCATTTTTTTGGTTTAATATTTGTTTTTTTAATTCTTCTATTTCCGCAACAATTTTAGGTAAATTCTTGAAATGAACATAGGATTTACTAAAATCGTTGTAACCAAATGCAGGGCTTCCTTGCAAGACTTCATCATCTTTTATATTCCTTCCTACACCTGATTGAGCTTGAATTCTAACATTATTCCCAATGGTCAAATGTCCTGAAATTCCTACCTGACCACCAATCATACAATTTTTGCCAATTTTTGTGGAACCCGCAACACCAGTTTGAGCAGCAATTACAGTATTCTCACCAATCTCGACATTATGCGCAATCTGAATTTGATTGTCAAGCTTCACTCCTTTTCTTATAATTGTAGATCCCATCGTAGCCCTATCAACAGTAGTACAAGAACCAATGTCGACATTATCTTCAATAATAACATTCCCTATTTGTGGAATTTTAGTATAGGTACCATCTGGATTTGGTGCAAAACCAAAACCATCCGCACCAATAATTGCTCCTGAATGTATTGTACAATTTTTACCAATAACGGTCTCCGAATAAATTTTTGCACCAGCGAATAATATTACATTATCGCCCACAACAACATTATCTCCAAGGAAACAATTAGGGTAAATTTTTACATTTTCTCCTAAAACTACATTTTGACCAACATAACTAAAGCTGCCAAGATATAAATTATCCCCATATTTTACACTTTGTGAAAGGAATGACGGTTGCTCAATCCCCGTTTTATTTAATTTTACTTGATTGTAAAATTCTAATAATTTTGAAAATGAAGCATAAGCATCTTGCACCTTTATTAAGGTAGTTGTAATCTGCGATTCAGGTACAAAAGTGTCATTAACAATTGTTACTGTAGCTTTTGTAGTATATATGTAATTAAGATATTTAGGGTTTGATAAAAAAGTAAGTGAACCCTCGGCACCTTCTTCGATTTTAGACAATCTAAAAACTTCTGCCATGGGATTCCCAACAACTTCTCCTTCTAAAATCCCTGCTATTTGTTCTGCTGTAAATTTCATTGCGACAAAAATATAAAAAAATAGATTTTAAATGTTCATTTTATACAAGTTGTTTTGGGAAACATATATAATATTTAGTCACCAATTTAGATAACGATTTTAAATTCAGCTGATCAGAAGATTCTATAACGTCTTCAATTGTTCTGTCTTTTTTCAAAATCCGTATGGGTTCCGCTTCTTTACTGTAGGCTTGGTTCTTTATTTTACCTTTAAAGATAAAATAATTAGTCTCCAATAAAGAAATATTATTTTCCAATGCGAAGCGTTCTTTTAAAGGTTGCAACTCTTCAATATCAACTTTTTCGCTGGTTAATTTTATTTTTAATAAATCTCTATTAACTATCATTTTACTCAATGATGACAATATAAAATCGTCCTGTTTTTGCCAAGATTTTAAAGCACTAATGATATCAAAATCATCTAATTGAGAAAATAAATCCAAATTTTCAGTATCAAAAGTGTCTAAGGTAACTCTATTTTGCATAAAAAACAGCAACGGCTCACTACAAGGCAATTGGATTCCTTTTAATGTTAGTTCTTTGGCACGTTTTAAGACTTTCGTCAAAATCAACTCTGCTACTAAACTAGTCTTGTGCAAATACGCCTGCCAATACATTAAGCGTCTGGACATCAGAAACTTCTCTACAGAATAAATCCCTTTTTCTTCAATAACTAAAAAATCATCCACCACATTCATCATTTGAATCAGTCGTTCTGAATTGACATTTCCTTCTGCCACACCCGAATAAAAACTGTCTCGTTTCAGGTAATCCATTCGGTCCATGTCTAATTGGCTCGAAATCAATTGCAACATAAATTTCCTGTCATATTCTCCCCTAAAAACCTGAATGGCTAAACTCAACTGACCGTCGAATTCAACATTCAATTGGTTCATAAATAACAATGATATTTCTTCATGATGAACATCTTCAACAATGCTTTTTTCCATCGCATGCGAAAATGGTCCGTGACCTATATCGTGTAATAAAATAGCAATATACAACGCATTTTCCTCTTCTTGAGAAATCAAAACACCTTTAAAACGCAATACGTCAACTGCTTTTTGCATCAGGTGCATACAACCTAAAGCATGATGAAAACGAGTGTGATTCGCTCCTGGATAAACCAAATATGATAAGCCCATTTGGGAAATACGGCGCAGACGTTGAAAATAAGGATGCTGAACTAAATCGTAAATTAAGGCGTTGGGGATGGTAATAAACCCATAAATGGGATCATTGAATATTTTTAGCTTATTGATTTGACTCACTATAACTTTATTTTTTTGGTGAACAAATATAAGGAAATTAGATTTTAAAACAGAAAACGTTTGTTAGAACGATTTTGAATCAAATAAAATAGACGTTCCAGTTCGAACAAATACTAAAAAAGGAGAGTTTTTAGCTCTCCTTTCATTGTTTTTAAAGTTTTCTAATCCAGATATTTCTGAATTGTGTTTTGCAACCATGTTCTTGCAACGCAATTACATCTTCACCATGTGATAGCGGATAATTATGTAAACCAATATAAAGTGTCAGTCCACTTATGGTAGCATTATTTTGAACTAAAACGCCATTATGCAAAACTGTTATTCTTGCCGGAGCATCTAGTCTTCCATCAGCTTTAAAACGCGGTGCGGTATAAATAACATCATACGTATTCCATTCTAAAGGCGCTTTCATGGCATTCACCAAAGGCGGTACATCTTTATAAATACTTCCGGCTTGACCATTGCTATAAGTTCTGTTGTTATAAGAATCCAATACTTGAAGTTCGTACCTGTTTTGTAAAAATATACCACTGTTCCCTCTCCATTGTCCACCATCAACAACTGCATCTGGCGCACTCCACTCCACATGCAATTGACAATCTCCAAATTGCATTTTAGTTTGAATGGCTCCTGAACCTGGCACGACTTCCATATAATCCTTATCAACTATTTTCCAAGCGGCTGGTTGTGTTACGTCTTTTTGACTCACCCATTGATCTAAGTTTTTACCGTCGAATAACACAATTGCATCTGAAGGAGCGTCACCCATTTTTTTAGCTGGTGTTATTACTTTTACCTGCGGTTCCCAAATCTCAGTCATTTCGGGTTTCATAGTCATTGGCGACACGACTGGTGGCGTGTTCACATAATCATGTTGTGCCATAGCAACAGTCACAGAAAACAAAGCGATACTTAAAAAATAGTTACTAATTTTATTCGATTTCATAAATAATTTGGTTTAGTTTCATAAAAGTATAAATTTAGAATAAAATCGTTCTGTTTTACATACAGTTGTAAAAAAATATTTTTTTTATACAAATGTCAAAATATAGCCCAGCATGGAACCGCCCAAAACTATAAAGGCACTATTTATTTTCTTGTATTTAAAATTGATTAAAACACTTAGAATAGCAATTAAAATGGTTCGCCAATCTGTAATTACATCCGAACCCATCTGAAAACAAATAGCAACAATAATGGCTATGGAAGCCACATTTACTGCATCAAGAAATACCGAAAATGGTTTTGAATTCCTCATTTTTTTAACCAATGGATTTAGCAAGGCGACAAATAGAAAGGAAGGCAAAAAGATTCCAATTGTAGCAACAATTGCACCTGATAATCCATTCATTTGATACCCGATAAAAGTTACCGATGAAAATACAGGGCCGGGTGTGAACTGCCCTACTGCAATAGCATCGATTAATGTTGTTCTGGAAAGTAACCCTTTTGAAACTAATTCGGCATCGAGGAAAGCAAATAACACATAACCGCTTCCGTATAGTATTGCTCCAATTTTTAGAAATACCAGAAATAAATTCAAGTTTGTTGTTGAAACTACAGTTGTTTTTGAAAGTTGAAACAGTGAAATTGGAATAAAATTATTCGTATTTATAGTATAATTCCTGATAGATGAAATTAATAACGCAACAATTCCTGCTCCAAACATGATATAGATTTGATTGTAATTTAGAATTGCCAACACAACAGTTATCAATCCAATTATTCCTAGTTCAAGTGTTTTTAAAGATTTCTTGGCAAGCGGAAAAATAGCCATTAGTATTATTGCAATAATGGCCGGTTTTATTCCATAAATGAAAGGGTGCATTTCTGGAAGTTGTCCGTATTTTTTATAAAGCCAAGCGAAACATCCCGTTATTAAAACAGCAGGAAAAATAAAGCAAAAACCTGCCACAATCAAGCCTTTCCATCCCGCTCTTTCGTGTCCGATGTGAATCGCCATTTCGGTGCTGTTGGGTCCGGGAATTAAATTAGTGGCTCCAATTAAGTCAAGAAAATGCTGTTCGCTAATCCACTTTTTTTTAACAACCACTTCTTCCTGCATCATTGCAATATGAACCGCAGGACCACCAAAACCAATTATTCCAAGTTTCAAAAATAGTTTGGCAAGTTCTTTTACTCTATTTTCGTTCATTTAATCTAAAATCTTGATTACTAAAAGGAGGAGTTTCTGGAATTTTGATCACATTGTATTCGTGTTTGGTTTCTTGATGACACGTATTGCACGAATTAGTCAAATTTATATAATCTTTTTGAAATGCCTTTTGATTTTTTTGCTGAATCGAATTACTGATGCTGGCCATTGCGGAGTCAATTATTCCCAGTGATTTTGTCTCTGGCCTGTCCTTACAATATTGTTGTATTCCTACTAAATTCTCTTTGATTTCGTTAATTTCAAAATCAGCCAATTTCCAATTTTTATTTTGTCCTGCAAACCAAAGCTTGGCATGATGAATTTGTATATTACTCATAAATTCCCCAAAACCCGGTTTATAGGTTTCTGAAAGCTTGATTTCTAAACTGTCGATACGATTTTGCAACAATTGGTTTTTCTCAATTGGTTTATTGCATGAAAAAAAGAGAACTGATAAAACAAGAAATAAACTATTTTTCATACTTAAGAATTTTTGAAGATTAAAATACAAAGACAGGATTTTTATTCTTGTACATTAAAAAAGATTTTTATAATTATTTCACAAAGAAATTACCAACCTTTATAGTAAGATTAAAATTGTTACTCTACATTAGAATTGTGGTTAAAACAACCGCAATCAATACTCCTCATCTTCATCTAATTCTGATTCCTTTCTAATTGTAGTATCCGTATTAAAAAATTTGGTTACGTCTTTTTTATCCTTATTATTCTTTTTAATTAAATATAGAATTAAAGCAATTGCACCAACCAAAACTACAGCTATAATAATCCAATTTAGTTCCATTGTTTTATGTTTTTTGTAAAATTACATAAATATAAAACCAATTGAATTTTTGAATATTATAAAATGATTAAACCGTAAAAGCAGTAGTTCTCATTTCTTATAAATAACAAGCTCTTCTTTGTTATTGACAATATCTATTCTTTATTGTTTAATACAATTTTAAACTTTTCAATTTGTCTTCTATGACGTAAAACATGTACGATTGCATGTTCTATCAATTGTTCAATGTCATACAATTGTTGCCAAGAAGTCATTATTTTTTCGGTATTATCCAGTTCTTCCAGATCACTATCACTTAAATTGGCTAATGTATTATAGGTAAATTCAAGAACGTTATCCAGATCTTTTGTGTATTCAACTATTGACGTACGATTCACTTTTTTCGGTCGTTTACTATTTATGTTTTTCGAATTTTGAATGTAAATACAATACGAATATCCTGAACTTACAACATGTGAAAGTATAGTTTGAATTGATTTGCAGTCCGTATTCTGAGTTTCATTATCTATTACAAATACTAAGGCCTTTTCTGAAATATCTTGAATTACATGCTGCAATTCATTAATTGCTTTTTTATATTCGGCAAGTAAAGCATGAACTGCATTTTGGTTCTTTTTTTTCATTCATTTGTAATTTTATTTTTTTTTTAAGTTTGGTAATTCCAATTCTCGTCCGAGCTTCCGATCATGGCTCTACTATCGTTTTCAACAATCATTTTTTAATGATTTTATCGTTTTCAAAAGTCTCTTGATATTCTACTTGATCGTTTCTGTTATACCTAATAAAAGAACCATTTTTCTTACTATTTTTGAAATTTCCAACTTGCCAAAGTTGCCCGGTCTCCCGATAAAACAGCCACTCTTCTTCCATCAGTCCATTAATAAAAGTACCTTTTGCTTTCACTTTTCCATTTTTGAAAAAATAAGTCAATTTATCCCCAACTAACTCATGGGTTATTTGTCCGTTTACGTAGTGTTTTTTATCTAACATTTGAATCAAATTTTATTATTTATTTGAGAATTGGTCTAAACCCAAATGATACCAAGAATCCTATTAATTAACAATGTTGCCTTTTTCATTTCAACCTATTTTTAATGTTAATCGTTTCGCTATTTTTGTTTACAAATAATAGTTTCTGATGCCGATTTGAAATCTGTGCCTACTAACACAAGTACATTTCTAATTGCTAAATATTGAATTGCTAACTAATCTTTGAGGACCAAAAAATTTCGCACTATCAAACCGTAGACATATCGTGGCAGTCGAGTAATTTTTCAGTTAATAAGTTTTTAATTTTTAATAAATTTGTTTTTAAATGTTTTGCCCTCTGACATTATTTGAATTAAGTATATTCCTTGTTTTAATAGTTGAACATTTAATTCTGTCGAATTATTATTTTGTTTTAATACTATTTTCCCATTTAAGTTAGTAATTATCACTTTGTTTATGAATTTATTGTTATTGTTTTTAAAATGAATTATATCTTTTGCTGGATTTGGGTAAATTGAAAAAATATTATCATCTTCTAATTTTTCTATTCCTAAATTAGCGCAATTAATATTAATTGGCGAATTAGTATTTGCTGTTGTACCATTACCCAATTGACCATAGGCATTCCAACCCCATACCCATAATGTTCCATCCGTTTTTATTACAGTATTGTGTTCCCATCCTTGACTAATCGTTTGTAAATCAATAATATTTACAATTTTTGTCGGAACATTTTTATCAATATTTGTTCCGTCTCCCAATTGACCACTATAGTTATATCCCCAAATCCAATCAGTACCATCAGATTTTCTACCAATGTTGGTATCTAAACTCGAAGAAATAAATTGCCAGTTTGTATCTATTCCTATCTTAGTAGGAACAATTTTATTGATTTTTGTACCATCACCTAATGCCCCATAAGAATTGTCACCCCAAGTCCATAAAGTACCGTCAGTTCTTAGTGCAGCCGAAAAATTTCCTCCAGCTGAAATGCTTAACCAATCAGTATTAGTGCCAATTTGTGTTGGAATATATCTTGGCGTAGAAGTTTGTCCATTTCCTAATTCTCCAAAATCATTACTACCCCATGCCCATAAAGTACCGTTCGTTTTTAATGCGAGGGAATGAGTTAATTTTGTTGAAATAAATTGCCAATCCGTTTGAGATCCTATTTGAGTTGGAACATTTCTATTTATAACAGAACCGTCACCCAATTGACCATCATTGTTTTTACCCCAAGCCCACAAAGTTCCATCCGTTTTTAATGCGATGGAATAATCTAAACCTGAAGACACATAGTTCCAGTTGGTATCATTTCCTATTTGCACAGGTGTGTTTTTGTCAATAAAAGTCCCATCACCTAATTGCCCTGAGCTATTCCATCCCCAAGCCTATAAAGTACCATCTGTTTTTATCGCAATTACAAATTGTTCCCCTAAAGAAATCCTTCTCCAATTATTATCTGAATTAATTTTTGTTGGAATTAACCTATCTGTATTAGTTCCATCACCCAATTGACCACGCAAATTCTTGCCCCAAGCCCATAAAGTGCCGTCGGTTTTTATAGCAGAAGTGTTTCTGTAAGATGCAGCCACAGATTGCCAACATTGTGCGTAATTAAAGCAAGTAGTTAATAAAGCCAATAATAAAAGAGGTAATTTTTTCATAGTTTTTTATAGTTTTTTATTTTTAGAATAATCTCATTAACGTATGGCTACGACTTTAAGCGGTTTAGGATTAAATTAAACCTGTTAGCTACTTGGCATTATTCTATTTTTTTTAGTAGTAATAATTAAAACTCCCGCTTCTCCAAAATTTCCATAAATATTAATACCTTTTTTTTTGTCAATTGCTATTATCTTTTCAATTTCATTTTTCAATAATGGAAGTTTTTCCTTTTCTAAATCTTGAAAGCGATATGGTATTCCATCAAGTACAATAATTTGGTTGATTTGTAATAATTTTATTTTCAGCAAGTTTTGTAATTGAATCTGAAAGATATAGTTTTTCTTTTCCTACATCCTGTAATTAATATCTGTTTTGCGAATACATTGAAAAAGATAAAAGTGAAATAATGGCGAAAGTAATGTTTTTCATAAATTAAATTTTAGTCATTCTATTTAACCTACAACTTGTATATAGTTGACAAAATCATCACTACATATCCATTTTTGATTAACTTGTTGCGCTAAATGCCCGTTTTAATACTTTCACGAATTTATAAAAAAACAACTTCAAATAATCAAAAGTTCCATTTATTTCCTGAAACTTTTCTTACCTAAATAGTAGTTATAAAAGCCAACCTTTATCGAAGCTGCGTGAGGGATGGAAGTGGCATCCTTTCCTTTTTTCTTTAAAAAGGAAAGATACAGCGTACAGCCCGACCCGGAGGGAGTTTACGGAGGATGGGTCACGCCCGGAAACAATTTCAATGCAAAAAATTCTTATCTTTGTTTAGGAATACGAGCAACTATTGCGCGAAAAATTATCATAATATTAGCAACTAACCGTTGCAAAAAACAGTAAATTGGCACTTTCAATTACTACTTTTGAACACTTGTTAATACGAATTATGGATAAAATAAAAATACTTTGGGTGGATGATGAAATCGACCTTTTAAAGCCACACATATTATTTCTGGAAAAGAAAAATTACGAAGTCACTACTTGCAATAACGGTCGTGATGCGGTTGATATTTTTGAGGAAAACAATTTTGATATTGTTTTTCTGGATGAAAATATGCCTGGAATGAGCGGTCTGGAAACGCTGTCGGAGATGAAAGAGAAAAAATCTTCGGTTCCCATGATTATGATTACCAAAAGTGAGGAGGAATACATTATGGAGGAAGCGATTGGCTCTAAAATTGCCGATTATTTGATCAAACCCGTAAATCCAAATCAGATTTTGCTGAGTTTGAAGAAAAATCTGGATCATTCCCGGTTGATTTCGCAAAAAACAACGTTGGATTATCAGAAGGAATTTCGAAAAATTACCATGGAAATGGCAATGGTGAATTCTTATGAAGACTGGATTGAATTGTATAAAAAATTGATTTTTTGGGAACTGGAATTGGAGAATATCAACGATCAAAGCATGGTTGAAATTTTGGAATCCCAAAAAACGGAAGCCAATTCGCAATTTGGAAAATTCATTGAGCGCAATTATGAAGATTGGTTTAAACCAAAAGCGGATAAGCCAGTGCAATCGCACACTTTATTTAGAGAATTAGTGGTTCCTGAAATTGTTAAAAAAGACAAACCAATTTTGTTTGTGGTGATTGATAATTTGCGTTACGATCAATGGAAAGCTTTCGAAAGTGTTGTGAGTAATTATTATAAACTGGAAAAAGAAGTTCCGTATTATGCGATTTTGCCAACGGCTACACAATATGCAAGAAATGCCATATTCTCTGGTTTGACGCCACTTGAAATGGAAAAACAGTTTCCGCAATATTGGAAAAATGATCCGGAAGAAGGCGGAAAAAACTTGTATGAAGCAGAGTTTTTATCAGCACAGTTGAAACGTTTGGGATTGCATATCAAGGAAGATTATTTCAAAATCACGAATCTTGCCGGAGGTAAAAAACTAGTTGAAGGTTTTAAAGCGTTGAAAAATAATGATTTGGTTACCGTGGTTTACAATTTTGTAGACATGCTTTCGCACGCCAAAACTGAAATGGATGTAGTAAAAGAACTTGCTTCCGACGATAAAGCATATCGCTCACTGACACTGAGTTGGTTTAAAAATTCTCCGCTTTTGGAAATTATCCAACAGGCGCAGAAAATGGGTTTCAAGTTGATTTTGACTACGGACCACGGAACTATAAACGTGAAAAACCCATCGAAAGTGGTGGGTGATAAAAATACCAGTTTAAATTTGCGTTACAAAACTGGACGCAGTTTGACTTACGAACACAAAGATGTTTATGCAGTGAAAGAACCAAAAAATATTGGTTTGCCAACGATAAATATGAGTAGTTCTTATATTTTTGCAAAAAATGATTTGTTTTTAGCGTATGTCAACAATTACAATCATTATGTGAGTTATTATAAAAATACATATCAGCACGGTGGAATTTCATTGGAAGAAATGATTATTCCGTTTTTAGTTTTTAATCCGAAATAGGAAGTTTTCAGTCACAGTTTTCAGTTTTTGGATCAACCTTAAACTTTAAACTTTAAACAAATTTATAAGAATGAATGTTATTTTTTCTTTAGATCAACTCGAGCAAGTTGCACAAAAAATCATAGCCAAAAACCCAAAAAAAGTAATTCTTTTTCATGGAGAAATGGGCGTTGGCAAAACCACTTTAATCAAACAATTGTGTAAAACTCTTGGAGTTATAGGAGCTACAAGCAGTCCAACTTTTTCTTTAGTTAATGAATATCAAACCACTAACAATCAAATCGTTTATCATTTTGATTTTTACAGATTGAATCATGAAGTTGAAGCGTTAGACATGGGTGTGGATGATTATTTGTATTCCGGAAATTGGTGTTTTATAGAATGGGCGGAAAAGATTCCAAATTTGATTCCTGAAGCCCATTCCGTGATTACGATTGAACTACTTCCTGACGGAAAACGTACTTTAGAATTAAGATAAAATAATTACGTATGAGTTTAGAAAATACAGTTGAAATTATTCCTTTTACCACAGCTTTAACAGAGCCTATAAAAACCTTGAATATAGAATGGCTAAAGAAATATTTCAAGGTAGAGCCCAAAGATGAAATTGTATTATCTAATCCCCAAGGCGAAATTATCGATAAAGGCGGAATGATTTTTTATGCAAAATACAATGACGAAATCATAGGCACGGTTTCTTTAATAAAAATAGATGAAACCACATTTGAATTGAGTAAAATGGCTGTTACAGATGGGGTTCAAGGACTTGGAATAGGAAAAAAACTGATGGTCCATTGTATTGATGTCGCTGAAAAGGAAAGTATTAAAAAGCTTATTTTATATTCGAACAGAAAATTACTGCCAGCAATCCATTTGTATGAAAAATTTGGTTTTGTAGAAATAGCTCTAGAAGACGGCATTTACGAAAGAGCCGACATAAAAATGGAAAGAATCATCCGCTAATTTTAAATTTTAGCATCAACACATTTTCCAGTACTTCAATTGTCTTTTTTTAAAACTTTTTCCGTAAATTGTACCCTAAATTTTACAGCACTAATGCCAATAACAATAACACCATTTACTAAACAGCAGTTATTACCTCAAGAAGAAAAACTCGAGATACGGAGACGAAAAAGCGAACTTTTTATTGGTATTCCAAAAGAAACCAGTTATCAAGAACGCCGTATTTGTCTGACTCCTGATGCTGTAAATACACTTACTTATCATGGTCATCGAGTAATGATTGAAGCCGGTGCAGGTGAAAGTTCAAGTTATACCGACAAAGAATATTTTGAAGCGGGAGCCGAAATTACTAATGATACCAAAAAGGTATTTAGTTGTCCCATGATACTTAAAGTAGAGCCCGCTACCCTAGCCGAAATTGAAATGATGAATCATGAAGCCATTCTGATATCAGCAATTCAATTGAAAACTAGGAAAAAAAACTATTTTGAGGCTTTAACCAAAAAGAAAATAACCGCACTTGCCTTTGAATATATAAAAGATGAAGACGGAACCTATCCAGCAGTCAAATCATTGAGCGAAATTGCAGGAACAGCCTCTATTTTAATTGCAGCCGAATTAATGATTACCAATGAATTTGGAAAAGGATTATTATTCGGGAATATTACTGGCGTTGCTCCTACTGAAGTTGTTATTTTAGGTGCAGGAACCGTTGGAGAATTTGCCGCTAGAACCGCTATTGGCCTGGGCGCAACGGTTAAAGTATTTGATAATTCGATCACCAAACTCCGCCGACTGCAAAATAATCTGAATCAGCGCGTTTTTACTTCTACCATTCAACCTAAATCTTTACTGAAAGCATTGAGACGATGCGATGTCGCTATTGGCGCCATGAGAGGCATGGAACGTTGCCCGGTAGTAGTGACAGAAACTATGGTAGAATACATGAAAAAAGGAGCCGTTATCGTAGATGTAAGCATTGATACCGGAGGTTGTTTTGAAACTTCGGAAGTGACTTCACATGAAAAACCAACCTTTATCAAAAATAATGTTTTGCACTACTGTGTACCCAATATCCCTTCCCGTTATTCAAAAACAGCTTCATTATCCATTAGCAATATCATCACTCCTTATTTATTGCAAATTGCTGAAGATGGCGGAATTGAAAGCGCTTTGCGATGCAATAAAGGATTGAAAAATGGAGTTTATCTCTATCATGGAATCCTTACCAATAAAGCAATTGGCGATTGGTTTGATTTACCTATTAACGACATCAATTTAATTGTTTTTTAAGCAAACTTTCTTTTACCTTTGCCAAAAATTTAAAACATGAAATTCGTACATCGTTTTGCTTATTATCTTATTGGTTTAATATTAGGATTGTTTTTTGTAGCCGCTATTTTTAGTGGAAAAGATACCCGTTGCAATTATTTTCCAAATGCAAGAGTATTGAATGACTTAAGAAACAAACCCTTTAATTATTCTGAAAAAGCTTCCCAAATATTAGCCGAAAAATGGATTGATACCATTGATATAAAAAACACGTTGCAATACGGTGATGTTGACTTTGACAAAAGCAATACCGAATTTCGTAAAGCTAAAGTATACGTGATTGAAGGCAAAACCTTGAAAGGGCAAGAAATTATTCTAAAAATAAAAAACGAAGAAGACAAAGCTACTTTAGAAGATATTGTAAAAAAATAGACACTTTAATTATTGTTATTTAAGACTTAATTCTACAAATAACAATATTTCAATTTGGGCGTGACCCTACGTAAAAACTTCGGGTCGTGCTGTACGTTCCCGCTTTTTTTCGGGAGGCTGAAACGCCTCTCAAAAAAAGAGCTCCGCTGCCATCACTCACGCAAAGCAATGTAACGAGTATTTATATCTTTAAATAAAGCAATTAATCTACTGAAATCCAGCTAATTGTTTCTATTCCATTTTGTTTCAAATAGTCGTTTGTTTTGCTAAAATGCTTATTTCCAAACCATTTTCCTTGATTCGCACTCATTGGCGATGGATGCCCTGATTCTAACACCAAATGTTTGTTTCGGTCTATTTTAAGTCCTTTTTTATGAGCAAAATTACCCCAAAGTAAAAACACCACATGCTCTTTTTCTTCTGAAATTTTCTGGATTACTGCATCGGTAAAAACATTCCATTTTAAATGTTTATGGCTATTTGGATTGTCTTCTCTTACAGTCAATGAAGCGTTCAAAAGCAAAACACCCTGCTTCGCCCAAGCTTCCAGATTTCCGGAAGTGGGCATAAAAATAGTCCCCAAATCATCACTCATTTCCCGAAAAATATTACGCAAAGAAGGCGGAATTCTAACACCGTCATTTACAGAAAAACATAAACCATTGGCTTCGCCTTTTCCATGATACGGATCTTGACCAATTATAACCACTTTTACATCTTTGAAACTGCAATAGTTAAAAGCAGCAAAAATCAAATCTTTTGGAGGATAGCAAGTATGAATTTTATATTCTTCTTCAACGGTTTCCATTAAATCCTGAAAATAAGGTTTCTGAATTTCGTTTGATAAAATGGATTGCCATTCCGGATTGAGATTGATTTGCATGTAATTTATTTTGCCGTAAAGTTCGCAAAGTTTTTCGCAAAGTCCGCTAAAAAATTAATGCATTTCACTTTGAATCTTTGTAACTTTGAAACTTTACAACTTAGCTTATAAAATGATATCCATCACCGAAAAAACTTTACAAGATTTACAATTCCCAACCGTTCTCGATACTATTTCGACGATTTGTAACACTGATATTGGAAAACAAAAAGCATTAGAAATCACTCCTTTTAAAGATAAGGAAACCTTGATGCAAGCATTAATGCAAACATCCGAATATGTTTCCTCTTTCCAGAATAACAATGCGATTCCCAATCATGGTTTTGATGCCATAACTCATGAGATTAAATTCTTGGCTATAGAAGACAGCTTTCTTGAAGTGGGCAGTTTTAGAAAAATCGCCACCATTTCATCAACTGCTAATTTCCTGTTGAATTTTCTGAAAAAATTTGAAGATTATTATCCTAATCTAAACATAAGGGCTTCAGAAGTCGAATTGACCAAAGAAATCATCACTATGGTCGATGAAGTAGTCGACAAATATGGCGAAATAAAAGACAATGCCTCACCTGATTTATTGGATATTCGCAGGAATATGAATGTAGTTCGCGGCAAAGTCAATCAAAGTTTTGGGACAGCGTTAACACAATACAATGCCTTAGGCTATTTAGATGACATTAAGGAGAGTTTCGTACAAAACAGACGCGTTTTAGCTGTACTTGCCATGTATCGTCGTAAAGTAAAAGGTTCAATTCTGGGCAGTTCCAAAACGGGAAGCATTGCATATATCGAACCTGAAACCACACTCAAATATTCCCGTGAGCTAAGCAATTTAGAATACGAGGAAAAAGAAGAAATCACCCGAATACTAAAGCAATTATCTAATAAGGTTCGTCCTTTTTTACAGTTGCTAATTCAATATCAGCATTTCTTAAGTGATATTGACGTAATTGCTGCCAAGGCAAAATATGCTAATAAAATCAATGGAATTTTACCGATAATTACCGAAGAACGTCGACTTTATTTTAGAGATGCCTACCATCCTATTTTGTATTTGAATAACAAACAAAAAAACGAAATTACGCATCCGCAAACTATTGAATTAAATCAGGAAAGTAGAATCATTGTGATTTCAGGTCCTAATGCCGGAGGAAAAACAATCTCATTGAAAACAGTTGGATTACTCCAATTGATGCTGCAATCCGGAATGTTAATTCCAGTACACGAGCGCAGTGAAACGTTTTTATTTGATCGCATATTAACGGATATTGGAGATAATCAATCTATTGAAAATCATCTAAGTACATATAGTTACCGATTAAAGAACATGAACTACTTTCTAAAGAAGTGCAATAAAAAAACTATGTTCCTGATTGATGAATTTGGTACCGGTTCTGACCCAGAATTAGGTGGTGCATTAGCCGAAATTTTTCTGGAAGAGTTCTATCATCGAGAAGCTTTCGGAATTATTACAACGCATTATTCGAATTTAAAAATTCTTGCTAATGAATTGCCCTGTGCAACCAATGCGAACATGCTTTTTGACGAAAAAACATTAGAACCTTTATACAAATTGGTTTTAGGACAAGCAGGAAGTTCTTTTACATTTGAAGTCGCTTTAAAAAACGGAATTCCATTTAGTTTAATAAATCGCGCGAAAAAGAAAATTGAAGTCGGAAAAGTACGTTTTGATAAAACGATTGCCACACTCCAAAAAGAGCGTTCGAAAATGGAAAAAACATCACAAACGCTCAAAGAAGAGGAAACAAAAGCGCGTGAAGAAGGCAAGAAAATGGAAACTATCAATGTAAAAATCAAACAAAAACTGGAAAGCTATCAGGAATTATATGACAGCAATCAGAAAACGATTTACATTGGTCAAAAAATTGAAGATATAGCCGAGAAATATTTTAATAACAAAAACAAAAAAGACCTAATTGGGGAATTTTTGAAAATTATTGAAATCGAAAACTCCAAACGTAAAAAAGCAACGCCTAAAGAGGCCAAAGCTATTATTGAAAAGAAAAAAGAAGTTATACAAGAAATCACAGTTCATGTAGAAGAAATTCGCCAGGAAAAGAAAGAAAAGAAACTAAAACCCGTAGTTGTAAAACCAAAAGCCATTCTTAAAGTAGGTGATCGTGTCCGTATGCTGGACGGAAAATCAGTAGGAAGCATTGATAAGATTGAGAAGAACAAAGCAGTCGTGAATTACGGTGTGTTTACTTCGAAAGTAAGTCTAGAGGAATTGGAATTTGTAGAAGCGGGTAAGAAGTAATTCGTTAGCCGTCGTAATACGTCTTTGCGAGGAACGAAGCAAACCCAATAGCCCGAGTAACTTTTGAAGTAATTTATAAAAATATAAACTAATAACATTGTAGAATATTGGAACGGACAAACTAAATGGGATGGCGCCCGTTCCTCACAATGACAAAACAAGAAAATGCTAAACCTTCCTAAAGACAAAAAAATAATCCTCTTTGACGGTGTTTGTAATCTCTGCGATTCAGCGGTACAGTTTATCATTAGACATGATACAAAAGATGTTTTTAGGTTTGTGGCGCTACAATCTGATTTAGGTCAGGAAATCATTAAATACATTGGGATTGATGCTAAAAAAATAGATAGTATAATCCTGTACCAGCCCGGAATTGCTTATTATTACAAATCGGAAGCTACATTAGAAATTGCTAAAAGTTTAGGTGGACTTTATTATTTTGGAACTTTATTTTCTATTTTGCCTACTTCATTTAATAATTACATTTACGATTATATTGCTAAAAATCGGTATAAATGGTATGGAAAAAAGGAAAGCTGCATGATTCCTACAAAGGAACTTCAAGCTAAGTTTTTAGAATAAAATTATTAATTATGATAATTATCATGCATTACTTTTAACAGTAATTCTATATTTGACCAACCTTAAAATTTGAATTATGAAAGACACATCACTTTTTTCTTGGGATAACGGTTCATTTATAATGATTGTCGTATTCGGTTTGGTGATAATAGGATTAGTTGCCGCTGTTTTAATTATGATGAATTCTGATAAAAAGAAATAATAGCACAAAAAAAGAGGATACCTTTATAGGACATCCTCTTGATGATATTAACGATATTCGAAAAGTATTAACTTCTGATTAATTTTCTGTATTTCAAACGTTTCGGAGTTAAATCACCACCCAAACGTTTCTTCTTATTTTCTTCATATTCAGAGAAACCACCTTCAAAATAATACACTTCAGAATTTCCTTCAAAAGCTAAAATGTGCGTACAAATTCTGTCTAAGAACCATCTGTCGTGAGAAATTACTACCGCACAACCTGCAAAATTTTCCAAACCTTCTTCTAATGCACGAAGCGTATTAATGTCCAAATCATTCGTAGGCTCATCCAATAAAAGAACATTTCCTTCTTCTTTCAAAGTCATAGCAAGATGCAAACGGTTGCGTTCACCTCCTGAAAGTGTGGATACTTTTTTGTTTTGATCGCTTCCTCCAAAATTAAATCGGCTTAAATAAGCTCTGGAATTTACCTGTCTTCCACCCATCATAATCAATTCCTGACCATCACAAAAGTTTTCCCAAATTGATTTATCAGGATTAATATTAGAATGCGCTTGATCGACATATGCAATTTTCACTGTTTCTCCTATGGCAAACTCCCCTGCATCAGGTTTTTCTTCACCCATAATCATTCTGAAAATTGTTGATTTACCAGCCCCGTTTGGCCCGATAATACCAACAATTCCAGCTTGAGGCAATGTAAAGTTCAAATTATCATACAGTAATTTATCTCCATAGGCTTTCGCAACACCTTTGGCTTCAATTACATTGGTTCCTAAACGAGGTCCGTTTGGAATATAGATTTCAAGATTTTCATCTAATGCTTTTTGATCTTCATTTAGCAATTTATCGTAATTCTGCAAACGTGCTTTTTGTTTTGTTTGACGACCTTTGGCTCCTTGACGAACCCAATCCAACTCCCGTTCTAAGTTTTTTCTACGCTTAGAAGCTACTTTTTCTTCTAATGCCATTCTACTTGATTTTTGATCTAACCAAGAAGAGTAGTTTCCTTTCCAAGGAATACCTTCTCCTCTATCTAACTCTAAAATCCAACCTGCAACATTATCCAAGAAGTATCTATCGTGAGTTACAGCGATAACTGTTCCAGCATATTGAGCTAAATGTTGTTCTAACCAAAGTACACTTTCAGCATCCAAGTGATTCGTAGGCTCATCCAAAAGCAAAACGTCAGGTTGTTGTAACAACAAACGACATAAAGCCACACGACGACGTTCACCACCAGAAAGATTTTTAATTGGAGTGTCAGCATCCGGAGTACGTAATGCATCCATAGCTATTTCTAATTTAGTATCGATTTCCCAAGCTCCAAGTGCATCAATTTTATCTTGTAATAACGCTTGTCGGTCCATCAATTTTTCCATTTTATCGGCATCTTCGTAAACCTCTGGGAGACCAAAGCTGTCGTTGATTTTATTGAATTCGTCTAATACGGCCATTGTTTCAGCAACTCCTTCTCTTACAATCTCAATAACCGTTTTACTATCATCTAAAATAGGCTCTTGTTCTAAATAACCAACCGTATAACCTGGTGCAAAAACTACATCGCCTTGGTAGTTTTTATCAACACCTGCAATAATTTTTAATAAAGAAGATTTTCCAGAACCATTTAAACCCAAAATACCAATTTTAGCTCCGTAAAAGAAACTCAAATAGATGTTTTTAAGTACTGGTTTATCTGCTCCTTGATACGTTTTACTCAATTTTGACATTGAGAATATTACTTTTTTATCGTCTGCCATTATTTTTAATTTAAAAATTTAAATTCAACATTAAAATTATTTTTATAATCTTCCTTTAAGTGAACTGAACACCCATGCATTAGCCAAAAAGCCAACACCTACTGCTGCAAATCCCCATCCGGAAACATCGCTATATCTGAAAGCTCCTAATCCTATTAAGAGTAATCCCATAAGAATCATTATTAGTGTAGCCCATCCTAAGACAGTGTTTTTATTCATTCCCATAATTGTGGTATTTATTTTAATCCCAATCCCGAAGTCTTGGAATTGGAGTGCAAATATCGGAAATTTTTACCCTTTAATTAAATATTTTATAAAGCATTTCTCTTAACAAATCGGATTGTGACAACGCATTTGCGCCAACACCTTTACTTTTTACATCAATATCTCTTAAAGCTCCAACTATTTGACTCACTTTTTTCATGGGATAATTCTTCAAAGCCACATCATATTCTTTCAAAAAAAAAGGATTTACGCCTAATACCGCTGCAACATTTTTAGGATTCTTGTCTTTTAACCCATGGTATTTTAGTAATTGGATAAAAAAACCAAACACCAAGCTCGTTGTCACTACCATAGGATTGTCTTTTGGATTTTGGGCAAAATTTTCGGCAATCGTATAAGCTTTTAGTTGGTTTCGTTCTCCAAGCGCTTTTCGCAATTCAAATACATTAAAATCTTTACTGAAACCTATATTTTCCTCAATATGCTTTGGAGTTATTGTACTTCCAACAGGCAAGATAATTTGTAGTTTTTCGAGTTCATTGTTTATTTTGCTCAAATCCGTTCCAAGAAATTCCACTAACATGGCATTTGCTTTAGGTTCAATCGAATATTTTTTTCCTGCTAAAACGCGTTTAATCCACTCGCCTACTTGGTTTTCGTATAATTTTTTACTTTCATAAACGACGCCATGCTTCGCTAATAGCTTTGTCAATTTTTTACGTTTATCCAACGTTTTATATTTGTAACAAAAAACCAAAACGGTTGAAGGCATTGGGTTTTCTGCATAACTTTCCAATTTATCAATCGTCCGAATCAAATCTTGTGCTTCTTTTACAATCACAACTTGGCGCTCTGCCATCATTGGATACCGTTTTGCTGTTGAAACAATATCTTCTATCGATACATCTCTTCCATATAAAACGGTTTGATTAAAGCCCTTTTCTTCTTCGGTTAATACCTTTTCTTCAATATAATCAGATAATTTGTCAATATAATATGGTTCTTCTCCCATCAAAAAATAGATGGGTTTGATGTTGCCGCTTTTTATATCATTTACAATTTTTACAACCTCGTCCATTTCTTTTTGTTTAAAGTTTGAAGTTTAAAGTTTGTTGCTTCGAATGAAACTTTAAACTTCAAACTTTAAACTTATTTAATACTTTTGCTTTATGCAAAAACTAAATTTTCAACTTTATAACTTTCGGTTCAAAAATAGCGAAAATAAAGTCTCCATTTTTGATGAAATAAGGAAAAAATTTATCATTCTTACTCCCGAAGAATGGGTTCGTCAACATGTAGTCCAGTTTTTATTGGAAGAAAAAAAATATCCAAAATCATTAATAAATGTAGAAAAAGTTCTTAAAGTCAATGGCTTGCGCAAAAGATACGACGTTGTTGTTTTCAATCCTGATGGTTCTATTTTCATTTTAATTGAATGCAAAGCCCCCGAAATAAAAATTGCACAGACGACTTTCGACCAAATTGCCCGTTATAATATGACGATGAAAGCCCAATTTTTGATGGTGACCAATGGATTGAATCATTACTTTTGTCAAATGGATTTTGAAAATGAAAAATATCAGTTTTTACCTGAATTACCAATGTATGAAATCCAATAATCAAATAATCTAAATGAAAATAGCTGTTGTCATACTCAATTGGAACGGAGTACAATTATTAGAACGATTTTTGCCTTCGGTACTGCAATATTCACCCGAAGCCACTATATATATAGCAGATAATGCATCAACTGATGATTCCATTTCATTTGTATTGGCTAATTTTCCTTCTATCAAAATTGTAAAAAACGACACTAATTTAGGTTTTGCCGGTGGTTATAATGAAGCATTGAAACATATTGATGCCGAGATTTATGCTTTGGTCAATTCCGATATTGAAGTTACTAAGAATTGGCTGCAGCCTATTCTTAAAACTTTCGAAAACGAACCGGAAACAGCTATTATCCAACCAAAAATATTAGATTTTAAGCGTAAAGAATATTTTGAATATGCTGGTGCTGCGGGAGGGTATATAGATGAATATGGTTATCCGTATTGTCGTGGGCGCATTTTTGATACTTTAGAAAAAGATAACGGACAATACAATGATAATTGTGAGATATTTTGGGCTTCTGGAGCTTGTTTTTTTATTCGAAGCTCCATTTATAAGGAATTAAAAGGTTTTGATGCCGATTTTTTTGCCCATCAGGAAGAAATTGATTTATGCTGGCGTGCAACCAATAAAGGATACAAAATAAAATACAATTCGGAATCTATTGTTTATCATGTTGGCGGAGCCACTTTGCAACAAGGAAATCCAAAAAAAACGTATTTGAATTTTAGAAATTCCTTATTAATGTTGACTAAAAATTTACCTAAAAATAAATTGTACTGGATTCTATTTTGCAGGATGATTCTGGATGGAATTGCCGGATTACAATTTCTTTCTAAAGGAAAACTCAATCATTTTTTAGCGATATTAAAGGCACATGGTTCATTTTATCTATTGTTTTTAAGTAATTTAAAAAAAAGAGATAAATTTCAATCGAAAAAATACTACAATACAAAAAGCATCGTTTGTTCCTATTACATCAACAATAGCAAGGTTTTTGCAAAATAATTTTAACATTAATTTATGTATAACTTCTAACATTTAAAAACTAAATTTACAAATCAAATCTTTAAAAAAAAATTATGAGAAAAATAGTAATTGCCTTATCAGTATTGGCTCTTTTAACTTCTTGTGTTTCTAAAAAGAAATACACTGACTTAGAAGCCAGAAACAAAGAAACCCAAGATTTATTGAATTCTGCTACCGTAAAATTAAATTCTTGCTTGGAAGAAAAAGCGGGACTTTCAGCTACTGTAGCCGGTTTAAAAGAACACAATCAAACACTGATTAATACGTCTAAAGACATGACTGTATTAACCACTAAAGGGGCTGAAAATATTGAGAAAGCTTTAGAATCTATCAAAGAAAAAGATTTGAAAATCAGCAGAATGCAAGATGCTTTAACTAAAAAAGACAGTGTTACTCTTGCTGTTGTAACTAGTTTAAAAAGTGCTGTTGGAATTTCTGACCCGGATATCGAAATAAATGTTGAAAAAGGAGTTGTATTTATCTCTATTGCAGACAAATTGTTATTTAAAACTGGAAGTTATGATGTAACAGACAGAGCAAAAGGAGTTTTAGCTAAAGTAGCTAAAGTTGTTAATGACAAACCTGATTTTGAATGCATGGTTGAAGGACATACTGATAATGTACCTTACAATGGTTCAGGAATTTTATTGGACAACTGGGATTTAAGTGTGAAACGTTCTACTTCTATAATCCGTGTATTGACGAATCAATTAGGTGTTAAACCAGAACAATTAATTGCAGCAGGAAGAAGTTCTTATGTTCCTTTAGTTGCTAATGATTCTGCTGAAAACAGAGCCCGTAACAGAAGAACTCGTATTGTTGTACTACCAAAAATCGATCAGTTCTACGATATGATTGAAAAAGAAATGAAAAAACAAAAACAATAAGAAAGCAGTCAGATTACAGAAATAAAAAAAACGTCTTGAGAAATCAAGACGTTTTTTTTATACAAATTTTCAAGAAGATGTTTAACATTCCTAATCTGAAATCTAAACACTCGTTTACAAAATATCTAAACTTCCTTTTCCTTCTCTCACTACAATAGGCTCATCACCTGATAAATCAATAATAGTAGAACCTATATTGTCTCCATAACCACCATCGATAACAACATCAACAAGGTTTTGCCATTTCTCGAAAATGAGCTCTGGATCTGTGGTATATTCTATTACATCATCATCATCATGAATCGAAGTGGAAACAATTGGATTACCTAATTGGCGTACAATTTCAAGTGCAATCGAATTATCAGGAACCCTAATACCAACTGTAGTTTTCTTTTTGAATTCTTTTGGTAAGTTATTATTTCCTGGTAAAATAAAGGTATAAGGTCCAGGCAAAGCTCTTTTTAATAATTTAAAAGTAGCGGTATCAATTTGCTTCACATAATCAGATATATTACTCAAATCATGGCAAATGAAAGAGAAATTAGCTTTATCTAGTTTAATTCCTTTTATCTTAGCGATACGTTCCAGTGCTTTGGTATTCGTAATATCGCAGCCCAATCCGTAAACGGTATCTGTTGGATAAATTACTAAACCGCCATCTTTAAGAACTTTAACTACTTTAGCAATTGCCGCTTCGTTAGGTTTGTCTGCGTATATTTTTATAAATTGAGCCATTTTTTTAATTTAAAGTTAAAATATTTAAGGTTTAAAGTTCTTCTGACAGACAACTTTAAACCTTAAACTTAAAACAAATTTTATCCTATAATATCCAGTTTTGCAAACCGCAATAACAATTTCTTTATTCCCCCCACTTCAAACTTGATTTCAGCTTTTTTATCAGCACCAACACCTTCCAAGTTGACTACTTGTCCTTTTCCAAAGCGCTCGTGCATAACCACATTTCCTGCAACCAGTTTATTATCAAATAAATTAGCACTCCCGGAAGCAGCTGCATTACTAGTAACTGGTTTCAATTTACGAATATTTATATCCGATTTGGGTTCGTTATCTGTAACCTGTTTTGGAGGCGTACTTCCTATTGGTTTTGCTAAACGCAATTTGGATTTATCTACATCACCAAAAATATCACTATCAATCATTGGTTTATAACGGTAATTATTTTCAGGAGGTGTCATATATTCTAAATACTGACTGTCTATTTCTTCAATAAAACGCGAAGGTTCACTATCCGTTAATTTTCCCCAACGGTAACGGGATTGTGCGTACGTCAAATAGGCTTGATGTTCTGCTCTTGTTAAAGCTACATAAAACAACCGACGTTCTTCTTCCAGTTCACTCCTGGTACTCATACTCATAGCACTCGGAAATAAATCCTCTTCCATTCCTACCACGAAAACATGAGGAAATTCCAATCCTTTGGCTAAGTGAATCGTCATCAATGCTACACGATCTTCATCACTGGTATCTTTATCTAAATCCGTCGCTAAGGCCACATCCTCCATAAACTCAGATAATGCACCTCTGGCGCCATCAACTTCTTTTTGACCCTCAGTAAAATCCTTGATACCGTTTAATAATTCCTCAATATTCTGGATTTTAGCCATTCCCTCTGGAGTCGCATCTTTCTTTAATTCTTGAACCAATCCCGTTTTTTTTGAAACGTGATCAGCAAGATAGAAAGCATCCTGGTTTTCATTTATGGCTTGAAAACTTTGAATCATAGTTACAAAATCAAGTAGTTTTTGTTTAGTTCCCGAATTCAGTTTCAAGTCGATTTTTTCAATATTCTGCATCACCTCAAATATCGAACGCTTGTAATGATTGGCGGCAATGGTTAACTTCTCGATAGTAGTATTCCCAATTCCACGAGCAGGATAATTGATTACTCGCACTAAGGCTTCTTCATCTTTTGGATTGATAACCAATCGTAAATAGCACAATACGTCCTTAACTTCTTTCCTTTGATAAAATGAAAGTCCGCCATAAATTCGGTATGGAATATCTCTTTTTCTCAATGCATCTTCCATCGCACGAGATTGTGCATTGGTACGATACAAAATAGCAAAAGCACCATTATTTAGCTGGTTTTGCATTTTTTGCTCCCAAATGGTACTGGCAACAAATCGGCCTTCTTCGTTATCGGTTAAACTGCGGTGTACTTTAATTTTTGGACCAAAATCATTGGCTGTCCAAACTATTTTATCAAGCTTGACTTTATTTTTATCGATGATGGTATTCGCCGCTTCTACAATATTTTTTGTCGAACGATAATTCTGTTCCAATCGAAAGGTTTTCACCCCTTCATAATCTTTCTGGAAATTCAGGATGTTATTGATATTGGCACCACGAAACGCATAGATACTTTGCGCATCATCACCAACTACACAGATATTCTGAAATTTATCAGACAACGCTCTAACAATCAAATATTGGGAATGATTAGTATCTTGGTACTCATCCACCAATATATAGCGGAAACGGTTTTGATATTTAGCCAAAACTTCCGGGAAACGAGTTAACAACTCATTAGTTTTCAATAGTAAATCATCAAAATCCATTGCTCCTGCTTTGAAACATCGATCTACATAATTTTGATAAATTTCCCCCATTCGAGGTTTTTTTGACATAGCATCGGCTTCTTGCAAATCAAGATCATTGAAATAGGCTTTAACCGTAATCAAACTATTTTTGAAATTGGAAATCCTGCTTAAAACCTGTTTTGGTTTGTATACATCTCTGTCCAATTGCATTTCCTTAATAATTCCAGAAATGGCACGAAGTGAATCTTGAGAATCATATATAGTAAAATTCGAAGGATAGCCTAAATGTTCCGCTTCTGAACGAAGAATTCGCGCAAAAACCGAGTGAAAGGTACCCATCCAAAGATTTTTAGCTTCGCCGGCACCCACAATATCAGAGATACGTTTTTTCATTTCTCGAGCTGCTTTGTTGGTAAAAGTCAAAGACAAAATACTGAACGCATCTACTCCCTGATTCATCAAATAAGCAATTCTTATGGTCAACACCCGCGTTTTACCAGAACCTGCTCCTGCAATAATTATCATAGGACCGTCTTTTTGTAAAACGGGTTCGCGTTGCGCTTCGTTAAGTTGATCGATATATTTATGCATGGAAATTTTTAAATTATATTATGCAAAAATAGCGATTTTGAATGAGGTTTTAAGTACCAAAAAACAACAATTGGCTAATTCATTTTGCTATTCATTTTAATAAGATATTCTTGTATTTATTATTTGAAAAACACATCGTAGGCAAATCGGATTAATGTTCCGATTACAACAACCAAAAAGAAAATCCGAATAAAACTATTCCCTTTGTTTATAGCTAGTTTTGCCCCAATCCATCCGCCAAAAGCATTACTGGCAGCCATTGGTATTGCTATTGCCCAAATAATTTTGCCTTTCAAAATAAAGAGACAAATGGAACCAAAGTTAGTCGACAAATTTACCATTTTAGCATTTGCGGAAGCGTGCAAAAAATCAAACCCCATAATAGCAATAAACGCCACTACTAAAAAACTACCTGTTCCAGGACCAATAAATCCATCATACAAACCCACTATAAAACTGATTGTAATAGCATTTAAGATTTGTGTCCTGGGAGAATGAGTCTTTTCAATATGTTGCCCAAAATTCTTCTTTGCGTAAGTATAAACCACTAAAAACGAAAGAACAACCAGCAATAATGGCTTCATGAAATCATTACTCACGTACGTCAATAATGTTGAGCCTAAAAATGCCGAAGGAAAAGCTAACAGCATCATAATCCCAAGCAATTTCCAGTTCATATCTACCTTTTTAAGATATTGATAAGCCGCAAAAGAGGTACCGCTAAATGCAGGAACTTTTAAGGTTCCAATAACTGTTGAAACTGGCAAATTAGGCAATAATATCAACCCCATAGGTGTTTGTATCAGTCCGCCGCCACCTACAATAGCATCTATAAATCCTGCGGCAAAAGCGACTAAACAAAGTAAAACTAACACGTACGTTTCCATTCTAATAATCGAGATTAAATATTCGGGTATAAATGGTAAAAATACTATTCGAATTGATTTATTGCTAATAAAATCAAGTTGATTTATAATCAAAAAAGTATATTTTTGCTTTAATAAATCTTAAAATCAAAATGGAATCAATACCAATCATAGAATTACTAAGTTATACTTTACCGGCAGTTGTTACAGGGGTTGTGGCCTATTATTTTTTTGATCTTCATACCAAAAACGAGGAAGGAAGACGCCGTTATTTATTAAACAAAGAAGCACAAAAAAACGCTTTACCCTTACGTTTACAAGCTTTTGAGCGCATGACGCTGTACATGGAACGCATCAATCCTACAAAATTATTGATTCGAATTGCTCCTCTTTCACAAGATAAAAATGATTATGAAAATCTTATAATTACACAAATCGAACAGGAATTTGAGCATAATTTGACACAACAAATTTATATGTCTGATGAATGTTGGACCATTATTGTGACAGCTAAAAATGCTACCATTCAAATGATTCGTAAGGCAAATATGAGCGACCGTGTGGATAGCGCTGATAAATTGCGTGAAGTGCTTTTGAATGATTTAATGGAAAAACAATCTCCAAGTAATGCGGCTTTGGCTTACATTAAAAACGAAGTAGGACAATTGTGGTAGGAATACCATTTCTTACATGGACTTATATTTCTTATATGGTTATAAATACTAATCAAATAAAGAATATAAGTCCATGTAAGTTAAAAAAATCTATGTTTAATTGATATAAACCGTTATTCTTTTAATAATCGATTCAATTGAAATTGCTCGGTTTCATTTAAACTAGGTAGAATTCTTTCAAAAGAAACTCTCATTGTCGCATTCTTCAATAATCTTCTAATGTTATCTCTTCCAAATTTCGAAAATTGCCACATGTGATATGTTGTCGCTTTTATCAAATTTTTCAATACTTCATCATTGATTATGTTAAAAGCAAGTAGTTTCTCTAAAGCATCTTGACGAATGGTTGCTTCATAATTAGACGATGAATAATTAATTAATTCATCTATCAATTGTTTTTTATTTATTGAATAATTGGGTGTTGACAATGCTAACGACAACCATAATGTTCGCAGGTTATAATCACTAAAACCAATCCATTCTTTTGATTTATCTAAATATCGAGTGCGTTGTTCCGGAAAATTATTCCATAAATTATATAATGCTATTTCTTGTGTTTGATAGGATTTATCATCCAGTAAAGTTTCATATTGCAATCTAAACCTTTCCGGAATTTCATTTAGTGATGCTGCAACCGCTTGACGTACTTTTATGTTTTTAGTTTCCAAAGCTAAACTTAAAAGAGTCACTTTATCTTCAAATTTTTCTAGTTTCAATTGATTGACTATTGCTTCTTTAACCGTAAAAAAAACATCAGATTGTAGTATTTTAGCGAAAAAAACTTCTTTCTCCGACAAGGATTTATTTTTTAATTTTTCTACTTCAAACAATACCTGAATTGATTTATTTTTATTCAATAAAATATTAGCCTGTTGTGTATTAAAACTAGTTGTTTCAAGCCATACTTTACTAAATTTATTCAAATCATAATGTGACACTTTCTTGATTTCAGTAAAGAAGTCTTGCGTATTTACGGTCTGAAACGAATGGTTTTTCAAATAGCATTTTACTGCTTTTTTAAAAGCTTTATCGCCTATTGCTTCGTGTAAAACATGCAATGCCCAAGCGCCTTTTTGATAGAAAGTCAACGAACTGGCTTTTGCGTTCAAAACTGGAATTGTATCGGTTCTGGAAGCAAACTTTAATTGTTGCGCTGATTCATATAATTTGGAATAAAAATAATCTTCGCCGTAAATTTCCTTTTCAGCCAATAAAGCATAATAGGTTGCAAAACCTTCCTGAAGCCAATGGTGCTTGCTACTTTCGGCAGTGACTAAATTACCAAACCATTGATGTGCTAATTCATGTGCATTGACATTCGTATAGCTTCGGTCTTCAAAACCTGTTGAATCAACCACATATCGCGTGGAGAATAAAGTTGCCGAAGTATTTTCCATTCCGGCATACAAAAAATCACGAACAGGAGCTTGTTTATAAATTCCCCAAGGATACTTCACTCCTATTTCCTTTTCTAAAAAATCAAATAATTGCTTTGAATAACGATACGTTGGCTCAAATTTAAATTTGTCTTTGGACTCATAGTACATTTCTAAAGGAATTCCAGATTTTGATTTTTGCATTTGTTTTTCAAATTTCCCTATTGCAAGCATCAGTAAATAAGAACTCATCGGTTTTTGCATGTTGAATCTCCAATATGTCATCGAATTGTTATTCACTTTGCTTTTTAAGATTCCGTTAGAAATCACTTGGTATTTGGAATCAACAACGACTTCTAAACTAAAAATTACTTTCTCATTCACATCATCAAAACTTGGTAACCAATTACTGGTATTTTTTCCTTGTCCCTGTGTCCAAATTTGCACATTATCATTCTCTTCAGAACCTACAAAATACAAGGTTTGCTTTGGTTTGGCAACATAATTAAAACTAATATTATTTGTTCCTTTTTTGAAAGCTGACATCAGTAAAATTTGCTTTCCATTAGTAGTAAATTGAATTTCTTTTTGATTCAATTCTACATCTGAAAAATCCATATTTTGCGCGTCAATTTTTATGGTATCTACTGGTTTTAAAACATCAAACCAATAACTAATTGTTCCGCTTACCGATTTATCTTTAGCATTAATTGTTATTTGTCCTTGAACAATTTTAAAATCTACCGACTGGGTTTGCTGGGCGAATGTTATGGCAGATAGTAGGAAGAAAAGGTATTTCATTGATTACAAAGGTTAAAACTGAGATTTCCAAAGTTACAAAGGTTTGCCAAACTAATAGTACAAATTTTGTAAGTTTACCCCCAGAAAACCTCAAGAAAATCCCATTGAAAAAGAAAGCCCTATTTAATTGGAGCAGCGGAAAAGATTCTGCGCTTGCCTTATACAAAACATTCCAAAATTCAGAATTCGAAATTACATGTTTGCTTACCAGCGTAAACCAGCAGTTCCAACGTATTTCCATGCATGGTGTTCGGGTGGAATTATTGGAACAACAAGCCAAAAGTATTGGATTACCACTTGAAATCATGCAAATTCCTGAAATGCCCACAATGGAAGTCTATGAAAAAGTCATGCAGGAAACATTGGCAAAACTAAAAGACCAAGGCGTTACACATTCTATTTTTGGAGATATATTTCTGGAAGATTTACGCAAATACCGAGAAGATAAATTAGCTGAAATAGGTTTCGAAGGCGTTTTCCCGCTTTGGAAAATCCCAACACTGGATTTAATTCAGGAATTTATAAGTTTAGGATTCAAAACGATTGTCGTTTGTGTAAACGAACGCTTTTTAGACAAAAGCTTTGTGGGTCGTGTTATCGATCAGGATTTTATCAACGATTTACCAGAAAACGTAGATGTTTGTGGTGAAAATGGCGAGTTTCATACGTTCACTTTTGACGGACCAATTTTTTCAAAACCCATAAATTTTGAAATTGGCGAAGTTGTGTACAGAAAATACGAAAAGCCAAAAGAACAAGATTCCATTAATACCGCTTGCGACACGAGTGCTTCCGATGCGTTTGATTTCGGGTTTTGGTACTGTGATTTAGTCACTAAATAATTCTAAATAAAAAACTCCGAAGTCATGAGATAACGGAGTTTTTTATTGAGAATTATAAAGAAGTTTTTAATCCAATTTTGGTAAAGAAAAACTATCAAAAACACTTTTTTCTTTCATAAGCGCTTCAATTTCATTTGATTTCCTTGGTGCTTCTCCAGATAAATTAACAGGACCATTAGCTGTAATTAAAATATCGTCTTCGATTCGCACGGCGATTCCCCACCATTTTTTATCGCAATCGCTTCCGTTAGGGATATAAATTCCGGGTTCTACTGTGAGTACCATATTTTCTTCAAAATTATTATACAAACCTGGATCATGCACATCTAATCCAATATGATGGGAAGTTCCATGCGGGAAATACTTTCTAGATTCATCTGCTGTTTTAATAATTCCTAATTTAACTAAACCATCACTGATTATTTTACGTGCCGCCACATCTGGAGCACTGATGCTGTTTCCAATTTTTGCAGTGGCAATTCCTGCTTCTTGAGCATCATAGACTAAATCATAAATTAGTTTTTGCTCGGTAGAGAATTTTCCGTTCGCAGGAATAGTTCGGGTAACATCCGCACTGTATCCGTGATATTCAGCTCCCAAATCCATTAGAACTAAATCATTTTCCACTTTCATTTTGCTGTTTTCAATATAATGCAATACACAACCATTATTTCCGGCTCCCACGATTGATGGATAGCCTTCAAACTCACTACCATACTTTTTATACACAAATTCATGTACACCTTGTATTTCACTTTCAGACATTCCCGGATGCATCGCTTTCATAATTTCACGTTGTCCCATTGCCGAAATTCGTACTGCTTTGGTGAGCAAAACCATTTCTTCTTTGGATTTTTTCTCACGCAAACTCGCCATGAAAGTTGTAATCGATTTGGTATCGGTATTCGCTTTTTTTGCAGTAATACTTTTTTTAGTATTAATTTCATTTTGCAAATTAGAATCGGCTTGTTTTTCTGTTTTTACATCATATCCAATTTGAGTTTTAAAAGCTTCAATCAATTTGTATAAATCGGCTTTATCCCGTTTTGAATTTCGACTATCATTTTCAAATTCCTTAAATAGCACATTGTTAAAACCCATATAATCAATCCCAGAGCTGAGAAACTCTTTCCCGTTTAGCGCTACCTCAAAACCTAAATCTTTTTTAGCCCCTTCAGTTCCTAAACGTATTCCGGTCCACTGCTCCGCTTTTGGATTTTTTTCCTGAACGTAAAGCATTTCATTATAGGTTTTTCCGTCTTTATCCGTTTGATTATTTGAAAAAACTACTAAAACACAATTCGGTTCTTTGTATCCGGTTAAGTAATAAAAATCAGGATCTTGATGGTACACATAATCAACGTCATTAGCTCGGTTTCGAACAGGATTTCCAAAAAATACAGCCACACTATTATTTGGCATTTTTTTACGCAAAGCTTCTCTTCGTTCTTTGTGAAATTGAGCCGATAAATAATCGTTTGGAGTTCCATTTTGAGCAATTGAAGTACAGACAAAAAGTACTGTAAGAATAAAAGAAAGTCTAAAAGTCATCTGTTTATAAGTTAGGTTTTAAATGCTACAGCTACGTTTCTGTATTGTTAATTAGGAGTAAATATAAATAATTTTGTGTTTATTATATAACTTTTTCATTCAGAATTGTTTGTTATTTTAGTCTGAAAATAGAAAAAGAGCACACAAAAGTTAAAAAACTTCGAGTACTCTTTTCAGAAGTGCCACATAATCCTAGAATTAACCCTAACCAAATCTTATGAAAAATGTTGTAACCTGCACTTATAATTTACTTTTTGTATTCTAATCCGGGTCCATCACAGCTTTTCCAAGTATTTGACAAGTTGTTATTATCCGTAAAATAAAGTATCTCTTTTTGATTTCCGTAACAGTTTCCTATAATCTCGCTATCATTGGGATAAGTCAATTCTAAATACATTCCGTCTTGATTAATTGTAGCGACGTAAGTCCCAGAAATGGTTGTTTTAATCCCATTTCTTTCTCTGGATTTTGTGAATGTTCCATTAGTGTTGAACAAATAAAATTCTTGCCAATCCATTGCTGCACCCGTCGTTTCAGAATTAGGAATAGAACCGGACATTTTTACCAAAGTCCATTTTCCATAATAACCCATACTATCCGTTACTAAGGTATCCTTTGAACAGGAATTAAAAATAGAAAGGAAAGCAATAAGAATTATAGCTTGTTTCATACATCCGTTTTTACAACTATTAGTTAGATAACAATAACTATAAAAGGTTGCGTCAAATTATAATTTTTTCTTCTAAAGTCAAAAAGGTTTTAAATTGGTATCATTTATTGGCTCATTGTTACGTATAAATGAATAGCCGCAGATTCACTGATTTTAAAAATCTGCGAATCTGCGGCTTATTTTTTTGTCGTAAAGCGCTTTGTTTATCTTTCCGAAAACATTTTCAACAACTGCGTCACGGTGTTCCAGTTCCTGATAGTTGCAGTAACATTCAGTTTTTTCTCAATGTATTTTTGATCAAATCGAGTTTTTCCGGCTCCAACAGCGTATTTAATAAATATTCTGCTGCCATCAATACTAGCTTCATCCGGCTTGAATTGACTAATTTTCAAATCATTGATACTAGTGCTTTGCAACGCTGTAGAAATAAACGCCACATATAATTTTTTAATATCAATGTCTTTTTCTTTCAAAAAAGGATTGTTCTTGAAACACGCTTCTAAATCCGAGGAATCAATAACCACAACAGGCACTTCATGACCAAAAACTTTGAAAATTTCCTGCTTGATTTGAAAACCAACTTTCGCAGGACTTTCTTCTTCCGTGTCCACAAAAACATTTCCAGACTGTATGTAAGTTTGCACATTTTGAAAACCAATGGCTTCCAAAGTCGTTTTCAACGCCTCCATTTTTATCATGTTATGACCGGAAACATTGATTCCGCGAAGCAATGCGAGATGAGTTGTCATTTTTTAAGCTTTTTATTTTTGCAAAGATATTGTGTTTAGAGGGAATTTAAAACTTTAGTTTAGTATCTCATTATTTTCTTACAAACTATTAATTTTAAATAAATAAATAAACATTAGAACATTGATAAACAAATTAGATTTGAGGATTAGACGACTGTGATTATTATTCTTTTTTCACAAACCCTTTTTCCTTTAGATCACTATAAACTTTTTCTCCAATTTCTTTTCCCCAAGTTTGTCCAACTTGCATTGATTCTTTTACAACTAACGGCATTGTAGATATTACTTTCTTTCCTAAAGAGGACTGATAAAATTCAGTTAATTGTTTTATTTCCGATTCAGTGTAATATTTGTCATAAATTGGAATAATCAAATTTATTAGAGTATCAGAATTCATTTCTTTTAAAAAATCATCCCAAAATTCAACAGGTACATTAGGATAACTTTTTTTAAAGCTATTAATCATATTCTGTCCAACTTGGACTCCTAATTTTCCAGAACCAGTTAATTCAAGAAGGTTTTTAATATTATCTGTTTTTGATAAAGATTGTGAAAATCCGGTTGTGAGAAACCCACATAAAAATAGTGTAATTGAAAATCGTTTCATTTAATTATTATATTTATAATTAGAATTTCAAATATACAATTTTTCCTACTCCGTTTCTAAACAATCCCATTTCCAAATTTCCAAACAAAAAACTATCTTCGCAGGATGCAGCAAAACCTCCTACTCACTCCCATCGAATACCTCAAAGGCGTTGGTCCCAATCGGGGCGAATTGCTGCGTAAGGAATTGGGAATATATAAGTACGTGGATTTGGTTAATTTTTTTCCAAACAGATATATTGACAGAACGCGGTATTACAAGATTAACGAACTGCAAAATAATATTGCCGAGGTTCAGATTATTGGTAAAATTATCAACATCAAAACCGTTGAATTTGGTAGAAACCAAAAACGACTAGTCGCTACTTTTGTTGATGATACAGGGCAAATGGAACTGGTTTGGTTTCAAGGTCACAAATGGATTCGGGAGAGTTTAAAGCTCAATGAAATCTGTGTGATTTTTGGGAAATGCACCTCTTTTGGGAATGCCTTCAATATGGCGCATCCTGAAATTGAGTTGATGAGCGAACACGAGCAAAGTTTGCGTTCAGCGATGCAACCCGTTTATCCTTCGACAGAAACCTTGACCAATCGCGGGATTTCAAACCGGGTGATTAATAAACTAATGCAGCAATTGTTTATGGAAACACAAGCGTTGTTCACAGAAACTTTACCAGATTATTTAATCAACGAATTGAAATTAATTCCTAAAAAAGCTGCTTTATTCAATATTCATTTTCCAAAAAGCGCTGACGTTTTGGCCAAAGCCAAATTCCGATTAATCTTCGAGGAATTGTTCTTTATTCAGTTGCAATTAATAACAAAAAACCTGATTCGGAAGCATAAAATAAAAGGACATCCGTTTGCGACTGTAGGTGAATATTTCAATGATTTTTATCAGCATCATTTGCCTTTTCAATTGACAAATGCCCAAAAAAGAGTTATCAAAGAAATACGAACGGATATGGGCAGCAACGCTCAAATGAACCGTTTGCTGCAAGGTGACGTAGGTTCCGGAAAAACAATTGTGGCTTTTATGAGCATGCTTTTGGCACTTGATAATGGTTTCCAAGCTTGTTTGATGGCACCCACGGAAATCCTCGCCAACCAGCATTTTATTGGTTTATCCGAATTAGCTGAAACTTTAAATATCAATATCCGAATATTAACGGGTTCAACCAAAATAGCACAGCGAAGAATTATCCATGAAGAACTGGAAAACGGCACGTTACATATTCTCATCGGAACACATGCTTTACTGGAAGATAAAGTGAAATTTAATAATTTAGGACTTGCCGTGATTGATGAGCAACACCGTTTTGGTGTAGAACAACGCTCTAAATTGTGGAAGAAAAATGTGATTCCGCCACACGTTTTGGTAATGACCGCCACACCTATTCCCAGAACTTTAGCGATGAGTTTGTATGGCGATTTAGATATTTCAGTAATTGATGAATTACCTCCGGGACGAAAACCCATTCAAACCGTTCACCGTTTTGACAGCAACCGATTGAAGGTTTGGAAATTCCTACGGGACGAAATCGCTTTGGGTCGCCAAATCTATATTGTTTATCCGTTAATTCAGGAATCCGAGAAAATGGATTTCAAAGATTTAATGGACGGTTACGAAAGTATTTCCAGAGATTTTCCATTACCGCAATATTCTATTTCAATCTTGCACGGAAAAATGAAACCGGCGGATAAAGATGCGGAAATGAAGCGCTTTTCGGAAGGAAAAACCAATATTATGGTCGCTACAACCGTTATTGAAGTCGGCGTGAATGTTCCTAACGCCAGTGTGATGATTATCGAAAGTGCGGAACGTTTTGGATTATCACAACTACACCAGCTTCGGGGTCGCGTAGGTCGTGGCGCCGAGCAAAGTTATTGCATCCTGATGACAAGCCATAAATTGAGTTCCGACAGTAAAACCCGAATGGAAACGATGGTGCAAACCAATGATGGTTTCGAAATTGCTGAAGTAGATCTGAAGCTTCGCGGTCCCGGCGATTTAATGGGAACCCAACAAAGTGGCGTCCTCAACCTTCAAATTGCCGATTTAGTAAGAGACAGAGATACCTTGGCATTAGCCAGAAATTATGCTTTAAAACTACTCAAGGAAGATGCGGGAATGCAAAAACCGGAACATGCCGCTTTAAGAGCTGTTTTCATAGAAATGACCAAAAAGAAAACCATTTGGAATTATATTAGTTAAATCAATATTAGGGCATACATTTTTTAAATGTTTAAAACCATCATTAATTCCTCCCCAATGAATTAATTCTCAGAAAAATGTTTCTTTTTTCAATTACTGATTAAACCATTTGATCTTTTAAAAGTCCTACTTTCAATAACATTGTGGGTATTTCTTTTAATATGTGAATACTATTTTTTGTTAATATTAATATTTGTATGTACAAACGTTAAATAAAAATTAACAAATCCACTAATCTCAATTCTATAACCTAAATTTGTTTTTCAACTAAAAAACTGATACTTAATCCTACTTTATACCATAAAAAATGAAACTAAAATACCTTGTTTACACTTTACTGCTTGTTGGAATTGGTGGTTTTATTGCCTACCGAATTTCAACAAACATTTCCAAAAATGATAACTCAAAAGATAAAAACGGGAAAGACAAACCCATGAACGTGAGTGGGATTGTTGTTAAGACTCAAACTTTTGATAACAACCTATCGCTTTCTGGATCTATTGAAGCAAATGAACAAGTAGAAATTAGAAGTGAAGTTTCTGGTATTGTTGAAGGTATTTATTTTCAGGAAGGCAGTAATGTCAGTAAAGGGCAAGTACTTTTTAAAGTAAATGATATTGAGCTTAGAGCGCAATTGAGACAAATGACCACAAAAGAAGGTTTAGCATCCGAAAACGAAAGAAGAGCCAAATTATTATTGCAAAAAGAGGCCATCAGTCAAGAAGAATATGATGTTGCCAGAGCAGATTTAAAATCGGCACAATCGCAAAGCCAACTGATAAAAGCTCAAATATCAAAAACATCCGTAAGAGCACCATTTTCTGGAAAAATAGGACTGCGTTCTATTTCGCCTGGAACGTATATCACACCAACTATTCTAGTAGCAAAATTGGTAAATATTGGTAAACTAAAAATTACGTTTTCGATTCCTGAAAAATATGCAACTCAAGTAAAAACAAATACGCAATTAACTTTTACTGTTTCAGGTTCAACTGAAAAATATAGTGCTAAAGTTTATGCCATCGAGCCAGGAGTTGAAGTAGCAACAAGAACATTACAAGTTCGAGCAATTGCAGAAAACAAAAACGGGAAATTATTACCGGGAACATTTGCGAATGTTGAATTGCCTTTGGATATCATTAAAGACGCCATTGTAGTTCCTTCAGAAGCCATTATTCCGGTACAAAACGGGAAAAAAGTTTTCATCTCAAGTAATGGAAAAGCTAAAGAAGTAATGATAGAAACCGCAACAAGAACCGATGCTTCTATTCTAGTTCTTTCAGGCTTGAAAGCTGGAGATACTGTTTTGACAAGTGCTGTAATGTCATTAAAAGATGAAATTCCTGTTAAGGTGAAAGTTAAGTTATGAGTTAATAAATTATGATTTATAATTTTTGTCACTAAAATATAAATCATAATTAAGAAGCAACAATTCCTAATTCATAATTACTAATATATAATTCGAAAAATGAGTTTATCTACTACAAGTATAAGAAGGCCCGTATTTACCATTGTCATTAATTTAGCAATTGTATTATTTGGTCTTATTGGATATAGTTTTCTGGGAGTTCGTGAATTTCCTTCGATTGACCCGGCCCAAATTTCGATTCGGACAAACTATGCCGGAGCCAATTCAGATATTATTGAATCCCAAATTACTGAACCACTCGAAAAAGCCATTAACTCGATTGACGGAATCAGAAACGTTACTTCTTCGAGTGCTCAAGGAAGCAGTAATATCACAATCGAATTTAATTTAGATAAAAATCTGGAAGAAGCTGCCAATGATGTGCGTGATAAAGTGTCTCAAGCCGTGAGAAGCTTACCGCAAGATATTGATGCTCCTCCAGTTGTTTCTAAAGCTGATGCCAATGGAGATGCCATTATTTCGATGACGGTACAAAGTGATACCCGAAATGCATTGGAACTTAGTGATTATGCCGAAAATGTAATTTCCCAACGATTAGAAACAATTCCAGGAGTAAGTGGTGTCCAAATTTGGGGACAAAAACGATACGCAATGCGCTTGTGGATTGATCCTGTAAAATTAGCGTCTTATGGCTGTACGATTTCGGATGTTCGAGATGCGTTGAATAAACAAAATGTGGAACTCCCATCAGGAAAATTGACAGGAAAAAACACGGAACTTACCGTTAAAACCGTTGGAAATCTATCCAAGCCTGAAGAATTCAACAACATTATTATACGTTCAGTTGGTGAAAAAGTAATTCGCTTAAGCGATATTGGAACGGCAAGTTTAGGCCCTGAAAATACCGAAACTCAAATGACACAATCAGGCACGCCTTTAGTTGGTGTGGCTATTGTACCACTTCCCGGAGCTAATTATTTAGATATTTCAGCCGCTTTTTATAAAGAATTCGAAAAATTAAAAAAAGACTTGCCTAAAGATATCAAGTTAAATATCGCCATCGACAATACCATATTTGTAAAAAAATCAGTTATTGAAGTTGCCGAAACTTTAGGGATTTCTATCATTTTGGTAATTTTAATTATCTATTTATTCTTTAGAGATTGGGCTATTGCTTTCAGACCTTTAATTGATATTCCCGTTTCGTTGATTGCAACATTCTTTATTATGTGGCTTTTTGGATTTTCGATAAATGTATTGACTTTACTGGCGATTGTTCTTGCTACTGGTCTTGTGGTCGATGATGGAATTGTGGTAACCGAAAATATTTTCAAGAAAGTAGAAGAAGGCATGACGCCTATAGAAGCAGCAATAAAAGGATCCAATGAAATATTTTTTGCGGTAATTTCGATTTCGATAACCTTAGCCGCTGTATTTTTACCTGTAATTTTCCTCGAAGGATTTGTTGGACGGTTGTTTAGGGAATTCGGTGTGGTTATTGGTGCTGCAGTACTAATTTCAGCATTTGTATCATTGACCTTAACCCCAATGTTGAATGCCTATTTGATGAAAGGTGGCGAACAAAAAAAATCAAAATTCTATATTCGTACAGAACCGTATTTTGAAAAATTAAACAGTAGTTACGCTAGTGCTTTACAGCGTTTCATGAAAAGAAAATGGTTGAGTTTTCCTATTTTGATTGCTTGTTTTGGACTGATTTATTTGTTTTTTAATATTTTGCAAAAAGAAACTGCCCCATATGATGACCGTAGTGGATTTGTAATGCGAATGTCAACTCCTGAAGGATCTACCTATGAATATACCGATCGTTTCATGCAGGAAATGTCAAAATTAGTAGATGATTCCATTCCTGGAAAAAAAGTGAGTTTAGTGATTACTTCACCTGGATTTGGATCTTCATCTGTGAATAGTGGATTTATTCGGGTTTCTTTGGTAGAACCTAACGAAAGAAAGGATTCTCAGAAAGAGATAGCAGAAAAATTGACCAAATGGTCCAAACAATATCCTGATGCAAAAACCTCGGTAATTGAGCAACCTACAATCGCTGTAAACAGACGTGGAGGCTTACCGATTCAATACATCATTCAAGCTCCAAACTTTGAGAAATTAAGAGAAAAAATTCCAGTATTTATGGACGAAGTGGGTAAAAATCCAACATTTGCTATAAGTGATGTAAATTTAAAATTCAACAAACCAGAAGTCAATGTAAGCATTGACAGAGAAAAAGCGGAGAGTTTAGGAATATCTGTGATCGATATTGCACAAACCCTACAGCTTTCCTTAAGTGGTCAACGTTTTGGTTACTTCATGAGAAATGGAAAGCAATATCAAGTCATTGGACAGTTTAATCAAGAAGACCGTTCAAAACCATTGGATTTAACCTCAATGTATGTCAAGAACAATAAAGGGGAATTGATTCAAATGGACAATGTGGTAACCATTGAAGAGAAAAGTAATCCTCCACAATTGTATCATAATAACCGCTATATGTCGGCAACTATTTCTGCTGGTCTTGCTCCAGGCAAAAGTATTAGCGATGGAATTGATGCCATGAATGAAATAAAAGCCAAAGTTTTAGACGATACTTTTACCACCGATTTAGGTGGTGAATCACGAGATTATGTAGAAAGTAGCTCGAATACTTCTTTCGCATTTGGATTGGCTTTACTATTGATATTTCTAATTTTAGCGGCCCAATTTGAAAGCTTCATTGATCCGTTTATTATCATTTTAACCGTACCAATGGCCGTTGCCGGTGCTTTATTCTCTTTATGGCTATTCAACCAAACCTGGAATATTTTTAGCCAAATTGGGACCGTAATGTTAATTGGTTTGGTAACCAAGAACGGAATTCTGATTGTCGAATTTGCGAATCAGCTACGAGAACAAGGGAAATCTAAAATTGATGCTATTTTAGAAGCTTCAGAAGCCAGACTTCGTCCAATTTTAATGACCAGTTTAGCCATTTCATTAGGAGCTTTACCTATTGCGATGTCGCTTGGAGCCGCTTCAACAAGTAGAATTGGAATGGGAGTTGTGATTGTTGGCGGAACTATTTTCTCTTTGGTTTTAACCTTATTTGTAATCCCGGCGATGTATTTAATGTGGTCGAAAGCCAGAAAACATTATCCTGAATTTGATCACATCGAAGAATATGAAAAAGAAAGTAAGTAATATGACGAATTCAAAAAATATATTTAAAAGCCTGATTTTATTTTTCTTTTGCATTTTAAAAATGAATGCTCAAGAAGTTTTAACTGTTGAAGATGCCGTAAAAATTGCATTGGAAAACAATTATGAAATCAAAATTGCGTCGAACAATCTATTAATTGACAAAACCAACGTAAGCTCAGGAAATGCGGGAATGTTGCCAAAAGCTACGGCTACTATTGTAGACAATAATGGTATTCAAAACATTTCACAAACCCGATCAGACGGCACTGTTAACAAACTTGATAATGCTAAAAATAATAGTTTGACTTATGGTGTGGGTTTAGATTGGACTGTTTTTGACGGATTAAAAATGTTTGCAAAAATGGACCAATTAAAAGAGTTGCAAAAATTAGGAGAAGCACAACTAAAACTTACTATAATTACAAAAATAAGTGATGTCAATGCTACCTATTTTGATTTGGTACAACAACAACAGCAATTGTCAGCATTAGACTCAACAATCGTTATTTCTAATCAACGATTGACTTTGGCACAAAACCGATTTACAATTGGAAAAGCATCAAAACTGGAAGTTTTAAACGCGCAAGTTGATTTAAATACGGACAAAGTTACACTGTTGAGACAAAAAGAATTATTAGCTAATACTAAAATTCTATTGAATCAAATACTTGCCAGAGATGCTAAAATTGATTTTAAAGTGGTTGATAGAATTGTTGTTGACAATAAACTATTGCTTCCTGAATTAAGCGCTTTGGCAGAAAAACAAAACCCGCAATTAGAAACCCAAATCATTAATAAAAGAGTTTCTGAGTTGCAGTTGAAACAAATAAAAGCAGCGCGTTATCCAACCGTAAAACTAAATACCGGTTATAATTTTTCTGATAGTCAATCCAGTCTTGGTTTTACCACACAATCTTCTGCCAGAGGATTGAATTATGGTTTTAGTGCCTCATTGAATTTATTTGATGGATTTGCACAAAACCGAAACGAAAAAATTAGTAAGATTCAAATTGATAATTCAAAAATAGCAATTGATCAACAAAATTTGGCGCTAAATTCACAGTTAGCAACTTCCTATCAAACCTATTTGACAAATTTAGAACTAATAACTTTAGAAGAAAAAAATGAAGCTATTGCAAAACAAAATCTGAATATCACATTGGATAAATTCCGAATTGGAACGATAACCACTTTAGAATTCAGAACAGCACAATTAAATTATGTAAATGCAAAAGTGCGCTACAGCAATGCTCAATTTCAAGCTAAATTATCTGAAATTGCACTGAAAGAATTAGCTGGGAATCTAAGTTTTTAATTTAAATTTGAATAAAATTTTAGCCTAAATGATTTCATACAATACAAAAGACTGGTTTACTTTTATCTTTCGTTTCCATAAAGCAGATACATTTAGGACCTTATTTCCAATAATGCTAGCTATAGGCGCTTATTCCGGAATTATTGGGTATTTAGAAGTTGAATATTGGCAATTAGCAGACAATAGCTATATTAAGAATATTACCATCATGCACGGAATGTTGGGTTTTGTGATTTCATTATTATTAGTTTTTAGAACCAATACTGCTTATGACCGTTGGTGGGAAGGACGCAAAATGTGGGGAAGTTTAGTCAATAACAGCCGAAATTTTGCTATTAAATTATCGGTGATTTTAGAGGATGAAAAAGACCGCAATTATTTTAGAAAGATGATTCCGAGTTATGCATCCATTTTGCACAAACATTTGAATGATACCGATACCAGTAAGCAATTATTTGATGATGTAGATTTAGAAATTGACCATCACAAACACAAACCCAATCAGGTAGCTAAAATGTTGTTTCAAAAAATCAATGATCTATATACTTCAAAGAAAATAACCGGTGACCAATTGATTATTTTAAATGCTGAAGTATTATCCTTTACTGAAATTTGCGGTGCTTGCGAAAGAATTAAAAACACCCCTATTCCCTACTCTTACAGTGCTTTTATCAAAAAATTCATCTTCTTTTATGTGATGACTTTACCTTTTGGCTATTCTTTCAGCCTTGGTTATTATGTGGCACCAGTTGTGGTTTTTATCTTCTATGTTTTGGCCAGTTTAGAATTAATTGCTGAGGAAATTGAAGATCCTTTTGGAACTGATGAAAATGATTTACCTACTCATAAAATTGCCCTGAATATAAAAAAACATGTGGAAGAATTAATTTAAAATTTGTTAAACTATGTTCCAATTCTAATTATTTTCATTAAATTTAAACTTTGCCTTTATTAAGTTTGAAACTATGAATAACAATCGTGCTTTTATAAATCCACCGCATTTATCAAACGAGAAATCGTTGAAAACATTAGTAGAAAACAGAACTGTTTACTCCCTAAATCATTGTGAATTAAATCTTTTCGAAACCTATGAATCTTCTGCTTTGGTTCCTTTGAAGTTTAATGATTTGGTCGTGACAAGCATGCTAAGAGGCAAAAAAGTAATGCATCTTTTTGATGATCCAAGCTTTGATTATTTACCAGGAGAAACAGTTGTTATTCCTTCGAATGTGGAAATGAAAATTGATTTTCCCGAGGCTACAAAAAGTAACCCTACGCAATGTTTAGCTTTGGCGATAGACCAAACTAAAATTACTGATACATTACATTTTTTAAACGAAAGATATCCCAAAGAAGGTAATTCCCAATTCTGGCAATTGAATTATCAAAATTATTTTTTTTACAACAATGTAGAACTGGCTACAACCATCAACAAATTGATAAAAGAATGCATGAGCACTTCGATTACCAAAGATGCTTTGGCTGATTTAACTTTACAGGAATTATTAATCCGAATTATTCAAACGCAAACTGCAAAAGCAATTGATGACGGCTTGTTTACAGATCCAAAAAATCCTATTACCCAAGTAGTAGAATTCATCCGATTGAATTTGAAAGAAAATATCAGCATGAAACATTTGAGTGAAAAAGCGTGTATGAGCACCACTTCTTTTTACAGACTTTTTAAAAGAGAATTAGGAATGAGTCCAATAGAATTTGTAATCAGCGAAAAGATAAGATGCGCCAAACAATTGCTCAAAAACCCTACGATACAAATCAATGAAGTTTGTTATTTATCCGGATTTGAAGATTCCAATTACTTTATTCGATTGTTTAAGAAATACGAAGGAATTACTCCTAAACAATATCAATTGTTATATGTAATAAACTAGATTTATTTAATATATTTTAGGGGCTCAAGCAATTTTTCTTCTTCTGGTGTAAAAATTCGGTATTCAATTCGGAATGTTTTTTTTAACGGAGTTTCCAAGGAAAACCCTCCTACCCCAAATGCATCAATTACATCCAAAGTAAAATGAGCATGTTTCCAATATTCGAATAAATCCTTATCCACCCAAAATTCAGTATTTTCTATCATTCCAATACATACATCGCCCATTCTCTGGTAGAATCCACCTTTTTCAAAACATTGTGGTTGTGTTCCCTCACAACATCCTCCTGCTTGATAAAACATCAAGTCTCCATGTTTTTCCTGTAATATTTGAATTAATTCTATTGCTTTTTCTGTGGCATCAATTCTTTTTATCATCTTTTTTCTTTTAAAATAAAACCTGACAGATTATACAATCTGTCAGGTTTACGATTAACCAATAATCTGCAACTACTAAAAGAAACCTAATTTCTTTTTATCATAAGAAATCAACATGTTTTTTGTTTGACGATAATGTCCAAGCATCATTTTATGATTTTCACGACCAATTCCTGACTGTTTATAACCTCCAAACGGAGCTCCTGCAGGATAAGAATGGTATTGATTAATCCAAACACGACCTGATTGAATGGCTCTTGGAACCTGATAAATTTCATGTGCATCACGCGTCCAAACTCCAGCTCCTAAACCATACATCGAATCATTTGCAATAGCAATAGCCTCTTCCGTTGTTTTGAAAGTAGTCACAGCCAAAACAGGCCCGAAGATTTCTTCTTGAAAAATACGCATTTTATTATGCCCTTTGAAAAGAGTTGGTTTGATATAGTAACCGCCTGCTAAATCCCCATTCAATTGGTTTTCTTCACCGCCAATTAACACTTCGGCACCTTCTTCTTTTCCTAATTTAATATAGCTCAGAATTTTTTCTTTTTGGACTAATGAAGTCTGTGCCCCCATCATAGTGGTTCTGTCCAATGGATTTCCTAATTTAATTGCCGCTGTTCTTTCAATAACTCTGGCAATAAATTTTTCGTATATATCTTCATGGACTAATAATCGTGAAGGACACGTACAAATTTCCCCTTGATTTAAAGCAAACATTACTGCGCCTTCAATCGCTTTATCAAAGAAATCATCATCAGCATCTCCAACGGATTTCATAAAAATATTTGGGGATTTTCCACCTAATTCTAATGTTACTGGAATAATATTTTCGGTAGCATATTGCATAACTAAACGACCTGTAGGTGTAGAACCCGTAAATGCGGCTTTTGATACTTTTTTGTTAGTCACCAAAGCTCTTCCAAGCTCAGCACCAAAACCATTCACAATATTTACAACTCCCGGAGGAAGAATATCACCTATCAATTCCATTAAAACTAAAATAGAAATTGGCGTGCTTTCCGCTGGTTTTAAAACTACGGTATTTCCTGCGGCCAATGCTGGAGCTAATTTCCAAACTGCCATTAAAATTGGAAAATTCCAAGGAATAATTTGTGCAATTACACCCAAAGGTTCACTCAAAGCAATAGAAACAGTTTGTGAATCCAGCTCAGCAATAGAACTTTCCTCTGCACGAATTACACCAGCAAAATATCTGAAATGGTCTATTGCCAAAGGAATATCTGCAGCTAAAGTTTCTCGGATTGCTTTTCCGTTATCTATGGTTTCAACAGTGGCAATATATTCTAGATTATCTTCAATAACTTGTGCTATTTTATTCAATAAATTACTGCGTTCTGTAACAGATGTTTTTCCCCATGTTTGAAAAGCTTCATGTGCTTTATCAACTGCCAAATCAATATCAACTTTAGTCGAATGTGCAGCTCTTGTAAATACTTTTCCATCAATTGGAGAAACAACATCAAAATATTGGCCACCGATTGGCGCTACAAATTTTCCTCCAATATAATTATCATACGTTGCCTTGAATTCAGGTCTTTTTACTATATTATCCATGTCGTTATATATTTTATTTTATCAAAAATAGTCTGCTATTCATCATTAGAATAGCACAATTCATTCAACTAGTAGCATTAAATTTTCATATGTGTTTTTTTAACGTTATTTTATTATTTTATTCTTATATATTTATATCTAATACTATTAAATCATTATTTTGAATACTCCTGAAATGTGACAAATCAGTTATAAAAAACAAAAAAAATTGTTTCTTACTCCAACCTGCAATCCTTATATTTGCAATCTTATTAAAATTGACAGATGAAAATATCTTACAACTGGTTAAAACAATTCATTAAAATAGATTGGAAATCCGAAGAAACAGCAGCATTACTAACAGATTTAGGTCTGGAGGTAGAAATTGTTGAAAAATACCAATCGGTAAAAGGCGGATTAGAAGGCATTGTTGTAGGACATGTACTTACGTGTATTCAACATCCTGATGCTGATAGATTGAAAATAACTACAGTCGATTTAGGAAACGGTGTTCCCGTACAAATTGTATGTGGCGCCAGTAATGTTGCTGCTGGACAAAAAGTTCCGGTTGCTACAATTGGTACTGTATTGTACGATGCAGCAGGAGTCGCATTTTCGATAAAAAAAGGCAAAATACGCGGACAGGAAAGTCACGGTATGATTTGCGCAGAAGACGAATTAGGTCTTGGCGAAAGCCATGATGGAATCATGATATTAGACGATGCTTTAGTGCCAGGAACTTCTGCAGCTAAAGTTTTCAAGATTGAAAATGACGAAGTATTCGAAATTGGATTAACACCTAATCGTGCTGATGCTATGAGTCATCTTGGAACTGCCCGTGATTTAAGAGCGGGAATGCTACAAAGTGGTGTTAATGTAGAATTGATAACTCCTTCAGTAAGTAATTTTAGAGTAGATAAAAGAATATTGAAGATTGATGTCGATGTAAAAGAAGCTAAACTTGCTCCTAGATATTGTGGCGTTACTATTTCTGGAATTACTGTAAAAGCGTCGCCTGCTTGGTTACAAAACAGATTGAAAGCAATTGGAATAAATCCAAAAAATAATATTGTCGATGTGACCAATTATGTTTTACATGAATTAGGTCAGCCTCTTCATGCTTTTGATGCTTCAAAAATCAATGGCAAAATAATTGTAAAAACACTTGCTGCCGGAACTAAATTCATAACTCTTGATGACGTTGAAAGAACGTTACACGAGGAAGATCTAATGATTTGTGATGAAAAAGGACCATTGTGTATTGCAGGGGTTTTTGGTGGGAAAAAATCTGGAGTTTCAGAAAATACAAATTCAATTTTCTTAGAAAGTGCTTACTTTAATCCTGTAAGTATTCGTAAAACTGCCAAAAGACATCAATTAAACACCGATGCATCTTTTAGATTTGAAAGAGGAATTGACCCAACTATTACTGAATATGCATTGAAACGAGCAGCTTTATTGATTCAAGAAGTGGCCGGTGGAGAAATAACTTCGGATGTAATTAATGTGTATCCAAAGAAAATAGAAGACTTTACCGTGTTTTTAAACTTTAGTAAAGTAGCCAAAATTATTGGTCAGGAATTACCAAAAGATACCATTAAAAAAATATTAGTTTCATTAGACATAAAAGTTAACAGTGTTTCTGATGCTGGATTGGGATTAACAATTCCTGCATATAGAGTTGATGTACAAAGAGAAATTGATGTTATAGAGGAAATTTTGAGAGTTTATGGATACAACAACATTAATTTTTCGAAAAAACTAAATGCAACGGTTTCTAATTCTCCAAGAAACGAAGATTACAAAATACAAAATACGATTGCCACACAATTAAACTCTCAAGGATTTAATGAAATGATGGCTAATTCATTGACTACGGCATCTTATGTAGCACTTTCTGATGTTTTAAATTCAGAGCATAACGTAACAATGCTAAATCCTTTGAGCAATGATTTAGCAACAATGCGTCAATCTTTATTATTCTCTGGACTAGAAGCGATTTCCTATAATATTAATCGTAAAAATGCCGATTTAAAATTATTTGAATTTGGAAAATCATACCATAATTTTCCTTTAGGTTATGAGGAACATAAACATTTAACTTTATTCCTTTCTGGAAACAGAAACCAGGAAAATTGGACTAGTGCTCAAAAACCATCCGATTTCTTTTTATTCAAAGGATATGTAAACGCTATACTTTCTAGATTAGGCATTCAAAAAACGCAAAATTTACCAGTAACTTCTGATGTATTTTCTGAAGGAATTGCAATTGGATTTGGTCAAGACATTCTAGTTGAATTAGGAGTAGTTAAAAAATCAATATTAAAACATTTTGGAATAAAACAAGAAGTGTTTTTTGCTGATTTCAACTGGGCTTTAATCTTAAAATTGATTTCAACTAAAATAAAATATACTGAGATTCCTAAATATCCTGAAGTTCGTAGGGATTTAGCTTTGCTAATTGACCAAAACGTAACTTACGATAGTATTTACAATATTGCACGTCAAACGGAGAAATCACTATTGAAAGATATTAATTTATTTGATGTTTACGAAGGCAATAACCTTCCCGAAGGTAAAAAATCGTATGCATTAAGTTTTACCATTCAAGATAATTCAAAAACATTGACGGATGCTCAAATTGATAAAATCATGGGTAAATTGCAAAATAATTTTGAGACTGAGCTTGGAGCGAGCCTAAGATAAAATCTATTTTATTCTATTAGAAAATCCCAATTCTGAATCAGAATTGGGATTTTTTTTCACAAAAAAGTCCTGCATAATTACAGGACTTTTTCAATAAACAACTTTCAACCTCTATCAAAAAAATTATTGTTTTGGTAATACAACTGCATCAATTACATGAATCACACCATTTGATTGGTTCACATCAGCAATTGTAACTTTCGCAGAATTACCATTTTCGTCAGTAATGTATAAATCTTTCCCTTTCATCCAAGCTGTCAAAGTTCCACCGCTAACAGTTTTTAAAGTTGCTTTACCTTTACCCATTTTAATTGCTTTAGCAATATCTGAAGCATTCATTTTTCCTGCTACTACATGGTAAGTCAGAATTGTTTGTAACATTTTTAAATTTTCAGGTTTCAATAATGTTTCAACTGTACCTTTTGGTAATTTATCAAACGCAGCATTTGTTGGGGCAAAAACGGTGAATGGACCTTTACTTTGTAAAGTTTCTACTAAACCTGCAGCTTTAACCGCTGCAACTAATGTAGTATGATCTTTAGAATTTACTGCATTTTCAACAATATTTTTAGTTGGATACATCGCAGCTCCACCAACCATAACGGTTTTTTGAGCGAAAGAAGTTGCTCCAAATACTAATGCAAAAAATGTAATCGATAAAAATTTTCTAGTTTTCATAAAATTTATTTTATTAAGTTATATAAATGCATTTACGCTGTTAGTTTGCTTTTGGTTTTAAAAAAATGAAACTATTTTATAAACAATTGACTTTTAGATATATTACTATAAAATAAATTCATTTGATAAACCATTTTATTGCATCTATTTTCTGGAAAACCCCATTTGATTAATCAATATATCCTTATTTTTATATTTTTAAATTAAAAATAAAATGAATCAAAATTCTAAAGAGGTTTCTAAGGTTGATAATGGCTCACATCATATTATTCAAAGTCTAATAGTGAATGTCGTGATTGTAATTTCCAAAGGATTTGCAGCTTTTATGACTGGTTCCGGGGCAATGTTGGCTGAAACTATCCATTCATCTGCTGATTGTGCCAATCAATTACTATTATTATTAGGTGTCAAACAGGCAAAACGACCAGCAGATGCCCAACACCCTTTTGGTTATGGTAAATCAGTTTATTTCTGGTCATTTATGGTGGCAATGCTCCTATTTTCTATTGGAGGAATGTTTTCGATTTACGAAGGAATTCACAAATACAATAATCCAGAACCTGTACACGAAATTGCATGGGGAATTGGAGTTTTGTTATTTGCTATAGCTTTAGAAGGATATGCTACCTATTCAAATATTGTAGAGCTCAATAAAAGAAAAGGAAGCTGTAGTTTTTTTGGTTATTTACGCACCACAAAGGACAGCGATTTGATTGTAATATTTGGAGAAAATTCAGCAGCTGTCTTAGGTTTAGTTTTAGCAATAATTGCATTGCTAGTTTCTTATTATACAGGAGATAGTCGTTATGATGCCATAGGCTCACTTGCGATTGGTGTAGTGCTGATTTTAGTAGCCGTTTTTCTTGCTGTTGAAGTAAAATCACTATTAATTGGTGAAAGTGCAGATTCAATTATTTTAGAAACTATTGAATCCATAACACTAAAGGACCCTCTAATTATTGAAGTTTTAAATTGTAGAACTATTCAACAAGGTCCAGGAGAAGTTTTAGTTTGTGTGAAAATTAAATGCAGTCCAGATCTTACTACACAATCCATAAGCCAATTGATTAATAATTTTGAGCAAGAAATAAGAACAGTTCATCCTGAAGTAAAATGGCTTTACGTAGAACCTGATTTTCAGGAATGGAAGAATAGTTTATAAAAATCGAGAAGATTCTTTATTCTTCGCAAGAGTAAACTTTTAAATTCTAACAAAAAAAGCCCCGCAAATTGCGGGGCTTTCTATATTCAAAAGTTTCAAGAAATTATTTTTTCTCTGACTTTTCCATTTTAGCTTTCAATGCTGCTAATACATCATTGTTATCTCCTAAAGTTGCAGCTGGTGCATTTGTAGAAGAGTTAGATGAAGTAGAAGTGTTTTCAGTAGCTGTTTTCACATTTTTCTCTTCTTCTTCACGGAAGATAGCAGTGTGAGATGCAACTACTCTTTTAAATTCTTTGTTGAATTCAATTACTTTGAAATCAGCTGATTCTCCTTTTTTCAATTTCTTACCGTCTTCTTTTTCAAGGTGACGTGTAGGAATGAAAGCAACGATATCATCTCCGAATTCTACAGTAGCTCCTTTGTCAACGATTTCAGAAATTTCACCTGTGTGGATAGTTCCAACTGCGAAAGAATCTTCATATTGATCCCAAGGATTAGCAGTAGTTTGTTTGTGACCTAAAGATAATTTACGTCCTTCAACATCTAATTCTAATACTACTACGTCAAGTTTTTCACCAACATTTACAAATTCAGATGGATGTTTGATTTTCTTAGTCCAAGATAAGTCAGAGATGTAAATTAATCCATCAATTCCTTCTTCTAATTCTACGAAAATTCCAAAGTTTGTAAAGTTTCTAACGATACCTGTATGTTTAGAACCTACTGGGTATTTAGCAGTGATATCAGTCCAAGGATCTTGAGACAATTGTTTGATACCTAATGACATTTTACGGTCATCTCTATCTAATGTTAAGATAACAGCTTCAACAACATCACCTACTTTTACGAAATCTTGAGCAGAACGTAAATGAGTAGACCATGACATTTCAGAAACGTGGATTAAACCTTCAACACCTTCAGCAACTTCGATAAAAGCACCGTAATCAGCGATTACTACTACTTTACCTTTTACTTTATCTCCAATTGCTAATTTAGCATCAAGAGCATCCCAAGGGTGAGCATTTAATTGTTTCAATCCTAATTGAATTCTTGTTTTCTCATCATCGAAATCAAGGATTACAACATTTAATTTTTGGTCTAATTCAAGAACTTCACTTGGATGGTTAATACGACTCCAAGAAAGGTCAGTAATGTGAATTAATCCATCAACACCACCTAAGTCAATAAACACACCATAAGAAGTAATGTTTTTAACAACACCTTCTAATACTTGTCCTTTTTGTAATTGACCGATGATTTCTTTTTTCTGGATTTCAATATCCGCTTCAATAAGCGCTTTATGAGAAACAACAACATTTTTGAATTCGTGGTTGATTTTTACCACTTTGAATTCCATCATTTTGTTTACATATACATCGTAGTCTCTAATTGGTTTAACATCAATTTGAGATCCTGGTAAGAAAGCTTCAATTCCGAAAACGTCAACGATCATACCACCTTTAGTTCTGCATTTTACAAAACCATTAACGATTTCTCCTGTTTCGTTAGCCGAAATAACTCTATCCCATGATTTGATAGTACGCGCTTTTCTGTGAGATAATACTAATTGACCAGTTTTATCCTCACGGATGTCAATTAATACTTCAACAGTATCACCTACTTTTAAGGCTGGGTTGTAACGGAATTCGTTCAATGAAATAACACCTTCCGATTTTGCGTTGATATCAACGATAACGTCTCTATCTGTAATTCTAACAACTACACCATCTACAACTTCTTCTTGATCAGTAGCGATAAATGTTTTTGAAACTAGTTCTTCGAATTCTAATAAGTTTTTCTCATCAACAGCATCAATACCTTCTTCGAAATTGTGCCAGTTAAAATTTGCTAAAAACTCTTCTTGTGATTTTACTTGTTCAGACATGCTGATTAAAAATTTGTATTCTGTATTCTCTCGAGTTTCTTAATGTGCTAGAAAACAACAGAAGTTGTTTGTATAATTAGTTGAACCCTAAAGGAAACTCTTATTCACCAAAAGGACTGCAAAAGTAACACATTTATCTTAAACTGCAAAATTTTACAGACAAGATAATCAATTGAGAATCAGTAGCGAATTAATTGGCTTTTTTGCAGGCAAGGTTCCCGCTCTCGCCTTTATCTCTCCGCTACGCTGCGAGGATATCAGCTCCATCGGGGCTAATTAGGTTTTATAGTGATTTTTCAGCAATAAAAATCCCGATAACTATTAAGGATATCGGGTAAATTTTATAAGAAAAGGGATTTTAATGCTTAATTTCTCCTGAAACTTTAGGTCCAAATTTATCTTTAAAAACAAAAGGAAAAATTATGGCAAGAACTAAAGCATACGATGCAAAAGTGATCCAGATATGAAACCAGTCTTTACTTCCATCAGCCATAGTAAAATATTTTTGGATAATATAACCACTCGTAAAACTTCCTATTAATGCTCCAAAACCATTCACCATCATCATAAACATCCCTTGTGCACTTCCTCTGATTTTTGAATCCGTTTGTGTTTCCACAAATAAAGAACCTGATATATTAAAAAAGTCAAATGCCATTCCGTAAACAATGCAAGACATAATAATCATCCAAAGACCATCTGACGGATTTCCAAAAGCAAACAATCCAAAACGCAATACCCAAGCCAGCATACTAAACAGCATCACGTATTTGATACCAAATTTTCTCAGGAAAAATGGAATTGCCAATATGAACAGCGTTTCTGAAACTTGTGAAATCGACATGATTATAGCAGGGTATTTCACTGCAATAGTATTCTTGTAGGCATCAACAGTAGCAAAATCGTGAATGTAAGTATCTCCATACGCATTGGTCAATTGCAAAGCGGCTCCCAACAACATAGAGAATATAAAGAAAATGGCAAATTTTTGTTGTTTAAACAATTCAAAAGCATTCAGTCCCAAAGCTTGCGTAAAAGAAGTCCCTTTTTCTCCTTTACACATCGGAGGACATTTAGGAAGTGTAAATGCATAAATTCCTAATAGTACAGAAACAATTCCTGCAATATAAAATTGATTTGCAGAAGTCTCATTATGCGTTAAACTAACCACCCAAAGTGCAACAATAAAGCCTATGGTTCCCCAGATTCTAATAGGTGGATAATCTTTTACGACATCCATATCCTTTGCAATTAATGCATTATAAGCTACCGTTATTGACAAGGAAATTGTTGGCATGTAGAAAAACATATTCACTAACATGACCCAGAAAAAAGTAGTAGGATTGTTCACTTGAGGCAAGTAAAACAGAGCTACTGCACCAAAAAAATGAAGCAACCCATATAATTTTTCAGCATTTATAAATCGATCTGAAATAATTCCTGTTAAAGCGGGCATAAAAACCGAAGAAATTCCCATTGTTGAAAATATGATTCCAAACTCAGTTCCAGACCAATGTTTGTTATTAAACCAATATGCCCCAATAGTAAGTAACCAAGAACCCCAAATAAAAAATTGAAGGAAATTCATTAATACCAACCTGTTTTTAATTCCCATACAATTGAATTGTTTTTTTATTTTTAAAAAAGTAACAAAGCGTAAATCTAATATTAAAAAAGAGATCTACAAAAGATTAAAGTGTTTTAACAACTTCATCCACTAAATCCAAAACAACTTTAAATTGTTCTTCACGAGTTAGGTAAGAATTATCGATTTCAATAGCATCGTCCGCCATTACCAAAGGCGAATCCTTTCGGTGTGTATCAATATAATCGCGTTCTTCTACATTTTTTAATACTTCTTCATACGTAACTGAATCTCCTTTTTCCTGTAATTCATCAAAACGTCTTTGCGCTCGGGTATCTGCCCCTGCCGTCATAAATATTTTAAGTTCAGCATCCGGAAAAACGACGGTTCCAATATCTCTACCGTCCATAACAATTCCTTTGTCCTTACCCATTTCTTTCTGCTGTTCTACTAATTTGGCACGTACTTCAGATATTTCAGCCACTTTACTCACAAAATTAGAAACTTCGATTGTTCTTATTTCGGTTTCAACATTGATATCATTCAAATACATTTCTGCAAAACCTAAATCAGGATTGAATTTGAACTGTAATTTTATAATTGGCAAACTGTTAATTAATGTTTCTTTATCAAAAGAATCAATATTTATGTAACCATTTTGCATCGCAAAAAAGGTAACGGCGCGATACATTGCTCCTGTATCGACATATACATATCCCAAGTGCTTTGCAAGTTGTTTAGCCAAAGTACTTTTTCCTGTGGATGAAAATCCGTCAATTGCTATGGTAATTTTTTTATCCAAAATAATATTATTGTAAGTTAATAGTTAAACCAAATAAGCTCGTATTTCCCGCTAACGTATATCGTGAATACGAATAATTGAATTTTAATTTATTCATTTTTAATCCAAAACCTAATGAGACTCCCGAAAAATTACGTTGCTCCAAAAGTCGTAATTCTTCTGCTCTTCGAAAATTATATCCCAATCGAATATTAAACGATTTTTTAGGAAAAAGCTCAACTCCCATAATCACATGGCGCAAAGCATTATTTATTACTGATACTTTTTCGGCGGTAGAACTTCCATCAATTGAGGATTGAGCTCTTTCAGGATTAGAAAAAGCAATATTCCATTGTTGCAAATTTTCCAATGTGAGATGCCAACGAATCGGTACATTTTCTAATTCTTGTGAAACACCCACAATAATTTCAAGTGGCAGTTTTTCGTTTGTACCATTGTAAGTAGTAAATTGAGTTCCTATATTTCGTATTGCCAAGCCCCAATTCACATCGTTCCTTTCGTCTATAAAAAGAGCACCAATATCAATCGCTCCGCCTAAAGAACTATAACTTTCTAAGGTCGAAGAAATCAATTTTGCATTCGCACCTAAATGAATAGTAGTATTGGGAATATTGTATGCATAACCTAAAGAAAGAGCAATTTCACTTCCCGTAAATGAAGCTGTGGCCTGACCATTTTCATCGTAACCGTCAAAATTACCATAATTCACATAATTGATACCAGCCTGAAAAGTTTGTAAATGACGGTCATAGGTGTAAGCATAAGAAGCTGTTCCATACGTCACTTCTTTGAAATAACTTCCATAATTTAATGCCAGATGGTTATCCATATCCGCATTTAATGTTGCTGGATTAAAATTGACCTGATTCACATCATCGTCATAAATTGTTACAGTTTTCCCGCCTAAAGCTGCTTGTCTTGGTGAAGTGACCAAGTTCAAAAACTGATAGGTGTACTTCCCTCCTATTTGACTGTAAGATACAGCGCAAATAAAAACTAAGGAGTATGATAAAAGTTTTTTTAACATGCTTTAAATCGCGATTTATGTAAGGTAAAACGCAAATGCGAAGATAAAATTATAAATACAATAAACAGCAACTTTCAAACTCGTAATTATAAATAAAAATTCCAAATCCCAAGCACTGAAAAACAGGTTTTGGAATTTGGAATTCGTTTCTTATTGCTTGTTATCTGTTATTTCAGATCTTTTGCATTTTTTACTTTTTGATCTGTCAAAGCATACTTAAGCACTTCGCTCATTTCTTTAACATAATGAAAAGTCAAACCTTCAAGATATTCTGGTTTTATTTCATCAATATCACTTTTGTTTTCATGACACAAAATAATTTCTTTGATATTGGCTCTTTTGGCTGCCAAAATCTTTTCTTTTATTCCTCCAACTGGTAAAACTTTTCCACGCAAGGTAATTTCGCCTGTCATGGCCAAGTTTTTCTTCACTCGTTTTTGTGTAAACAACGAAACTAATGAAGTCAACATCGCAATTCCGGCACTAGGACCATCTTTGGGTGTAGCTCCTTCAGGAACGTGCAAGTGAATATTATATTTAGAAAGTATCTCCGAATCCAATCCTAAAAATTTAGCATTTGCCTTAATATATTCTAAAGCAATCGTTGCAGATTCTTTCATTACTGTTCCTAAGTTCCCAGTAATTGTCATGGTTCCTTTTCCTGGAGAAAGCAAAGATTCTATAAACAGAATATCACCCCCTACAGAGGTCCAAGCCAAACCAGTCACCACTCCGGCAACATCATTATTCTCGTACTTGTCTCTTTCTAATCTTGGAACGCCAAGTGTTTTTATAATATCTTCGTCAGTTACTTTCTTGTTATACGCTTCTTCCATTGCAACAGATTTTGCTGCATTCCGAATTACTTGAGCAATCTTAGCTTCTAAACCACGAACGCCAGATTCACGCGTATATCCTTCTACAATTTTTTCTAACTGTTTTTTTCCAATGGTTAAATCTTTGGTTGTTAAACCATGTTCTTTCAATTGTCTTGGAAACAAATGCTGACGAGCAATTTCTACCTTTTCTTCAATCGTGTAACCAGACATTTTGATAATTTCCATTCTGTCTTTCAATGCAGGTTGAATCGCAGCCATATTATTAGACGTAGCAATAAACATCACTTTCGACAAATCATAACCCATTTCCAGAAAATTATCATAAAACGAATTGTTTTGTTCCGGATCTAAAACTTCCAGTAACGCTGATGATGGATCACCTTGATTACTATTCGATAATTTATCGATTTCATCCAAAACAAATACAGGATTTGAAGTTCCGGCTTTTTTCAAACTTTGGATAATTCTTCCTGGCATAGCGCCAATGTAGGTTTTTCTATGTCCACGAATCTCCGCTTCATCACGCAAACCACCCAATGAAATTCTAACATATTTTCTACCTAATGCTTCTGCAATAGATCGCCCAATAGAAGTTTTCCCAACTCCCGGAGGTCCTGTCAAACAAATTATCGGTGATTTCATATCATTTCGCAATTTTAAAACGGCCAAATGTTCTATCATTCTTTTCTTAACATCTTCAAGACCAAAATGATCTCTATCCAATATTTTTTGTGCTTTCTTTAAATCAAAATCATCTTTAGAATATTCATCCCAAGGTAAATCCAGAAACAACTCTAAATAGTTTCTTTGAATACCAAAATCAGGCGCCTGAGGATTCATGCGACGCATTTTTGATAATTCTTTTTCGAAATGTTTTTTAGTTTTCTCGTCCCATTTCTTAGTCAAAGACTTTTGCAACATTTCATCCATTTCCTCTTCCTGCGAAACACCACCCAATTCTTCTTGAATGGTTTTCATTTGTTGATGAAGGAAATATTCTCTTTGTTGTTGGTCTAAATCAAAGCGAACTTTAGATTGAATATCATTTTTCAATTCGAGTTTTTGCAACTCAATATTCATATAACGCAAAGTTTCTAAAGCCCTAACTTTTAATTCATTAATAGCTAATAAATCTTGCTTTTCTTTAACTGTCAAATTCATATTAGAAGTGACAAAATTGATTAAAAATGATTGGCTTTCAATATTTTTAATCGCAAAAGTAGCTTCACTAGGAATATTTGGACTTTCTTTTATAATTTGAATTGCTAATTCTTTGATAGAATCAAGAATCGCGATAAACTCTGTATCCTGTTTTTTCGGTCTTTTTTCTGGGACTTCTTTAATTTTTGCTGTTATATAAGGACTTTCTGCAATTACAGAATCAATTTCAAATCGCTTTTTCCCTTGAAGTATAACGGTGATATTTCCATCAGGCATTTTTAAAACCCTTAAAATTCGAGCTACTGTACCTATACTATGAATATCTTCGGGAGTTGGATCTTCGTCCTGCTCATTTTTTTGAGCTACTACACCAATGATTTTACCGGCTGCATTGGCATCATTGATTAATTTTATTGATTTATCACGTCCGGCAGTAATTGGTATAACAACTCCTGGAAATAAAACCATATTACGCAATGGTAAAATAGGCAAAGAATCTGGCAGTGCTTCATTATTCATTTCCTCCTCATCTTCAGGAGTCAATAATGGGATTAAATCAGCTTCAGAATCAAATTCTTGAAGTGACAGATTGTCAATAGTAAGTATTTTATGATTTGACATATAATTATTTAAGTCTTTTTGTCATTAAAAATTTTAATTTATCAAGCAAATATAAGGCATCATAGCAGTAATTTTAAATAAAATCCATGTATGACGTGATTACTAAGCTTGACAATAAAAGAGTCAATCATTATGCCAAAGTGAAAGTAAAATAGATTACATCTTCTTACAAATAAAGAAAAAATTAAAAAAACAAAAATTAGGAAAACAGCTGTTTTTTAAAGTGTAAAAAACAAAAATCAGAAATGCTATTTTATTTTTTATTAATTCAAAGCATTGTTTTTGGGTACTCTTTTCAATAAAATAACACCCATTATAAAAAATACTCCTAAGAAAACTATCGCAAATCGCGGACTTCCGGTAATTTGGTCAATAATTCCATAAACCAACATTCCGATAACAATCCCAATTTTTTCGGAAACATCAAAAAAACTAAAAAAGGAAGCCGTATCTTCTGTCTCTGGCAATAATTTAGAATAGGTTGAACGTGACAAAGCTTGAATTCCGCCCATTACGAGTCCTACTAAACCAGCCATAATATAAAAATGTATTGGCAATGTTATAAAGTAAGCTGCCGCACATAATAAAACCCAGAAACAATTAATCACAATAAGTGTAGGAATGTTTCCAAACTTCTCTGAAGCTTTTGAGGTTAAAACTGCACCAACAATTGCTACTAACTGAATTAATAGAATACAAATAATTAAACCTGTTGTACTTTCACTTTTTGATGACCAAGTAATTTCTTGTGCTCCAAAATAAGTAGCAATAAGCATAACCGTCTGAACAGCCATACTATAAACAAAAAAACTAACAAGATATTTTTTTAAAGCACTATTTTCTTCCAATAAATGCCAAACTTTTTTTAATTCTCTAAATCCATTAAAAACTAAAGCTTTAGTCACTTTGCGCTCCGCATTTCTACTTCCTTTTGGTAAATAATAATACGTATATTGACTAAAAACAATCCACCATATTCCTACCATGATAAAAGAGTATCGCATGGCTTTCATAGCGGCTTCACCCTTAGTTCCTGTTATACCAAAAATATCCGGCATCATAATCATACCTAAATTGACAATCAACAATATAACACTTCCTATGTAACCATAAGAATACCCTTTGGCACTAGTTTCATCTTGTTGTTCAACAAAAGCAATATCAGGTAAATACGAATTGTAAAACACTAAACTACCCCAAAAGCCAATCAAACCTAAGAAATAAAATAATAAACTGATATAAATATTTTCTAAACTAAACCAATACAATCCCACGCAGGATAAGGCTCCCAAATAACAAAAAAACTTCATAAAAGATTTTTTATTACCAACGTAATCTGAGATTCCTGATAACAAAGGAGAAATTAGTGCCACAACTAAAAAGGCAAAAGCAGTAACAAAACTAATCAACGCAGAATTTTTAACACTAAAACCAAAAACGGTTATATAATGATTTCTATCTGAAAATAATGCTTCATAAAAAATAGGAAATACTGCAGACGAAATGACTAATGGATAAACTGAGTTTGCCCAATCATAAAAAGCCCAAGCATTTAATAATTTTTTACTCCCTTTTGGTAAATCTGCCATGTTTCTTTTTTTATGTTGCGAATTTATTTATTTTTTATTTAGTATGATTCAAAAAGTAACTAATTTGACATTAATAAATCGTTATCAACTCATAATCAGCCCTATGTTAATACAATTGAAATAAAAAAATAGGCTATTCTCTTTTGATGAGAATAGCCTATTTAAATCTTCGTTAATATAATAATGATATACATCAATAATGTATTTTTATCTGTAAATAACTCCAACTTTAGCAGCTGTTGCTTTCGCTTCAGGAATCAATGCTTTTAAATTTGCAATTCTGGTAGCATCAGATGGGTGTGTACTCATAAATTCTGGTGGTGCTTGTCCTGCAGACTGTGCTGCCATTCTTTGCCAAAAAATTACTGCATCATCTGGATTATAACCCGCAATTGCCATCAATGTAAGTCCAATTTTATCAGCTTCACTTTCATGACTTCGACTAAATGGAAGCATCACTCCTACCTGAGATCCTAATCCATAATATTGTTGCCACATTTGTTGTTTCTCTGCACTTTGACTTCCCGTTGCAACGGCAACTCCTACAGCTCCCAATTGTTGCAATTGAGCAGCACTCATTCTTTGTGCCCCATGATTTGCCAATGCATGTGAAACTTCATGTCCCATTACGGTAGCTAACCCAGCATCATCTTTAGTTATTGGTAATATTCCTGAATAAACAACAATTTTCCCTCCTGGCATACACCAAGCATTCACTTCTTTACTATCAATTAATTTATATTCCCAACGATAATCACTCAAATATTGTGATTGTCCTAAATAGGTCAAATATTTTTCTGCTGCTGCTTTAATTCGCATCCCAACCGTTTCAACTCTTCTCGCATCAGCAGTTCCAGTAATTACTTTATTTTCTTTTAAAAAAGTACCATATTGTTGAAACGATGATGGAAACAACTCACTGTTTGAAACAAAATTTAAACTTTTCTTTCCTGTAAGAGGATTTGTAGCACAAGAATAAACGAGACCTAGCGCACAAACTCCTATTAATAAGTGTTTTTTCATAATTTTAAGTTTAATTAGTATACAAAAATACAAATAGTTATTAATTTTCTTTTTATATAATTAAATTCAAAAGTATCAACTTTTTTGTTTATTCTCCAATAATATGCAGCTCTGTAAATTCTTTATCTACAATTAAATAATTATCATTTTCAAAAGTTATTTTATCAAATAAAACTTTTTCATTATCAATTTCTATCTTTTTGACTTTAAATGGTAAACCGATAAGATTTATTTTATATTTTGAATAATTAGTATCGTATTTTCCTTCTTTATGAACCTGAATTATTAATTCTTTTTCCTTTCCTATTGTTTGAAATGACAGAAAACTATATCTTCCTTTTTTATAATCATATCCATCTTGAGCATCCTCATAAACTACCGACTTTTCTTTACCTAATTTGTAGTAAACATCTAATGTTAACTCATCAAATTCAAGTTCTCCAACGTATTGTTGGATAGGGTATTTTGGAATTATGGCACCTGATTTTACAAAAAGTGGGATTTGGTCAAATTTAGTATCTACCCAAATTTCTTTTCCTCCTTTAACTTCTACATTTGTCCAATAATTATACCACTGTCCACGAGGAACATACATTCTTCTCCCCAAAGAATTCGGCTCAAGAATAGGGCAAACTAAAATTTGATTTCCAAAAATAAATTCGTCATTTCTATAATGTGTTTGAATATCCTCTTGATCATAATAAACCAATGGTTTCAACATTGGAATCCCTTCTTCAATATATTGCCAAAACATAGTATATAAATACGGCAATAACTGATAACGCAAACTGACAAACTTTCTGGTAATATCAATAACTTCTTCATCAAAGGCCCATGGCTCTTGATTTCCATGATCTCCAGAAGAATGGGTTCTACAAAAAGGATGAAAAACTCCTAATTGAATCCAACGTGCGTACAATTCTCCCGAAGGTTGTTCTGCAAATCCTCCGATATCTGATCCTGTGAAACCCATCCCGGAAATAGACATACGTTGCACTTGAATATTCGCAATCCATAAATGTTCCCAAGTGGCAACATTATCACCTGTCCAAGATGACGAATATCGTTGTGCTCCGGCATAAGCTGATCGCGTAATAACGAAAGGTCTTTTTGGATAAGCAAATCTTTTTACACCATGATAGGTAGCTCTCGCCATTTGAGTTCCATAAATATTATGCGCTTTTCTATGACTACATGGATTTCCATCGTAATCATGCCTTACATCCATTGGAAATGTTTTATTAGGAACCTCCATAACGGCAGGCTCATTCATATCATTCCACACTCCTTTTACTCCTATATCCGAAACTAATTCTTTAAATAAACCTGCCCACCATTCTCTAACTACGGGATTTGTATAATCTGGGAAATTACATTCTCCAGGCCAAACCTTTCCTTTCATGTAAGGACCATCGGCTCTTTTGCAGAAATAATCTTTTTCTAATGCTTCTTTGTATATCGAATATTCTTTGTCAATTTTGATTCCCGGATCAATGATTACCACAGTTTTGAAACCATCCTCAGCTAATTCAGCGACCATTCTTTTGGGATCAGGAAAATATTCTTTATTCCAAGTGAAACATCGAAAACCTTCCATATAATCAATATCCAAATACAGGGCATCGCATGGAATTTTTAATTCTCTAAATTTAGCTGCTACTTCTTTTAAATTACTTTCCGGATAATAACTCCATTTGCATTGGTGATATCCAAGTGCCCAAAGTGGAGGTAATTCCGGTTTACCGGTCAAATCAGTAAATGTGGTTACTACATCCTGCATTTGTGGTCCATAAATAAAATAATAATTCATTTCTCCACCTTCAGCCCAATAACTGGCTACATTTCTTCTTTCGTGACAAAAATCAAAATAAGTTCTGAAAGTATTGTCAAAGAAAATTCCATAAGTCTTTTTATTGTGTAATCCAATGTAAAACGGAACCACTTTATATAATGGCTCTTGGTCTTTTTGAAAAGCATATTGATCTGTAGCAAAATTTTCCAGCCTTTTTCCTTTCAAATTCAATTGGGTTGCTTTGTCGCCAAGTCCGTAAAAACATTCTCCATCTTTGGAAGACTTACTCATTTTTACAATATTACCCCCATATTCATAGCTTTCTTCCCAATGAAAACCCAATTCATCTTCTAAAATCAGATGGTCTTCCAAATCAAAAATAGACAATCGCACATCTATTTTTTGAATTCTGCATTGCACTTTACTGGTTTTTATCTGATAATAATCTTCTACCTCAGAAACCTCAAGAAAATTATATCCGTGAGAATGACTTTTGTCAATAGCATACGAAAAATCATTACTAAAATATCCTTTTGTGGTAAATCGAAAACGTATTAAACTATCTCTTAAGACAGTTACTTTTAATATCACACTATTGTCTGTATGAAAAAAAACGGAATCTACTTCATGTTCAAAGGAAACTATTTTTGTGGGATATAAATCTCCTTTATATTCTAATTCTGTATTTGTAATCATTTTCTGTGGTATTGATTTTGCTGTCAATTTGCTACTCAAACTTACAAAAAATACTTTGTAAACAGCTGCATATCTTGTGTTTATTCACGAAAACGTTGTAATATTCAAGACATAGTAATACCAAATCACATTACTAATTATTTCCATATTGGATGAAATTTATTAGTAATGCAATTTGATACTATAAGTAAAAAATTTATTTATGAAATTTTGAAAACAGTTACACTTAAAGGTGGTAAAAGTAATTCTGTAGAATAATCCCTTCCGTCATAAGGCATGGCTTCAACGGTCAATTTTTTAGGATTAGAAAGCCCGCTTCCTCCATAATCAGCAGCGTCACTATTAAAAATTTCGATTAATTTCCCTTTTCTTGGTAAACCAATACGATAATTAGGACGAACTACCTGAGTAAAATTGCAAACTACAATCACATCTTCTTTTGGATTATTTCCTTTTCGAATGAAAGACATCACCGCATTTTGGTGATCTGAATAATTAATCCATTCAAAACCTTCCGGACTAAATTGTTTTTCATGCAAAGCGGATTCCGTTTTATACAATTTATTCAAATCAGTAATCAATTTTTTCACCCCTTCATGGAACGGATATTGCAATAAATGCCAGTCTAAACTTCCTTCAAAATTCCATTCGCTACTTTGTCCAAATTCACTTCCCATAAACAATAATTTGGTTCCGGGATGTGTGAACATATAACCATACAACAATCTTAAATTGGCAAATTTCTGCCATTCATCACCAGGCATTCTTCCCGCAATTGATTTTTTTCCATAGACAACCTCGTCATGGGAAAGCGGCAACATGAAATTTTCAGAAAAAGTATAGGTCATTGAAAAAGTCAAATCATTTTGATGGTATTTTCTATACACGGTATCTTTTTGAAAATATTCCAAAGTATCGTGCATCCACCCCATCATCCATTTCATTCCAAAGCCTAATCCACCAACGGATGTTGGTCTTGAAACCATAGGGAAAGAAGTACTTTCCTCAGCAATGGTTTGAACTCCTTCATAATTCAGATAAACAGCTTCATTAAACTCTTTTAAGAAACTTATAGTATCCAGATTTTCTCTTCCTCCGTAAATATTAGGTTCCCATTCCCCATCATTTCTGGAATAATCCAAATATAACATGGAAGCCACTGCATCAACTCGTAACGCATCGGCATGATAATATTGTAACCAGAATAACGCATTACTAATTAAAAACGAACGAACTTCATTTCGTCCATAATTAAAAACTAAACTTTTCCAATCCGGATGATACCCTTTTCTACGATCAGGATGTTCAAAAAGATTTGATCCATCGAAAAATCCTAAACCATGCGCATCATCTGGAAAATGAGAAGGCACCCAATCCAAAATTACTCCAATTCCTGCTTCATGTAATTTGTCTACCAAATGCATAAAATCCTGTGGATTTCCAAAACGGGAAGTTGGCGCAAAATAACCTACTAATTGATACCCCCAAGAAGGATCATACGGATACTCCATTATAGGCATGAACTCTACATGAGTAAAGCCCGTTTCTTTTACATAATTTACCAAATCCTCCGCAAATTCTAAGTAAGTCAAAAAACGATTTTCTTCAGCATGACGTTTCCAAGAACCTAAATGCACTTCATAAACTGAATAAGGTTTGTCCAAACCATTATGGTTTTGACGCGTTTTCATCCAGTTTTTATCTTTCCATTTATAATCTAAATCCCAAACTACAGAGGCAGTATGTGGTGGTTTTTCACAGTAAAAAGCAAAAGGATCTGCTTTTTCAGTAACAATTCCTCCATTATTGGATTCTATTTTATATTTATAGGTCGCACCTTTTGTAATGTTGGGGATAAACCCTTCCCAAATACCTGATGAATCCCAACGCACTTGCAACAAATGCTCTCCTTGCGTCCAAAAATTAAAATCCCCAACCACAGATACAGAATGCGCAGTTGGAGCCCAAACTGCAAAATAAACACCATCAACACCATCAACTGTTACAAGATGTGCTCCTAGTTTTTCGTAAAGTCTAAAATGTTTCCCAGCTTTAAACAAATCGATATCAAAATCGGTAAAAAGGGAATGCGAGATAACTTTATTCATATTTTATTGTGTATTTCTAATTACAAAAAAATAATTAGAACATTAAATTAAAGAAAAAACAGTTTGTAAATTTACTTTATGATATAATTGTCAGGTATAACTGCACCTTTTTTAATAACAACAATTCCGTCTTTAATAGCGTACAATTCATTTGAAAAATCTTCTAAATGACTGCCTCCGTTAATATAAACATCATTACCTATTCTACAGTTTTTATCAACAAGAGCATTATTTATAAAACATCTTTCTCCAATACCTATTAATTGTTTATTGTTTTTAACATCTTCATTCATATCGTCAATATTCTGGTAGAAATCATTCCCCATTACATAACAATTTTGAATTATGGTTCCTTCACCAATTCTAGATCGAATACCAATTACAGAATGGTTTATTTCTTGGGCATTCAATATACAACCTTCAGAAATTAATGATCTGTCAACAGTTGTTTTTTGAAATTTCGATGGCGGTAACAATCTTGGTCTAGTGTAAATTTTATTGTCGTTATCAAATAAATTAAACTTAGGCAAGTCTTCCGTTAATCCAATATTAGCTTCAAAAAAGGAATCAATATTACCAATATCAGTCCAATATCCTTCATATTGGTAACTTAATATCTTTTTATGCCCTACAGCTTGTGGAATAATTTCTTTACCAAAGTCTTTAGTTTCTTTATTTGACATGATTTCTACCAACAATTTTTTGTTGAATATGTAGATTCCCATAGAAGCCAAGTAATGTTTTCCTTCGCTTTTCATTTGCTCACTCACATCCGATTCCCAATCCGGCAATAATTCTTTGGCTGGTTTTTCAATAAACGACTCGATACAACTTTCTGAATTTGTTTTTAAAATTCCAAATTCAGGAGCATCCTTTGCATTTACCGGTAAAGTAGCAATGGAAATATCAGCTTCATTTTTGATGTGCTCTTCTAGCATTTCGTTGAAATCCATCTGATACAGCTGATCTCCGGAAAGAATCAAAGCATAATCAAAATCATGATTCAAAAAATGGGGCATACATTGTCTTACAGCATCTGCAGTTCCTTGAAACCAAGTTGGATTATCTGGCGTTTGTTCCGCAGCAAGAATATCAACAAAGGCATGACTAAAAATACTAAAGTTGTACGTATTTTTAATATGCGCATTTAAAGAAGCCGAGTTGAATTGTGTCAATACAAACATTCTATAAATATCCGAATTCATACAATTTGAAATAGGAATATCTACCAATCTATATTTACCTCCTATCGGAACAGCTGGTTTAGATCTTGTTTCTGTCAATGGGTATAATCTGGATCCTTGTCCTCCTCCTAAAATAATTGCAATAACATTTTTCTTTTTAGCTTTCATTTCTTCTTAATTATTAAATTGTACATTTCTATATATTCTTGACAGACTCTTTCCCAAGAATGATCTGTGCTCATTCCTATTTTTCTGATTTTATTTAAATGTTTTTTATCGTCATATAAATCGACTGCTCTTTGAATCGAATAACAAACATCCCCTACTGTTGCTTGGTCATGGCAAATCCCATTTCCATCATCTCCAAAATCAATAACAGTATCTTTTAATCCTCCTGTCCTTCTAACAATAGGAATTGTTCCGTATCGCAATGAATACATTTGATTTAAGCCACATGGTTCCACTCTGGAAGGCATTAACAGAAAATCAGAACCAGCATAAATTAAATGGGCTAATTCTTCATTGTATCCAATAAAAGTATTGTAGTTACCTTTATAATCATCCAATAAGCTGTTCAGTTGCTTTTCAATTGTTGGATTTCCAGAACCTAAAATTAAAATATTAATTGCTGCATAATTTTCAGATAATGCAAGTGCTGAAGCGTGCGGTAATAAATCCCCTCCTTTTTCTTCTAATAATCTTCCAATAAAACTAAAAAGCGGTTTTGTTGGATCTAAATTAAAAAGGCTACATAATTTTTCTTTATTTTCCTGCTTGCCGTTTTCAAAATTTTTAATCGAATAGTTTTTTTCAAGCATCGCATCTTTGGCAGGATCCCAAACTTCAATATCTATTCCGTTCAAAATTCCTCTGGATTTATAACGTACCAAATTAAACAAGGATTCTAAACCATTAGCCGAATAATTTATTTCATTTAGATAATTTGGGGAAACTGTGGTTACCGCCCAAGCACATTTAATTCCTACTGCTAGCGAATTGATACAATTATCCCATTCTAAAACTTTAACATGACTCAAATCAAATTCAGGAATATAATATAATTTATCAAATCCGAATTGCCCTTGATACAAACCATTATGAATGGTAATCATAGAAGGTGTATTACGCAATTTTTCGTATTTATGACAATACAACATCATAAAAGGAACTAAACCCGTGTGATGATCATGGCAATTAATAACATCCGGAACTTCATTTCTTCCTATAATCCAGTCTAAAGTGGCAATTTGGAATGATAAAAAACGTTCAATATCATCCTGATAACCATAAACTTCTTTTCTGTCAAATAATTCGGGGATTTCTACCAGATACAATTCAAATCCCAACTTGTCTGTTTTTTCCTTGAGAACGTTAAAAGGAAAATTAAAACTCCCTAATTTTACATGTCCCCAATGTACACATTCAAACTCATTTTCGTTTCTAAATTTTGAATCATAACAAGGTATTACTACTCTTACAAGATGTCCTGCATTATTTTGATATTTTGGTAATGCACCCACAACATCGGCTAAACCGCCAACTTTTGCTACTGGGTAACACTCTGCACTGATATGAAATATTTCCATTTATGAAATTTTGTTGTTTTTCAGTTAATTCTAATTTTATTCAGGTCTTTTTTTAACAATTCTAAATATTTATTATTTCCGTCTTTTATGTTAATACCTATAAAACCTTTGTAAAAAATATTACTTTTATGTTTTTCTAAATTTAGTAAAAAAACCATAACATAATAACACGCATGAAAATTTATTGAAATGACAAAAAAAACTTCTATTCATATACAATCATTGAAAATTCCTAAGATTATCTTATTAACCAGTAAATTAATCTCTTTTATTTCGCCAAAATTAATTACATTATTTGCTGCCAAACTATTTACGACCCCCATAAAACATAAAATTCCAAAAAGAGAATTGGAAATGGATCGAAATAGTACCCAAAAATTAATCAAGATTCCAGCCATTGACAAAGAGGTCAATTTATACCAATATGGAAAAAGTGAGAAGAAAATTTTATTGGTTCATGGTTGGTCTGGGAGAGGCACTCAATTATTCAAAATAGCTGACGAGTTATTAAAAGCAGGATATTCCACTATTAGTTTTGATGCGCCTGCACATGGAAAATCACCTGGAAAAAACACTATTATGGTTGACTTTATTGCTACCATTTTAGAGATTGACAATCAATTTGGACCATTTGAAGCTGCAATTGGTCATTCACTGGGTGGTATGTCAGTTTTGAATGCCATAAAAAAAGGATTAAAAGTAAATCATGCCGTTGTTATTGGTAGTGGCGATATAGTACAAGACATAATGGATGACTTTGTGGCAAAATTAGGATTGAAACCAAGTATAAGCACTCGTTTGCGTTTGCATTTCGAAAAGATATATAAGGAAGAAATGATTAGTTATTCGGCTTTTTTAGCGGCGCAAGAAACTACTATTCCTATTTTAGTGATTCATGATAATGATGATCCCGAAGTTCCGGTAAAAGCTGGAATACACATTCATAAATACTTAAAAAATGGAGAATTATTATTAACCAATGGCTTAGGACACAGGAAAATTCTTGGGAACCCTAAAGTAATTGAAAAAACAGTTCAATTCATTCAAAATAAATAACCGTATTACACAGTTATATATAAAACTATAAATCATGAAATATCCTTTAGAAAAAACAGAACAAGAATGGAAAGAACAATTAGGAGCTGAACGCTACCGAATTCTTCGTCAAAAAGGAACTGAATACCCTCACACTGGAACGTATAACCTGCATTACGAAAAAGGAACCTATTGCTGTGGTGCCTGCGGAGAACCTTTGTTTGAAAGTAATTCCAAATTTGACGCACATTGCGGTTGGCCCTCTTTTGATGAATCAATTCCTGGAAAAGTACAATACATCTCGGATGTTACACATGATATGAAACGTACTGAAATTCTTTGTGCCAATTGCGGTAGCCACCTCGGACATGTATTTGATGACGGACCTACTAAAACGGGACAACGGTATTGCGTGAATTCCTTATCAGTGGACTTTAAAGAATAATGCTATGGATTTATTTGAAAACTCAAATGATTGGGCTAAAAAATTAGAACCTATTCTAACAAAATACAAAGGAAAGAAACATCCATTGGACTACCATAATTTATACCAATTATTGGTAATGGTGGTACTTTCGGCGCAAGATTCTGATGCTCATGTCAATAAAATTGCTCCCGCTTTATTTGAAGCATATCCAAATATAAAAAGTTTGGCGGTGTCGAATCCAGAGGCATTAATACCACATATCTCTAGTGTTAGAAACTTTGGTACCAAAGCAAACTGGTTGCTGGAAATCGCGCAAACCATCCAAAAAGATGAAAGTATTCCGCTCACTATGGAGGGTTTAGTTGCATTAAAAGGTATCGGACGAAAATCAGCCAATGTTATTATGCGCGAAGCAAAAGTTCCTGCGGAAGGAATCATCGCCGATTTACACGTTATCCGTGTTGCTCCCAGAATTGGATTTATTACCGAAGCCAAAGACGGTATCAAAGTTGAAAAACAACTCATGCAAGTGCTGCCAAGAGAAATTTGGGGCGAAATTGGGATGGCTATTTCATTTCTGGGAAGAGAAATTTGTCGACCACAACCTAAGTGTCCTGAATGTCCTGTTAATGGGATCTGTGAGTATTATAGAGAGCATCAGTAGTGTTTGGGGTGATAAAGAATTCAAGTTACATTTCCAACGCACTTTCTAAATTACCTTTAAATTTAGTTTCATCAGCATTATTATAGAAAGGCACACCTGTGATTTTATATTTGTCTGTATGTATTTTGATTGTATATTCTTCTTCTCTAATTTCTTTTAGAAAATCTTCTTTCCACTTATCGTGGGCAACTAAATGAGCACCTTTGGGTTCTATAAAAACTTGATAAGTCAATTCCTCTCCTTCTTTTTGTTTGCAAAACAAAATAAAGTCAGGTTCAAAAGCACGTCCTAACTTATCGATAATTTTTATTTCTCGTTCATTTCTGATAAGGAAAATATTATCAAATTTTTTATTTAAACTTTCAAATCTTCTTGAAAACATGGAGACAAAAGCTTTTTCTTCACTGGTTCCATAGTTGGCATTATAAACATACCAAGGTTTGTTAGCTACTAATTCTTCTTGTCCATTTGCTCTTTCGTTATCTTTTGAAACTCTAATTTCTTTGTCTTTAAAAATTTTGTGAACATATTCTTTGATATAATTTGAACCTTCAAACTCTGTCAAGTTCAATTTCATTTCCATTTCAATGGTCTGTAAAAGTCCTTGAATAGAAAGTAAATAATCACTGTTAGTAATATCCGAAAGTCTTGTTCCAGAACCACTGAAAATAATTTCAAGACTTCCCAAATAGTCTGTACTATCAATGAAATTCGATAACGAACCAACGTTTGGAAAATACCGTTCTAAACTATCAAAATAGAAAAATGGATTTTGAGAAAGTGCATATCTGATAACGTGTTTTGGTATAGCTGAAAGTTTAATGTCTTTTGAATGTTGCACTTCTGCTTCATACTGTACCTCCATTTCAAAAAAAGCACTTGTCATTTTACCAAACCCCGATGAAAGTTGATATTTATAGTTCTTTCTCGAAACACCCAAATCCGCAAACGATTTTACATTGTCATAACTTTTCTCTTTTTTCTTATTAAAAACAACCATCCCGTTTTTATAAAAATGGGTTTGTTTGAAATCTTCTTTTAGGGTAAGTTGTTTTGTTTCCAATCTATCCTCGTCTTCATAAACACCGGACTCCACAAGGGCTTTCTTCAGTTCCGAGATATATCGGCTGTCTTCTTTAGTGTGATAATACAATTCCTCCAATATTTTTAAATCGTTGGTTACGTCATCATCATATTTTCTCGTGAATTTGTCTTGTCCCGTTTCCAAAGCAAACGGAAAATATCTCGCGCCCCTGCCAATAAGTTGTGCTTCCGAAAGTGTTGTAGAACCGATTTTTCCATCTTTACCGTCTCTTGTTTCGTATAGCCGAACAATGTCAAACAAGTTCAAAACATCCCATCCTTCATTTAATTTTTGAACCGCAAAAACAGCTCTGATTGGATTATTTTCTTCCTCTAATGAATTTAACAGTAATTGATTTTTCTCGGCTTCAACATCATTATTAGCACTGATACAATTTTCAAATTTAAAATTTGACTTTATGCGATTTGCCATCTCCGTTGATGAAATATTTTTTACGTCAAAGAATAGGAAAGCCTTTTGAAGTACTGTAACAGTCGCAGTATCTCTTATTTTGTCAACCAATGAGGCCGACATTTCATCAATGAGTTCGTGAAAATTTATTTTATTTTGTTCCGACTCTTTAATGGTTTTCTTTGCTTTAAAAAGGATTACGGGTTTTAAATTAATATTATTAGCAGTTGCCAATTCCTGTCGGTACAAGTTCAAAATCAAAGCTTGCATTATGCGTCCTTTTTCGTCATACAAAGACCTCACAAGGTTTATTTCTTTAGAGTATTTATCTGTTCTAAATTGCGCCAGATCATATTTGTAAATAACTTTATCTTGATATTTGTTTGTTATTTCTTTACTACCGTAATCCAATGTAGCAGTAAACTCTAATAAAATATTTTCAAAATTCTGATTCAATATTTCCAAAACGGTACCTTCCCAACTTCCGAATAAAACGCCATTACTTTTGGTTGCCGAATTCAAATGGTGTGCTTCATCTGCAATTAAGACTATTTTTTTGTCCTCAAAGTCTTCGTAAGTAACGCTATTTTCCTTGGTGTTATTCAAGTCAATATGCAGTTGCTGAATAGTGGTGAATTTAATATTGATGTTCTTATCATCTGCACTTTCAAAAGTATCGATTTCTTTGATATAGACTTCCCGACCGTCAACCACAATTTTATCACTGAATAAATATTTAGAAGTTTGCGAATTCAAAAAGTTATCCTTCGTCTTCTTGATGATATTATTTGAATTCACAAAAAACAAAAAATTACGATACCCTTTTTCATATAAATAAAGCATTAAACCAGCCATCACAAGGGTTTTACCGCTTCCGGTTGCCATATTGTAAAGCAAGTGAAAAGGTTTTGGAGGTTTCCCTTCAAAATCCTCGTTATATAAATAAACAAATCGTTTAAATGCCTCTATTTGATAAGGTCTTTGACCATAACCCGGCTTTAAGTTATCAGAAACATAGTTTGGTAAAGAAACTCTGGCTATTTCTTTTTTTCCAAATGGATTGTTAAAAGTATCGTGTAATAAACTCATCGCTACTTATTTTTTATTTGATAAAAATCCGCCGTTATTTTCTTTTCTTCAACTGAAATATCAAACTCATTGTCAGCCAATGAAGAAAAGTTAACATACAATTGATTTTTGTCTAGCAGTTCCATCAAATGCTGTTGTTGTTCTGTAAACGTTAGAGCTTTAAAATCATCAATATGTGCATCTTGCTTTTGCAAATCCACATTATAGCTAAGGAAAGATTTAGCTTTCATCTCTTCCCAAATTTTCAGCAAATCACCTATAGTTTGTGCATCTTGTATTTGCTCAACAAAAGTCTGATTGTGTTTTTTAAGTTCGAAGTAAACGAATTCGCCAACTTTGTTATTTGCAATTACTTTTTTTATTCTTTCTGCTGTAACAGTCTCTATATAATTCATTTGTTCACAAATGATAAATTTTCTGTTTCCACCATCTTCTTTGTTTAATTCTAAAACTGCATGTGCCGTTGTTCCTGAACCTGCATGATAATCTAGAACTATATCTTCCTTTTCTGTCCATAATTCTACTATACGTTTTAATAGATTAGTATTTTTTGGATTTTTAAAGACTTCATCACCCATTAATTTTTTTAATTCACTTGTTGCTGAAGATGTCAAAAAATTTTCATCCCACCAAGTTGTAACAGTTTGTTTAGACAATACTGCTTTCTCTTTATAATATTTTTGTTGAAGTCCCGTTGCGGTTTTTACAACTAATCCTTCCTCATACATTTTTTGCATTTTTTCTTTCGAAAATCTCCAATATCCTTCAATACCATCAAAATCATAAAAAGGATTACCTTTAGCAGCTCCACCAGGACCATCAACAGGGACTAATTTATAATCACCTCTTTCATCCTTTAATTTAAAACCTTCAAGCGATTTTTTAACTCCAAATTTTTCTTTTTTGGAAAATACAAGTCTTTCATTTTTTGCAAAAAGCAAAATATGGTTATGATTGGGCGAAATAATTTTGTCATTTGAAATTGAACCTCTAGATTTATGACAAATATCTGCAATAAAGTTTTCTCGCTTAAAAATTTCATCCATCAATACTTTGCAATAATGCGCTTCTTTATCGTCTAAGCTAACAAAGATAACTCCATCATCTGATAATAAATCTTTGGCAATATCAAAGCGATTTTTCATGAATGATAGCCACGAAGAATGATTGAAATTATCATTATACTTAAATCCATCATTTCCTGTATTGTACGGAGGATCTATATAAATCAATTTCACTTTTCCAGCAAATTCTTCTTTTAAAGTATGCAACGCCAAAAGGTTATTTCCTTTAATAATAAGGTTATCTGTAATTATTCCTTTATCGTTTCTGTTGAATTTATCAAGCAAACTCTCGCCATTTGCCGTATATCTTTTAGCGTTGGTTAAAACTTTTGGTTCTAAAAGTTGACTAATCTCATCTTGCGCAAGAGTTTCATTAAAAAATATTTCTTCACGTTTATCTTCTTCCCGACTTTGCCCGCCTTCTAATACGCAGTCTTTAAAAGGCCATACTAAAGCCACTTCGTTTCGCTGTTTTAAATATTTGTCGCCAATGGTTAAACCAATTTTGTTTTTATAAGCTGTATAGCTGTCGTTCAAGTAATTTTTTTGTTCCAGAAATTGAATAAACAGGGATTGATTAAAAACCAAAATACCTTTCACATTCAGAAAAAACTTCGCTTTTAATACTGCATCATCAAGCAACAATCCTATTAATTCAGCATCATAATTTTGAGCTTTGGTTATAACCACCCATTTTTTTAATTTTCCGTCATCGGTAACATAATTGGGTTCATTTTTTAAGACTGTTTCAAGAGAAGCGTAGAGTTTCATTGCGTTATTTTTATTTTTTCAGAGAAGTAAATTTGAAAAAAGTCAAAAAAAATAGGCGTAGGCTAATTACCTTACTCGTATCTGAGGTCCGACCAAGAACCCTACCTACAAAGTAAAGCAACGCCCACACCTACGCGTGAACGTTATCTTAAACTTCCCTGTAGGTATAAAAAATTTGGTCGATTTCAGATACAGGCTTATTCGCTAAACGCTAATTTTTATATGTCTTTATTATTTTTCTATGGTTTCGTTTTTTATTGGATAGCAAATATAGGTGTTAATTTCTATACTAATAGTATAAGTAAAAACTTATCTGAGCAATAGCTTAATGCTATTAAGTTAAATTTTTACTGAATATAGATTAACGATTTCTGATTGCGGATTTTCGACCAAGATATTATAAGCAAAAAATATATATTTTTTATTTGATTAGCAATATAAATATTTATGGGTCATCAGAAATCAGAAATCTTAAATATTTTCAATAAAAACATAAATAAAACATTTTCAAAAGGTTACAAAAATTATCTTAAACTAAAGTAGTATATAAACGAAAAAATCCTCATCAAAAAAATAATGAGGATTTTTTGTAAAATAAAAAAACTTCAGCCAGCGTTAGCTAACTGAAGTTTCTTGTACTCAGAGCGGGACTTGAACCCGCACGAACATTGCTGTTCACTGGATTTTAAGTCCAGCGTGTCTACCAATTTCACCATCCGAGCATTTTGTGGTACCTCCAGGGATCGAACCAGGGACACATGGATTTTCAGTCCATTGCTCTACCATCTGAGCTAAGGTACCATATACTTTCCTATAATGAAAGTATGAATAAAAAACCCCGTTCGTAAGAACAGGGTTTTCAAAGAAAGGCGACGACATACTCTCCCACATAACTGCAGTACCATCTGCGCAGGCGGGCTTAACTACTCTGTTCGGGATGGGAAGAGGTGAGCCCCGCCGCAATAACCACCTT
>NZ_JBLNKW010000006.1:0-281334 GCF_048158645.1 Flavobacterium cryoconiti | reverse complement strand
TCCTCCAGTTGTTCCAACAAGTACCAGTATCATACAGCCAACTTGTGGAACTCCATCAGGAAGTATAGCGATAGTAACCCAATCTGGTGTTGAATACAGTTTGGATGGAATAACGTATCAATCATCGAATACCTTTACAGGATTGGCACCTGCAGATTATACATTGTATGTAAGAAATTTTACTGACAATACATGTGTTACTTCCTCAGTCACCAATATAACAATTAATGCAGTGCCAGTAATATTAGTTCCAACAACTGCTAGTGTTATTCAACCAACATGTGCAACTCCATCAGGAAGTATTGCAATAACAACTCAGTCTGGTGTTGAATATAGTTTGGATGGAGTAACTTATCAGTCATCGAATACGTTTACAGGATTGGCACCTGCAGATTATACATTGTATGTAAGAAATCTTGCGGACAACACATGTCTAAATTTATCAATCTCACCAATAACAATTAATCAAATACCAAATCCTCCAGTTGTTCCAACAATGGTAAGTACACTTCAACCAACATGTGCTGTACCCTCTGGAACTATAGTAGTGGCTGCACAATCTGGTGTAGAGTATAGCTTGAATGGAACAACTTATCAAACTTCAAGTATGTTTTCTGGATTAGCTCCAAATGATTATATCTTATATGCAAGAAATATTACTGATAATACATGTTCTGTTCAAAGTACTTTAAGTGTAACAATCGATCCTCTTCCCCCATTACCGCTAACACCAACATTGGCACAAATTACACAGCCAACTTGTTTACAGCCTATGGGTAGAATTCAGATTACTGCACAAGCGAATGTCCAATATAGTTTAGGAAATGGATATCAAGATAATCCAGAGTTTTTAAATTTAGCACCTGGAAAATATACAATGAGTGTGCGATTTACAAATAGTATTGCTTGTATAAGTACTGGTTCTCAAATAACTATTAATCCTATTCCGCCACAAATTCAATTTCAAATTTCAGGAGAATGTGATTCTAAAGATTATGTTTTAACTGCAAGTCCAATTGCATCTTCGTATGATTCAAGCAATGTTGATTATCAATGGAAAGATAGTACTGGAGCTCTTATTGGAACAAATTCTAATGTTTTAAATGTATCTGATGTCATTGCATCTACCTCAGGGCAAGAGGTATTTCCTATTAAGTATAGTTTAACTGTAAAATCGATTGCAACTGGTTGCGAAACAACTGATAATGTTACAATTGAATCTATTTATTGTAATATCCAAAAAGGAATTTCTCCTGATGGTAATGGGTCAAATGACTATTTTGATTTAAGATTAATGGATGTAAAAAATTTAGAAATATTTGATAGATATGGTATTAAAGTTTACAATCAGACTAATTATACTGATCAATGGAAAGGTCAGTCCGACAAAGGAAATGAGCTTCCAAGCGCAACCTATTACTATGTGATACAATTCAATAATGGAGAAACAAAAACAGGTTGGATTTATTTAATCAGAGAAAAATAGTAATTAATAAATTTATAGGTTATGAAATTTTCATAGACTAATAAATCGAAAAATAAACAGATATGAACAAAATATTTTTGACGTCTCTTTTGGTTCTTATTACCTATATGGATGTAAAAGCGCAACAAGATCCACATTATACCCAATATATGTATAATATGAATGTAATTAATCCAGCGTATGCAGGATCAAAAGAAAATATTTCTTTTGGTCTTTTGTACCGAAAACAATGGGTAAATATAGAAGATGCTCCAACGACTTTTAGTTTTTCGGGACATACACCCGTAGGTAAAAATGTCGGTTTAGGGTTGTCGTTTATTTCTGATAAAATAGGTCCGGTTACGGAACAAAATGTATATGGCGATTTCTCTTATACTTTGAAATTAGGAGATGTACAACGATTAGCTTTTGGATTGAAAGCTGGTGCCTCTTTTCATAAAGTAGGACTTAGGGATATACAATCTAGTTTGCCAGATCCTTCTGAAGGTATTTTTGGAGAAGATATAAATGATGTGGCATTAAATTTAGGAACAGGTATTTTTTATTACACGGATAAATATTATGTATCATTATCGGTGCCTAATATGTTAAAAGCAGCACATTTGGATTATAATGGGCGCGAATACGGTTCAGATGTATCTCACTATTTTTTAACAGGAGGATATGTGTTTGACCTTAATTATGAGTTGAAATTTAAGCCTTCTTTTATGTTGAAGTCTGCATTTAATGTAAAACCTTCTCTCGATCTTTCTGCCAATTTTTTATACCAAGAAAAATTTGAAATAGGTGCTACATATAGATTAGAAGATAGTTTTGGAGCAATGATTAATTTTGCAATAACACCGGAATTAAGAGTAGGCTATGCTTACGATCATGTTATTTCGGATTTAAAAGTTACTGCGCCATCTTCTCATGAATTCATATTATTATATGATTTGTTTGTTCCTAAAAAAGTTTCACGTTCTCCAAGATTTTTCTAATATTAAATTTATAATTAATGAAAAAATATACCCTATTGTTCTTTTTTGTGCTTAATGTAATTTCCCTTACAGCACAAAATAAAGATACTAAGAATGCAGATGAGTTATTTGACAGATACGAATATGTTCAAGCGGTTAAAGAATATTTAGCTTTAGTTGAAAAAGAGAAAGCAGATTTATATGTGTATAAGCAACTTGGAGATAGTTATTATAACATGTATAATTTTGTTGAAGCTGAAAAATGGTATAAGCAAGCTGTAAAAACTAAACAGGATGCAGAAACATATTTTAAATATGCTCAGGTGTTAAAATCTAACGGTAAGTATGCAGAATCTGATGTTCAAATGAAAGTATTCGCAGTTATGTTACCAAATGATGAAAGAACCAAGGTATTCAATGAAAACCCAAATTATCTCTCTAAACTTGAACAGAAAGAAAAATTATTTATACTGGAGAAAATAAATATTAATTCTGAAAAATCTGATTTTGGAGCTATACTTTATAATAATGTGCTCTATTTTGCGAGTGCAAGAAATGAAAATGGAAAAATCTATGGATGGAATAACGAACCTTATTTGGATCTTTATCAATCAAATTATAAAGAAGAAAACGCGACTTATTCAGAGCCAACGCTAATTTCAGAATTAAACACACCTTACCATGAAGGTCCTTTGACGATGACTAAAGATGGGAATACAATTTATTTTTCCAGTGAAAGTTTTAAAGACAAGCTATTTGAAAAAGATAAAGCAAAAAAAATAAAATACGGACAGGTAAGTTTGTATAAAGCTGTTAAAGAAAATGATAAATGGACTGCGATTACTGCACTTCCATTCAATAGTAAAAGTTATTCTACCGGAAATCCATCTATTGACAAAGAAGGAAAATTTCTTTATTTCGCTTCAAATATGCCAGGATCAATTGGAGGAACTGATATCTGGAAAGTAGCAATAAATTTAGATGGGAGCTTTGGTTCACCCGAAAATTTAGGAAATAAAATAAATACAGTTGGGGATGAAAACTTTCCTTTTGTTACGGACGATTCTGTTTTGTATTTTTCTTCGAATGGTCTAACAGGTTTTGGCGGTTTAGATGTTTTTGCTATGGACTTGAATAAAAATGAGATTCCAAATAATATTGGAAATCCTGTAAATACAGAAAAAGATGATTTTGCATTTACATTTAACAAGGAAAAAAATATTGGATATTTGTCCAGTAATCGATCTGGTGTAGATCATATTTATAGTGCAGTGCCAGTTTGTAAAGGGCATATTTTAACTACAGTAAAAAATGCAAAAAACAATGCTATTTTAGCTGATTCCAGAGTAATTATTTTAGATGGAAATAATACTATTTTAGATACTAAAATATCTAATGAAAAAGGAGAAGTGTCATATGAAGTTGATTGTCAAAAACCATATTTATTAGAAGTTCACAAAGATGGATTTATTACTAAATCATTTCCGGTTTCTAAAATTGAAAAAGGGACTGTGAGTATTGATGCTGCTATAGATCCAATTGAGGTTATAGTAACTGAAAAAGAAATCATATTGAATCCTATATATTTCGAATACAATAAAAGCAATATAACTAAACAAGGAGCTACGGAACTCGATAAATTAGTTTATGTAATGTCACAAAATGATAAGTTGGTTATTTATGTTAAGTCTCATACAGATTCAAGAGGTAGTGATGTTTATAATTTAGATCTTTCTGATAGAAGAGCTAATGCTACTATACAGTATATCATTTCAAAAGGAATTAGTGCTGATAAAATATCAGGAAAAGGCTTTGGTGAATCTGAACCAAAAGTGGCTTGTGGAGATAATTGTACTGATGATGAGCATGCGTTAAACAGACGTTCAGAGTTTATGATTATTAAATAAAATTCAATCGGAATTTTAACAAAAAGAGGATGTTCAATTGAACATCCTCTTTTTGTTTATTGTTAAATTAGTTAAATTTTTATAGTTTATTAACCATGAATGGTTTCGTTTTTACCATAATTGGTAATGATGGAAGTTTCAAATTCAATCCATGCCGCCCATCGTTTGTCTACATCAATATTATCTGCATATTTTCGTGCAAAGCCCAAGAAAGTGGTATAATGTCCAGCTTCCGAAATCATAAGATCACGATAAAAAGTTGCTAATTCTGGGTCTTTTATGTTTTCGGATAGGACTTTAAAGCGTTCGCAACTTCTGGCTTCAATCATGGCAGAAAATAACAATCGATCGCATAAAGCATCTTTTCGACTACCATCTTTTTTCATGAATTTGAAAAGTTCATTTACATAATGGTCTTTACGCTCTCGTCCTAAAGTTAAACCTTTACTTTTTATTAAGTTATGAACCAATTGGAGGTGATCTAATTCTTCTTTTGCTATAATCAACATTTCGGTTACTAATTCCTCTAATTCAGAATTGTAAGTAACTAAACTTATCGCATTTGAGGCTGCTTTTTGTTCGCACCAAGCGTGATCGGTCAAGATTTCTTCAATATTTGATTCAACTATATTTACCCAACGTGGGTCTGTGGCTAATTTTAATCCTAACATCTTATTGGAATTTATTTAATGCAAAATTAGTCTTTTCTTACTGATTTTTCTTTGAAATGATGTAATTGCCATCTAAATAGTATTATTTTGCAATTGAAATATAATAATTATGAACCAGGTTCAAAAGCTTTTAATTATCGGTTTTGTTTGGCCAGAGCCCAATTCATCAGCTGCAGGGGGAAGGATGATGCAATTGATTTCACTTTTCAAAGAGCAAGGATTTAGCATAACGTTTGCAAGTCCAGCACAGAATAGTGATTTCATGGTCGATTTAGAAGTTTACGAAGTTGATAAAAAATCAATTGAGTTAAATAATTCTAGTTTTGACATCTTTGTAAAAGAACTAGATCCAACAGTAGTTTTATTTGACCGTTTTATGATGGAAGAACAATTTGGTTGGCGTGTTGCCGAAAATTGCCCTAATGCATTGCGATTATTAGATACTGAAGATTTACACTGTTTGCGTTTAGCACGACAAAAAGCATTTAAGGGAAATCGGTTATTTAGTGTGACAGATTTGTTTGTTGAAGATGTTGCTAAACGAGAAATTGCAAGTATTTTACGTTGTGATCTGTCTTTGATGATTTCTGAATTTGAAAAGGAACTGTTAGAATCCGTATTTAAAATTGATAAAGGGTTGTTGTATTATTTACCTTTTTTATTGGAACCAATCGTGATTGCCCAGCTTCAAGAATTACCTTCATTTGAAGAACGAAAAAACTTTATTTTTATTGGAAATTTTCTTCATGAACCTAATTGGAATGCAGTTCAGTATCTTAAAGAAACGATTTGGCCATTAATTAGAAAACAACTGCCAGAAGCTATTTTGCATATTTATGGAGCATATCCTTCGCAAAAAGTATTGCAATTTCATAATGTTAAAGAAGGGTTTTTAATTATGGGTCGAGCGAATGATGCACAAGAAGTTGTAAAAAATGCCAGATTAGTTTTGGCTCCTTTACGTTTTGGTGCTGGAATAAAAGGGAAATTATTGGAAGCGATGCAGTGCGGAACGCCAAGTGTTACTACAATTATTGGAGCTGAATCAATGCTTGGTGATTTACCTTGGAATGGTTTTGTTACGGATAATATAGCTGATTTTGCTGATGCGGCAGTGCGATTGTATCAAGATAAGATAATTTGGCTTAAAGCCCAACAAAACGGAATTACAATTGTCAATCGACGGTATTTGAAGGAATTATTCGAGGATGATTTTGTAAAAAAAGTTAAGATGCTACAAGCCGATTTACAAAAACATCGTTTGACTAACTTTATGGGAGCTATGTTACAACATCATACGTTGAACAGTACAAAGTATATGTCACGTTGGATAGAAGCAAAGAACAAATAAAAAATCCCGTCAAGTTCTAAAACAAGACGGGATTTGTATTCTTAAGACCAAGTTATTACGCAAGCATCGTAACTGGGTTTTCTATGAATTGTTTCAATGTTTGTAAAAATTGAGCTCCTGTAGCACCATCAATTGTTCTGTGATCGCAAGCTAAAGATAACATCATTGTATTTCCTACTACAATTTGACCATTTTTTACAACCGGTTTTTCTACAATAGCTCCTACTGAAAGGATTGCAGAGTTCGGTTGGTTGATGATAGAATTAAATTCAGTAATACCAAACATTCCAAGATTAGAAACGGTAAAAGTACTTCCTTCCATTTCAGTAGGTAATAATTTTTTGTTTTTAGCTCTTCCTGCAAGATCTCTTACGCTACCGCCAATTTGAGATAAACTCATAGCATCTGTAAATCGCAATACTGGAACTACAAGTCCGTCTTCAACAGCAACAGCAACTCCAATATTTACGTGATGGTTAATGATGATGACATCTTCTTTCCATTGTGAATTTATTTTTGGATGCTTTTTCAGTGCTAATGCACAAGCTTTTATCACCATGTCGTTAAAAGATACTTTTGTATCCGGAACGCTGTTAATGATTGTTCTTGATTTCATTGCTTCATCCATAGTTACCTCTATTACTAAGTTGTAATGTGGAGCTGTAAATAGAGATTCTGCTAGACGTTTAGCAATGATTTTTCGCATTTGCGAATTCTTGATTTCTTCTGTGAAAACTTCTCCTGCCGGAACAAAAGGTTTTGCAACAGCTACAGTTTCTGTTTTCGCTGGTGCAGCAGTTGTTGATGCCGCAGCCGAAACTTGTGGTGTGAAGTTTTCAATATCGCTTTTTACGATACGTCCGTTTTCACCAGAACCTTTCACTTGAGTCAGTTGTATTCCTTTATCACTTGCAATTTTCTTTGCTAATGGCGATGCTAAAATTCTTTGTCCGTCAGTAGATGCTTCTTGTACAATAGGATCTGCTGCTTTTTCAGCTGGTACTGATTTTGCTTCTTCAGTTGCAACAGGAGCTTGTGGAGCTCCTCCAGTTTTATAATTTTCAGCAATACCGCTAATGTCAGTTCCTTCAGGTCCAATAATGGCTAAAAGACTGTCAACAGGTGCAGTATTCCCTTCTTGAATTCCTATGTATAATAAAGTTCCTTCGTTGAAAGATTCAAATTCCATTGTTGCTTTATCCGTTTCGATTTCAGCAAGAATATCACCTTCGGAGACTTTATCACCTACTTTTTTCAACCAAGTAGCAACTGTACCTTCGGTCATAGTATCGCTCAATCGAGGCATTGTAACTACAATTACTCCTTTTGGTAAAGAAGCTGCAGGAGCAGTTGTTTCTTCTTTTTTAACTTCTGGAGCTGCTGCAGTTTCAGCAACGGCAGGTTTAGCTTCTTCAGTTGCGGGAGTTGCTTTTCCAGCTATTAAAGCTGAAACATCTTCACCTTCATTTCCTATTATTGCTAATAAAGAATCTACCGGTGCTGTTTCTCCTTCTGGAATACCAATATATAAAAGAGTTCCTTCATTAAAAGACTCAAATTCCATTGTTGCTTTATCGGTTTCAATTTCTGCAAGGATATCTCCTTCGCTGATTTTGTCACCTACTTTTTTTAGCCAAGTCGCTACCGTTCCTTCCGTCATCGTATCGCTCAAACGAGGCATTGTTATTATTGTTGCCATAATTGATTTATAGTTTATGAGGTAAAAATGGATAGTTTTCTTGATCGTATACTACGTCGTATAATTGTTGGATTTCAGGGTAAGGTGATTCTTCAGCGAATTTTACGCATTCTTCAACTAAATCTTTTACTCTTTGATCAATTGCTTCAATCTCTTCCTCAGTAGCATATTTCTGATCTTTAATTACATCTAAAACTTGTGTAATTGGATCTATTTTTTTGTATTCTTCTACTTCTTCTTTCGAACGGTATAATTGTGCATCAGACATGGAGTGTCCTCTGTAACGGTATGTTTTCATTTCAAGGAAAGTTGGTCCATCACCACGACGTGCTCTATCAATAGCTTCTGTCATTGCTTCAGCCACTTTTACAGGATTCATTCCGTCAACTGGTCCGCAAGGCATTTCGTATCCTAAACCTAGTTTCCAGATATCAGTATGGTTTGCAGTTCTTTCTACAGAGGTTCCCATAGCGTAACCGTTGTTTTCAACGATAAATACTACTGGAAGTTTCCATAACATAGCCATGTTGAACGCTTCGTGTAAAGAACCTTGACGAGCAGCTCCATCACCAAAATAGGTCATAGTAACACCACCTGTACCGTTGTATTTATCTCCAAATGCCAATCCGGCACCTACAGGTATTTGTCCACCTACAATTCCGTGTCCACCATAAAAACGGTGTTCTTTTGAGAAAATGTGCATAGAACCACCCATTCCTTTAGATGTTCCTGTAACTTTTCCCATTAGTTCAGCCATTACTCGTCTTGGATCAACACCCATTCCTATTGGTTGAACGTGATTTCTGTAAGCAGTAATCATTTTGTCTTTTGTCAAGTCCATGGCGTGTAATGCACCTGCCAGAACGGCTTCTTGACCATTATATAAGTGTAGAAATCCTCTAACTTTTTGTTGTATGTATAATGCTGCAAGTTTGTCCTCAAACTTTCTCCAAAGCAGCATGTCTTCATACCACTTTAAATAAACTTCTTTTGTAACTTCTTTCATCTGAATTAATTCTTTTGCTAAAGTGTTATTGTATTATCAATTGGTACCATAACGCAAAATAGTTTCCTCCCACAAATTTGCGAATCGCAAAAATAAGACATTCCAACTAAGAAGTAAAATTTATACGCTAGTTTTTGGTTTTTTTTACAAGAACTTTTTATCAAACATAAATGGGAGCAAGTTTTTTAGGGATGCAGATTTGTAAATAGCTCCTATTTCTCCCATAAAATAGATTTCTATAGGGGTGTCTTGTTTTATTTCATATTCTGCGATTGATTGTCTACAGGAGCCACAAGGAGGAATGGGGGTAGTCGTTTTATTTGTGTCTGAAGCAGCTGTTATGGCCATTTTTAAAATTTTTGCATCAGGATAAATTGCCCCTGCTTGAAAAATTGCCACACGTTCTGCACAAAGACCAGAAGGATATGCTGCATTTTCTTGATTTGAGCCGAGTATAATTTTTCCATTGTCTAAAAGAATAGCGGTGCCGACTCTGAATTTAGAATAAGGAGCATATGCTTTCTTTCTGACAGTTATAGCTTGTTCCATTAAATTTATTATGTCATTTGGCAAGTCTTCAACGGAATCAAAGACATTGAATTGTGTAGTAATGGTAATTTCTTTCATTCTTTTTACAGGAAAAAAAATCCAAATTTCAACGATATGAAATTTGGATTTGTTGTTATATTTAAAATTTACTTTATTTAATATTCATCATACTTGTCGCCAAAATTGAAAGTAAGTGAAAATCTAAGTGTGTTTTCCAAAGGGTTTTTTACTTTCGATGCAGAGAACAAATAGGAGACATCCACTTTTACAATTGTATATTTAAATCCTGCTCCAAGAGAGAAAAATTGTCTCGCTCCTTTTAAAGGACTTTCGTGAAAATATCCCATTCGCATGGCAAATGAATCTTGGTATAAATATTCAGCACCTGCTGCATAGGTGAATTCTTTTAATTCTTCTTTAAATCCATCTGGAGCATCACCAAATGATTTAAATACACCGGATACCCAACTAATAGAACGATAATCTTGTTGGTTTTGAGCTCTTTCCTCACTGGTAACTGTTCCGTCTCCATTTAAATCTGGGTTTTGTGGAGTGGGTACTAATAATTTATTGAATTCTAGATTTAAAGCTACTTTATTATAATCATCTAATATGAAATCAAAACCAGTTCCTATTTTTAAATTTGCGGGAAGAAAATTAGTGCTAAATTCATCATTGTCATAACTTATTTTTGGGCCTAAATTTTGAATGTTAAATCCTGCTCTCCACCTTCCGTTAAAGTCAGTATAAGCTATTTCTTCTGATTGATAGAATCCTGCCACATCAACTGCAAATGAACTTGCTGGTGTAGCATCACCATTGTCAGATGCCACTTTTAGACTGGAATGAATATAGCGTCCGGCAACAGCCATAGAGAAACGTTCACTTAATTTTAAAGAATATGATCCGTCAAGAGCAAATTCATTTGGAGAAACTATCCTTGGAACTTCATCTGGATTACCAGTTTCACGAAGTTCTATGTTACCTAAACCAAAGTATCTAAAGCTTCCTGCAAACGCGCTTCGCTCGTTCAGTTTGTTATAATAAGTTAATTGTCCTAATGAAATATCGTTTACTAAATCAGTAAGGTATGGGGTGTAACTCACAGAGAAGCCTTGCTTGTCTATTGCAAAAGCATATTTTGCTGGATTCCATTGTTGTGAAAAAGCGTCTGCGGATGATGCAACACCTATATCAGCCATACCTGCAGCTCTTGCATCAGCAGATACTAATAAAAATGGAACTCCTGTTGTTATGACTCTATCTTGTGCTTTAGCTAATGAAACTATAAATAAAAAGATAAAGACCGACGTAATTTTTTTCATTATTGTAAGAATATGGGTTAAACAAATATAGTATTTTATTAAAGTATTACAAGTTTTTCAAACTTTTCAACCTTTTTATTTGTCAAGTTCGATTTTACCGTGAGTTTGTAAATATAAACTCCTTTCCCAATTTTGCTGCCAAAATCATCTTTACCATCCCAAGTGATTTCTTTTGATAAAAAACCTTCGGTTAAAACAACCTGGTTTTTAGTCCAAACCACTTTTCCTGTTATCGTCATAACTTGAACCTGGACGTCTAACGCTTCATAAGGTCTGTTATGAGTAAACCAAAATTCAGTGTAATTCACAAATGGGTTGGGATAATTCAAGACATGAGTCAATGTTATCGTTTCATCACCAACTACTACAAACTGAATCTCAGTAATTATGGGGTTATTATACACATCCCATGCTTTGAAAGTTATAGTATGCAAGCCGACTGATAAATTACGTAGCGGAAACCGAAGTGTTCCACTAGTATAATCATCTAATTTTGTTTGATAATAATCATTTAAAATGTAAGGATTATTCACATCGCCATCTAATATTGCAACAATGTCATGACCAATTCCACTGGCTGTGTTTATACCATTTTCATCTTCAAGAAAAGCAAGTAGGAAAGGCGATTCATTAGTTGTGCCTCCCGAAACAAAAGTCTCGTCATTCATATATAACTTCACTCTTGGACTAATATTGTCCGCAACTGCATTTTCATTAATTCCTCCCACTTTTATACTGGTATTATAGCCCGTTTCATTTTCTAATATTTGATTTTTTTTGGCGTAAAAACTGATTCTTCCGTTGGCTAATGGAATTCTAATGTCTCGAGGAACAACAAAACTAAATTCAAATTTACCATTAGTGACAGATGCATTTCCTCTAAAAATGGTTTCACCCAAAACATTAAAATTTATCGGGGTACTATTTCCATCATTATTAAGTGTTGTTCTTGGAATGATTTTGTCAAAAATGGTTGTGGAGACTTCTCCATTGTAGTTTGTAAGCAGATTGTTGTTTTCGTCTGTAATTTCTCCAGTCAATTTAATTTTGGCTAATGATTTGAAATCATCAACGGGTTGAGAAATTGAAACGTCATTTACTTTAGTAAGACTTATTTTAGGTTTGGGTATAGCAAGCATTAATGCGGGATCGCCAATATAAAAAACTACATTAGTCGCTGAATTTGGATTGCTGTTTTTGGAAAGTCGCAATGTTTCAGCAATGGAAGTATATTGGTTAGAGCCAAATGACAATAAATTTTCAGAAAGAATATCATTGAAATTTTCCGCGTTATATTGGCCTATTGCCCGTATGGTTGTAATCATTGCAATGGCTCCGCCTTTGGGGTTCCAGTAGGTATATTCGCCAGCAGTTGGTCTGGAAGGATTGTCAAAACGGGAAAATTCACAAGTGATGGTTATAAATAAAGGATATTTGTATTGGTTACTTAAATTTTGGCCATCTGATTTTTCCCAAATGCGTTCGCTTGATAAACCATCTTCTCCGCCATGTCCTAAATAATTAAACACTAATGCTCCTTTTTCGAAAGCATTAAAAAGATCAGTTCTCGCTTTTGGATATCTAAAACCTCCTGCGGAAGCTTCTTGAACATAGGAATCCAATATTATTTTATTGACATTCAAAAATGGTTTTTCGGTAGCAATGATATCTGCTAAGTTGTTTTGACGGGTTTGAAGACTTGCGTCCGAAGATTTATCAGCATCGTCTGAAATTAAAACAAAATTATTTCTCCAGCTTCCGTATGATTTTAAATCATAGTATTCTATAACTTTATTTACCATTTCATCAGCTTGTGCAGCATCATTTATGAGCATTCTTCCAACTGCAATGTCAATTCCTCCAAAATAAGAAACTATATTTCCTTCATTAGCATCCATCAGCCCAAAAAAATCATCGGAAGCAAAGGAAGTTTCCCCCGAAGTATTGCTGTTTAAGGAATGATAAATAGGAACTACATTGGTGTTGTTTGTAATTCGGTTTTTGAAATCATAGGATGCATCGCCAAAAAGGTTTACATATTTTATTCTTTTATCAGCTGTCGATGCGTTTTCATAAATATATTTCACACAATTCCTAATAGCAGAAATGTCCTGTTTTCCTGATGAAAATTCTTTATAAATAGATTCAAGAGATATTACTTTTACATTTAGATTAGAATTGATACGATGGAAATTAGCTAATTTTTCAGCTTGTGTCGTTAGGGAATTTGGAGTTATAATTATATAATCAATATCTTGAAATTGGCCTTGATTATTTTTAAAAAGTGTTCCTTTTAAGTTTTGATTGGCAATTTTTGTTTTACTGTCTTTTAAAGGAGTATAATAGTCTGAAGCATCGACTGCAATGTATTTTCTGAGTTCGCCCAAATTAGCTTTGAAAGTAAAGGAACTTTGATTTGAATTTTCAATTTTGGTTACATTGAATAAATCGGTTACATCCCAAACTTGAGAAATTCCAGTTGCATTAGAAACGGAATAACTTACAATACCGGAACTAGAATTTGACAAGTCGTATTGAAAAATAAACTGTTTTCCATAACCTTGAAGTTTTCTTTTGGCGATAAGTCTAATGTAGTCTAAATATCCTTTTGAACCAGGAACGCTATTGTTGTTATAGGTTAGCTTTATTTTTACGTTTTCGGAACCACTAAAAGTTGTGTTTTTTGGTAAAATGGCTAAATTAAATTCGGTATCTGAATTCGTATTTAAAGATGGAAATGATATGTTTCCTATTTCTTGGCCATTTGCCGCTACCTTGAATGAAGTAGGAGTGAAAGCAGCAGAAGCAGTTGTTGCCATAATTTTTATTGGCGTTGTTGAATCGTAGTTTGGAAAATTAAACTCAAATTCTTGCTCTTGATTGATGTCAAACGATTCTCCGAACCATTGCCGACCAAGATGTGCAATATTTACAAGATCTAATTCATGGTATTGATGATCGTCAAATGTGTCTAATGTTAATGAGCTGTTTCCTGTAGGTTGGGTCATTTCAGGAATTCGTTTTCCATCGTCACCTTGAACGGTTATATAATAGTAGGACTTTGTATCATACAAGTTATTGAAGGTTTGACTTTCTTCATTCCAAGTATCTAATCCTTCGGCATAAAATAAAATATAATCATCGTTATTTAAAACACCGTCGCTTTCGCCAATAATTTGAATTGGATTTTCAGTTAAATCAGATGGATAATCAATATTATTTGACAAAGGCAACATTTTACCGCCGTTGCCGTAAATTTTTATTTTTTTTGGGTCAATACTGTTTGTGTTGAGTCCTAATTGCTGCAAAAAGCTTTTTGAAATTTTATAAACACCGGATTTTTCAACGTAAAATTGATACCAATCTCCGGAAGCTAAAATGGAATTAGAAATGATATTCGTGCTTTTGTTCGATTGAGAAATTCTCGAAGAATTGCTTTTTATACTGTAAGAAAATGATTTGATTCGTTTGTAACCCAAATCATCTTTTACGATTGGTGATAAAGAAAGAAAAGCTTGTCTAAGATTTCTTGAGTTGTTGATTTTTAATGAACTATTTGGGGTTTTTGGAATGTTTTCCAAATCCAATTCTCCAAGTTGAGAAGCTGTAATTGATTCGTATACTATGTTTGTAATTTGTAGGTCGTTTTCATCAAAAGAAGCTGATTCTGATATTTTAAGGGAATAGGTAATTGCTTTTTTTGAAAAATCAAAATAATAACTACTTCCGCTAAATTGAGGAACTGTCGCTTTGAAATCTCCAAAAAACATTTCCTTTTTTTCTAACCATTCGATGGTTACATCACCTTTAATTTGTGCAAAAGAAACGAAAGAAATTAGGGATAAATAAACCAGAATTATTTTTTTCATTATTTTTTAAACGTGATATAAAGTGAATTGTTATTAATGAGTAAAAATAAATCATTTAGTGTTATTGTAAATAATAAATATTATAAATTTGCGTTTCTATTGTATAATTTTCTGATAAAATTTAGAGAATTAAATTTATTAAAAAAGGATGTTGTCAGTTAATGGTTAATTATTATATTGCGGCACTTAAATTATTACCGACTAAAGAGTATGAAAGTAAACAAAATTATGACCTTGCGATTGATGATATCAATGATTTTGATATTAGGTTTGGCGAGTTGCAGTAAAAAATCCAGCTCAAAAAATGCATCAAGGGCTACTGGTTGGAATGTAGACAGTAAAAAAGGTTCTAGCAGTAAAAAGCAAGAAGCAGGACCAGGTTTGGTTTTTGTTGAAGGGGGTACATTTACTATGGGGAAAGTGGAAGATGATGTTATGCATGATTGGAATAATACTCCTACACAGCAACATGTTCAGTCTTTTTATATGGATGAAACTGAAGTTACAAACTTTATGTATTTAGAGTATTTAGATTGGTTGAAAAAAGTATTTCCTCCAACTGAAGAAAATTACAAAAATATATATGAAGGCGCTTCGCCAGATACTTTAGTTTGGAGAAATAGATTAGGTTATAATGAAACAATGACCAATAACTATTTAAGACATCCCTCTTATGCAAATTATCCTGTTGTAGGAGTTAATTGGATTCAAGCAGTTGAATTTAGTAAATGGAGAACGGATCGTGTGAATGAAGCAATTTTGGAAAAAAACGGATACCTTAAGAAAAACGCAAAAACTAATGATGTAAGTGCAGAAAGTTCTTTTAGTACTGAAACCTATTTGAATAGTCCTACATTGACTTATGGAGGTAATGAAGAAATTGTTTTAAAAGGAAGAAAAGGCGCTAGAAAAACACCAAAAGCAGGAAAAGACGGTAAGGTTACTGAAGAGAAAAATATATATGCACAACGTTCTTCTGGAATTATACTCCCAGAATACAGACTTCCTACTGAGGCAGAATGGGAATATGCAGCGGCAGCCGATGTTGGACAAAGAGAATACAATATTTACAAAGGTCAAAAGAAATATCCTTGGTCTGGTAGTTATACCCGTTCTGGAAAAAGACAAAGCAAAGGAGATCAATTGGCCAATTTCAAACAAGGTAATGGTGATTATGGTGGAATAGCAGGATGGTCTGATGATGGTGCTGATATTACTAATGCAGTAAAAAGTTATCCAGCTAATGATTTTGGTTTGTATGATATGGCAGGAAATGTTGCCGAATGGGTACAGGATGTTTATAGACCAATTATTGATAATGAATCGAATGACTTTAACTATTTTAGAGGAAATCAATACACTAAAAATAAAATTGGAGCTGATGGTAAAGTAGAAATTGTGACTAAAGAAAACATGGAGTATAAAACTTTAAGCAACGGTAAAAAAGTTGCAACTAGTTTTCCTGGTCAAATTGCTCAGGTTCCAGTTGATGAAAATGAAACCTATTTAAGAACAAATTTTGATAAAAGTGATAATATCAATTATAGAGACGGTGATAAGCAGTCTACCAGATATTATAATTTTGGATCTTCTGAATCGGATAACGAAAAACAAAAAGAAGAAAAAATCATGTACAATTCTCCAAAACACAATGTCACTACTGACAGTTTAGGGAAAATGGTTAGAAAGTATGATGTTTCCAGTAAAAGAACCACTTTGATAAATGATGATGTAAGAGTTTATAAAGGAGGATCTTGGAGAGACAGAGCGTATTGGTTAGATCCTGCTCAAAGAAGATATTTTCCACAAGATATGGCAACTGATTATATTGGATTTAGATGTGCGATGTCAAGAGTTGGACCTAAAGCAGATAAGAAGAAATCAGCAAGAAATTAATTTTTTTATATAATAGTAATAAAAGCCCTTTGATTAGGGCTTTTATTTTTTTAAATCGTTTTTAAATGGATATTAATTACATTCATAGTTTGTTTTTAAAATGTAAATCGGTTTCAATAGATACACGTAAAATTGAGTCAAACTCATTATTTGTCGCTATAAAAGGAGATCGTTTTGATGCTAATACATTTGCTGCGGAAGCATTAGAAAAAGGAGCATCTTATGTTATTATTGATAATAGCGAATACTTTATTGACCAAAGAACTATTTTGGTTGAAGATAGTTTAATAGCGCTACAAGAATTAGCTAAGTTTCATAGAGCTTATTTAAAGTTACCTATAATTGCTCTTACAGGTAGTAATGGAAAGACAACAACAAAAGAGCTCATTAATGTTGTTCTTTCAAAAAAATATAAAACCAAGGCAACAATTGGAAATTTGAATAACCATATTGGTGTGCCATTGACTTTGCTTTCTTTTAATTCAGAAACTGAAATTGGGATTGTAGAAATGGGGGCAAATCATAAAAAAGAAATTGAATTTCTTTGTGGATTAGCCAAACCGGATTATGGCTATATAACTAATTTTGGTAAAGCTCATTTAGAGGGTTTTGGTGGGGTAGCAGGTGTTATTGAAGGCAAAAGTGAGATGTATAACTATCTTTTTGAGAACGATAAGCTAGCTTTTATAAACTTAGAAGATCCAATTCAAGTTGAAAAAGCAAAAATATTGAAATCATTTTCTTTTGGCATAAATAAAGAAAATGCTAATGTGAATATAACGAGTGTAAAAGCGAATCCATTTGTAGAAATAAATTATTCTAATGGTACGGTCGTTTCTCATTTAATTGGATTATACAATGCCAATAATATTAATGCGGCACTTACTATAGGGAAATATTTTGAAGTTGAGGATAATGCTATTAAAGAGGCTTTAGAAAGTTATATTCCTGATAATAATAGATCGCAACTATTAACCAAAGGAACTAATCAAATTATTCTGGATGCTTATAATGCAAATCCTAGCAGTATGAGTGTTGCAATAGAGAATTTTATACAATTAGATAATGCAAAAAAAATTATGATACTGGGTGATATGTTTGAGTTAGGACAGGAAAGTCAGCAAGAGCATAGAGAACTTGTGACAAAGCTTTCTGATGAGGAAAAAATAAATTGTTATTTTATTGGTAAAGCATTTTATGATAATAAAGTTGATAAAATTAATTTTTGGTTTTACGAGACATTTGAGAATTTTTCAGATCATTTAAAAGAAATTAAAATTGAAAATAGTACTATTCTAATAAAAGGTTCCAGAGGAATGGCTTTAGAGCGGACTTTGGATTTTTTGTAACGGAAACTTCTATTTTTTAGAATTTAAAAGCCATCATTTTAATTTATGATGGCTTTTTTTAGTTCAATTTGTCTAGTCCTGAAATAGCGATACACAAAAAAGTATCCTATGGAATCATTACAAGAAGCACGCTATTTAAAGCGTACGCAAAAAGACTACACGATGTCTTTAAAATTAGAAATCGTTCAAGAAATAGAGCGAGGACAACTTACAGTTACTGAGGCAACAAAGAAGTACGGTATCCAATGTAGAAAGACAGTTGCACAATGGTTAATTAAATTTGGTAACTTTGATTGGGAGAACCAAATCCCGTCAAAGATGGAAAAATCACCAGAACAAAAGATTATGGAGCTTGAAGTTCAAGTCAAGCTTTTAGAAAAACAAAAAGCATTCTTGGAGCGACAAGCTTTTGTTGCAGACAAGAAAGCTATCCTGTTTGATATGATGATTGATTTAGCAGAAAAAGAGTATCAAATCGATATCCGAAAAAACTCTGTACCCGAACAATCGACCATTTCAAAGCAAAAGAACAACAAACAATAGTATTTACCTGTTATTTGTTCGGGATAGACAGACAGGTTTATTATCGAAGAATTCGAAGAAAAATAGTTAAGAAAGACAAAGCTGAACAGGTTGTTTTGATGGTTAATGCCATTAGAAAAACAATGCCTAGATTAGGCACTTGAAAACTGTATTATCTTTTGTCAGACAAACTCCTGTTGATAAAAATAGGCAGGGATAAATTCTTTGATATACTAAGAGCCAATCATTTATTAATTCAGCCAAAACGTTCTTATCATATAACAACCAACTCGCATCATCGCTTTAGAAAACACGAAAATCTAATTTTAGATTTAGAGATTAATAGACCCGAACAAGTCTGGGTATCCGATATTACATACATCGGAAAAAGAGATAATCCTCGCTACTTAAGTTTGATTACAGATGCCTATTCTAAGAAGATAATGGGCTATTATCTGGCTGATAACTTAAACACTCAAAGTAGTCTGATGGCTCTTAAACAAAGAAAATGTTTTAATTTGCCATTGATACATCATTCTGACAGAGGAATTCAATATTGTGCCAATGAATACCAAGAAGAGCTTGTTAAAAACAAGATTTTGTGCAGTATGACACAAAATTCAGATCCTTATGAAAATGCTGTTGCAGAAAGAATAAATGGAATTTTAAAACAAGAATTTAGGATTGATAAATACAATCAAGGAGTAAAAATAACAAACCAAATTATCAAGGAATCTGTTACTATTTATAATGAAATTAGACCTCATTATTCAAATTATATGCTGACTCCAAACCAAATGCATTCTCAAAACAAAACGAACATGAGAACTTATAAAACAAAAAACAGTAGCAAAAACGTTTTTACTACTGTTTAATATTTAATTTTAGCTAATAATCTGTATCGCTTTTTTAGGACGGGACAATTTAAATACTCATTAAAAATCCAATGAGGTTTTCTTTCTTGTTGAGTTCTAATTTTTTTCTTAATCGGTAACGTGCTAATTCAACACCTCCGTTTGAAATATTCATGATTTCGGCAATTTCTTTTGTTGACATGTTCATCAATAAATAGGTTGATAAATCTAATTCTCGTGGAGAAATTGTTGGATATTTTTCTTTCAATCTTTTTAGAAAATCAAAATGGACATTCTTAATGTGTTTTTCCAAATCTTTCCAGCTTTTGTCCGCATTTACTTCTTTCGTAATACTTTTGTTCAGTTTTGTAAATTGGAATTTTGTGGACTCATCAAAGGATTCTATATTAATATCTTTTAGTTTATAGATAATTCCATTCAGGATTTTATTTTTCTTTACAACTTGTAAAGAATTGTTTACTAGTTCCTTGTCTTTTGCTAAAATTTTAATTTGAAGTTTATCATTTTTTAATTTTTCAATTTCTTTTTCCAGCTCGTATTGTTCTTGCCTGATTTTTGATTCTTTTTCCAAATAGAGCCTTCTTTGTTCAATAGTTTCATAATATTTGTTTTTTCGTATTTTAGTTTTTATTCGTTTTCTAATAAAATATACAGAAGCTATGACAAGTGAAATATAAAATAAATACGCTAAAAAGTGTCTGTACCAAGGAGGAGAAATGCAGAAATTTAATGTGGTTTGTTCCGATTGTTTACCATAATTAGTTCTAGCTTTTAACTTCATAGTGTAATCGCCTTCTCTTAGATTGGTGTATTCTTTAATGACATTTGTAGACCAATTGCTCCATTGGTTATCAAAACCTTCCAGCTGATAAGAAAATTCAAGATTCTCAAGATTTTCATACGAAGGAGATGAAAAAGTAAATTTTACATGATTAGAAGCATATGGAATTTTATAATTATCCAATGCTTTTTGGCCATTTCCTAAAACTATGGTGTCTCCGGGGAATGAAAAGCCTCTTATATAGGCTTTTGGTTTTGCTTCGTAATTGGTTAATAAATTAGAATCATAATGAGCTAATCCATCCGTTAAACCAATGAATGTATCGTTAGGGCCAGTCGTGTTTATGGATAGATTATTGTATACTATATTACCAGTAAGTTTTGAAAAGGGAGACACAATATTTTTGTAATTACCCGTTTTGGTTTTCATTAAGACACCTAATGATTCATCAAAAATATACCAAATGTTTCCATATTTGTCTTGAGTTAAAGTGTTTATTTTTGGAATCTTAGTAAATAAATTACTCATTTTTTTATCTTCAAAAAATAAATTTTGTTCGTAGGAATAGTTATAAAAGTGATTGTTTGTTTGAAAATAGACCTTGTTTTCCAACTGTTGTATGTTTCCAATTCCTTTTACCGTTTCCGACAAATCTTGATATGTTTTTATAGATTCGAACCTTTTCAGGTCGTTACTTAATGTCATTCTATAGGCTAAGTTGTCTTTTTTTATCCAAATGTTTTTTCCTTCCATTTCAAATGATCCGGATGACTTAGAAAAGCCTTCAATTCTATTTTTAAATTGCCAGCCATTTAATGTTTTTTCAAATATTGAAAAGCCATTATAATTGGAACCAATTAAATAATTTGGATGATTGGGAATTTGCATAAATTTCCAATAGCCTATATTGTCCAATATTTTTATAGTTTTTGCACTCGCAATCAATAGTGCACCTGTGTTGTGTGAGCAAAATAATTGGTCGTCAATCACCTGTATGTTCCATGCTTGTCCGGTAGTTCCTTCTACTAGTTTAAAAGTATCTTCTTTGGTTGAATTATTCCAAGAATGATAAAAAACACCTTGATTAGTAGCTACGTAAAGATTTCCTTTATGCAATGCCGTACCATAAACGGTACTTAGATTATAACTAAATCCAAAATAAGTAAAAGGAGAATTTTCATTCACAAAAGAAATTCCGTTATCAAGACCTAACCAAAGGTTGTTTTTGCTGTCAACAAAAGAGGTGAGAACGGTATTGTTTTGCAACCCTTTCGTGCGGTTGATATGTTGAATAATTTTCCCATTTAAATCACATACAATCATCCCCTCTAAAACGGAATTGAGTACAATGAATTTATCTTTTATTGCTACACCACCAAGCGAACTATTCTTTCTAATGAAAACATTCGCTTCGGTATTCCAAGGAATCATTTTTTCATTGTCATATATATAAAGACCTTTATTTAAAGTGGCAATTAATAACTTGTTTTCAGGTAAAGAAAAAATACCCCAGATTTCTGTGTTATTTAAAATGGTGGAATTTTTTAGTTGGAATAGTTTTCCGTTTTTGTACTCCAATATTCCCATTGAAATATCTTGTATATAGAGGTGGTTTTTTACTTGAAATGAGAATTGGAATCTTTTAGGGGCCTCGAGAATTTTAATTTTTTTGTTTTTAAAGATGTACGTTCTTTCAAACGATTGAAAAATAACTTCGTCATTATGAATGTGTATTTTCCAGATAAAGTCCATCAGTTTGAAATTGGACATGTTTATCATTTTAGACAAAGAAAAATAAACCAATTTCCCTTTTGAATTAGATTTAAAATAGCCAAATTCACTATAACCTCCCACGAAAATTTTTCCAGAATTATCAATTTTTACACATCGTATAGCTGCAGAGTTTGGGATATTATATTTCCTCCATGATGAGCCATCAAATTGAAAAAGACCGCTATTATTAGCAAAATATAAATTGCCGTTTTTATCTTGGTCAATATCCCAATTTTGAGTTCCTCCTTTATAGTCGGATCTTTTATAATTTCTAATATCTGGTAGTCCTATGTTTTTGACCTGACTACAGATTGTTGTTGTTATTAATAAAATTAGAAAATGGAATTTTGTAAATCTCATGATTAAATTCTAAGTGTAATGAATTGATTATTATTTAAAAAGACTTCGGTTTCTACTCATGAACAATAAGAAGAAGTGCTAGTTTTAGTCAGATTTTGATAAAAAAATGGAAGTATTTATATATTCTATAAATGTAGTGGTTTTTTTTTAAATTAACATTTGTGTAACACTATAAAATTAAATTTAAATAATTTATAATTAGATACTTATGTTAATTTTGATGTGTTTTTGTCAAGTAATAAAAATGACTTTGATGTGTTTTTGTAAGGAAAGATAAATGAGAATATAGAAAAAATAAATATAATATTGCTGGAAATTACTAATTAATTAACCAAAATTTTTAGAAATATGAAATTTACAAAATTGCTTATTTTTTGTTTTTTATCTATTCTATTCTCAGTTTACGCACAAGCACAAGATGCTAATGTAAGCGGAAAAGTTTATGACGAAAACGGACTTCCCATCCCAGGAGTATCCATTTTAATTAAAGGAACTTCCAAAGCTACGGCTACGGATTTTGATGGAAATTATCAAATAAAGGCCACTTCAAAAGGGACTTTAGTATTTAGTTATTTAGGGTATACTTCCGTTCAGGAACCTATTAACGGAAGAAATAGAATTGATGTTAAACTTAATCCTTCATCAGAATCCTTACAGGAAGTTGTTGTTGTAGGATATGGTACTCAAAAGAAAAGTGTTGTTACGGGTGCAATATCCAGTGTTAAGGCTAAAGATCTTGAGAAAGTCCCTAATGGGCGTATTGAGCAAGCTTTACAAGGTAGAGTTTCGGGAGTTACCATTGCTGCGAGTTCTGGTCAGCCAGGTTCGTCATCTACAATTCGAATTAGAGGGGTGACTACTTTTGGTGAAGGTGGAAATGATCCTCTTTGGGTTGTTGATGGTGTTGTTGTTGATGCAGGTGGAATAGGATTTCTTAATCAATCTGATATTGAATCGATAGAGGTGTTGAAAGATGCCGCTTCTGCTGCAATTTACGGAACGCGTGCTGCAACTGGAGTTATTTTGGTTACAACCAAAAAAGGAAAATCTGGAAAAATCACTGTAAACTACAACGGATTCTCAGGAATTTCATCACCTGAAAAAACGTTGCATTTACTAAATGCAACGCAATATGGTGCCCTATTAAATGAGAAATCAGTTGCTGCTGGAGGTCCCGTTATATTTTCTAATTTATCAACTTTAGGTGTTGGAACGGATTGGCAAAAAGCAATTTTTAATACGAATGCTTTCCGCTATTCCCACGAATTAAGTATCAGTGGTGGAAGCGATGTTTCTAATTTTTATGCTTCTTTTGGACTTCAAGATCAACAAGGAATCGTTTCTACTGAAATTTCGAATTATACCAAAAAGAATTTCCGTTTAAACTCGACTCATAAAATATCTAAAGTATTTACTTTCGGACAGACTTTTGGATTTTCGAGACAAAAAACAGTTGGAATTGGCAATACAAATAGTGAATTTGGAGGGCCATTGAGTTCTGCAATTAATCTTGATCCGACTACTCCAATTATCGAAACAGATCCTGTTAAAGCAAATGGTGCTCCATATAGCACAAATCCTGTAATTAGAGATTCAAATGGGAATCCTTATGGAATTTCAAGCTTAGTTGGTCAAGAGATGAGCAATCCTTTGGCTTATGCCAAAACTAGACTAGGAGGGTATGGCATGTCTGATGATCTAGTTGGAAATGCGTATTTAGAAGCTGCAATAACAAAACATATCAAAGTGAGATCAACTCTTGGTGGAAAATTGTCTACCTGGGGAGGTCAAGGTTTTACACCTGTTTTTTACTTAAGTGCGACTTCAAGTGTGCTTAAAAACAGTTACAGTAAAAATGATAACAAAAGTTTTGCATGGAATATTGAAAATATTGTAACGTATGCAAATCAATTTGGCAACCATAATTTAACGGTATTGTTGGGACAAGGTTCTTATGTGGATAACATTGGAGGAGGTTCTGGATCTACTATGTTTGGATTGCCAATTACAGATTATCGTGATGCATCTTTCAACTTTGATATACCACAATCTGACAGAAGCAGTTATACATTCGATTTAACAGAACATAAATTGACTTCTTTGTTCTCACGTGTGAATTATGATTATAAAGAAAAGTATTTGTTTACAGGGATTATTCGTCGTGATGGTTCAAGTCGTTTTGGAGCCAATAATAAATTTGGTGTATTTCCATCATTTAATTTAGGATGGGTACTAACCAAAGAAGATTTTTGGAAAGAAAGCAATGTGCTTAATACTTTGAAAATCAGAGGGGGATATGGAGTTGTAGGAAATGATGCAATACCAAATTTCAGATATCTTTCCTTAGTTGAAGGAGGTTACAATTATTCTTTTGGAAACACAGGAGCAATAACTACTGGTTATGCTAACCTTACTCTTGATAATCCTGATTTGAGATGGGAGGAAACTTCTCAAACAAATATTGGTTTTGAATCAAGATTTTTCAATGATTTTAATCTTACAGTAGATTTATATAAGAAAACAACCAATGGAATTTTACGTCCAATTAATATACCTGGTTATGTTGGAGTTGGTGCAAATCCTACAGGGAACGTTGCTGACATGGATAATAAAGGTATTGAGGTTGAATTAGGATATAAGAAGAAATTTGGGGAAGTAAATTTCTCCGTTAATGGAAATGTTGCTTATTTGAAAAACACAGTTACTTATATTGCTGCTGATTCAAATTATATTACGGGAGATGCTTCTTTTCAGTCGATGGGGGCAGTGACCAGAACACAAGTTGGGCAATCCTATAACTCATTCTACGGATTTAAAACCGCGGGAATTTTTCAAAATCAGGCTGAAATAGCCGCTTATACAAATACTTCAGGTGGTTTAATTCAACCAAATGCACGTCCAGGTGATTTCCGTTGGGTTGATACCGATGGGAATGGTTCCATTGGAGATGATGACAAACAATTTTTAGGAAGTAATATTCCAAAATACACCTTTGGTTTGACTTTGAATTTAGATTATAAAAATTTCGACTTTATGGCCTTTACACAGGGTGCTGCAGGAAATAAAATTTTCCAAGGATTGCGTAGATTAGATGTTGGTAACGCTAACTATCAAACTATTGCATTAAGCAGATGGACAGGTGAAGGAACATCAAATGAATATCCTAGACTTACAAATGATGATACGAATGGCAATTTTGGTAAAATGTCCGATTTCTATTTAGAAAAAGGAGATTACCTGAGATTAAAATTAGTTCAGTTAGGGTATTCATTACCAAGTGATGTGATTAGTAAAATTGGAGCCAATAAAGTGCGCTTGTATTTAACTGCTGAAAATCTATTTACATTAACCAAATATACTGGATATGATCCTGAAATTGGTGGAGGTGTATTTGGAATAGACAAAGGAATCTATCCGCAAGCAAGAACATTTATGTTTGGAGCCAATTTACAATTTTAATAAAATCAAGAATTATGAAAACGATAAAATTTAAATATTTATTTATAGCAGCAGCAATGGTTTCCTTAGGTTCTTGTTCTGAGGAGTTTGTTAATGTTACACCAAAGGGTTCTTTTCTTTCCGATAATTATTATGCCAATGAAGGGCAGGCAACTGCGGCTCTTGTAGGGGTTTATGATCCAATCAGAAAAAATTCAGGCGGTTTTGAAAATATAATTTCCATGATGAACGCAGGTTCAGATGATTTCTATGCCGGTGGTGGTGGTTCTACTGATGGAGCAGGAATTCAAGCTTTCTCTACGCATACACTTACTTCGACAAATGTACCTGGTAGTTTTTGGAATGATCATTACCAAGGGATTTTTAGAGCAAATACCTTGCTTTTAAAATTGCCGGATGTTGCTATGGCTGATAATCTAAAAGCCAGATTTACTGCTGAATCGAAAGCGTTGCGAGCGATCTATTATTTTAATTTGGTTCGAATCTTTAAAAACGTTCCATTATTATTAGATCCATTGACCGCAACTAATATGTATGAGGCAGAGCAAGCTGCTCCTGAAGCTGTTTACGCCCAAATAGAAAAAGATTTATCAGAAGCAATAAATGTTTTGCCAACAAGTGTTCCGGCTGCTACAGAATCTGGACGCCTTACAAAAGGTGCTGCTCAGGCAATGTTAGGCAAAGTATATTTATTTGAAGGTAAAAAAACGGAGGCTGCTGCTGTTTTGGCTCAAGTAAACGGTACACCAGGTGCAACAAATCAATACGGAAATAAATTGTTATCTAACTTTAATGATTTATGGGTTGTTGCCAATAAATTTAATGCAGAGTCAATTCTAGAAGTATCTCACACAAGTGCCGGTAATTCTGATTGGGGATTCTGGGGAAGTGGTAGAGACGAAGGAAATTCATTGAATGTTATGGTGGGTCCTAGAAGTTACTCAAGACCATCTGGTTCCACAGCTGCAGATTTGCCGTCAGGATGGAGTTTCAATGTTATCACACAAGATTTATATGATGCCATTAAATTAGATCCAAGATTTGGGGCTACTGTATTTGATTTAAAAGCTTTAAAAGCGGCTGGTCAGGCAGATTATATTGGTGGATATCAAGATACAGGATATTTCTTGAATAAATTCCTTCCAAGAAAAACCGATGTTCGCACTGGCGGTGGAGCAGCAGAGTTAAATTACAGACAGAATACATATGTAATTAGACTTGCTGATACTTATTTGATGGAAGCTGAAGCATTAGGTTCAGGAGCAAGAGCACAAGCTTTACTTGATGCGGTTAGAGCGAGAGTTGGTTTGCCTTCTGTTCCAGTTACACTTGCAGCTATTAAAAATGAAAGAAGAATGGAACTTGCAGGCGAAGGGCTTAGATTCTTTGATTTAGTAAGATGGGGTGATGCAGCCACTAAATTAGCAAGTAGAGGTTTTGCAGCAGGGAAAGATGAAATTTTTCCAATACCAACAAGAGAGCTTCAAGGGACCAAATTGAAACAAAACCCAGGGTATAATTAATAAAAAATAAAATTGGTTCAAAATCCAAATTATTAATACTAAAAACAAATATTATGAATATAAAAATAGTTCTAAATAGAAGCATTTATTTAATGCTGTCTATTGTAACATTAAGTTCATTAGGAAGTTGTCAGTCTGAAGATTTCGCAGATAATGGATTGTTGGACGCTAATGTAGATCCCGCTTTTACAATAACACCTGTAGCAGGTTCTACCAATAGATTTACATTGACAGCACAAACAAAAAATGTGCTGGGCTCAAAATGGGATTTAGGAGATGGTGCAGGAATGCATCTTGGTAAAATGACAGAAACTATTTTCCTTCCTGATGCAGGTGCTTATACCATTACACATGGTGCTATCGGTAAAGGAGGTGTAGTTAATAACATTACTCAAAATGTTGTTGTTACTACTTCAGATCCAAATTCTGGAAATTTAGTGCAAGGAGCTAAATTTGAGACAGCTGATGATATTAGTAAATGGACCGTTTTAACAATAAGTGCATCTGGGACTGCTTGGGCTTTTGCTAATGGTAAAGCTAAAATTACAGGTGGCGGATGGAATCAGCAGGCAATCTATCAAGCAATAAATGTAGTATCTGGAAAAATATATAAAATTGATATGCTCGCAAGTTCTACAACTGGTGTTTCTAATACTTGGTTTGAAGTATATGCATCCCCTACTGCTCCAACCCAAAATAACGATTATTCAGCAGATGGTAAAAAAGCTGTAATTAATACCTGGGCAGGCTGTGGAGGTTCTCCATTTAATGGTAAATTGTCAAATGTAGGTTGTGATACTACTAATGAAGGAAAATTTACTGCAACTGTTACAGGAGTAATTTATCTAGTAATTAAATGTGGAGGCGAAGACTTAAAAGACGGAATCGCAATAGATAATGTAGAATTAAGAGGAGTTCAATAACTTTTTAACAAAAGAGACTATTTCACTTTTGAAGTAGTCTCTTTTTATATATAAATATATCAAAACAATGAGAAAATTACTTTTATTTTTAAATCTAATTATTCTTTATTCTTGCAATGGCAATAGTAGGGAGGATGAAATAGCAGTAGCGCCTTCAAATCTTGCGATTTCGGCAACAGTTATTGGGGCAAACGCACAAAATCCAAACGGGAATGGTACCGGAACTGTAAATTTTAGTTTAAGTGCAACTAATGCAACTTCTTATAAGATTTTACTTGGAAACGGAGAAACTAAAGAACTAACAAGTGGGGATTTTACTTATACCTATACAACATCAGGGACAAATACTTATGTTATATATGTATCTGCATACAATTCAGGACATTTTATTTCTTCGAAGCTTTCATTAACAGTTTTCGTGGGATCTTCTTTAGTTTGGTCAGATGAGTTTAACATTGACGGAGCACCTGATGCCTCCAAATGGAATTTTCAAGTATGGGATCCAGGTTATGTGAATGACGAACTTCAATCGTATACCAATCGTTCAGAAAACACAATTGTTGAAGGGGGAGTTTTGAAAATAAAAGCCATTAGGGAACAATATGGAAAGGGGGAATTTACTTCTGGAAGACTTGAATCCAATGGGAAATTTGATTTCACTTATGGAAAAATAGTAATCAGAGCAAAATTGCCTACTGGAGTTGGGACCTGGCCTGCAGTTTGGATGCTGGGAAGCAATATTGGCAGTGTTGGGTGGCCTGCATGTGGTGAAGTAGATATTTTAGAATCTGTTGGAAAAGAGTTGAATGTCAATCATTCATCATTGCACTCCCCCGGGCGTTCAGGAAATACTCCAGATACTGGAACTATAAATGTGCCTAATGATAATACCGAATTTCATATTTATACAGCAGATTGGAAAGCAGGTTCTATAAAGTTTTATGTGGATGACAAGTTGTTTTACACTTTTGTAAATTCAGATAAATTTCCATTCAACAAAAACTTTTACTTGATTGTAAATTTAGCAATGGGAGGTGTTTGGGGAGGTCCTGTCGATCCTAATTTTACTTCTTCAACTTTTGAGATAGATTATATTAGAGTGTATAATTAATGGTGTTTTTGTTTAGTTAGTAAGTTCTTCATTGTGAGCTTCTATATATAAGTTGGATAGAAGCTTCAGTGGAGAATAATAATTTAAAAATTAAAGAAATGAATCAGTCAAAAAAAATAATCTGTGCGGTATTTTTTCTTCTAATGAGTTTGTTTTCTCCTGCTCAAACATTAAAAGTAATGACGTATAATATTCGTTTGGATGTTGCAAGTGACGGAGAAAATGATTGGAACCATCGAAAAGATTATTTTTCATCGCAGATTCAATTTTACGAACCAGATGTTTTTGGAGTTCAAGAAGCAAGACCCAATCAGGTTATTGATATCGCAACGGCGCTATTGCAATATGATAATGTAGGTATTGGAAGAGAAGGAATTGGGAAAGGAGAATCTTCGAATATTTTTTATAAAAAAGGAAGATTTAGCGTTAAGGAAAGTAACACTTTTTGGCTATCTGAAACACCAAATGAAATTTCTATGGGATGGGATGCCGCCTGTAACCGAGTTTGTACCTATGCGCTGTTCAAAGATTTGAAAACAAAACAGTTGTTTTGGGTTTTTAATACGCATTTGGATCACATTGGCGAAGATGCGAGAACCAAAGGAATACAGCTTATTCTTTCGAAAATAAAGGAACTGAACACTAAAAAATATCCTGTAATTTTCATGGGGGATTTCAATTCAGAACCTAATGAAGATAGAATAATTGCACTGAAAAAAGTAATGGACGATTCTAGAGAAGTTTCACAAGAGAAGCCTTTTGGACCATCTGGAACATTTAATAATTTTATGCATAACGAACCAGTAACTAAATTGATAGATTATATTTTTATTTCTAAAGACAATATTTTAAAAGTTAAAAAATATGCAGTTTTAAGCGATTCGAAAAATGTAAGATATCCATCTGACCATTTGCCAGTTTATGTCGAAATAAACTTTAAATAATTAATATGAATACTATAAAATATACTATGAAAATTTTCTTTTTAATAACCTTATCAGTCATGCTGTCTAAATGTTCTCCGGCTAGTGACACTGTTAATCCGGCTCCAAAACCAACTCCGCCGGTAGCAGTAAATGAAGTTGACTTTTGGTTGACCAAAGGCAATCAGACCGTAAGCCTTAAAAAGCAAACGTCAATTTTAGCATTTGGGACTACTTATAATAATTATGCTACTGTTGAGGTTGATGATTCACAAACTTTTCAAAGTATTGATGGATTTGGATATACTTTAACTGGAGGGAGTGTACAGGTTATTAATTTATTAAATGCACAAAAAAGACAAGAATTATTGCAAGAGTTATTTGGTGCCAATGATAATTCAATTGCAATAAGTTATTTAAGAATCAGTATTGGTGCCTCAGATATGAATGCAACGCCATTTACTTATGATGATTTGCCAAGCGGACAAACTGATGTGAATTTAGATAATTTTAGTTTAGCTCCGGATAAAACGGATTTGATTCCTATGCTAAAAGAAATAGTGGCAATCAATCCAAAGATTAAAATTATGGCAACGCCATGGTCTCCGCCAATATGGATGAAAGACAATACTAATTTTGTAGGAGGAAGCTTGAAACCTCAGTATTATGGAGTTTATGCGCAGTATTTTGTGAAATACATCCAAAAAATGAAAGCCGAAGGAATCACTATTGATGCCATTACGCCACAAAATGAGCCATTGCATCCCGGAAATAATCCTAGTATGTTGATGCTTGCTTTACAACAGGCTGATTTTATAAAAAATTATTTAGGTCCTGCTTTTCAGACAGCAAATTTGACAACTAAAATTGTGGTATATGACCATAATTGCAACAAACCGGAATATCCAATAGCAGTGTTAAGCGACGCTTCAGCATATCCTTTTATTGATGGCTCAGCATTTCACTTGTATGAAGGAGATATAAGTGCCTTGTCAACAGTTCACAGTGCTTTTCCTAATAAAAACCTATATTTTACAGAACAATACACATCTTCTACCGGAAGTTTTGAAGGCGATTTGAAATGGCATGTAAAAAATGTAATAATTGGTTCCATGCGAAATTGGAGCAAAACAGCATTAGAATGGAACTTAGCCAATAATGCTTCTTTTGGACCCAATACTCCGGGCGGTTGTACTACTTGTAAAGGAGCATTGACGATAAACAGTAGTGATAATTTTACCAGAAATGTTGCGTATTATATTATTGCGCATGCATCTAAATTTGTATCTGCCGGTTCCGTTAGAATTGGAAGTAGTTTTACGGGTAATTTAAATAATGTGGCTTTTAAAACGCCAAATGGGAAAATAGTTTTAATTGTTGAAAATGATGGAAGTACTGCCGAAATTTTTAATATTAAATACAATGGAAATTGGGTTACAACTTCATTAGACGCAGGTTCGATAGGAACATTTATTTGGTAGAAGTACTTATATTTGGTAAAATAACATTACATAATATTTATAGAATGAAAAAAATTACAACAGTTGCACTTTTGGCAGTATCTTTTTTTGCTTTTGCTCAACAGAAGAGTAAAATACAATCAAAGCCTTTTTCAACAAATAATAAAACAGTTACCGTCTACACGACAGCTGACGGAACGGATTTAAGATTAACAAAAACAGATAATCTACAATTCACGGACTTAAAACAACCTTTAGAAACTCAACTGTGTGTTTTTGTGAATCCAAGTAAAACCTTTCAGACATTTTTAGGTATTGGCGGAGCAATTACGGATGCTAGTGCTGAGGTTTTTGCGAAATTAACTAAAGAAAATCAGAAAGAATTCTTGGAAGCTTATTATGATAAAGAAAAAGGAATTGGGTATTCAATAATCAGAACGAATATTCACAGTTGTGATTTTAGTTCAGGAAGTTATACTTATGTTGATGAAGGAGACGCAGCACTAAAGAGTTTCAATATTGAGCATGATAAAGAATTTAAAATTCCATTAATCAAAAAGGCAATTGCAGCAGCAGGAGGTAAGGCTACATTATACGTAACTCCATGGAGTCCGCCCGCTTTTATGAAGGACACTAAAAATATGTTGAGAGGTGGCAGATTATTACCTGAATTTTATCAGTCTTGGGCTAATTATTACGTGAAATTTATTAATAGCTACCAAAAAGAAGGAATTCCAGTTTGGGGATTGACGATTCAGAATGAGCCAATGGCGAAGCAAACTTGGGAATCCTGTATTTACACGGCCGAAGAAGAACGTGATTTCCTGAAGAATTATTTGGGACCAACATTGAAAAAAGCAGGACTTGGTGATAAAAAAATTACGGTTTGGGATCACAACAGAGATTTACTGGCACAAAGAGCGAGTACAATTCTTGATGACCCGGAAGCGAATAAATATGTTTGGGGAATTGGTTTTCATTGGTATGAAAACTGGAGTGGCGGAGATTCAATGTTTGAAAATGTTGGAAAAGTGCACGAAATGTATCCTGACAAAAACTTAATGTTCACGGAAGGTTGTGTTGAGAAATTTGATTTTAAAAAATTACAACTTTGGGCAAATGGGGAACGATATGGAGAATCCATGATTCATGACTTCAATAACGGAACAGTAGGCTGGACAGACTGGAATATTCTTTTGGATGAAAATGGAGGGCCAAATCATGTAGGTAATTTTTGCTTTTCGCCAATACATGGCAATACCAAAACAGGGGAATTAATCTATACGCCTTCCTATTATTTTATTGGTCATTTTTCTAAATTTATTGGTAAAAGCGCAAAAAGAATAAGTAGCGTTTCCAGTCAAAGCTATTTAATGACTACTTCTTTTTTAAATCAGGATGGTAAAGCAGTAACGGTGGTTATGAATAAAACCGATAAGAAACTGAAGTATAATTTGTGCATTGGAACAAAAGCTACCGAAATTTATATACTGCCTCATGCAATTCAAACATTAGTTTATTAAATGCCAAAAACGGTTTGTTTTAAAACCTTCTTTATGAAAAAAATAGTTTTAATAGTCTTTGGTTTCCTATCAGTTTCCTCCTTCGGACAAGGATTTTTACATAGAAATGGACAAAAAATTGTCGATGGAAATGACCAAAATGTGGTGTTACGCGGTTTGGGATTAGGCGGATGGATGGTTCAGGAAGGATACATGCTTCAAACTGGTTCGTTTGCAGGTTCGCAACATGCAATAAAGCATAAAATTACGGATTTAATTGGCGCTAAAATTACTGAAAAATTTTATGATGCCTATAAAGCAAATGGAATTACAAAAAGAGATATAGATTCATTGGCGGCTTGGGGCTTCAATTCCATTCGATTGCCGATGCATTATAACTTGTATACATTGCCTATTGAAAAAGAAACCGTTTCAGGTCAGAATACTTGGCTGGAAGAAGGTTTTAAAATGACGGATGATGTATTGAAATGGTGTGCTGCCAATAAAATATATTTGATTTTAGATTTACATGCAACTCCCGGAGGTCAGGGAAAAGATGCCAATATATCTGATTATGATGATTCAAAACCATCACTTTGGGAAAGTACGGCAAATCAGGATAAAATGGTGGCGCTTTGGAAAAAGTTAGCGCTACGTTACAAAGACAATCCTTGGATTGGAGCCTATGATATTATCAATGAACCCAATTGGAATTTCACGGGAACGAATCAAAATGGATGTGATGAAAAGTCTAATGCGCCATTAAGAGCGTTACAACTCAGAATCACAAAAACCATAAGAGAAGTGGATACCAATCATTTAATTTTCATAGAAGGGAATTGCTGGGGAAATAATTACAATGGCATGTTTCCGCTTTGGGACGATAACATGGCGTTGAGTTTTCACAAATACTGGAATGATAATGATGTGGCTTCTATACAAAATATGTTGAATTTTAGAACCCAATATAATGTCCCAATCTGGCTGGGTGAAAGTGGTGAGAATTCAAATGTTTGGTTTAAGGAAGCAATCGCTTTGGTAGAATCCAATAATATAGGTTGGGCTTTTTGGCCAATGAAAAAAATTGAAAATTTAGCTGGAGTAACTTCGGTTACAAAAACAACTGAATACGAGCAATTATTGCAATATTGGGTAACCGGAGGAAAAAAGCCAACAGTAGCTTTTGCAAAAAAAGCGCTAATGCAAATTGCCGAAAACTACAAAATGAAAAATCTGACTGTCAGATACGATGCAATCGATGCAATGTTCAGACAAGTACAAACAACTGATACTAAAAAATACAAAAACCATCCATTGCCTGGGAAAGTATTCGCGACTGAATATGATTTAGGCCAAAACGGATTCGCCTATTTTGATAAAGATGTTGCCAATTATGACGGGACTAAATTTACCAAATGGAATAAAGGTGGCGCCATGAGAAATGATGGTGTTGACATTGAATCGTGTACAGATAAAAGTACGAATGGTTTTCAAGTGGTGTTTATTGAAGACGGAGAATGGTTGCAATACACGGTTGAGGTGAAAGCCAAAACTACTTTTGATGTTGCCATTCGGTATTCGAGCGAGGTAGCTGGAGGGAAGCTTTTTCTTAAAGATGAAAACGGAATAATTTCTGAAACTGTTACGATTCCATCTTCTGGAGGAATAAATAATTGGCAAACGATGACTTTGAAAAATGTGGTTTTAAAACAAGGAACGAATAAAATCAGGGTCTATTTCGAAAAAGGAAATTTCAATTTGAACTTTTTAGAATTCAAAAAACCAAGCAAGTAAAAAAAAAATAAAATACCATTTCCTAATCTTTGGATTATGGGATAAATGAATTTGATTATAAAATAACACAGCACTTAGAAATGAAAAAAATAGTAACTACAACACTTTTATTGACCTGCTTTATTGCGTTTTCGCAGCAAAAAACGATTGACCAAAAAGTGGATGCTTTGCTAAAGCGCATGACTCTTGAAGAGAAAATAGGACAACTTAATCAATATACTGGAGACAATGCTGCGACGGGGCCTATAACCATAAATCCAAATAAACAATCCGAAATTAAAGCGGGTTTAATTGGTTCTATGTTGAATGTTTTGGGAACGCAACACACGAGACAATACCAAGAATTAGCGATGCAATCAAGATTGAAAATTCCGTTGTTATTTGGCCAAGATGTTATTCATGGATATAAAACTACTTTTCCAATTCCTTTGGCGGAAGCCGCAAGTTGGGATTTAGATGCGATGAAACTTTCGGCAAGAATTGCTGCGACCGAAGCGGCTGCAAGTGGAATCCATTGGACATTTGCGCCCATGGTGGATATTGCGCGTGATCCTCGTTGGGGACGTGTAATGGAAGGTGCGGGAGAGGACACGTACTTGGGTTCAAGAATTGCTTATGCTAGAGTGAAAGGTTTTCAAGGGAAATTGGGTGATGTCAATTCCGTGATGGCTTGCGTGAAACATTTTGCTGCTTATGGAGCTGCTGTTGGCGGGAGAGATTATAACTCGGTTGATATGAGTGAAAGAATGCTTTGGGAAACGTATTTGCCGCCTTTCAAAGCCGCTTTGGATGCGGGTGCCGCAACCTTTATGAATTCGTTCAATGACCTTAACGGAATTCCGGCAACAGGAAATAAATATTTGCAAAGAGACATCTTGAAAGGGAAATGGAATTTTCAGGGTTTTGTAGTTTCTGATTGGGGTTCAATAGGCGAAATGATTAATCACGGATATGTAAAAGACAGTAAAGAAGCCGCATTAGCTGCTATAACTGCAGGAAGTGATATGGATATGGAAAGCAATGCGTACCGATATAATTTGGCACAATTAGTACAGGAGAAAAAGGTTTCAATTGCGCTCATTGATGATGCGGTGAAAAGAATTTTACGCAAGAAATTTGAATTGGGATTATTCGAAGATCCTTATAAATATTCCAATCCAGAAAGAGAACAAGCAGCTTTAAATAATCCGGAACATAGAAAAGCAGCGAGAGAAGTTGCAGCAAAAAGTATCGTATTGTTGAAGAATGAGAAAAATATTTTGCCGATTTCAAAACAAACAAAAACAATTGCATTTATTGGTCCTTTGGTTAAAGAACGCAAGCAAAACATGGGTTTTTGGTCCGTAGAATTGCCAGAAGTGGATTATGATAAGCAAGTTATTTCACAATGGGAAGGTTTGCAAAATAAGGTTGGGAATACCGCTAAATTGCTTTACGCCAAAGGTTGTGAAATTGAAGGGGAGAACAAAGATGGTTTTGCTGAAGCAATCGCTGTTGCGAATCAAGCTGATGTGGTGATTTTAAGTATTGGCGAAAGAAGAGATATGAGCGGTGAAGCTAAAAGTCGCAGTAATCTTCGTTTGCCTGGTGTTCAGGAAGAGTTGATAAAAGCGATTCAAGCTACTGGAAAACCGGTTGTGGTTTTAATTAACGCAGGAAGACCGCTTATTTTTAATTGGACTGCTGATAATGTTCCTGCAATTCTGTATACTTGGTGGTTGGGAAGCGAGGCAGGAAATGCCATTGCCGATGTTTTGTTTGGCGATTACAATCCCTCGGGGAAATTACCAATGTCTTTCCCAAGAGAAGAAGGACAAATCCCTATCTATTACAATCATTTTAATACAGGAAGACCAGCTAAAAACGAAACGGAATCCAATTATGTTTCGGCATATACAGACTTAAAAAACAGTCCTAAATTTCCTTTTGGTTATGGATTGAGTTATACTTCTTTTGAATATTCAAATTTGAAATTGTCTAAAAACAAAATTAAAAGTACTGAGAATATTGAAGTTTCATTAAATGTAACCAATTCAGGAAAAATGGCAGGAGAAGAAGTAGTTCAGTTGTATTTAAGAGACAAAGTAGGGTCTGTAGTGCGACCAATTATTGAACTGAAAGATTTTCAAAAGATAAAACTGAATGCTGGAGAAACTAAAACAGTCAAATTTAGTATTGACAAAGAAAAATTATCTTTTTATAATGCTGCATTGAAATGGGGTTCTGAGCCTGGAGATTTTGATATAATGATTGGATCGTCCTCTGCTGATATTCGTTTGAAAGACTCGTTTGAATTGATGAAGCAATAATCACAGAAAGAATAGGGATTTGTTTTTTTAGATAAAACAAGCTTTTATAGGTAAATGATTATGATTACTAAGGGGTTCTATTTCTTAAATCCTTTAATTTTGTATAAATAAAATGGATTTTTTTTTCTATTTTAATAGTAGTTGGGGCTTTATTGCTCAAAATTAATATATTTGATGCAGTATTTTTTAAATGAACCGCACTTGCTAGAATGTTGAAATTGATGTAGGTATGAATAAAAAAAGTATTGACTCTGAATCAATTTTCCTTATGAACTTGTAGTTATAGTATTAAATATAGGAAAATACATTTGATAACGAGGGAATTTAAAAAAGAGGTTGACTTATAAAACGACCTCTTTTAAATTCTGTTTCAATACTTTTTTAACAACAATTAATCAACAATTTTCATAAATGCTTTTTTAATTTTGGTTAACAGCTTTCAATATTATATTCATCTTTAGCTTGTGAATTTTTCTCAAGAAAAATAAATTTTATTTATTGGTACCTCTGGTAACATCGCTTCTAAAAATGAAGCTGTTTTTTTCTCCTCTTCAGTCCACAAAGAACTTTTTTAATTATATTTTCAGAACTAAATTTTAGTTTTATGTCTATATTTTAGACATAGGATTGAGCTCTTAACTGGCTATAATTAGTAGCGGGTTTTTTTCGTAATATTTAATTTAGCTCTTTTTTGGGAGCTATTTATTGTTTTGATAATCCTTGTGTTATTTTGACGCAATGTACATTTTTTTTTGATTTGCAATACATTTTTCATGGTTTTTTTAAAATTGATTTTTGTGGGAGTATGTCTTAATTATTGAATAGGTTTGTTTTTTATTTAAATCATTTCCTAAGCCTTTAAAGTAGAGAATTGTAGGATGCGTTTTTAAAACGAGATATTCATTTATTTTTCTTTAAAAAAATAAACTAAATTGCGGTTCTTAATAGGGTATAAATTTAATGCTAAAAAAAACATGTTAAAAAGCATAATAGATAACAGGGAAAATTACCAGCCAGGTTTGTCAATAGATTGTGTGATTTTTGGATTTCATGATAACCAGCTCAAAGTATTATTAATAAAAACAAAACACAGTGAAGAATGGGCTTTGCCAGGTGGTTTTGTACCTGTTGATGAAGATATTGATCAAGCGGCAGTTAGTATTTTGCATGGTAGAACGGGGTTGGAAGGGATTTTTTTGAGGCAGTTTTCTACTTTTGGCACTGTCAAAAGAAATCAAGATCATTTTAGTAATAAAGTTTTAGAATTTTATGAAATACCTTTAGAGGAAGGGAAATGGTATGCGAGCAGGTTTGTAACCATAGGATATTATGCTCTAGTCGATTTTTTGCAGACGGTTCCACAGCCAGAGGGGAAAAATGAAATTGTCGAATGGATTGATCATGATGCGGTACCAGATTTGATTTTAGATCATAAAGAAATTTTGGACAAGGCATTAGAGACTTTGCGAATGGAATTGAATCTAATACCGGTAGGGTATAATTTACTTCCTGAAAAATTTACGATACCTGAATTACAAAAATTATATGAAACTATATTAGGCAGAAAGCTCGATCGAAGAAATTTTCTTCGCAAAATAACTGCCATTGGAATACTTACAAAACTCGATGAAAAGAAGAGCAATGTCGCTCATAAAGCGCCAAATTTATATAGTTTTGACCGAGATAAATACAATGAAGTTGTAAGGAATGGGTTGCATCAAGGGTGGTAGTTTTTAGATTTAGTTTCTTACATTGTTTTATAAATTAATATCGGAGAAATTTAAGGATTTTTTTATGGTTTGTTCTTCTTACTACGGTACAATGCATGATATTCAATCAATCAATTAATTACACTCCGGGATTATATATTTAGTTTACAGCTTAAAAACAACAAAGAGATGATGAAATCCTATTCATTAAAAGAGCTTAAATTTTTAATTGTTCTTTGTTTCTTTACAACTACAATTGGAATAAGTCAAGAAAAAAATATTTTTAAAGATTTAAATCAAATCATTGAAAATTCCTCGAAATACGATCAAAAAAAAATAGCTGAAATTGATGGCATTAGAAATATTTTAAAGAATACTAAAAAAAGTGACTTGTTAGTTCGGTATGATTTAAATGAAAAAATGTTTTACCAATTTAAATTTTTTAAACGTGATTCGGCATTCTATTATGGTATTCAATCTAAGAATCTGGCATTAACTATAAATGATAAGTCACTTATAGCTAATGCCAATATGCATCTGGCTGATATTTGTGTTTCATCTGGAATGTACAAAGAAGCTTTAGATTTTTTAGAGCCTTTAAAACGCAATGAATCCAACGGAAATTATGGAACCCTTTATTATGGAGTATTAGGACGTTGTTATAGCGATATGGCGGAATATAGTAACATTCCCTATTTTCAAAAAGAATATATTGATTTAGCTCGAAAATATAGAGAAAAAGCACTTTCATTAACTAAAGAGAGTGATTTTTTTCACTTCTTTTTAAAAGCATTTAACAAGTCAAAGGACAAACGTTTAAAGGAAGCAATTGTTGAATTTAATTTGCTTTTGAAGGGAAATTATAAAGCTCACGACAAAGCTTTGGTTCACTATGTGTTAGGAGATATTTATGAGCAATTAGGAAAAGATGACGAGGCCATTATCCATTTTACGGATGCTGTGATTTTTGATATTGAAACAGCTACCAAAGAATCATTAGCAATTATAAAACTGTCAGAACTTTTATTTAAAAAAGGAGATCTGAAAAATGCTTCAATACTGATTCAAAAGGCAAATGAAGATGCTTTTTTTTACGGAGCGCAACAACGTAAAATACAAGTTGGGGCAATTCTACCGCTTATTGAACAAGAGATTCTCCAAATTGTCGAAAAGGAAAAACAACGTATTTATTGGCAATATATCATTGTAAGTTCTTTTTTGGTTCTTGCTATTTGTTTTGCTGTAATTATATACTTTCAATATCGAAAATTAAATAAAGCGAAGAAAATTATTGCTGATGCGCATCAAAATTTAAAAAGTATCAACAAGCAATTAAGAAATGTGAATGAAAAAATTAAATCGCGAAATGTAGAAATAAAGCAGGTTAATAAACAGCTTTTGGAGGCTAATAAAATTAAAGAAGAATATTTAGGATTATTTTTCACACAATACGATGCTGTTTTTGAAAAATTTAATTCTTTCATGGGTAGCATAAAAAAGCAAATTGACGACGAAAATTATGAAAAAGTGAAGCATACTATTTCTAGTTATAATCTAAAGCGTGAAAAAGAGAAACTTCTCGAAAATTTTGACACTGCATTTATCAATCTTTTTCCAAATTTTATCGATGAATTCAATTCTTTAATGAAAGAGGAACACAAAATTAAACTGCAAAAGGAACAATTTCTAACTAAAGAATTAAGAATTTACGCATTAATTCGATTAGGAATTACACATAATGAAATTATAGCGCAAATTTTAGGATATTCTATCAATTCAATTTATGCCTATAAAACTAAAATCCGGAATAATTCCATAATAAATAAGGATGATTTTGATCAAAAATTACTCAAAAACACGACTTTAAAGCTATAAAAAATACCTTTTTTCTATATGATGTTTGGGTTGTTTAAAATAGTAAAGTCAATTAAATCAATACTTTATATGTAAAGTTAATGTAAAATTAACCGTTTTTTTCTATACGTTTTTTTTGAGAAGTTTTCTCAAGTTGTTATTTATGCAATTTTGTAATGAAAGTGTTTCACATCGACACAATCAAAACCTATAATAACTAACTAAAATTAATGTATTATGAAAATTACTTCATCAAATAGGGCAAAACCAGCTCTGTTTTTCTTAATTTTTCTTCTTGTTCCTTTCTTACTAGTGGCTCAAAATGGAAAAATTAAAATCTCAGGTAAAGTATTGGATGAATCCAACCAACCATTACCAGGAGCAACAGTTATACTAAAAAATTCAAATCAAAGTGTCATTACCGATTTTGACGGAAAATTTGATTTTTTAGTACCCGAACAAAACGTAGTGTTTAGGGTTTCCTTTATAGGATACAAGACTAAAGAAGTAAACACAAATGGTAAAACTACTTTAGATATAAAGTTAGAACTAGAATCCGAATCTTTAAATACTGTTGTCGTAATTGGCTATGGTGAGGTGAAATCGAAGGATTTAACAGGTTCGATTTCTACAATTAAATTGGCTGATTTAAGTAAACAACCAGTAGCTAATGTTGGAGATGCAATTCAGGGAAGAGCTGCAGGAGTTCAGGTAATAACTTCTGGAAAGCCTGGAGACAATCCAACTTTTAGAATAAGAGGTACAGGGACAATTGGCAATAATGATCCTTTGATTGTTGTGGATGGCATGCCATTAAGCGGTGGGCTGAACCAAGTAAACATGAATGATGTGGAAAGTTTGCAAATACTTAAGGATGCTTCTTCTACAGCAATTTATGGATCAAGAGGTTCAAACGGAGTTGTCATTATTACTACTAAAAGAGGAACTCTTGGAAAATCTTCATTATCATTTGATGTTTCTACAGGAATATCTGAAGCTACTAATGTCCTTAAGGTGTTAAATGCTTCTCAATTTGCCAGTTTGCATAATGATATTTTGAATAATGCCGGATTAACACCTAATCCTGATTTTCAAAATCCTGAATCTTTAGGAAATGGCACTAATTGGGTAGATGCTTTTTTTAAAACAGGTGTTCAAAACAATTATACCATGTCTTATTCTGCTGGAAATGAAAAGACAAAAGTGTATACCTCATTAAACATTTTTGATCAAAAGGGAATTATTATCAATACAGATTACAAAAGGTACATTCTACAATTCAATAGTGACACCAAAGTCTCTGATAATTTAAAATTTGGGAATAGTTTAAAATTAAATCATGACATAAAATCTCAAGGAGACTATAATATTCAAAATGCTTTAATATCACTACCAACTCAGCCTATTTATAGAGCCAACGGAAATTTCTCAGGCCCTATTGGACAAGCTATTTATTCAGGAGATGTTGATAATCCGATTGGAAAAGCTACTATAATTGATAATTCGACTAAGGGATATAATATCCAGGGTAATCTGTTTGGAGAACTTACTTTTTTAAAAAATTTCAAATTCAAAACCATTGCAGGTGCTGAAGCTAATTTTTGGAAAACCAGAACTTGGTCACCTACTTATAGTTGGGATACTAAAGTAGGGCAAAATGCTTTTTTGTCTGAGTCTTCAAATCAATCAATCACTTTGCTATTTGATAACACATTAACTTTTCAGAAAAAATTTGATAGTGGTATTAACGTAACGGGGGTAATAGGAACTAGTGCACAGCAAAACAAATTTGAGTTTATCAGTGGATCGATCCAAAATTTCCCTAGTGAAAGTACTCAAACATTGAATAATGGAATATCTCAAAGTTCATTACATGGTAGTGGTTCTGAATGGGCTATTTTCTCCACTTTTGCCAGAGCAAATTTTGATTATAAAAGTAAATATTATGTTACTGCTACCGTTCGTAGAGATGGTTCTTCTCGATTTGGTGCAGGAAATAAATACGGTACATTCCCTTCTGCTTCATTAGCTTGGAGAATTTCAAATGAAGATTTTTTTAAATCAAAAAGCGTAAACGATTTGAAATTACGTTTGGGGTATGGAATTACAGGAAATCAAGAAATCGGTAATTATTCCTTTTCTTCAAACTATAATACCTATCTATATAATTTTAATGGTAGTTATGTTAGCGCTGCTGTACCAAGTGTTTTGCCTAATTCTAATGTAAAATGGGAAGCTCAAGAGCAATATAATATTGGTGTCGATGCCTCTCTCTTTAATGAGAGAGTTAATATAACCTTAGATGCTTATATCAAAAACACTAACGATATGTTAGTACCACAATCAGTACCAGTTACTTCGGGTTATTCCGACATCTTTGTACCTTATATTAATGCTGGAAAAATTCAAAATAAAGGTATTGAGTTAGTCATTAATACCAAGAACATTCAGAAAGATAAATTTAGCTGGAATTCAGACTTCGTTTTTTCAATGAACAGGAATAAAGTAATTGATTTAAATGGTGATGCACCATTGATTACGGGAGGTTTAGGATTAAACTATAATGTATCCCGAATTCAAGAAGGATATCCAATAAATGTGTTTTATGGATTTGTTCAAGAGGGCATTTTTCAATCCCAAGCAGCCGTAGATAATCATGCTGTACAAGTTCAAGGAACTTCATCCAGTAACAGCACTTCAGCTGGAGATGTTAGATTTAAAGATTTAAATAATGACGGTTTAATTACAGATGCAGACCGAACTTTCATTGGAAACCCTAATCCTGATTTTGTAGCTTCATTAAATAATACATTCACTTATGATGATTTTAGTTTGAGTGTTTATCTGCAAGGGGTTTATGGTAATGATGTTTTTAATGCCAATAGACTTTACAATGAGGCAATGTCAATCACGACTAATCAATCAACAGCTGTTTTAGGAAGATGGACAGGTCCAGGAACTAGCAATACCATGCCTAGGGCCATTTATGGTGATCCAAATAATAACAATAGAGCATCCTCACGATACATTGAAGACGGTTCGTATATAAGAATCAAAAACGTGACCCTTTCGTATAAAATCCCAACAGATTCTATGAAAAAGAAGTTTTTTGATTATGCAAAAGTTTATTTATCAGGTCAGAATTTATTCACCTTCACGAAATACAATGGTTTTGATCCTGAAGTTTCAACTAATGGTATTGATAATAATATATATCCAGTTACAAGAATTGTATCTCTTGGTTTAAATGTTGGATTTTAAAAAATAGAAAAGATGAAATTTATAAAAAAAATAGTTTTGGTATCCGCAATTTTTGCTTGTACCCAATGTTCTAGTGACTTTTTAGATAAAGCACCATTAGACACCATTAATACTTCGAATTACCCAACTAATGCTGCAGAATTGGTAACATTAGTTAATGGTGCTTACCAACCTTTACAATGGCCTAAATTATATAATTTGAGAATGTGGACTACTGATATTATGGCCGGGAATAGTATTGTAGGAGCTGGTGGCGGAACGGATGGTATTGAGACACAAGATATGTCTAATTTTGTAACCAGTACAGATAATCAAGGTGTATTAGATATTTGGAGAGGACCATGGCCAGGTATTTTAAGATCAAATATTGTATTGAGTGTTGCCCCTAATCTAGACATAGATGAGACCGTTAAAAACAGATCTATGGGAGAGGCTTATTTTTTAAGAGCACATTATTATTTTATTTTAGTACGTTTTTTTGGAGATTTACCTTTAATAACGACTCCGCAAAGTTCGGACTCAGAGTTATATCCAGCTAGAGTATCTAAAGCCTTAATTTATGAACAAATTATAGCTGATTTAGAAAAAGCCGCTGAATTATTACCTAACAAAAGTGAGTATTCAGGAAGCAATATCGGTAGAGCAAACAAAGGAGCAGCTCTTGGAGAATTGGCAGAAGTCTACCTTACCCTTGGAAATAATTGGCAAAAAGTAGTTGATTTAACCACTCAGGTTGAGGGACTAGGTTTTGGTTTGAATACGAATTATGCAGACAATTTTAATCCATCAACAGAAAATTCTAAAGAATCATTATTTGAAGTACAATATGAGAGTAACGGCGGTTACAGTTTTTGGAATAATGAAAATCAAGCTTCTTGGGCAAGTCCATTTATGGGACCAAGAGGTGGTAATTTTGTAGGAGGAGGATTTGGATGGAATCAGCCTACACAAGAGTTTGTAGATTCATATGAAACTAACGATTCTAGAAAGAATATTACTGTATTTTATGATGGAGCACCTGCATTTGATGGAAAAACGTATCAAACCAGTTATTCAACAACAGGATTCAATGTTAGAAAGTTTTTAGTACCACTAAGTGTTTCTAGCTCCTACGACAATAGTCCTTTAAACTTTCCAATACTGCGTTTTTCAAATATTCTATTAATGAAAGCGGAGGCTTTGAATGAATTAGGACAAACACTCCAAGCAGAAACTCCATTGAATAAAGTACGCAATAGGGCAGGTTTGCCAAATATTACATCTGGTTTAAGTAAAGAAGCTTTTAAAACTGCCGTATTCAAAGAAAGAAGAATGGAATTGGCTTTTGAGGGACAAAGGTGGTTTGACCTGATACGAGTGAATCAAGGGCAATATGGACTTGATTTTCTTCATTCAATTGGAAAAACAAATGCAACCTCAAAACATTTATTATTCCCGATTCCTCAAATAGAAAGAGATAGAAATCCAAAATTAACCCAAAATCCTGGTTATTAATAAATAGCGTTATGAAAAAAAATAATTTTATAAAAATACTTTCTATTCTTGGTGCTTTATTTTTAGCATTAATGAATACTTCCTGTGAAGATTTACTGAGCGATTCTATTGTTAATAATAATGATAAATTAACGCTTAAAGTTTCAACTTCAGAACTGGTTTTGGACGAGCGAAAACCGAATGATAATCTAACTTTTAATTGGACAACAGGTACCAATAATGGAACCAGTGCTTCTATTAGTTATGTATTGCAAATTGATAAGGAAGGGAACAATTTTGCCACTCCTCTGGAATATGAGATGGGAACCAATAATTTTTCGTTTTCGATCAATTCGGCGACGCTGAATTTTATTATGTTGAATACTTTTGGTGTTCAGCCTGGGGCTGTTCAAAAATTTGAGGCAAGAATAACTGCTAAGGTAGCCAATTCAAGTGCTACTGCTCAAGTGGCAACAACAACTTTTTCAATTACACCGTATTTACCGGTTTCAAAAGAGCTGTATATGGTGGGTAGTGCCACTGCTGTCGGTTGGGATGTATCCAATGCGATACAGTTAACACCCTCAACTTCATCGCCAGGAAAATTTATTTTTCTAGGGACTTTGAGTTCTGGATCTTTTAAACTTCCCGTTAGCAGAGATGGCTGTTGGTGTCAGGATTTCTATACCAAAAGTGCATCGGCGGATAATATGATGGTACACAATATTGGAGGTAGCGGACGAGATTTACAATGGCAAATAACCCAAGGAGGACAGTATAAAATAACGGCTGATTTGTTGAATCTGACTATTACCATTGAGGCCATAACCGGACCTTCATTTACACAAATTTGGATGGTTGGTGATGCGTCTCCAAGTGGTTGGACTGTCGATTCGCCTCAGGCATTTACCCAAAGTCAGGATAATCCATCTGTATTTACGTATGAAGCCAACTTCGTGGAAGGGGAATTTAAAATTCTTGCGGGTTCTTTAGGAAACTGGTGTGGAGAATGGTTCAGACCGTTAACGAATGGACAGGCTTTATCATCAACAGCTGTTGCCCAAAATTCCGGTTGTGACGTGGATAATAAATGGAAAATAACGGCAGCAGAGGTAGGTAGATATAAAATAACATTGAATACGCAAACGAATGCCATTAAAATCCAAAAAGTCAATTTATACATCATAGGTGACGGTGGTCCAAATGGATGGAATATTGGAAGTCCCTCAGCAATGAGTTTCAGTAACGGTAATTTTGTTTATAACGGACCTTTGGGAGACAGTAACGCTACGGGAGAGTTTAAAATTTCAAAATTCTATGGCGATTGGTGTGATGGTGATTGGATCAATGCTGCAACAGCAAATCAATCTTTATCGAACGGAAACTATATTATTACCCATGGCTGTAATGGCCCGGATAATAAATGGAAATTACAAACAGGGGATGCCGGTTTATACCAAATTTCTATCAATCTTGATACGCAATCGATGGCTATTACGCATCAATAAAACAATTTTAGCCCGGGTTATTAAAGTAATAACCGGGCTATTTTTAAAACTAAATGTCAAACGATGAAACGAAAAAATGCAAGTATATTAAAGTCACTATTGTTGGCTTTACTCTTTATCAACTGCGATAATAATGATAAGAGTTTTAATTATACGCCCGAACAAACTACTACAGCAGCACAAGTGGTAATTAAAACCGATAAGGCAAAATATGCTCCCGGAGACCAAGTTACATTTAGTGTGGATAAGGTGTCTGAAAATAGTATTGTCAGATATAAATACTTAAACACAGTATTGTCAGAACAGCCTTTGACTAGTACGAATTGGATCTGGACTCCACCTTCTGATGATTATAAAGGCTATCTGGTTGAATTGTATAAAACAGTTAATGGTGTTGAGGTTATTGTAGGAACGGTTGGTGTTGATGTATCTTCTGATTGGGCTAAATTTCCACGTTATGGTTTTCTTTCCCATTTTGATAATATGAGCGATAGCCAAATGACTACAAATATTGATGTTCTTAAAGATTATCATATTAATGGATTGCAGTTTTATGATTGGTCAGAGAAACATCATAAACCTTTGGCGGGTACAGTGACCAATCCATCAGATAACTGGCTTGATATTGCAAAAAGACCAACCTACAAATCAACAGTGCAAGGTTATATAAACAAAGCACATCAGTCTGGTATTAGAGCGATGTCGTATAATTTGTGTTACGGTGCATTAAATGATGCTGCGGCAGATGGAGTGCTAAATCAGTGGTATATGTTTAAAGATGCATCACATACCCAGAAAGCGGTTATGGATGCCGGTAGTTTTCTAAAAAGCCCTATTTATTTATTAGATCCGTCGAATACAAATTGGCAACAGTATATAGCAGCAAAAAATTCAGATCTTTATGCTGTATATGATTTTGATGGGTATCATATTGACCAGCTGGGTGATTGGGGAACGGTTTATAATTATGATGGAGGGGTAATTAATCTGGCTGCTGCTTTTAATCCATTTATTAAATCAATGAAAGCGGCTCATCCATCAAAAAAATTAGTTTTCAATGCGGTAAATCAATTTGGACAACAAGGAAGTATTGCGACTGCTCCAGTTGATTTTCTATATTCAGAAGTTTGGGGACCAAATGATGGATTTAAAGATTTAGCCACAATTATTCAAGCAAATAATACCTATTCCGACAATAAATTGAATACTGTTTTGGCTGCTTATATGAATTATAACAAAGCCAATAGTGCTGGTTTTTTTAACACTCCTAGTGTGTTATTGACAGATGCCGTAATCTTTGCTTTTGGTGGTTCTCATTTGGAATTAGGAGAGCATATGTTGGGAAAAGAATATTTTCCTAATAATAATTTACAAATGGATGGAGAGTTGAAAAAAAATCTTCCGGAATACTATGATTTCCTGGTTGCTTATCAAAATTTATTACGTGATGGAGGCGTCTTCAATAATCCGGTTTTAATTTCAGGAGATGGAAAAGTAAGTCTGAATAGTTGGCCTCCTGTTTCCTCAAGTGTTTCTGTAGTAGGAAAAAAAGTGGGTAACAAACAAATTGTTCATCTGATTAACTTTTCTAATGCAAACAGTTTAAACTGGAGAGATACCAATGGAGAGCAAGTGGTACCAGATATAAAGAAGAATTTAACCTTGAATCTGCAAAATAATCAAACAATTTCTAAAGTTTGGTATGCTTCACCAGATTTGGATGGAGGTGCTTCAAAAGAACTTAGTTTTAGTCAAGTTGGTAGTTATCTGGTATTCAAGATCCCATCGCTGCAATATTGGGGAATGATAGTAGTTGAGTACAAATAAGATTAATAGTTTGTTCTTATACTGCTTGTCTTCTTCGATTAGTTGAATTGTATTCCCTTTTGTAAAAACGTCCCATTATTTAAATTTTAATTGGTTTGTAATTTGTTTAAATAAATTTGTAGATGAGGATTAGTGGATACATTTGAAAATTATCACTTCAACAATAGAAAAGAAAAAGATAGGCAGTTTTTTTTATCAACCCAGATTCAGTAATAGATTTCTATTGCTGCATCTGGGTTATAAATTAACGGATGATTTGTTTTTAAATTTATCTTTGTTAATTAGTGTCTCAATTAAATTTAATCCTATTAAAAGACGTTTAAAATAGAAATACCAATAATAACTACTCATGAAAATAAAAATTAATTTTTTAGCGATTTTGGGAATAGTCGTTGCTGCTATAGTTGCTTCGTGTAAAAGTGATTCGCCTCTATTATATAAATCCCAAAATTTCACTTTATACAATAATAAAGTGGTTCAAGGTAAAAATGTTGCCGAAGTACTCTCACCAACATCGATTAAATCAAATTATAAAAGTACCGAAAATGAGACCTACTCAAATCTGATTTCATTCAAGTTCAGTATCAATGAAAAAGACAATGACTTAGCTCAAGGAGTAAACCGTCAAATTTTGGTTACCAATCAAAAAAAATCTCCTGTATATGTTTTCGGACAGCCACAATCAGATAAAATTGATTCCCCAAAAGGGATTTTACCAGCAGATACTGATTTTACTTTTAAATTAGACATGAGAGCCGTTTTTCAACAATTCAAAGAGAAAGGATTTTATCAATGTCAGGATGGATCCAAAATTGCCCAAGCCGATTTCAAAGGTGTTTATATTGCCGGAGGGGCTTTGCCACTTACCTGGGATTTTGTAAACTTGGAAGAACGTGGACTTAAAATGACCGATGCCGATAGTGACGGTATTTTTGAAATTACGTTAAAACTAAATCCATTAATTCCAGTCAAGGACAAAACATGGAAATTGGCCCAAAATATTTCGGCTAAAGCGACTTATACTTCACAACAACCTATTGTGGATGCCTTGTATAATCTTTCGTTGGAAGAAGCTAAATTGGCTATTGAGCCCGACAGTACTTTTAGAACCGGAGCAAAATGGGCGGGTGTTTGGACAAGAGATATCAGTTACAGTATTATTTTGGCATTTGCTTATCTAGAACCGGAAGTGGCAAAAATAAGTTTGTTGAAAAAAGTGAAAAGAGACCGAATTATTCAGGATACCGGTTCTGGAGGTGCATGGCCAGTTTCTTCTGACCGAACCATTTGGGCATCAGCTGCATGGGAAGTTTATAAAACAACAGGGGATAAGGAATGGTTGAAAAAGGCCTATGGAATCATTAAAAATTCAGCGGCGGATGATTATAAAACGATTCGTTCCACCCAAACCAGCATGTATTCCGGAGAGTCTTCTTTTCTGGACTGGAGAGAGCAAACCTATCCGAAATGGATGTCGAACATGGATATTTATGTGTCACAAAATTTAGGTACTAATGTGGCGCATTATCAAACGCATCAAATTTTATCCAAGATGGCAGCCATTTTAGGAGAGCCTCACCAAGAGTATGATGCGATTGCTTCGCAGATAAAGAAAGGAATAAACGAAGAATTATGGATGGAAGACAAAGGGTATTACGCCCAATATCTTTACGGAAGAAATTTCTTGACGCCATCCAAACGTTTTGAAGCTTTGGGGGAAGCCTTAGCTGTTTTATTTGATGTTGCCGATGCAAAACAAAGTAAAATGATTTTGTCCCAAAGTCCTATAACGGAATATGGGGTAACTTGTATTTATCCACAAATCCCCGGGATTCCTCCGTATCATAATGATGCTATTTGGCCTTTTGTTCAATCCTATTGGAATTTGGCTGCAGCCAAAGTTGGAAATGAAAAAGCTCTAAATCACGGTTTGGCTTCGGTATATAGAGCAACCGGTTTATTCTTGACCAACTATGAAAATATGGTCGCGGACAATGGTGATTTTAAAGGAACCGAAATCAATTCGCACCGCATGTTGTGGAGTATGGCCGGGAATCTTTCTATGGTGTATCGTGTTTTTATGGGAATGCATTTTGAAGAAGATCGATTGGTTTTCGCTCCGGTAATTCCAAAAAATTATGGAGGAACCAGAAGTTTGAAAAACTTTAAATACCGAAATGCCAATCTGGATATCACGGTTGAAGGATGTGGAAATACGATTGCCTCTGTTACCATTGATGGAAAAGAAGTCGAGAAAGCCATTATTCCGATGGCTTTTATTGGGAAACATACCGTGAACATCAAAATGAGCAATAATGATTTTTCAGGCGATGCTATTAATTTGGTAGAAAATAAATTCACTTTGGCGAATCCTATTGCAACTCTCAGCGGAGATAAAATAACGTGGCAAAATGATATAAAGGCAAAAGCATACAACATTTATAAAAACGGAAAACTGCTAGGAAAAACTACTGCTGCTACATATCAAATCTCAGATAATAATTATGCGGAATATGCGGTTAGTGCGGTTGATGCAGTAGGGCAGGAGTCTTTCCTGAGCGAACCTTTGGTATACAGTAAATCGCAACTGCTTGTTATTGAGGTAGAAGATTTTGTTGCCAAATCCGATTTGAATTATGTGAATTATTCCGGGAAAGGTTTTGTTGCCGTTTCAACGGATACTAACACCAGAATCAGTCTTCCAGTTGTAGTTGCAGAAAGTGGAGAATACTTCATGGATATAAAATATTCTAACGGAAGCGGTCCTTGGAACACCGATAACAAATGTGCCATTCGTTCTTTATATCTCAATAAAGACTATGTTGGTGTAATGGTTTTTCCCCAAAGAGGAACCAATGAATGGTCGGATTGGGGCATGTCAAATTCACATAAAATCAATTTGGTAAAAGGGAAAAACGAATTGGAATTGGTTTTGGAAGCTTGGAACAACAATATGAATGTGGATGTTAATCGTGCTATGATTGATTACATAAGATTGTATAAGGTGCAATAAAAATGAAAAAGGTGTTTTTTATAAAGCCTGTTTTTAAAAGAATAATAAAAGATAAAGGCTATCCGAAAGGGTAGCCTTTATGCTTGAAAATAATAATGAATAATGCCTTTGTTATTTTTGTAATAAATTAGGTTCTTAATGTAATTTTTTTTCGGGATACATTTTTTTATTATATTTAAAATCATTTTATCTTTGGAAATAGGACTCTATATTATTTTAAGATAAATAATGATAAATAGGTAAAAATTTATATAAATATGCAACAGGCTGAAAAGTTATCGAAATTGAATATTTTCTTGGAAGATATAAAAATTAAAGACAAGAATTTTCATTTAAGATTGGGAGCAAATTTTCCAATTATTAGTGATTTATATCAAAAATTATATGCCAATAGTCCTTATAAAGACGAGGCGTTTGATTTATTATTGAAATCTTTGGTCAAGAATTTTGAAGAACGTTCTGCTTTGCAAAAGAAACGCGATATGACACGTGTTTCTAATCCTAATTGGTATTCCAGTGAGAAAATTGTTGGGATGATGTTGTATGTTGATCTTTTTAATACTGATTTTAATGGGTTGAAAGAGAAAATACCTTACTTCAGAGATTTGGGAATTAACACAGTGCATCTAATGCCATTTTTGGATGTGCCGGAATTTGAAAATGATGGAGGTTATGCTGTGCGTAATTATCGTGAAGTGAATCCTAAATTTGGAACAATGAAGGATTTTGAAGCTTTGGTACATGAGTTTCAAAAAAACGACATGAATTTAATTATGGATTTTGTGCTCAATCATTGTGCAGATCAACATCAATGGGCTGTTGAGGCTCGTAAAGGGCATCCGAAGTACAAAGATTTTTTCTATTTTTTTCCAGACAGAAATTTACCGAATGCTTATGAACAAACAATGATTGAAATTTTTCCAGATACTTCTCCTGGGAATTTCACCTATTTGCCAGAGAGTGATCAATGGGTAATGACTTTATTTTATGGGTATCAATGGGATTTGAATTATAAGAATCCAATGGTTCTGGTGGAAATGATAGACACCATGTTGTTCTGGTCTAATAAAGGAATAGATATTTTTCGTTTAGATGCTGTAGCTTTCATGTGGAAGGTAATAGGAAAGTTTAATCAAAATCTGCCGGAAGTTCATTCTTTGTTGCAGCTCTTTAAATTATGTGGTCAGATTGTAGCTCCGGGTGTTGCCTATATTGCTGAAGCGATTGTGGCTCCTGAGGAAATTATAAAGTATTTTGGTGAAGGAGTAGCTCAAGGTGATGAGTGTGACATTGCGTATAATGCTAATTTTATGGCGTTGAGTTGGGAAGCTTTGGCTACACGAAATACTAATTTACTTAAAAAATCAATCAAAGCGGTTCCTAAAAAACCAAGAAATACAACCTGGATAAATTATGCCAGATGTCACGATGATATAGGACTGGGATTTGATGACAAATTAGTTGCTGAACTTGGATTAGACAGTTTGCAACATCGCTTGTATATTTTAAAACATTATTGTGATGGTTTTAATGGCAGTTTTGCATTGGGAGAGCGTTTTATGATTGAGCATGAAACTGGTAATGCTCGTATTTCAGGCTCTATGGCGGCATTATGTGGTTTTGAAAAAGCATTAAAAGAAAATAATCAAGAACAAATTCAACTAGCTATAAAACGAATCAATTTACAACATGCTGTTGTTTTGTCTTTAGGTGGTTTGCCAATGATTTATAGCGGGGATGAGGTTGCTATGTCAAATAATTACGGTTACTTAAATGATGAAAGTAAGAAGTATGATAACCGCTGGTTGCACCGTTCTAAAATGAATTGGAGTTTGGTCGAAAACATAGAAGATTCTGCATCGGCACAAGCTCAGGTTTACAAACAGTTAAAGCAATTAATTGAAATTCGGAAACAGACTCCAGCTTTTGCAGATAATAATGATTTAGAATTTATTGATTATGAAAATACGCATTTGTTAGTATATAAAAAAACGGATAACAAAGGGGAGGAGATATGTGTTATTGTGAATTTTTCTGAATTTGATACTATTTTTGAAAGAAGTTTGTTTGCTGATTTTAGTGGAGATAAAATGCATAATTTGCTAACGGGAACTGATATTGAGATTCATGAAAAAAACTTTATTAGCGCTTATGATGTATTGTGGCTTAGGAAATAACAAGGAGCAATCCTGAAAATTGAGAAAAATATAAGCATAAAAAAACTCCATTATTTCTAATGGAGTTTTTTGTGGAGTGTTAGGGACTGTAATCGAACACTTAATCCCAATTTTGACATTTTTTGAGAATTTGAAATAGGAGATTTAAGTGCTTATGTATAACCTCACTAACATTTATTACGCATTTTTATATTGTTAAATGTTAAGCAGGCGAGCTATTCTGGAATATTTTCAATTAAGCTCAACTTCATTTTTATCTTCAATATTACATATAATTGCAAGGAATTTATCTTTATAAGCCATTCCCCATCTATCCATTTCTAAAGTAATTGGCAACAAGCTCTTACCTTCTTCAGTAAGTGAATATTCGACTTTAGGGGGTAATACCGGAAATATCTTTTTTGAAATTATACCATATTGTTCCAATTCGTTCAGCTGGATGTTTAATGCGCGTCTTGATGCATTAGGTATTGCCTTTTGTAGCTCATTGGGACGTTTTAATCCTGAATGGATATAGTTAATAAGGCAGGGCTTCCATTTACCACCAATAATTTCCATCGTAACTTCCATGCCGCATTTATATTCCTTTATGATTTTGCGATCGTACATAATATGATTATTTTTAATAGGGCAAAAAAATGCCGTATGTTAATAATTATGCCGTAATTGTATTCTTGGCATGTATGGTTTAATTTTGTTAAAAATACAAAATAGTTCTTTATGAAGCTTTTAATATGAACAATTTAGTGGAAGGAAAATTATAACAACAACTAATATAAGGAAATTATGAATATAAGCACAATAGAGAAATTTATTGCAATAGAAGAAATCAAGAATTTGAGAATTAGGTATGCACATTACTTGGATAGTAATAATATAGAAAAGGTAATTTCACTATTTTCTGAAGATGCTATTTGCCAGACAGATCGAAATCCATGGCGAGGCCGTGCTGAGATCAAGGCAGGGTTAGAAAAAGCATTTGCGGACTATGATGAGCAGAATCATGGCAGCTATCCTTTCCTTCATGCCATAACCAATCAATGGGTTGAACTGACAAGTCCTGATACGGCTGAAGGGCGTTGCTATCTGATTGATTTGGTTAGTGAAAGGAATAATGGAGAAAGTCCATTATTGTTATTAGGTTTATATTCGGATGAATATAAATTTTTAGACGGTAAGTGGTATATAAATCGTTCAAGATTAGATATCATATGGCCAGAGCGCAACGTAGAAGGTGGCGAACCTGGCAAAAATTTGGCTCTCCCAAAATCCTGAAAATTGAGAAAAATATAAACATAAAAAAACTCCATTATTTCTAATGGAGTTTTTGTGGGCGATGAGGGGTTCGAACCCCCGACCCCCTCGGTGTAAACGAGGTGCTCTGAACCAGCTGAGCTAATCGCCCTAGTACAATTTAGTGATTTTTCATTCCCTTATTGCGAGTGCAAATATAAGCTTGTTTTTTGCTTATCCAAAATATTTTCGCACAAATTTTAATATTTTTTCGAGTGAATTTATATTTAATTGGTATTTAGTTTATTAGGTTTGATGGAATTTTCAAATAAACTCCGTTTATAGATTGCAAGACGGAGTTTATTTGAAAATTTATAATCTATTTGGATAATGAAGGTTCGTTATGGTAAATGAAATCACCGTGAATACCTGTAAAAGCTTTGTTCAATCCATCAAAAAATACTTTTCGATCATCTTCTTTTGGCCACGTTGTTTTTATTAACTCTGTTTGTTTATCACTGGATTTTTCTAAATCGGATAAGGAATCATAATAATAAGCTTCGAGAAAATCCCTGCTGTCAGATCCCCAAGCATGACGATTTGGGTAATATCCTTTGATGTAAGGGTTATTCATGGTTATTTTTTCATTAAATTCCTTCATGCCTTTTCCTTGACCATTCAGCGACATTTGAGATTTTCGGATATAGACAACCATAGGTTCTTTTGAAGTAGGTTTGAATTCTTTGGATCCTGCAATGGAAGAATAGATTTCATCAGAATGCATAGGGCCATAATACGTATTGTATTTATCAAAAAAGGCCTTTCTGATTTTTTCATCTGGCCAACCTTTTTTAATTAATTCATTAGAAACATCATTAGATTTTTCGATGTCTTCCCAAGTTTTAAAAACAGATACCAGTAAAACCTCAGAACTATTTTCTGTAAAATAATGATTAAGAATTTCGGAGCCAATTATTAAATCGTTCTTACTGGTGACTTTGTCAAAGTATTCTTGTTCGGTTTGTTTCCAGTCTTTCCTATCCGTATCTAAATTTCTGTGTAATGTAGTCACTGTAATAAATACAGGTTTTGGGTCCTCTTGAGCAAACATTCCGATGCTTAACATGAATGTTAAAATTAACAATCTCAATGCTAAATTGTCTTTCTTTTTCATAATAGTTTAAGAATTAAGTGATTAATGAATAAAAATAGTCACATAAATTTAACTAATTATGAGTCAATTAGTTGCGGAAATAAACAATTTATTTTTGAAGATAATTATTATCGAAAGCTAAATCCCTTTATTTAAAGGCAATTCAGCTACTACAAACGTACTGCCGCCAATAAAGATAAAATCATTTTTTGTGGCATTATTCTTAGATGATTCATAAGCGTCTGTTACAGAGGTGTATGTGCTTCCGTTAAGATGATGTGTTTTTGCTTTTTCTTGTAAAATAGCAGCTTCTAAACCACGGGGAATGTTTGGTTTGCAGAAATAATAAATGGCATTCTTTGGGAATAAAGGTAAAACTTCATCTAAATCTTTGTCATTTACCATCCCAAGTACAATATGTAGTTTTTCGAACGTTTCTTTTTTAATTTGGTTCATGACAATTTCTAATCCGTTCTTATTGTGGGCGGTGTCACAAATAACTTTAGGGGATTCACCTAGTTGTTGCCATCTTCCTTGAAGTCCTGTGTTTTTTACAACCAGAATTAAACCAGATTTGATATCATCCTGGAAGACTTTAAATTCTTTTTGGGCATTTAAAATAGCAATTGTTTGTATCGCGGTTTTTTTATTATGCAGCTGATAATTGCCAATTAAATCAGAAGGATAGGTTTCTAAAATCAATTCAGAAGCAAAATAGATTTTGGAGTTGCATTCTTTGGCTTTCGCCAAAAAAACGGGCTTGGTTTCAGTAGTATATTCTCCAATCACTACAGGAATGTTTGGTTTTATGATTCCCGCTTTTTCAAAAGCAACAGATTCAAGTGTGTTGCCAAGAAATTGGGTATGATCCAATCCAATATTCGTAATAACGGATACAAGCGGCGTAATGATATTAGTAGCGTCTAATCTTCCGCCCATTCCAACTTCTATAATGGCAATGTCCACTTTTTCTTTTGCAAAATAATCAAAAGCCAATCCGACGGTCATTTCGAAGAAGCTCATATCGTTTGCTTCAAAAAAAGCTTTGTGCTTATTTGTAAAATCCGTAACAAATGCTTCAGAAATTTCAATTCCATTAATTTTGATGCGCTCCCTGAAATCTTTTAAATGAGGAGAAGTATACAATCCCACTTTATAGCCCGCTTCCTGTAGTATGGAAGCCAGCATGTGCGAAGTAGAACCTTTTCCGTTGGTTCCTGCAACATGGATGCATTTTATTTTTTCTTGAGGATTGTCAAGATGATCTATTAGTAAATGCGTGTTGGTTAAATCTTTTTTATAGGCCGAAGCGCCCTGAAGTTGATACATCGGGAGTTGATTAAACATCCAATTTATAGTTTCCTGATAGTTCATTTTTTGAATAAAATAGTCGTTGTTTAAAATATTTTTCGATTTTTTTAGTTTAATAGTACATCGAAAAGTATCTTTATTGCAAAATTGAAATAATTTTTAGAATTAATGAGTAAAAATCAATAATAATATATGTTTAGTTTTATACAATTACAGGCCGACACTATTGCTAATGCTGCGTCAAACGTAGTAATCGAGAAAATTGCTCCAAATACTGAAATCTCTGTTTTGGAATTTATTTTAAAAGGAGGGTTCTTCTTAATCCCAATTTCAATCTTATTATTCTATACTTTTTATTTGATTATAGAACGTACTTTGTACATTAATAAAGCATCGAAAATGGATCACCGATTGATGTTAGATGTCAGAGATAATCTAAATTCCGGTAATCTGGAATTGGCTCGTTCTATCGCCGAAAGAAGCAACACGTCTTCCGGGAACATTATTAAAGAAGGAATTCTTGTTATTGGCAGACCTATTGCCGAGATTGAATCTAATATGGATCGCGCTGCAGACATTGAAATTGGAGAAATGGAGAAACATTTAGGTCAATTAGGTCTTATTGCAGGGATTGCTCCTACACTAGGATTTATTGGAACTATTTCTGGAGTAATTAAAATATTTTACAGTATTTCAGTTACTGAAAACATTAGTATTGGTAATATTTCTGGAGGTTTATACGAGAAAATGATCAGTAGTGGTTCTGGGTTATTAGTTGGTATTATTGCGTATAGCGCGTACCACTTATTAAACGGAAAAATTGATAATTTTGCTTTAAAAATTCAAAAACAGATACTGGAATTCGTAAATATTATTCAAAGATCGTAACATGTCTATAAAACGAAAAAGAAGATTTCATGCCGAAGTGGCTACTTCGTCATTAAGTGATATTATGTTTTTCTTGTTGTTGTTTTTTCTGATTATATCCACTTTGGCGAATCCTAATGTTATAAAAATGACATTGCCAAAAGCTAAGGCTAATGAGAAAACCAACAAGCAATATATCAGTTTGTCAGTTACAGAAGACAAGAAATTCTACATTGACAAACAGCCTGTAACATTTGAGGAACTAGAGGCGACTTTAATGTCTAAAATGAATAACGAAAAGGATCAAACCGTTGTGGTGAGAATCCCATTTAATTTGCAGGTTCAGGATTTAGTGGATGTTTTACAAATTGGGGTGAAAAATAATTTGAAGTTTGTGATCGCTACCAGTCCAAAGTAAGTGTCGTTGCGATTTTTTAAGAAGCAATCGCATAAATTGAGATCTTTCTTTGGATGATTGTAAATTATAAAAAAATGCCTCGACTTATCGAGGCATTTTTTATGTTTAAATTATTGGAATTGGGATTTAATTCAAATTGAAATTGTAAACAATCTTGCCGACTTGTTTTTCTGGAGCGTCGCTGCTGGCATCCCATTTAGTGTTCATCGCTGCGATTCTTGCTTGATCTAGTAAACATCGCGCTGTGTTAGTTGTTCCTTTTATGCCGGCAATTGCATTTATAGTTCTTCCATTTCTATCTACAGAAACTTCTACAACAACTTTTCCTTCTTCGTTACAGGTGTATTTTGGTGCTGGTTTCGAAACTGCTTTTCTGTTTCCCAGGGAGTAGCCGCTACCGCCGCCAGAACCACTTCCGTTTCCTCCACCGCTACCGGAGCCGTATCCACTGCCAGTTCCTATTCCGGTTCCTGTGCCATTTCCGCCACCTGTTCCTCCTCCGGAACCTCCAGTTCCATAATACCCATTAGAACTTAAACTTCCGTTTGATTTTCCTTTATTCCCGGCTGTTTTGTCATCGCCATCACCACCTTTATTGGAACCTTTTAGAATGCTAGATAACGCGTCATTAGTATTGTTGGAAACTTTAGGTTTTACAACCACTGGTTTCGGTTCCTCTTTTATAACAGTTATTGGTTTTTTAGTTTTTTCTTTTTGGGGAATGACAACGCTTTCTTCGGTGCTGTTTTCTTGCGATAAAATAGCTTCGTCAGGAGTTGTTTTTGTTGGTGTTTGTCGTGTGTGGTTTTTTATTTCCAGCACTTCACTTTTATAATTCGCACCAGAACCTAAATCACTGTCTCCAAAATTCACGGTAACACCTCCGCCACCTCCGCCGCCTGCAAGTTCAGCCAAGTTTGCAGGTGGCCAAAAGCGTATGAAAAATAAAATTAACAACATTGTCGCATACAAAAGAATGGATATGGCTAAAGATTTCTTTTGGTCTGATGAAATGGTGGAACTCATTTGTATTTTAAATTTAAAAAAGTGTATTACTAAAAAACGTTGAAAAGTACTAAAAATTGTCAAGAGTAAAAAGCTACTGAGGGAATATAAATAAGATTGCTTTTATTTAAAATTGAAAATAAGAAAAGGGATTAAATAGATTTTGAATAATCTACTTAATCCCAGTTTCAATATGTTTGATGAATGCTTTTTTTTAAGTAAGCTGTTTCAATGCAATTTCAAAAGCAGTTGCACTAATATTTGTTTTGCTTGGATTCAAATCGTGTGCTTTTTCAATTGCCTTTTTAATGGTTTCCGATGTGTCTTGAAAGATGGCTTCATCCGTCATTTGCACTTTCTTTTCCATGAAGTAAGCAAAAACGCGAGCCATTCCGCAATTAGAAATAAAGTCAGGAATTAAACTCACTTTATGATCTACATCTTCCATAATCGGACCGAAAAATATTTCTTTGTCGGCAAAAGGAACATTGGCACCACATGAAATTACTTCAAGACCATTAGCAATCAAGCTATCAATTTGAGATTGAGCCACTAATCTGGAAGCTGCGCAAGGAGTGAATATTTCAGCACCGATTGTCCAGATTTTTTTATTGATTTCTTCAAAAGGAATCATGTTTTGGGCAACCAGTTTGTTTCCGTCTTTAGCAAGGAATAATGCTTTTATTTCTTCAAAAGTAAAACCCTCTTCATTTATTAATCCGCCATCTCTATCAATAATACCGATAATTTTTGCGCCCATTTCGGCCAGATAAAATGCTGCAGCCGAACCTACATTTCCAAAACCTTGGACAATGGCTTTCTTGCCTTTTACATCTCCGCCATAAATAGTATAATAATTACGAACTGCTTCAGCAACGCCAAAACCGGTAATCATGTCTGCAATGGTATATTTTCGAGAAACGTCTGGTGAGAATTTTGGATTCTCAATTACTTTAACCACACCTTGACGCAATTGGCCAATTCTGTTGATTTTATCCGCTTCGGTAGGTTTGAAATGCCCGTTAAAAACACCTTCCTGCGGATGCCAAACACCACATTCTTCCGTCATGGGGATTACTTCATGAATTTCATCCACATTCAAATCTCCTCCGGTTCCGTAATAACTTTTCAATAAAGGAGAAACCGCTTTGTACCAACGTTGTAAAACGCCTTTTTTTCTTGGATCATTCGGGTCAAAATTAATTCCGGATTTAGCACCGCCAATAGCAGGTCCTGAAACCGAAAATTTCACTTCCATTGTTTTTGCCAAGGACAAAACTTCATTCATATCCAATCCTTTTCTCATACGAGTTCCACCGCCAGCAGCGCCACCACGAAGAGAATTAATCACAGTCCAACCTTCGGCTTCTGTTTCAGCATCTTTCCAATGGAAAACTATCTCAGGTTCTTTATTTTCGAATTTCTTTAATAAATCTTTCATTTATTGCGATATGTTTAATTTTGACAAATATAAAAAATAGAATAATGCGAATTATGTATTTTTAATATTATTTTGAGTAATAAACATTTCCAGAGCTATGATCCATTTTGGCTCCTGTAACACTGCTTAAAACATTGATTTCTCCGCGTAATTTTAATACGCCAAGCAGCGCAAAAATCAGCGCTTCTTTGAATTCCAGAATTTTAGCTGAAGGAATTATGATTTTCATTTCCGGTAAATAAGATTGAATGCGTTCGATAAGAAAATCATTGTATGCGCCACCGCCAGTTATGTAAAGACTTCCATTTTTATTTGGCAAAGCCAAGGCAATCTGTAACGCTACATGTTCGGTGAACGTGTGTAATTTGTCTTCAACTGTAATTCCGAAACTTTCGATTAAAGGCAAAACGGTTTCTTTTACAAATTCAAAACCCAGTGATTTAGGATGTTTTTTTTGGTAAAAATCCAAAGCATTTAACTCTTTCAGCAAATTAGTGTCGGTTTTCCCAGTTCTTGAAATGGTGCCTTTATCATCATAATCCAATCCCAATTGATTGGCGTAAAAATTTAAAACGGTGTTTACCGGTGAAATATCAAAGGCAATTCGTTGCTTGTTTTGTTCAAAAGATACATTGGAAAAACCACCTAAATTCATGCAATAATCGTATTCGGGAAATAATATTCGGTCGCCAATAGGAACCAAAGGAGCGCCTTGGCCACCAAGTTGGACATCTTGTACTCTAAAGTCGCAGACTACCGTTTGGTGAATCAAAGAAGCGATTTCGGGTAAATTGCCAATTTGAAGCGTGAACCCATTCTGTGGTTGATGTAAAATAGTATGTCCATGCGAACAAACGGCGTCCAGGTTTTCGATTTTATGTTTTTCGATAAAATCTGCAATAAGGGAAGCGAGAAGGTGGGTGTAATCCTGATTTAATTTTTCGAGTTGTTCTTTAGAATAATCTACTGCAGATTTTAGACTTTGTATCCAACTCAAACTATAGGCTATAGTTTCGTTTTCAAGTATTTCAAAAGTCCATTTATTATTCTTTATGCTAAAATAAATATGTGCTAAATCGACTCCGTCAAGCGAAGTTCCTGACATTACTCCGATAACGTTATAGTAATCTTCTTTCATTGGATAAATTTTCAAATCTAAATTGATAATTTCATAATAAAAAAGTATCTTTGGATGCTTTTTTTAAACAAAAAGTAATTTAAAAGAAGTAAATCAAAGTAATCATCAATTTTAAAACAAAAAATAAAACACGTAAAAAACTTTCTTGAGCTGTAAATTTAAGAATTGTAATTGAGTAATTTTACTTTTATTTGTAGAGTTGAAATTTTAATAAAATAAACAATATATAGTTATGGATTTTAATCTAACCGAAGAGCAGTTAATGATTCAGCAAGCAGCTAAAGATTTTGCTCAAAACGAATTATTGCCAGGTGTTATTGAAAGAGACGAATTCTCTAAATTTCCAACGGAGCAGGTGAAAAAAATGGCTGAGCTTGGTTTTTTAGGAATGATGGTTGACCCCAAATATGGCGGTTCCGGATTGGACAGCGTTTCTTATGTTTTGGCGATTACTGAAATTGCTAAAGTAGATGCATCTACAGCAGTTGTGATGTCTGTAAATAACTCTTTAGTTTGTGCAGGTTTAGAAAAGTATTGCAATGAAGAACAAAAAATGAAATACTTAGTTCCTCTTGCCAAAGGAGACGTAATTGGTGCTTTCTGTTTATCTGAGCCTGAAGCGGGTTCTGATGCGACTTCGCAAAAAACTACTGCAATCGATAAGGGAGATTATTACTTAATGAATGGAACTAAAAACTGGATTACTAATGGATCTTCAGCATCAACCTATATTGTGATTGCTCAAACGGATGTTGAAAAAGGACATAAAGGAATTAATGCATTTATAGTTGAAAAAGGCTGGGCAGGTTTTGATATTGGTCCAAAAGAGAAAAAAATGGGAATTCGTGGTTCAGATACGCATTCTTTGATGTTTAATGATGTTAAAGTGCCAAAAGAAAACCGAATCGGAGCAGATGGATTTGGGTTTAATTTTGCGATGAGCGTACTAAACGGCGGAAGGATAGGAATTGCTTCACAAGCTTTAGGAATTGCGACTGGAGCTTATGAGTTGGCCTTAAAATATTCACAGGAACGTAAAGCTTTTGGAAAAGAAATTTTCAAACATCAGGCAATTGCTTTTAAATTAGCCGATATGGCAACTCAAATTATGGCTGCCAGAATGTTGTGTTTCAAAGCGGCTTCTGAAAAAGATTTAGGAATGGATATTTCACAATCTGGAGCAATGGCTAAGTTATTTGCTTCACAAACGGCTATGGATACGACTATTGAAGCCGTTCAAATTCATGGTGGAAATGGCTATGTTGCCGAGTATCATGTGGAACGTATGATGCGTGATGCCAAAATTACTCAAATATATGAGGGAACTTCTGAAATTCAGCGTATTGTGATTTCAAGAACACTGATTTCATAAATAAAATTGTATTAAATTTTCAAGCCCTTTCAAGTTTTGATTTGAAAGGGTTTTGTTTTTTAAGTCATTTTTTTAATACATTTACTGAAAGAATTACTTTCATGTATGAAGATTTAAAATATTGGTATTTGCGCGATCACAAACTGTTTCGAACATTGAGTTTTGGACAAATCAAACAATTGTGCATTATTACCGGTTTTAAAAAAGCGAAAAAAGGCGAAATTATTTATTTTTCTTCTTCAGATGTGCCAAGGATTTTTCTGCTGAAAAAAGGGAATATTAAAATCGTAGCAGTTGATGAAGAAGGAAATGAGACAATAAAAGATATTATTCAAAAAGGGGATTTATTCGGGGAGCTGACTTTAGAAACCGATGATCAAACGAATGAATATGCAAAAGTGCTTTCTGATGATGTGGCTATTTGTAGCTTTCTAATGGCCGACTTTGAAGATCTATTGTTACGAAATCCAAGTTTGGCACTTTCTTATACCAAATTTGTGGGTTTGAAAATGAAACGCATCAAGAACAGTTATTCTAATTTGATTTCTAAAGATGCAAAAACCAGATTGTTTCAGTTTCTAAAAGATTGGGCTGAAAAAGAAGGTAAAAGAGTGGATAATAAAGTAGTAATTGAAAATTATCTGACACAAAATGACATTGCGCAGATTATTTGTACTTCAAGACAGACTGCGACTCAATTGCTCAATGAAATGGAAACTAACGGAACGCTGATTTATAACCGAAAAGAAATCGTTATTTCGGATATTTCAAAACTGTAGTTTCAATTATTTCGTACGTATTGTAAACTAGCTGACAATTGGCTTTTTTGATTCTAAATATCTTTGTTTAAGAAATAAACGAAGTCACATTTAAATTAAAATACAATGAAATCCAAAATTCACGAACACAAAAAAAATAGTTTTAAACTTGTAAGTAAAAAACAGATTCTATATCTATTCGTTATTTTTATTTCGTTGACAACAGTTGCACAAACCGAAAATAGTAGATTAACTCATTTCAATTTAGAACATAAAGTTGCCTTACAAGGGTACGATCCTGTAGCATATTTTAAACAAGGGAAAGCCGTAAAGGGAAAAAAAGAACTAACAGCAACTTACGAAGGCGTAACATATAATTTTTCAATGCCTGTAAATAGAGAGTATTTCTTGAAAAATCCTTCGCGATATGAACCGCAATTTGGAGGTTGGTGCGCTTATGCAATGGGGGATTCCGGCGAAAAAGTGGAGATTAACCCACAAACTTTTAAGATTGTTGACGAAAAATTATATTTGTTTTATAACGCTTATTTCAATAATACACTGAAAAGTTGGAATAAAGACCAAGTTAATTTAAAGTCAAAAGCAGAGAGTAATTGGAAAAAAACAATCAAATAAAACAGTAATCATGAAAACAACTATTTTATCTTGGATTTTACGTATTGCAGTTGCGGTAATTTTATCACAAACCTTATATTTTAAATTTACAGGTGCCGAGGAAAGTATTTATATTTTTACTGCTTTGGGAGTGGAACCTTATGGCAGAATTGGTACAGGGATTTTAGAATTGATTACTGTGATTCTAATTTTAATACCAAGAACTACGTTGCTTGGGGCATTATTGGGTTCCGGAATAATGGTAGGAGCCATTCTTTCACACCTGTTTGTTCTGGGAATTGAAGTCGAGGGTGATGGAGGGACGTTATTTGCGTTGGCAAACATAACCTTATTTAGTTGTCTTACTTTAATTTTTTTAAATAGAGATAAACTACCGAATTTGTTAAAATTGAAACTATAATATGCTGATACCTTCTATTACAAATAGTCTAAATGAATTGATTGATTTGCTCAATCAATTATCGAAAAAGGATTACTCAAATCCATGTGTTGAATTGAGTAATGCCAGTATAGGTGAACACACTAGGCATATTATCGAAATGTTTCAATGCCTCGAAAATCAATATGATTTAGGGATTGTGAATTATGATAAAAGAGAACGTAATGTATTAATTCAAACAGATATGAATTATGCGATTCATCATATTCTAGAAATTAAAAATAATCTTGAAAAAGAGAATAGAAATATCGATTTGCAACAAATGATTGACGGTGAAGAAATTCGAATTCAAAGTAATTATTATAGAGAATTGCTTTATAATTTAGAGCATTGTATCCATCATCAAGCGCTGATAAAAGTGGCTATTTTAAAATGTGAAAATATCACGGTCGATGAGAATTTTGGAGTCGCCCGTTCTACAATTGAATACAGGAATCAATGTGCACAGTAAGTTTTGTCCATGTCAATGATACAATTATCATTACCTCAAATCGAGATGAAAAAATAATTAGACCATCGGCAATACCGCCCAGAGATTATACCATAAACGGTAAGAATGTCATTTTTCCAAAAGACCCAAAAGCTGGTGGAACTTGGTTTGTTGTCGATGCAAATGGAACTGTTTTGGTTTTATTAAATGGCGCTGACGAAAAACACAAAGTAGTGTTTCCTTACAGAAAAAGTCGCGGTTTAATTGTACTAGATATTATTAGTAGCCTATCACCGAAGGATTTTTGGGATGAAATTGATTTGGAAAATATAGAACCTTTTACATTGGTTTTATTTCAAAATAAGGAGCTGTTTCAATTGCGATGGAATGGAAATCAGAAAGAAATAACTCGTTTAGATAGTCATAAAAATCACATTTGGTCGTCGTCAACGTTATATCCAGCAGCAATTCGGGAGAAGCGTACCGATTGGTTTTATACTTTTTTGGATGCAAATCCAGAAATATCAGAAACAGAGATGCTTCATTTTCATCGCTATACCGAAGAGAAAAATCAGGAAAACGGATTGGTTATCAATCGAAATGACGAAATGAAAACCTTGAGTATTACCCAATCTGTAATCGAAAAAAATAAAGTCGCTATATTGCATTGCGATTTGATTGCACAAAAAGAGTACAAGACCTCATTTATCACTATTTAAAATTTTCTCAATTGAAATTACTTTTTCATAAGATTACGCATTGGGAATATTGGCCTTTTCAGATTGTTTATATTCCAATTTATTTTCTTTGGGCATTTTATTCGCTTAAAGCAAAATCGATTTTTTTCTTTAACGCAGCTAATCCAACGATAAAAAATGGCGGATTTATGATGGAGTCCAAAAAAGCCATCTATGATTTAATTCCACAGCAGTATTATCCAAAAACGGAACTCATAATCGAAGGAATTTCACTGGAAGAAATTCTAAAAATAATCCAATTTTCAGGAATAAAATATCCATTGATTGCAAAACCTGATATTGGTTTGCGTGGTTCCGGAGTCAAAAAAATAGATACTGTTGCTGACTTAAAAAGATACGCTGAAAAGGCAAATTTTGATTATGTAGTGCAAGATTTAATTCCTTTTGAAAATGAAGTCGGTATTTTTTATGTACGTTATCCACACGAAAAAATGGGTAAAATAACAGGAATAGTTTCGAAGGAATTTCTAATAATCACTGGAGATGGAATTGCAACTGTTGAACAATTAATCAAAAAAAATCCGCGTTACGAATTGCAACTTAAAGTATTGCAACAAGAATACGGTAAGAAATTATTGGAGGTTTTGCCAAAAGGAGAAAAACTAAATTTAGTGCCTTATGGAAATCATGCACGCGGTGCGAAATTTATTGACGGAAGCCATTGGATTACCCCAAAATTAAGCGAAACCATTAATGAAATGTGTTTGCAAATTCCAGGTTTTTATTTCGGAAGATTGGATGTTATGTATACTACTTTGGAAGATTTGGAACAAGGAAAAAATTGCTCTATTGTTGAGTTGAATGGAGCGGCAAGTGAACCCACACATATTTATGATCCGAAACATTCGTTGCTATTTGCGTGGAAAGAACTTGCCCGCCATATTACGTATATGTATGAAATAAGTGTTGAAAATCATAAATCCGGAAATCCGTATTTGCCACACATGGAAGGGATGAAAGAATATCGTTTGCATTTAGAGCAAAGCAATAGAATAGTAAATTTCTAATAAAATGAAAGTTATAAAAAATATTCTCGTTGGTTTCTTGGTGAGTTTTATCGGCTCAGTTCCACTGGGGTATTTAAATTTTATTGGGTTCGAAATTTATTCTGAATTAGGAATTAAGAGTTTTATTTTTTATTTATTGGGCGTTATTTCGGTTGAGGTTTTTGTAATTTACTTCACGTTGATTTTTGCAAATCAATTAGTCAACAATAAAAAATTGATGAAAATCATCGATTTTTTTGCGGTCTTCTTTTTGCTGTTTCTGGGCTATTCTTTTTATGCTCATTCGAATCAAACACTAGAAAATCATAACGATTTAGAGAAATTTATAAAATATTCGCCTTTTCTAATTGGGGTGTTTTTGAATAGCATCAATTTTCTTCAAGTGCCATTCTGGACGGGATGGAATCTCTATTTGATTAATGGAAATTATATTGCTATCGAGAAAAGACTTAAATATTATTACGTTTTTGGGACTTTAGTAGGGACGTTTTTCGGAATGCTGGCTTTAGTAATTATTCTAAATTTATTTCCCCAAAATACGGCCAGTTTTTCAAGATATATAGTACCTGTAATTATTCCGTTATTTTTTGTAGTTTTAGCTCTGATTCAAATGTATAAAGTATACAAAAAGTATTATAAGAAATAAGATTTTGATCCTATCAATTAAAATAAGATTGCTCCTTTTAACCAAAGAATTATTAACTATGAAAAACACATTTTTACTTCTTACGTTCGTTCTATTCGGATGTGTACGAAATTCTCCTATCACGGCGCAAGCTACAAACGATACCCGATTAAAATTAGCAGAAACGGAATATAAAATAAAAGAAAGTGATGTTGCAGAAACATTGAAGTACTTGACTTCGGACGAATTGGAAGGCAGAGAAACCGGGACAAGAGGAATGGTAAAAGCGGCAGATTATTTGGAAAAATTTTTCAAAGAGAATAACGTTAAACCTTATTTTTCCAGTTATCGCGATACATTGTCTAATTTCAAAGAACCAGCTTTTAATATCGTAGGTTTTGTTGAAGGAAACGATCCAGTGCTAAAAAATGAATTCGTTATTATTAGCGGACATTATGACCATATTGGAATCGATAAAAAAAGGGTAAATGGAGATTTTATAAATAATGGAGCCAATGACGATGCTTCGGGAACAACTGCAGTTGCTGAAATGGCGAAATATTTCAGTAGTGTTAAAAACAATAGGAGAAGTATTCTTTTTGTCTTCTTTGCCGGTGAAGAAAAAGGATTGTTAGGGTCTAAACATTTGGCTAAAAAGCTGAAAGCGCAAAACTTTAATTTGTACGCGCAATTCAATATTGAGATGATTGGAGTGCCAATGAAAAGAGATTATCTAGCGTATATTACAGGTTTTGACAAATCGAATATGGCAGATAAAATCAATGAGTATACAGGAAAAAACACGATTGGTTTTTTACCAAAAGAAGCCGAATATCAATTGTTTTACAGATCAGATAATTATTCTTTTTACAATGTTTTCAAGGTTCCTTGCCAGTCTGTGAGTACTTTCGATTTTGAAAATTTCGAATTTTACCATCATGTTTCGGATGAATTCAAAGTCATGGATTTACCTCACATGACTTCGTTTATTCAGGAATTATTACCTGCCGTTACACAAATGGCCAATACACCAACACATGAAATTCACATGAATTAACGAATAGAAGCAGGCTGGTTCATATCATAAGCTAAAATAAAATAGTTATTATTGTTGAATTGAAAATCACCAATAATAGTCCAGTTCAGTTTTTCGGTATGCGCTTTTGTCGATGGAATATTAGTTTTATTGATAAAGGTCAATGCTAATGGATATCTTTTGACAATGTGTTTTCTCATGAATTCAAAAAGGGGAGTTATCAATCCTTTTCCTCTGTATTTTTTATCGATACAAATAGGTCCGTATTGAAAGCTATTGGTTGTAGTGACATCAAAATCTAAAAATTTAAGATCAGGTAATAACGTAATCATGTAATTGAATATAGGCCATTGATTGAAAAAATCCCAGCTTCCAGAAAAGATGTAAGCAATAGTTTTGTTGTTGTCTTTAGCAAGAAACAAGCCTTGTTGCTCTATGACTTCAGTTAATTGGGGAATTGTAAATGGTGTGGTAACAAAACCAAACTCTTTTTCCTCTTCGGATAAATTAGAGACAAGATATAATTCTTGTAATGCTAATACTCCATCAATATCACTCAATTTTGCTACTTCAAATTGTATATTTTCTATCATTTTATGCGAATTCAAATCGTATTTTGTTTCGGCAAAATTAAGCAAAATTATAGAAAACCTTAATTTTATATTCAAAACAATACCTACAGCTAAAATGATGTTTTTTTAGTGTTTTTGTTTATTTTTGCTACATGAAAAATATTATTATTACAGGAACGAGCAGAGGTATAGGATATGAGTTGGCATTGCAATTTGCCAAGGCTGGACATCAAGTTCTGGCTATTTCCAGAAAAATTCCTCAGGCTTTATTAGGGAATGAAAATATAACTTGTCTTTCGGTTGATTTGTCTAATGAGTCTGAATTGGAAAAAGTTCAAGATTTTCTTTCTAAATCTTGGAAACAAATTGATGCTGTCGTTCATAATGCAGGAAGTTTATTGTTGAAACCCTTTTCAGAAACGTCTCAAGAAGACTTTGAAAATATCTATAAAGTCAATGTTTTTGGGGTTGCTAACTTGACACGAATTTGTTTGCCTTATTTACAAAAAGGAAGCCATGTAGTGACGATAAGTTCTATGGGTGGAATTCAAGGAAGTTTGAAATTTGCCGGACTTGCAGCGTATAGTTCCAGTAAAGGTGCTGTTATTACACTGTCAGAGTTATTAGCAGAGGAATATAAAGAGCGAGGCATTGCTTTTAATGTTTTGGCTTTAGGTTCGGTTCAAACAGAAATGTTGGCAGAAGCTTTTCCAGGATATCAAGCGCCTATTTCTGCAAGCGAAATGGCAGATTATATTTTTAATTTTACGTTGACTGGAAATAAATATTTCAACGGAAAAGTGTTGCAAGTGTCTTCTACAAATCCGTAACAAAGAGTTATAAAAATTTAAGTAAGTGGTGAATTATGAGTGAGACATTAGCGCGATACATTCCGGAACATGCCGTAAAGCCAGTCTTTGAACTCATTGTGGACAATCAGGTGCATCTTAAGATTGTAAACGAAAGGCAGACGCGTCATGGGGATTATCGAAAAGGGTTGAATGGAAAGCATGAAATCACGGTAAATTCAAACCTGAATAAATACAAGTTTCTGATTACGCTGATTCATGAAATTTCGCATTTGGTTGCCTTTGAAAAATTTGGACGGAATATTAAACCTCATGGAAATGAGTGGAAGTATTCTTTTCAACGGTTGATGATTCCATACATTCGCCCTGAGATTTTTCCAAATCACTTGTTGCCGTTATTGGCTAGACATTTCAAAAACCCAACAGCCAGTAGCGATACTGATGCGACTTTGGCTTTGGCATTGAAACAATTTGACCAACAAAATGATAAAAATTATGTATTCGAAATTCCGTACGGCAGTGTTTTTCGAATCCAAAACGGGAAGATTTTTAAGAAAATAGCCATTAGAACTAAACGTTTTGAATGCTTAGAGATAAGTTCTGGCAAAACGTATTTATTCAATCCTAATGCAGAAGTAGAGCTGTTGAAAACTAGTTAATTTTTTTAAAAAAATTACTCTTTCAAATACGCTTCTCGTACTTTTTTGAATAAATTCGAAGAATAAACAAAGTCAACTACAGCTTGATTATCAGTCCTGAAAATTTCTTCTTTAGTTCCTTCCCAAGCTTTTACACCATCTTTTAGAAATAAAATTTTCTCCCCAATTTCCATCACTGAGTTCATATCATGAGTGTTTATGACTGTAGTGATATTGTATTCTTCCGTGATTTCTTTAATAAGATTATCTATTAATATAGCTGTGTTTGGGTCTAATCCAGAGTTAGGTTCATCACAAAATAAATATTTGGGATTGTTTACAATAGCGCGAGCAATGGCTACCCTTTTTTGCATTCCTCCTGAAATTTCCGATGGTAATTTTTTATGAGCGTCAGTAAGATTTACTCTTTTTAATACAAAATCTACGCGTTGTTGAATTTTTGATCTATTGTCTTTAGTAAACATTTTTAATGGGAAGCCTACATTTTCAGCGACGGTCATAGAATCAAATAAGGCGCTACCTTGAAATACCATTCCTATTTCAGTTCGTAGTTCACGTTTTTCATCAGCATTAAAATCGCAATATACTCTTCCGTCAAATGATATTGTTCCAGATTCTGGTTGATGAATTCCTAGAAGACTTTTTAGTAAAACAGTTTTACCTGATCCACTTTGTCCTATGATTAGATTTGTTTTTCCAGTTTCAAAAACAGTCGATACGCCTTTAAGAATTTTAATATCGCCAAATGATTTTTCTACGTTTTTTACTTCTATCATTACGTTAAGAGTAATTGTGTTAAAATATAATTCATCAAAATAATGGTCACTGATGTCCATACAAAAGATACTGTACTGGCTTTTCCTACCTCTAGTGCTCCACCTTTCATATAGTATCCGTGAAATGATGGAATCGTTGCTAAAAGCAAAGCAAATATGAAGGTTTTTATAAAAGCATAAGCAATATGAAAAGGAATAAATTCTCTTTGAATTCCATCAACAAAGTCAACGCTGCTTCCAAAACCACCATATACACTGGCTATATAACCACCTAAAATACCAAGAAACATAGCAATCCCAATAAGAAACGGATATAATAATAATGCCATTAGTTTAGGGAAAACTAAATAATTTAATGAATTTACTCCCATAACTTCAAGGGCATCGATTTGTTCCGTTACTCTCATGGTACCAATACTTGAGGTAATAAAAGAACCCATTTTTCCTGCCATTACAACAGAAATAAAAGTAGGTGCAAACTCTAAAATAATAGATTGTCGAGTCGCAAAACCAATAAGATATTTAGGAATCAAAGGGTTCGTTAAATTTAATGCAGTCTGTATAGCAACAACACCTCCTACGAAGAAAGAAATGAAAGCTACAATTCCAAGAGAGCCAATAATTAAATCATCAATTTCTTTGAAAATTAGATTCTTCATCACAGACCATTTCGTCTGTTTATTGAAAATTTCTTTCAGCATTAAGAAGTATCTTCCTATTTGAGATATATAGCGAATGAGCATCATAGTTTTGCGATTATGGGCTAAATTAAGGATTAGTTAGCAGTTTATACTTTGCTGTTTACAATTTTTTGATTGCTGAAGCTAAAAAAGCTTTTCTTTCATTTTCTTTAAACGATACTTTCTAATGAATTTTGCTTGTTCTGCCGTTACCAATAAAGGAGTTTTAGCCGCTTTGGCTTTCCAAAAACCTTTGATGTAATCCAAAAAAAGGAAAGGCTTTTTCTTCATCATTGCCAGTTTTGCTGAAGCAATCGAGGTGATTAAAAATCCGTAACCTAAAGTGTAAAATGCTTCGCCTTGCTTATAACGCGCTGTTTTGTTATAATTAGCACCTGTAGGTTTTAAATGTTTTACGATTAGTGAGGCATCGGTAACTACTTTCCATCCGTAAAATTTCGATAGTAGCTCATCAACAGTATCCCAACCCATAGCCGGTTTTAAATTCCCTATTTGTTGAAAACATGCTTTTCTGTATGCTTTGAATGCGCCACGAATATGGTCCTTATCTGTAAGGTTTTCCAGAATCCAGTCTCCATTTTTTTCGATATAGGCAAATCCGCCAGCCATTCCTATTGTTGCATCTTTTTCGAAAATGTTTAGAATAGTTTCAAAATAGTTGTTGGGTAGAATTAAGTCGGCATCCAGTTTTACGATTACGTCATACGCTTCGTCCAATGTTTCAAATCCTTTGTGAAAAGCCTGAATGACTTTACTTCCCGGAAGATGTATGGCGCTTGAAGTTTTGTTTACCAAAGTGATAAACGGATTTTCTTTGGCGAAAGCCGTTACAATTTCGGCAGTTTTATCAGTAGAATTGTCATTGACTACCACCACTTTTTTTGGCAAAACGGTTTGCGAAATCAAAGATTCCAAAGTTAAAGCAATGAATGCTTCCTCATTATGAGCCGGAATAACAATGTAATAATTCATTTTTCTTGAGGGACTAAGTTTCTAAGATGCTGAGATTTTAAGCTTAAAAATTGTAGCGTCTAGGCTCCCTTCCCTTCGGGGAGGGTTGGGGTGGGGATTTTTTCAGCGTAAACAATATAATATCTGTTGGTGAATTTTCTCAATAAGGGACGAAGACCAAATTTTTTTACTGGATTAGTCCATTTTTCTCTGTCGATTATTTTCCAACCTGTTTTTTCCAATAGCCAGTCCAGTTGCCAATCTTCAAATTCATGGTAATGTCTGTCCCACATATCGGTTTTGCTTCGATATGCCGGTGAAAACCACAAACGCATTGGGATAGATATAAAAAGCTTATCGGATTTTATTTCTTTTAAAATGGTAAACGGATTGAGTAAATGTTCAAAGATTTCAAAAGCAGTTACCACATCCTGTCTTTCATTTGAAAATACAGTTTGGTCGGTATCTAAGTCTTCTCCTGTTGTGTTTTTAACAGCAAATCCTTCTGATTTCATGATTTTAGAAAAAGGGTTTTCTACACCTAAATCTAATATGGTTTCATCCGTGGAGATGTGTTTTTTTAGAAATTCTAAAGTGTGTTTGAATCTTTTATTGGGAAACGTTTTTTCGTACATGTTTTTTTGATTTTGCCGCTAGGGCACGAAGCCACAAATATAGTAATAAATGTGTTTTTGGGCATTGTTTTTTAGCCCGGATGGGAATGAAAATCCCGGAGCTTCAAAATGTAGTTTTTCAAGGCGCAAAAAGCGACTAAAAGAAGCTTTCTTGCACCTTAGAAAAACAAGTTTTGTAGTGAGGAATTGTAATATACAGCCGGATTAGCTCTTGATTACCAAATTCCTTGATGCTTAATATCTGTAAACAAATGCGTTGATATTCATTCCCGCACCAACTGATGCAAAGATAAGAACATCGCCTTTTTGTATGGATTGGTTTTCTATTTCTCCACGAATTAACAGGTCGTAAAGCGTAGGTACAGTTGCTACACTGCTGTTTCCAAGTTCATGGATGCTCATAGGCATGATATCTTTTGGTACAGGTCTGTCGTGTAATTTGTAAAAACGTTGGATTATCGCTTCGTCCATTTTTTCATTGGCTTGATGGATAAGGATTTTTTTCACGTCATCAATGCCTATTCCGCTTTTGTCCAAACAACTTTTCATTGCAGCCGGAACTTGGCTTAATGCAAATTCGTATATTTTTCGACCATACATTTTTATGTAACGAATATCTGGATCTAAATCAGGATTGTATGATTTTCCAAAAAACAAATAATTGGCTTCATCATTCGCATAAGTAGCACTTTCATAAGCCAACATTCCTGTTTCATCATCAGAAGCTTCAATGATAGAGGCACCTGCACCATCCGAATAAATCATGGAATCCCTGTCATGTGCGTCGACTACTCTCGAAAGCGTTTCGGCTCCAATTACAAGGCATCGCTTTGCCATTCCTGATTTGATAAAAGCATTGGCCTGCATAACGCCCTCTATCCAGCCTGGACATCCAAAAAGGATATCATAAGCAACGCATTTTGGGTTCTTTATTTGTAGTTTGTGTTTAACACGTGTGGCTAAACTTGGAATCATATCGGATTGATTTGTTCCGGATTTTACATCACCAAAGTTGTGTGCAAAGATGATATAATCTATTGTTTCTGGATCAATTCCTGCATTTTCTATTGCTTTTTGAGAAGCAAAAAAAGCTAAATCAGATGAGGTGTACTGATCCTCGGCATAACGTCTGTGTTCGATTCCCGTTATTCCTTTAAATTTATTAATGACAACTTCGTTAGGGTAACCAAAGGCGGTTCCATCTTCGTTTAAAAAAACATGTTCGCTAAAGTCTGTATTGCTTACTTTTTTCTCAGGAATATAACTTCCTATTCCAGTTATTTTTATTTTCATCGGGTTATTTTTCCAAAAATTCAGGCTAATTTAATCATAAATAAATTAGTACACTCATAAAATTTACTATGCATGCATATAATTATGAAATAATAATTTATTGGCAAAAATATTGATTATTTTTTTACAAATTACAAAAATCGATGCGATATTTCTTTGCTAATTGTTGTGATTGGTAAAATGGATCTTTTGAGAATTTACATTGTACTATTTTCAAAATTTTGTATAAATTTTGAGGATAAAAAAAATGTCCCGATTTCTCGAGACATTTTATTGAATTAATTTAAAAATTAGCTTTCCATATACGCCTCAATTGGCGCACAAGAACAAACTAAATTTCTATCACCATAAGCATCGTCAGCACGACGAACAGTTGGCCAGAACTTATTTTCAGCAATATAGTCTAATGGGAAAGCTGCTTGTTCACGAGTGTACGGGAAGTCCCAAACATCAGTTGTAAGCATGGCTAACGTATGTGGAGAATTTTTCAAAACATTGTTTTTGTCTTCAATAGTTGAAGCTTCAATTTCTTTACGGATTGAAATCATCGCATCGCAAAAACGGTCTAACTCTTCTAAGTTTTCGCTTTCGGTTGGTTCAATCATTAAGGTACCTGCAACTGGGAAAGAAACAGTAGGAGCGTGGAAACCATAATCCATTAAACGTTTTGCAATATCAGTAACTTCAATTCCTTTTTGTTTGAAAGGACGACATTCTAAAATCATTTCGTGAGCTGCACGACCCATTTCTCCAGAATACAACGTATCATAATGACCGTTTAATTTCTCTTTAATGTAGTTCGCGTTTAAAATGGCATATTGAGTGGATTGTTTTAAACCTTCAGCACCCAACATTGAAATGTAACCGTAAGAAATCAAACAAACTAATGCAGAACCCCAAGGTGCAGCAGAAATAGCTGTAATAGCGTTTTCTCCACCTGTTGGAATTACAGGATTTGATGGTAAAAATGGTACTAATTGCGGAGCAACACATATTGGTCCAACACCTGGTCCGCCGCCACCGTGAGGAATGGCGAACGTTTTGTGTAAGTTCAAGTGACAAACGTCAGCTCCAATAGTTGCAGGATTTGTTAATCCAACTTGTGCATTCATATTGGCACCATCCATATAAACTTGTCCACCGTTATCGTGAATTAATTGTGTAATTTCTTTAATAGCACTTTCAAAAACACCGTGAGTTGACGGATACGTTACCATCAAACAAGAAAGGTTGGCTGCGTGAAGAATTGCTTTTTCACGTAAATCTTCTACGTCGATGTTTCCGTTTTCCAATGTTTTGGTAACAATAACTTTCATTCCTGCCATAGCTGCTGAAGCCGGATTTGTTCCGTGAGCTGATGATGGAATTAAAGCAATATTTCTATGGTGATCTCCTCTTGACTGATGGTATGCACGAATTACCATTAATCCTGCATACTCGCCTTGAGCACCTGAGTTAGGCTGTAAAGTTGTCCCTGCAAAACCAGTAATAACATTTAATTGTTGTTCTAGTTTAGCTAACATTTCTTGGTATCCTTGTGCTTGGTCCAATGGTGCAAATGGGTGAATATTATTCCATTGTGGCATGCTTAAAGGCAACATTTCAGAAGCTGCATTCAGTTTCATGGTACAAGAACCTAATGAAATCATAGAATGATTCAAAGCTAAATCTTTTCGTTCCAACATTTTGATATAACGCATCAAAGCAGTTTCTGAGTGGAATTTGTTGAAAACATCATGTTGTAAGAACGTTGATGTTCTGCTTACACTTGCTGGAAAATGATTGGTTTCTGATAAACTTTCAATTGTAGTTGCCTGAGCATCTTTTGCGGAAGCGAAAACAGCAATAATTTTATTTAAATCGGCAATACTTGTTGTTTCGTTCAAAGAAATTGAAACCGTATTTTCGTCAATGTAATAAAAGTTGATTTCGTTTTGTTCAGCAATAGTTTTCACTTTTTTAGCATCAGCCTTAACAACAATAGTGTCAAAGAAAGCAGTATTCGTTTGTTGTAAACCTAGTTTTTCTAATGCGTTTGCCAATGTAGCTGCCGAAGCATGTACTTTATTAGCGATATATTGCAAGCCTTTTGGTCCGTGATAAACGGCATACATTCCTGCCATAACGGATAATAAAACTTGCGCAGTACAAATATTAGAAGTTGCTTTGTCACGTTTAATGTGTTGTTCACGGGTTTGCAATGCCATACGCAAAGCACGATTACCATTCGTATCAACAGTTACACCGATGATTCTTCCCGGCATACTTCTTTTGTATTCGTCTTTTGTGGCAAAATAAGCAGCGTGTGGGCCACCATAACCTAATGGAATTCCGAAACGTTGTGTTGTTCCAAGGACAACTGCAGCTCCCATTTCTCCAGGAGGAGTTAATTTTGCCAAACTCAAAATGTCAGCAGCAACAGCTACTTTTATTTCGTTTGCGGCAGCTTTAGCTATAAAATCAGAATAGTCATGAACTTGTCCAAATTTTCCTGGATATTGAAGAATAGCTCCAAAATATTCCGTTGAAAAGTCGAAATCTTCATGGTTTCCAATTACTAATTCGACACCAACTGGTGTAGAACGCGTTTGTAAAACTGATAAAGTTTGAGGTAATATTTCTTCTGAAACAAAGAATTTACAAACATTATTTTTCTTTTGGTCACGAGAACGAACATCAAAAAGTAATGCCATTGCTTCAGCAGCAGCAGTTCCTTCGTCTAATAATGAAGCATTAGCGATTTCCATTCCGGTTAATTCGATAACCATAGTTTGGAAATTCAAAATTGCTTCTAAGCGACCTTGTGCAATCTCGGCTTGATAAGGTGTGTAAGCAGTATACCATCCTGGGTTTTCAAAAACGTTTCTTTGAATAACTGCAGGAATAATGGCTGCATTGTAACCCAAACCAATATAAGATTGAAAAACTTTATTTTTATTCCCTAATTTTTGAATGTGATTTGCAAATTCATATTCGGTCATTGCCGGATCTAAATCTAAATCAGCTTTTAGACGAATATCGCTAGGAATTGTCTCGAAAATCAATTGGTCTAGCGTCTCCGCTCCAATGGTTTTCAACATATGTTGTAGGTCGTTTTCTCTTGGACCAATGTGTCTTAAAGCAAAAGCATCTGTTTTCATATAAAAATGTAGGTGTTGTTTTTTTAGTGGTGCAAAATTAAGTATTATTAATAATCTAAAAGGTATTTTGGGTCTCCTTTTTTATCAATTTTTCAACTAAATGATGTATTTGTTCACAATTGATTAATTTTGTCTAATGAGGATTTTTAAACAACTATTCAATTTTTATATCAATAGCAGTATTCACGTGGGATTGTCGTGTTATGCCTTAGTGCGAATGACGCAACACATGTTCCAGATTTCTTCGGATGAACCAATAGCTAATTTTGTTTTTTTTGGAACAATTGTAGGATATAATTTCGTAAAATATGATGCTTTGGCCAGAGCCAAAAAATTAAAGATGCGCAAGGAGTTGAAAATCATCGCCGTATTTAGTTTTTTAGCGCTTCTTTTGGTTGGTTTTTATTTTTTTCAGTTGCAACGGATTACCCAAATCGTAGCAATCGCTTTTTTGAGTATCACATTATTGTACACGCTTCCGTTTTTTCCAAATAAAAAAAATGCCAGAAACTGGGCTGGCGTAAAAATCTACATTGTGGCGTTGTGTTGGGTAGGGGTGACTTTGGCTTTGCCTATTTTGAATGCCGATGTTTCGATAACACTTGATTTCTATTTGAAATGCATTCAGCGATTTATCCTGATTTTTGTGTTGGTACTTGTTTTTGAAATTATTGATTTGGCAAATGATGATCCGCATTTGCAAACCGTGCCACAACAAATAGGGGTGAAGCGAACTAAGATATTGGGATTATTACTGCTGCTTCCGTTTTATTTTCTGGAATTGCTAAAAAGTAATTTTGATACAAATCAATTAATTGTCAACTTGGTATTAGTGATTATGATTGCTTTATTTCTGCTTTTTGCCAATGAAAAACGCTCGAAATACTATACTTCTTTTTGGGTAGAAAGTGTGCCAATTCTTTGGTGGCTGATGGTTTTGTTGTTTTAGAAAAACATCAATTCGGTGAATATATTCACTAAAAATAGTATTAATTTGGTGAACGTATTCACCGAAAATAGTATTAATTTGGTGAATACGATATAATTGTACTATATTTGGTTAAAATTTACGGTTATGATTAGTAGAGATTTAACGCCAATAATAGAGAAGAATTTAGGAAAGGGAAAAATTATTGTATTAATAGGCCCGCGACAAGTTGGTAAAACTACATTGATTAACGCTTTATTAAAGGATATTCCTTTTTTATTTCTTGATGGTGATGATGCGGTTGTGGCTGATACTTTAGCAAAAGCAAATACCGAAACCTTAAAAAATATTATTGGAAATTATAAATACGTTTTTATTGATGAGGTACAGCGTATTCCTGCTATTGGTTTAAAACTAAAGATTATTGTTGATCAAATCAAAGAGGTGCAAGTGATTGTTAGTGGTTCTTCGGCTTTTGATATTAATCATGTCACACAAGAACCATTGACGGGACGCAAATTTGAATACCGTTTGTATCCCATTTCCTGGAATGAATTTGAAGGAAATGTAGGTTATATGAAAGCACAACAGCAATTGGAATTGCGATTGTTATACGGAATGTATCCAGATGTGATCAATAATTTTGGTAATGAATATGAAATTTTAAAAAACCTTGTTTCCAGCTACTTGTATAAAGATGTTTTGAGTTTAGCGGGTATCAGGAAATCGGAAGTTTTAGAAAAAATATTACAAGCTTTAGCTTTTCAGGTTGGGAGTGAGGTAAGTTATAATGAAATAGCACAATTAGTTGGTGTGGATAAAAACACGGTTAATAATTATATTGATTTGTTGGAGAAAGCTTTTGTGATTTTTAGATTGAATAGTTTTAGCAAAAACTTGAGAAATGAAATAAAGGCAAACAGAAAAATCTATTTCTACGACAATGGTGTTCGGAATATGTTAATTGGAAATTTCAATTCATTAGACTTTAGGCAGGATAAAGGGGCATTGTGGGAAAATTTTTTAGTTTCAGAACGATTTAAACAGTTGTCCTATTCTCAAAGTTTGTCAAGACCTTATTTTTGGAGAACTACGCAACAACAGGAAATAGATTATATTGAAACTAATGCTGATGCAGTCAGTGCTTTTGAATTCAAATGGTCTTCCGCTAAAAAAGCGAAGTTGCCTAAATCATTCCAAGAAGCGTATCAACCCAATTTTTTGGTGGTAAGCAAGGATAATTTTAGAGTATTTTTGAAATAAATTTAGAGAGTATCGTCTTTTTGGGTGGAAAGAGTACCAATTGTTTGATGGTTATTATTGCTCGTTTTCAGATAAATTTTTCAATATTTTATTTCTTTCGATAATAAAATTGATTAGATGATTTTTTAAAAATAAAAAGTCAAATAGTTCGCCAAGGAATCCATAGGGCATTTCGTAATATAATTTGTCCTTCATTGTGGTAACGCCATTTTTTTCATAAAAAAAATGTTCATGTCGGAATGATTTGAATTTCCCTTCTTCCATTTCATCTACAAAATATTCATACAGATTCATAGCTGTTATTCGGCTTTTATGAGTCAGATAAAAACCAAAATGTTTGCCGCGCCAAGTCACTGTTTCGTTGTAATTGATCAATCCTGTAGTTATTCCGTCGATAGCAGTTTCATTTGTAGGACTTGCTGATTGTTGGTGTACGTCAATATCTCTTGACACATCAAAAACAGTTTGTATGGGTGCTTTTATTTTTGTTCGAATTTTTATGGTAGTCATCAAAATCTATTTTTTTAGTTTGTCTTCTGTAGTGCTTTTTGAGCCAATGGCAAGAATAAGTTGATTTTAAATCCTTGATAAAAGGAAATTATTGCATTTTAATTTTGATTACTAAATGAAAGTGTATTAAAAAACCCGAAGAAATTAAACTTCGGGTTTTAAATAGTTATTGTTTAAACCAATCCCGCTCTTCTCAATAGTGCTTCTGGTTTTGGTTCTTGTCCTCTAAAGCGTTTGTACAAAATCATCGGATGTTCCGTTCCGCCTTTAGAAAGTACATTTTCCTTGAACTTGGTTGCCACTTCTTTGTTGAAAATACCTTTTTCCTGAAAATATTCGAAAGCATCAGCATCCAGCACTTCGGCCCATTTGTAGCTGTAATATCCAGAAGAATAACCACCTTGAAAAATATGGGAAAAAGAAGTGCTCATCGCATTTTCCTTTACATCAGGATAGAGTTGTGTGGCTGCAAATTGTTCGGTTTCGAAAACTTTAATGTCCTTGATATTGGATGGATCTTGTGCATGCCAGCCCATATCTAACAACCCAAAACTCAATTGGCGCATCGTTGCCATTCCTTCCTGAAAACTTGCGCTTTCTTTAATTTTATGAACTAATTCCATCGGAATCATTTCTCCAGTTTGATAATGGTATGCGAATAATGCCAATGCTTCCGGTTCATAACACCAGTTTTCCAAAATTTGGCTCGGTAATTCGACAAAATCCCAATACACAGAAGTTCCTGATAAACTTGGATAAGTCGTGTTGGCTAACATACCGTGCAACGCATGACCAAATTCATGAAACAAAGTCGTTACTTCGTTAAAAGTTAACAGTGATGGTTTCGTTTCAGTCGGTTTCGTGAAATTGCACACAATGGAAATGTGCGGTCTTTCGTTGATTCCTTTTTTTATGTATTGCGATTTAAAAGAGGTCATCCAGGCTCCGTTGCGTTTGCCTTTTCTTGGAAAGAAATCAGCATAAAAAACGGCAACTAACTGGTCTTCCTCATCTTTTACTTCGTATGTTTTTACTTCCTCATTGTATTTATCCACTTCGAAAATTTCTTCAAAAGTGATTCCATATAATTTTTGCGCTACTGCAAAAGCACCGTCTAAGACTTTTTCTAATTGAAAATACGGTTTTAAAATTTCATCATCCAGATTGAATAATTGCTGCTTCAATTTCTCCGAATAATAAGCACCATCCCATTTTTCCAGTTGTTCGATTCCGTCTAGTTCTTTTGCGAAAGCAGTCAATTGGGCAAATTCTTTCAAAGCAGCCGGTTTAGCTTTTTCTAATAAGTCATTCGAAAATGTTTTTACTTTCTCCGGACTTTCGGCCATTCTTTCTTCAAGTACAAAATGCGCATGAGTAGCGTAACCTAAAACTTGTGCTCTGTCAAAACGCAATTTGGCAATTTTAAGCACGATTTCCTGATTGTCAAATTCGTTATTTTGAAAACCTTTGGCACCAAAAGCGATGGCCATTTTCTTGCGTAATTCGCGATTGTCAGCATAAGTTACAAAAGGAACATAACTTGGGTAATCCAGCGTAAAAATCCATCCTTCTTTTTCTTGGCTTTTAGCCAAAGAACGAGCGGCTTCGATAGTTCCTTCCGGTAAACCAGCTAAATCGGATTCATTTGTAATGTGCAATTGATACGCTTGTGTTTCAGCTAAAACATTTTCGCCAAATTGCAAACTCAATTTCGACAGTTCTTTGTCGATTTCTCGCAATTGATTCTTTTTGTCTTCCGGCAAATTAGCTCCATTTCTGGAGAAGCTTTTGTATTTTTTGTCTAAAAGCGTAGTTTGTTCCGGATTTAGATTCAGTTTTTCTCTTTGCTCGTAAACCGTTTTTACTCGGGAGAATAAATCAGGGTTAAGACGAACATCATTTCCAAATTCAGACAATAAAGGGGAAATTTCTTGAGCAATTTTTTGAATTTCATCATTCGTTTCTGCTGAATTTAAGTTGAAAAAGATACTTGAAATTCGATCCAAAACATCGCCGCTGAATGCTAATGCTTCAATCGTGTTTTCGAAAGTTGGTTTTATAGGATTTCGTACAATGGCATCGATTTCGGCTTTTGCCAATTCGATTCCTTTTTGAAAAGCAGGAAGGAAATCTTCGTTTTTTATTTTCGAAAAAGGGGCAGTGTTATATTTTGTATTGAAATGGTGGGTTAAGATGCTCATTTGTATTTTTTTAATAAAAATAATTCGATGTTTAAAGATAACAAAGGTATGGATTTATTGAAAAAAATGAGGTTGCTAAAGGAATTGATTTATCCTAAAATGCTAGAATGGATTGTGTTATTTAAATGTTATTTATTTCGTTTGGCAGTAATAAAGCCTTAAATTGTAAAAAAAAGATTGGTTTTTGAAGAAACGAATCAAAAAAAGAAATATAATATGAATTATCAAATTATAATAAAAAGAGCCAATACCGTTGATCAAATCGAGGAATATTGGACCAATGAAGATTATGTTAAACTGCTTGAAAAATTCGATTATCCGGATGCTTCAGATGCTGATACAGCCAGTTTAAGAGAGTTGTTATTTATGGCAATTTCTGATTTTGAACCCAAAGATGCTGCCGTAATTGTATTGGAATACAAATTATCAGAAGATTTAAATGAGGGTCAGATTCAGCAAATTTCAAACGATATGTTTTTAGACAAAGTCTGTGAAGAATATCCTGAAATAAGTTTGCATTCGACTTTGTTTCATGTCAATCAATTGCTTTTTAAAGCATATAACGGTAAATTTCCTAATGCAAAAGCCACAATTCTTGAGTGCAGTATGACGGCATCAGAAGGAGCAAATGAATTGACAAAAGAAAATGTTTTAAAATTGTTAAACAACGGTTTGTCAGACAGTACTCTTATCAAACGATTGTTTGATCATGCGATGAATGAAAATGCCCCTTTTCCGGAAGCGGAAGATATTTTATGGGATTTAACAACTTCGGATAACGTAAATTATACTTTAACTACCTCAGAATACTGGTTGAACAAAGAAGATATCATTGCTTCTGAATTTGAAGGAGTCCTGGAAGAATCAGTGAGTGTTGAATAAATGATTCATGATTTGAAATAAAAAAAGCTCCGTATTGGAGCTTTTTTATTATTTATTAAGAGTTTCGGAGGCGATATTTACTGCTTCTTTCAATCCTGTCTTATATAATATTATCCTGTCAAGGACACTTTTGTTGTGACTTCCTATGATTTGAGCTGCAAGAATTCCAGCATTTTTTGCTCCATTTAGTGCAACAGTTGCTACTGGAACGCCACCCGGCATTTGAAGAATAGACAAAATACTATCCCAGCCATCGATAGAATTACTGGATTTCACAGGAACACCAATTACTGGAAGTGGTGACATCGAAGCGACCATTCCGGGTAAATGTGCAGCACCGCCAGCACCGGCAATAATTACCGTAATCCCACGATGATGTGCATTTTTACTAAAATCAAATAATTTTTCTGGTGTTCTGTGTGCAGAAACAATGTCAACTTCTGTTTCTATATCAAATGCTTTTAAGATGTCTATGGCTTCTTGCATAACTGGCATATCAGATATGCTTCCCATTATTACGGCTACTTTCATTATCGTTTTATTTGTTTATTTGCTTATCCGTTTAATCGATTAATCAAAATTTATAATTCTACTTTTAAATAATTTAGGCAATTACTCGAATCGTATTCTTCACGTTTTCAGCAATTATTCGGGCTTCGTTAATGTTTTCATTTACGATGGTAACATGCCCCATTTTTCTAAAGGGACGCGTTTGTTTTTTTCCGTAAATGTGTGGCGTAACACCATTCCAACCTAATATTTTTTCTATATTTTCATAAATTACATTGCCTGAAAAACCTTCTGCACCTACTAAATTTACCATAATTCCGGCCACTTTACTGTCCGTATTTCCTAAAGGTAAATTGAGAATAGCGCGTAAATGATTTTCGAATTGTGAAGTATAACTGGCTTCAATGGAATAATGACCTGAATTGTGCGGGCGAGGAGCAACTTCGTTAACTAGTATTTCATCATTTTCAGTTTGAAACATTTCAACGGCTAATAAACCAACGTGATTGAATTTTTCGGAAACATTCAACGCGATTGCTCTTGCTTTTTCCGCTACTTTATCATCTATCCGAGCAGGACAAATCACATATTCCACTTGGTTGGCTTCTGGATGAAATTCCATTTCAACCACAGGATAGGTTTTTATTTCGCCCGATGGATTGCGACAAACAATAACTGCCAATTCATTTTTGAATGGAATCATTTCTTCAGCAATGCATTCTACATTGGCTAAATTATCTAAATCTGAAATTTGTCGAATGACTTTAACGCCATTTCCGTCGTATCCAAATTCCGTACATTTCCATATAAATGGTAGTTTTAGTTTGGAATCAAGAATGTCAATAATTACACTTTTTAGATTGGGAAATCGCTTGTAATTTGCAGTTGGAATAGTATGTTGTAAGTAAAAATCTTTTTGAATTCCTTTGTTTTGAATAAGCTTCAATGTTTTAGGAGAAGGATATACTTTTAATCCTTCTTCCTCGAGTTTTACTAAAGCTTCAAGATTAACCAATTCGATTTCAAAAGTCAAAACATCAACCAGTTTTCCAAAGTTGTAAACGGTTTCAAAATCCATTAGATCCCCTTTGAAAAATTGGTCGCAGGATATTTTGCATGGCGCTTCATCACTTGGATCAAGTACATAAGTTTGTATGTCGAATTTTCGGGTATCAAACAACAGCATTTTGCCAAGTTGTCCGCCACCTAGAATTCCCAGTTTAAAATCAGAAGAAAAATAATTCATCGTTGTATAGAAATTTATCTGTAAAATTGATTTTACAAAGATACTTTTAAATGATTAATAATAAAAAGATACAAGTTGTAAAATAGTCAGATAGGTATTTCAATATTGAGGATGTTATCTTCTCACAATTACTTTTTTAGAAAAATTCCCGTTGGAGGTCTCGATTTTTAAATTATAAAACCCTGTGGATAGATTTTCAACATTAATTGAAAACTGACTTTCGTTTAAAAGGTTTTTATATTTTCCAATGAATTTCCCGTCTATAGAATAAATGGAAACCGAATAAATCTCATTATTATTTGGGGCATTAATAGTGATGAGTTCTGAGGTAGGATTTGGATAAACGAGAACTTCATAAGTATTTTTGAATTCATTTACGGAAAGTAATTTGTCAGTATAACAGGTAGAATTAACGACGTTTTGAGTTTTTATTAAATCGGCTATTTTATTATTTGAAAATCCAGTATTGGTCGTGTTATTATAAAAAGTCATATCCAATGTTTGGTTGCTCGTTCCAAACCAATCTTGAAGGATTGTACTAAAAACTCTCCTGTAATCATGCTGAACAGTTTTAATCTGATAATTATTAGTCGAAACTGCTTCTGATAAATTAATATTTGTCCCTGATATCCCTGGATTTATTGCATTTCCAAAAACAAACATTGGAGCAATTTCACCATGATCAGTTCCTAAACTTGCATTTTCCCCTGCTTTTCTTCCAAATTCTGAAAAAGTTACTGCCATAACATCATTTCCTATGTTTTGATTGTTCAAATCCGTGATGAAAGTATTAATTGCTTCTGATATTTGAGTTAAAAGAGTTGCATGATTGCCTAAATGTGTCGTGTTGTTTGCAGCCACTTGCATATCGTGAGTGTCAAATCCACCTACTTTAACTAAATAAACCTTGGTTTGAAGACCACCGGAAATAAACCGTGCTACTGTTTTCAACTGATTGGATAAACTCGTATTAGGATAAGTTAATGTATTAGTTCCTGAATTAAAGGAACTCGAAATACTTTGTGCATAAGAATTTGCGGAAGTATCATTGTTAATAATGTATTCAATTAAACTGCCGTATTCTGAATCTGGAATGCTTGATGGTGCTTGTCCGCCTAAACCATTCACAACAGAATAATATCCAGACAAATCTTGCCCACTAATGTTCAAAGACATGCCGTGTTCAATTTCTCCATGAAAACCTAATGAATTATCACTATTTCCAAGTTGAATTCCTAGAGGAAAGTTTGAATTTAAAAAATCAACATAATAATTCTCGATAAAGCGTCCTGCCCATCCGCTATACAAATTGTAATTTGACAATGTACCATCACCTCCGGTTAGCCACAAATCAGTTGATTTAAAATGAGATTTGTCTTGGGAAGGATAACCAACTCCTTGAATAATTCTCATAAACCCTTTGTCATAAAGGTCTTTAAATCCAATGAGGGAAGGATGTAATCCTACTTGATCTGTTAATGCCAAAGTTGAATCCAGATTAATAACGCCATTTGTCATTCCAACATTATTAAGCTTTATGTTCGGTCGTAATGCAGCATAAGTATCATATTGATTGATGGGTACAATAGTGTTTAATCCATCATTAGCTCCTGCTAATTGAATTAAAACTATTTTTTTTGAACTGGAATCAGGGCAATCTGTCATACCTGCTGATTTGAAAAGAGCAAAAACTTCTGTAGGCAACAATGAAAGTGCGCTAGCTGTTGAAGTCAATTTAATAAAATTTCTTCTTCTCATGATATTTGTTGTTTTGTTATTAATTATTGGAAATAATACTAAAACATGCGAGATTTGGGGTCTCTTAATATCTTGGTCGATAAATAAATTTTTGAAAATACCAAACACTTGAGATTTAAGTTCTCTTAAATATTTTGGTTGTTAAATAATTGTTTTGAAATGATACTAAAACATTTGAGATTCGGGAGCCCTTAATATTTTGGTAATTAATAACCTTAATCTAGAATTGACAACAGTATTATTATTGGTACTAATAAAACTATTCCATGCGTCAGTCCAGTAATAATTGGAAAGGCCTTGCAAGAGGAAAGAATTCATAAAATAGTTAATGCGATCAGTATCTGTTTCCTGAGCGAAAAGAGCATTGCATAATTCGGAAGTTAATATGAATGGATCCGATGGATTTGATACAATTTCAGTATTTCTTAATACATCTGATATATATATTTTAGTTACAATATTACCGTTTCCAAGAATTCTATTAACTCCGTCAAGTAAGGACTCTCCTATTCTATATTTAGCAATCAAGGTCGAAGAAGAAATCCAATTTTTATCATAATCAGGAGCTTGATAATAGGCTGCATGACCGGCTACACTTTCAGGGTTAAATAATCCCATATTTGAACTTGTTAAAAATGTATTGTAAGCAAAATTGGACCAAAAAGTACTGTAGAATTCTAATGGATTAGAAACTGGGTCTGGTATGGTGGCTTGTAAATACGTACATATTTCGGAGAGTTGTTGAATTGGGGATTTTATAATTCCTCCAATAGTTTCATCAGTTGCATTACTGTCATCTAAATCATAAAAATGTTGGCTTTCTAATAATTTTCTAATAATTGGAATAATTTCATAACCATTGTCATAGAGTTCTTGTGCTAAAGGAGTTATAATATCATTTTCAGCTTCGGTTGAAATAGTACTTTTTACAAAATAAGAATATATTTTTCTACAAATATTTTTGGCAGTGGCTGGTTGATTAAAAACCATTTCAATATAATTATCTAATTCGATATCCATCGAAAAATAATCACTTGCAGAAGTGATTATTTTACTGTTAAAAGCACTACTAAATGTTTTGGAACTAGTGTTGTGATCAGAAAATTGATTGTATCCTTTGGGAATTCCAGTTTCAGAATCAATTATGGAACGATCTGCTTTTCTTTTAAATCCCGTTAATATTCGCGCTGCTTGGACAATATCTGACTCCGTATAATTCGTATAATTACCAGCGGCAATTTGAACACCTTTACCTATGGTGAATAATTCTAGAAATTCACGTGCATAATTTTCATTTGGAGAGGATTTTATATTTGATGTATTATTTAAAAAATTGAGCATAGAGTTATTTAAAGTCATCTTTTTTGCTAATTTTTTATAATTTCCATAAGAATAAAATAAAAGCAATCGGATGTAGTCATAAAACTCTGTTGCAGATCCTGAACCTACTCTGTTAACAGTAAATCGAGTAGATAAAAAATGAGAAATTTTGAATTTTAGTGTAGGGTTGTTTATTGCATTATACCACCACCATCCACCAATAATTGCAAATTTTCTGCCTTGATCAAGAAATGAAGTAGGAGAATTTGTAGATTCAGTCCAGTAACCATCGGGTGCTGTTAATGGAAGAGGGTCATAAGGTAGATTAATGGTAAGTGGATTGTCTGCTAATAATAAATCCAAAGCTTCGCTTGGAGTTAATTTAGAATATTGGTCTATCAAGACCTTGGTGTAAACAAAAGTTGCTCTTCGCAATAAATGTTTAGCGTTTTTGACACCTAAAACTGCTGTATTTGGATTTAATGAAGCCATAATTTTACGATTTTCAATATCCTACACTTAAATTTAGGAATAAATAAATTTAATACAATATTTTTTCGATTAACAGATTCTAATAATCGTCTAACTGCTTGTTTTTGATTAAATTATATGAATTTTTTAAGATTTTTAATTTAAATTTTATAGTTGTGTTATTAGGATAATTAGGGCATTCAATCACTCGATTACAAATTAATGCCCATTTATCAATTGTCAAATTCGAATTCTGTATCTTTGCGCATTATTTTAAACACGAAAATAATGATACAACTTCACGATAAACAATTTGTTCCGTTTATTTCTGCGAAAGAAATTGACTTTGCAATAGCAAAAATGGTTGCGCAAATAGAAGATGATTTTGCTGATGAAATACCAGTATTTGTGGGTGTCTTGAATGGTTCTTTTATGGTAGTTTCGGATTTTATGAAACTGTATAAAAAACCATGTGAGGTATCTTTCATAAAAATGGCCTCTTACGAAGGAACTTCTTCCACAAACGAAGTAAAACAATTAATAGGACTGAATCAGGATTTGACTGGACGAACCGTTATCATAATAGAAGATATTGTAGATACCGGAAATACTTTAGTGGAACTGAAAGAATTATTCAAAAAACAAAATGTAAAACATTTTAAAATAGCAACACTTTTTTTCAAACCGGAAGCATACACAAAGGAAGTAAAAATAGATTACGTTGGAATTAGAATTCCAAATAAATTTATTGTAGGTTTTGGACTAGATTATGATGGTTTAGGAAGGAATTTACCAGAAGTATATAAATTAAAAGAATAACTACACAACAACATGACTAACATTGTTTTATTTGGAAAACCAGGAGCAGGTAAAGGAACTCAAGCTGAATTTTTAAAAGAAAAATACAAATTAACGCATATCTCCACGGGTGATGTATTTCGTTTTAATTTAAAAAACGATACCGAACTTGGGAAACAAGCAAGAGTATATATGGATGCTGGGGATTTAGTGCCAGATGAATTGACTACTAAAATGCTAATAGATGAGGTAAATAAACACCCGGATACTAATGGAATTTTGTTTGACGGTTACCCAAGAACAATTTCACAAGCCAAAGATTTAGATGTATTTCTTATTTCAATAGGTTCTCAAGTTGCTGCGACAATTGCACTAGAGGCCGATGATGAGATCTTGGTTGCAAGATTGCTTGAAAGAGGAAAAACAAGTGGTAGAATTGATGATCAAGACGAAGAAAAAATCAGAAATCGCTACCAGGAATACAATGAAAAAACAGCTCCTTTAATGAATTATTATCAGGAACAAGGAAAATTTCACGCAGTAAATGGAATAGGTTCCATTGCTGAAATTACCGAAAGAGTAAGCAACGTTATTGATAATTTATAGGAGCAATTCCAGCTGTACATTACAAGTCCTCGTTAAAAAAAATATTTTTCTAAGTCATAAAAGGAGCTTCCTTTGGTCGCTCTTTTTTGACAAGAAAAATTAGCTTTTTAACTCTGGGCTTTCCATTACCATCTGGGCTAAAAATCCGGATTGCAGATTTCAGAAAATAAAAATTCAGGAATCAGAATTTAAATAAAAAACGAATCAACTAAAAAATTGGAAATACTAATAATATTTTTTCTAATACTATTAAATGGGGTTTTCTCTATGTCAGAAATCGCACTGATTTCAGCACGAAAAAACAGATTAGAGACCGCTGCAAAAAAAGGAAATAAAAGCGCTAAAATAGCATTGGATTTAGCCAATTCTCCCAATAAGTTTTTGTCAACAGTACAAATAGGAATAACACTGATAGGGATTCTTACCGGTATTTATAGTGGTGATAAAATAACCAAAGATGTTGAAGCATTTATATTTGGATTTGAAATGATAAGACCTTATACACATTCTGTTGCAGTAGGTATAGTAGTAGTAGTATTGACTTTTTTCTCTTTGGTTCTAGGAGAATTATTACCTAAAAGAATAGGATTGAATCATCCGGAATCGATTGCTAAAGCGGTGGCATTACCCATGAAAGTGGTGTCAATTGTAACGGCTCCATTTATTTGGATGTTGACCACTTCAACCGATTTTTTATTAGATATTTTAAAAATAAAACCAACTGCCGACGGTAAAGTAACCGAAGAAGAAATAAAAGCGATTATCAAAGAAGGTACTGAAGGTGGAGAAGTACAGGAAATTGAACAAGATATTGTGGAGCGTGTTTTTCATATTGGAGATAGAAAAATAAACTCCTTGATGACGCACAGGAAGTCAGTAGTTTTTTTACCTTTGCATTCTGATAAAGAACAGGTTAAGGAATTCATGCTAAAAGAGTTGCATTCTATTTATCCTGTTTATGGTGAAAATTATGATGATATTGTTGGGGTCGTTAATTTAAAAAATATTTTTGCTCATTTTGAAAATGAAAACTTCAATTTAGCGGATATAATGACTGAAGCTCCTTTTATGATGGAGCAAACTACTGCTTATATAGCCTTAGAAAACTTCAAAAAAACAGGCATTCATTATGCATTTGTCTCTGATGAATACGGTGTTTTTCAAGGCGTAATTACTTTGAATGATATTCTGGAAGCCTTGGTAGGAGATGCTTCTGACTTTTATAAAGATGATTTTCAGCTGATTGAAAGAGAAGATGGAAGTTGGCTAGTTGACGGACATTATTCACTGCATGATTTCTTGACGTATTTTGAATTAGATGAGTTAATCAATGATTACGAAGTAACTACGGTGAGTGGATTAATAATGACGGAACTCTCTCATATACCTAAACAAGGGGAGAAATTAATTTGGCAAAAATTTGAGTTGGAAGTCATTGATATGGATGGCGTGAAGATTGATAAAGTGATGGTGAAAGCACTTAAATAATAATAATAATAATAATAGAAATAGAGGACAGGAGACAGATAGCTGATTGAATTTTTTTTCAATCCGAAATCCGAAATTTGAAATCTGAAATTAAAAAAAATGACTGAAGGGAATTTTGTAGATTACGTTAAAATATATGTTTCTTCCGGAAAAGGAGGAAAAGGATCTACGCATTTGCATAGAGAAAAATTTATTGAAAAAGGTGGTCCTGATGGTGGTGATGGTGGTCGTGGTGGTCATGTTTTTTTGGTTGGTAACAAAGGTCTATGGACATTGTTTCACCTTAAATTTGCCCGACATATCAAAGCCGGTAATGGTGGAGATGGTAGTGGTGACAGAAGTACAGGTGCTGATGGTGATGATAAATTCATTGAAGTTCCGCTGGGAACAGTTGTGAAAGATAAAGAAACAGGGGAAATATTATTTGAAATTACCGAAGACGGTGAAAAACAAATACTTTCCCGTGGTGGAAAAGGTGGTTTAGGGAACTGGCATTTTAGAAGTTCAACCAATCAAACGCCTAGATACTCACAGCCAGGTTTGCCAGGTGCAGAAATGGATGTTATTCTTGAACTAAAAGTATTAGCTGATGTAGGTTTAGTGGGTTTTCCTAATGCAGGAAAATCAACATTGTTGTCAGTATTGACTTCAGCTAAACCAAAAATTGCTGATTATCCGTTTACAACTCTAAAACCAAATCTTGGAATCGTAGCATACAGAGATTTTCAGTCTTTTGTAATTGCTGATATTCCAGGAATTATTGAAGGTGCAGCCGAAGGAAAAGGTCTTGGACATTACTTTTTAAGACATATTGAACGTAATTCAACGTTATTGTTCTTAGTTCCAGTGGATACACCAGATATCAAAGCCGAATATGATATTTTGGTAAACGAATTGACAAAGTACAATCCAGAAATGCTTGACAAAGAGCGTTTGTTGGTGATTTCAAAATGCGATATGCTCGATGATGAACTAAAAGCAGAATTGAAAACAGAATTAGACGTTGCTTTCAAAGACATTCCTTATATGTTTATCTCTTCTGTGGCGCAACAAGGTTTGACAGAGTTAAAAGACAAATTATGGAAAATGTTGAATGACTAACATTTTAAAATTTTTATAAAAAAAGGTGTTCTGAAAAGAACGCCTTTTTTGTTTTAGTTACTATTATATGTGTCAAATAAGAATTGCAAAGTGTCAGGAATACTATTGGCTTGTATAGTAGGAATAACTGTTTCGGTATTAAGCCAGTTTTCTATAATTAAATCAAATTTATTGCCTACTTCATAAGCAACGGGAACCCCCATTTTTTTTAATGCTGCGGCATTGCATTCTTGCTCATAATGATTTCGTATTGGAATGCTGAGTATTTTTTTTCTAAGGTATAATGCCTCAGCCGGCGTTTCAAATCCGCCGCCGGTAATGATACCGTGACAGGTAATTAAACTTTCATTGAATTGCTTTTGATTTACTGGATAATAAGTAATGTTGCCAATAGTGTGTTTGAATTTTACATCATTCAAAAACCAATGGAAGTGTTGTTCCGGTAGTTTGTTAAAAGCTCTTTCTAAACAATCTTGCTGAAAAGAAGGGAGATAAATGGTTATGTGTTTTAAGTCTTTTGGCTCGGCTTGCATAATTTCATCTTTAATAATAGGAGGAAGTATAAAAGAGTCGTATTTCTCAAAATGCAATCCAATATGCTTTGGAGAAGGCGCATAGTGTTTCAGGATCATTTCTCCTATAATGCTTTTCTTTTCCGGTCTTGGCGTAGATTCTGAAATAAAACTGGCTTGATGTCCAAATTGTACGGAGTGTACTTTTTGTAATTTACAGGCAAGAGAAGTAATCGAATCAAAATCATTAATTATGACATCATAATTTTTTAAAGGCAATGACTTTGCATCGTTGAACATTTGTATTGGTTTGATATTTTTTGCAATATCCCAATAATTTAAACCGCCGCATTTACTGTAATGCAGGCTGCAACCGTTGCTTTTGAATTTTATGGGCAAATTGACATCCAGACTGGCATTGTTTCCGCTCATAAAAAAATCTACAGTTCCAAACTTTTGTAAATAAGGATGTAATTGAATAGCTCTGCTGATATGTCCATTGCCAGTTGCTTGAATAGCATAAAATATTTTCATGTGAATTTATTTAGATTATATCAAATACAAATTTCTAATTCAAAAAATAACTGAATAACTTGTTTGTTAATGATTTGATTTTGAAAGTAATTGGGTGAAATAGCTAGGATAAAATTTTAGTAATAATATCGGTGGCAATTTTGTCTTCTTTGTTTTCATGGTCTAAATAGTCGGATTTTTTGTATTGATAAATACGCCACTTTTCTTTTTTGTATTCCAATGCGGTAAGGTTTTCTACCCAATCGCCACTGTTTAAATACATAACTTTCCCATGTTCGTTTTCAACTTCCTTCATTTGGGGTTTATGAATATGTCCACAAACGACATAACTGTATTTTTTTTGGATGGCGATTTCTGCTGCGGTAGTTTCAAAATTGGATACAAACGAAACTGCTTTCTTGACACTATCTTTAATCATTTTTGAATAACTTCTTTTCTCTTTTCCTAGAAGAACTAAAACCCAATTAATGAAACTGTTGATTAATATCAATAAATCATATCCTTTTCCACCAAGTTTGGCTAATATTTTAGCATAACCTTTCGTAGAGGAGTCGAATACATCTCCGTGGAAAATCCACGTTTTCTTTCCGTCTAAATCCAGAATTAATTTATCAGCCAATTCAAAATTTCCTAAAATAAAATCAGAATATTTTCTCAAAGCTTCATCATGATTTCCGGTAATGTAAATAACACGGGTTCCTTGATTTGACATTTTTATGATTTGTCTCAATACATTCATATGCGAGGCAGGAAAATAGCTTTTGCTAAAACTCCACATATCAATGATATCTCCATTTAAAACCAACATTTTTGGTTGAATAGATTTTAAGTATTGAAGTAATTCTTTGGCTTGACAGCCATATGTTCCTAAGTGTACATCACTTAATACCACTAAAGGAATTTTTCTCTTTCTTTTCATAATTTGTTTTGACGAAAGTAATTACTCTATGTTATGGTAATGTTTCTTATTTATTATGTTTCCTTTTTTAATTTTGGGTTCTTTTAGCCTAAAAAAAGCTGTTTAATACTTCAAAATTTCCTTATTTTTGAAAGATGAAAAAAATGGTATACTTCTTTTTATTACTTCCTTTAATGATTTGGTCCCAATCCAATTTTGATAAAGCAGAGAAATTTTTCAAAGAAGAAAAATTTGATCAGGCACAGTCCATTTTTGAATCCATTGTAAAGACTAATCCTTCTGATTTGAAAGCCATTGAATATTTAGGAGATATAGCCGGACGAAATAAATCTTGGGATACCGCGATTGGTTATTATAAAAAACTAAAACAATTAAAACCTTCGGAAGCTAATTATTATTTTAAATATGGAGGAGCGCTAGGAATGAAAGCCACGCAGGTCAATAAATTCAAAGCTCTTGGAATGATAGATGAAGTTAAAGAATCTTTTGAAAAAGCAATAGTTTTCAATCCTAAGCATATTGAGGCACGTTGGGCATTGGTAGAATTGTATATTCAGTTACCCGGAATCGTGGGCGGTAGTGAGTCTAAAGCTATAAAGTATTCAAATGAATTGTTACGATTGTCACCCGTTGATGGGTATTTATCTAAAGGACATATTGATGAATATTTTAAAAGATACAAAGTTGCTGAACAACAATATAAAAAAGCAATAGCTTTAGGTGGGTCAAAAGTTAGCTATCAAATGCTGGCTAATTTGTATAAAAACAAAATGAATAATCCTGAAAAGGCCAAATCAATTTTAGAAGAATATAAAAATAAAAAAGGATAAATAAGTAAGATTAATTTCTAACTCAACAACTATAAACTACAAACTTAATGCGTACACATTTTATAGCTATCGGTGGAAGTGCCATGCACAATCTCGCTTTAGCATTACACAACAAAGGGTATCAAGTTACAGGAAGTGACGATGCCATTTTTGAACCATCAAAATCAAGATTAGATAAAAAAGGAATTTTGCCTCCGGAATTAGGTTGGTTTCCTGAAAAAATTACCTCAGATATTGAAGCAGTAATTTTAGGAATGCATGCTAAAGCTGATAATCCTGAATTGTTGAAAGCACAGGATCTAGGTTTGAAAATATATTCTTATCCAGAGTTCTTATATGAACAATCCAAAAATAAAACACGCGTTGTAATTGGTGGTTCTCATGGAAAAACGACCATAACTTCAATGATTCTTCATGTGATGCATTATCATGATATAGCGGTTGATTATATGGTTGGCGCACAACTGGAAGGATTTGACACGATGGTACATCTTACGGAGGAAAATGATTTTATTGTTTTAGAAGGAGATGAATATTTGTCTTCGCCAATAGACAGAAGGCCAAAGTTTCATTTGTACCAACCAAATATTGCTTTGATTTCAGGAATTGCTTGGGATCATATTAATGTTTTTCCAACGTATGAAAATTATGTAGAGCAATTTGAAATTTTTATTGGTAAAATTACCAATGGTGGAATTTTAGTTTACAATGAAGATGATTCCGAAGTAAAACGTGTCGCCGAAGCCGCTACAAATCCAATCCGAAAATTAGCGTATCATACGCCAAAATATACCGTAAACGATGGTGTGACACTTCTGGAAACTCCCGAAGGTGCTATGCCGATAGAAGTTTTTGGAGCTCATAATCTTAATAATTTGGCAGGAGCCAAATGGATTTGCCAAAATATGGGAGTTGATGAAGCTGATTTTTACGAAGCAATTGCAAGTTTTAAAGGTGCTTCAAAACGATTAGAAAAAATCGCTGAAAGTAAAACTAAGGTTGCTTATAAAGATTTTGCCCATTCACCAAGCAAAGTGGCGGCAACTACAAAAGCTGTAAAAGAGCAATATCCAAATAGAGCTTTGGTGGCTTGTTTAGAGTTACATACCTATAGTAGTCTGAATGCTGAATTTTTAAAAGAATATGAAGGTGCATTAGAATATGCCGATAAAGCAGTTGTTTTCTATTCACCTGATGCAGTAAAAATTAAGCAGCTTGAAGAAGTGACTTATGAGCAAATAGCAAATGCATTCAACAGAAAAGATCTAATCATTTATACCAATCCAAAAGATTTCAAAGATTATTTGTTTAATTTAAATCTTGAGAATTCAGCTTTGTTATTGATGAGTTCCGGTAATTATGGAGGACTTAATTTTGATGAGGTTAAAGAGTTGATAAAATAAAGAATAAGATGAATGACAAAATAGTAATTGCTAAAACTACAAGTGAAAATCCAGACTTTGGAATTCTCATAACAGCATTAGATGCCAGTTTATGGGAACGATATCCAGAATTAAAGACAAATTATTGGGGAAATAATGTCATAGAATTAAATCCTAATGTTGTTGTTATTTATCTTGAAAATAAAGCTGTTGCCTGTGGTTGTTTCAAGAAATACGATGAAAATACAATTGAATTAAAGCGTATGTTTGTTTCTCCCGAAGCACGAGGGATGGGGTTCGCCCAAAAAATATTGCAAGAACTGGAACTTTGGGCACATGAGTTAGGGTTTTCTTTCTCTGTACTGGAAACGTTGTATAAACAAAAAGAAGCCATCGGTTTGTATCAAAAAGTAGGCTATACTATTGTTGATAATTATGAACCTTATGTAGGTTTAGAAAATAGTATTTGTATGAAAAAACAAATTTAAGAGAAATATGCCTATGCCTGAAAATTCTTTTTTTCCAATAACCAATTGGTCCGAAGACGACAAACCAAGAGAAAAGTTAATGCTGAAGGGCAAAAGTGCTTTGAGCGATTCGGAGCTGATTGCTATTTTGATTGGTTCAGGAAGCCGTAACGAATCAGCAGTTGATTTGAGTAAACGGATTTTAGGGAGTGTCAATAATAATTTGAATGCGTTAGGGAAATTATCGATTTCTCAATTGACAAATTTTAAAGGAATAGGCGAAGCCAAAGCAATTTCGATTATTGCCGCTTTAGAACTAGGAAGACGAAGAAGGGCAGAGGATGCAGTTGAATTAACAAAAATTACTTCCAGTAAAACAATTTTCGAAATCATGCAACCTATCATTGGTGAATTGCCACACGAGGAATTTTGGATTGTATATTTAAATAATTCAAACAAAGTTATCTCAAAATCACAATTAAGTAAAGGCGGAATAACTGGAACTTTGGTTGATGTTCGATTGGTTTTTAAAACAGCATTTGAAATTGGGGCAACGGGATTAATATTATGTCACAATCATCCTTCGGGAACATTGATTCCAAGCGATGCTGACAAACAAATTACACGGAAACTAAAACTAGCAGGAGATAGTTTAGAAATAAAAGTTTTAGATCATCTTATCGTGACGGAAACCAGTTATTTTAGCTTTGTCGATGAAGGAATATTTTAGAAGTTAAAAATGAAACATACCACTATAAAAGACGTATTCTTTGATTTAGATCATACGCTTTGGGATTTTGATAAAAATTCTGAATTAACGTTTGCGACTATTTTTAATAAAATTCATCCAACAATTGAAACCGCAGCATTCATTGAAAAATATGTTCCAATAAATCAAGCATGCTGGAAATTGTATCAATATGATAAAATTACGCATAGTGAATTGCGCTACAATCGATTAAAACATTCTTTTGATGCATTGAAATACACTATTTCTGATGAAGAGATTGAAATGATAGCTCAAGAATACATTCAACGATTACCTGAAAACAACCATCTTTTTGATGGAACTTTTGAGGTTTTGGATTATTTAAATCAAAAATATAAACTGCACATCATTACCAATGGTTTTGCTGAAGTGCAATTTAAAAAGTTAAACAATTCAAATATTGGAAGTTATTTTCAAACGATTACTAATTCTGAAATGGCAGGTGTAAAAAAGCCAAATCCTATTATTTTCGAATATGCCCTTGATTTGGCCAGAGCCCAAAAAGAAAGCAGTATTATGATAGGAGATAGCTTAGAAGCAGATGTTGAAGGTGCTCTTAATGCAGGTTTTGATGCTATTTATTTTAATGAAAGCAAAGCACAAGTAGAACAAAATATTAAACAAGTCAATCACTTATTAGAATTAAAAAAATATTTATAAATTATGGTATCGCCATGATTCAAGCATACAATTATAAATAAAGAATGGTGATGCCATATTCCATAAAAAAAAACAAATATTATCTACATATGAAAACACGATTCCTATTTCTCGCAGTATTAATTTCAAGTTACTGTTTCTCGCAATCTATAAATGATTATAAAGCGGTACTTATTCCTTTAAAATTTGACTTTGTAAAAAGTGATAATCAATATAGACTCGCTACTTTGTCTAAGTTCAATTTGAATAAAGCGGGCTTTCAGGCCTTTTATACAAATGAGTCTTTACCAAAAGAATACAATGATAGATGTAGTTTGATGTATTTTGATGTTGTAAAAGAAAAGTCTTTTTTAACAACAAAATTATATATCACTTTCAAGGATTGTAATGGGAAAATTATTTTTCAATCAGCCAACGGTATAAGTAAAGAAAAAGATTTTCAATTAGCCTATACTGAGGCTTTGAACAAAGCTTTTATTTCTGTTTATGCATTGGAATATAAATATAATAATGCAGTTGTTCGCAATTCAGATACAAATTTGAACCCAACTAGTCCATCGCCAGTTTCTGAGGTAGTTTCAACACCTCTATATACAAGCGAAACTGTAAAGGCAAATATAGGTGGGGACAATTCGGGAACGCTTTACGCACAACCTACAGCTACAGGTTTTCAATTAATTGATAGTACCCCAAAAGTGATTTTGAAAATATTTAATTCTTCAAGAAAGGATTGTTTCATTGCAATAAAAGGAAATATACAAGGGGTTTTAATTGCAAAAGATAACCAATGGTTTTTTGAATATTACCTAAATGACAAATTGATTTCTGAAAAAGTAGATGTTAAATTTTAGATTTCAAAAGATATAATTTTTTAAACGATGCATAGCATCGCTTTTAATTTTAATACCCATATTTGTTTTTCCAACGATTTTTCAAGAATTCCCGAATGGTATTTTCTCGCGAGTTGTTTCTTGGATTATAAATAGGGGTATTACTTAAATCATTAGGTAGGAATTCTTGTTCCGCAAAGTTATTGGTAAAATCATGAGAATATTTATACTCTTCCCCATAACCTAATTCTTTCATTAATTTAGTGGGTGCGTTGCGCAAATGAATTGGAACTGGCAAATCACCAGTTTGTTTTACTAGTTGTTGTGCTGTTCCAATAGCAAGATACGAAGCATTACTTTTAGGGGAAGTTGCTAAGTAAATGGCGCATTGGCTTAATATAATCCGGCTTTCAGGATAACCAATAGTTGAAACTGCCTGGAATGCATTATTGGCCATAATAAAAGCGGTTGGGTTTGCATTTCCTATATCTTCACTACTTAGAATAAGCATACGTCTGGCTATGAATTTTACATCTTCACCACCTTCAATCATTCTTGCAAGCCAATAAACGGCTCCGTTTGGATCACTTCCTCGAATTGATTTTATAAAAGCCGAAACAATATCATAATGCTGTTCGCCACTTTTGTCATACAAAACGGTATTTTGTTGCACCAATTCAAAAACCCGATCGTTAGTGATTATAATTTCGGCTTCATTAGAGGCGTTTACGACAAGTTCAAAAATATTTAATAGCTTACGTCCATCACCTCCAGAAAGTCGCAATAAAGCTTCTGTTTCTTTTAAAACAATGTTTTTGTTTGCCAAAAAAGCATCCGTTTTCATGGCGCGTTCCAATAAGGCTTCCAAATCGGCCTTTGTAAAAGCATTTAAAACATAAACTTGACAACGGGAGAGCAATGCTGGAATAACTTCAAAACTTGGATTTTCAGTGGTTGCACCTATCAGTGTTATCCAACCTTTTTCAACAGCAGCCAGTAAAGAGTCTTGTTGAGATTTGCTAAAACGATGAATTTCATCAATAAACAGGATAGGATTTTTTGCAGTAAATAAACCGCCACTTTGTTTTGCTTTTTCAATAACATCACGAATATCCTTCACGCCTGAATTGATAGCACTCAAAATGTAAAATGGTCGTTTAGATTCTTGTGCAATAATTTGCGCCAAAGTTGTTTTCCCAGTTCCTGGTGGTCCCCAGAAAATCAACGAAGGAATTATTCCTTTTGTAATTTGTTGAGTCAATGAGCCGCTTGACCCTACCAAATGGGATTGACTGATATAGTCTTCTAATTTTTGTGGTCGAATGCGTTCTGCTAGTGGTGCTTCCATTTGTTTTTTAAATCTGAAATCTAAATTCTTTAATCTTTAATCAAAAATATAACTTTGGTAAAATTACTATTTTTATTTGGAGCTATTTCCAGCTGTCCACTATATCTTTTTATCTCGTTAAAAAACGAGATAAAAAGGATGCCGTTTCCATCTGGGCTAGGGGACTGTATTTAAAATGTTCTTTTAGTTTTAATATGACAAAATAGCATTAAATTGCTTTTGGATAAGTTTTTGAGTTAATTTAAAGGGACACGAAATTAAAACTAATGGATAATCATTTCAAATTTACTAATGCAGTTATTGGACTTCCGCTTTTTTTTGTAGTATTCCTGTGGTTTGTTTTTTGGCTTGAAATCCGATTTGATTTTGATTTTGTTCAAAATGGAATTTACCCAAGAGAGCTTTCGGGTTTACAAGGAATCTTATTTAGCCCTTTTATTCATGCTGATATTGAGCATCTTTATAATAATTCCATTCCATTACTCATTTTATTAGCCACTTTACAATTTTTTTATGCCAATCAGTCTGTAAAAGTTATTGGATTTGGAATTTTGCTTTCAGGAATAATTACTTGGGTTATTGGGAGGGATAATTACCATATTGGTGCTAGTGGTTTGATTTATGTCCTGGTGAGTTTTATTTTCTTTAAGGGCATACAAACACAATATTATCGCTTGGTGGCTTTGTCACTTGCGGTAATTGTTATTTATGGTGGTTTAGTTTGGTATGTTTTTCCAAGTCCCGAGACCTCGGGAGAAAAAGCAATTTCTTGGGAAGGTCATTTGGCCGGACTGATAACTGGTTTTGTTTTATCTTTAATCTACAAAACCCCAGAGTACAAAAAGGTAATCAAATACGATTGGGAAAAACCAGATTACAATCATGAGGAAGATAAATTCATGCAACGTTTCGATGCAAATGGAAATTTTGTAAATCTTCCACAAGATGAAACGGAAGAACTACTGTCGTATTACTCTTCTGATTTCCCGGTAGAATATACAATCGTCTTAAATGAAAAAAATGAACCAAAACCGGAGTCTTAATTCATTTCTTATTTCTTTATTTAGTGTTTTTTCCTTTTAGAAGAGTCGGGGATGGAATTAACTTCTTTGTCTTACCGCTTCATATAAAAAAGCACCACAAGCTACTGAAACATTTAAAGATCCAATAGTTCCAAACATAGGTAGTTTTGCTTTTTCATCTACAATTTTAAGTACAGATGGATTTACTCCACGATCTTCTGATCCCATAATAATGGCTACGGGCTCATTTAAAGAAATATCATAAATATTTTGATCTGTTTTTTCTGTAGCAGCTACTGTTTTTATACCACTGGCCTGTAAAAGAAAAATAGCATCTTTGATGTGTTCTACTTTACATATTGGAATGTTAAAAACGGCTCCAGCAGAAGTTTTTACGGTATCGCCATTTACAGGTGCGGAACCAGCCTTTTGAACAATAATTCCATTTACTCCAGTACATTCTGCAGTTCTTATTATGGCACCAAAATTACGTGCATCAGATATTTGGTCCAAAATTAAAAACAATGGTTTTTTGCCATTTTCTATTACTGATTCTATCAATGATTCTAAATCAAAAAAGGATATAGGAGAAATGGTTGCCACTGCACCTTGATGGTTATTAGGTGTAAGTCTATTAAGCTTTTCAACAGGAACGTAAGAAAAGTTAATATTACCACGTTTCATCACTTTCATTAAGTCTTTCATTAGTTCGCTGCTTGCTTCCTTTTGAATATAGACTTTGTCCACTGTTGCGCCTGCTTGTATGGCTTCAATTATTGCTCTAATCCCGAATATTTGGTGTTCTTTTTCCATGGTGCAAAGATAGGTATAATGTTTTTATAAAAAAAAGCCACTCTGAATGAACTGAGTGGCTTTAGTATTTATTTTGGTATAAAATTAGTGTTTATCCCAGAAAACTTTTGTTGTCAATAAATCACCACCACTGATAAGAGCAGATGCGGCAGTTACATTTTTTGCATTAACTGTTTGTTCACCAGCAGGATATTTATATCTTGTAGGAACTGAAGTAATGTCATTGTAAGTTGAAGCCGGAGCAACTAAAACTGGAAAGTCTAATCTTCTCCATGAAGTCCACGCTTCAAAACCTCTATTATATAAAGCAATCCAAGCTTGTTCACCGATACTTTTTTTCCAGTTTACAGCGTCGAATACTACACTTGGCTGTGCTAAATAAAGAGCAGTGTCAGCATCAGCAACACCCCAACTTTCCATTGAAGCGGTAATTGCAGTAGTGTAATGTGTAGCAGCAGTACCTCCAACAGCTACTCCTCTTGCAGCTGCTTCAGCTAACAAAAATTGTGTTTCTGTATAATCAAATATTGTTCCTGGAAACGTAGGCTCAAGTATTGTTTCGTTAATATGAGAAAAATTGGTGTAGCTATTTGATGCGCCATAGATACCTCCAACGTAATTGGTAGTTTCAGGAGCAAATGTGAAATATTTAGCTCTTCTTGGATCACTTAGCGCATTCAATTTGTTTACAAATGTATCTGCTATTACGAAATCTTTTCTGTTACTAGCTACAATATCAACATATAGCTGATTTGCATTAGGTTCTGCACCTAAGTAATGTAAATCTGCATTATCAGTATTGCTAGCTATAAGCCCACCACTAACGGCTGCATTTATTTGAGTTGTAGCATAAGCAGCGTCCACATCATACATGTTTACAGCAAGTCTTAATCTAAGTGAATTAGCAAATTTTTTCCATTTTGCAACATTTCCACCATAAATTAAATCTGCAGATCCAAAACTAGCAGCAGAAGCGTCTAATGCAGCGCTAGCAGTAGTTAATTTACTGATAAGGTCCTTGTAGATGGTTTGGGCGTCATCATATTTTGGTAAAGGATGACCTTCAATATCTAAAGCTTCAGTATAAGGAACATCACCAAAAGTATCAACCAATACACTGTAAGTATAGGCAGACATGATAGCAACGATAGCTTTTTTGTTATTTAAAACTGTAGTTTCTGCGGCACCTGCAACAACTTGACCGTCCAATGCTGTTTTAGACTCTTTGAAATCTCTTAATACATCTCTGTAAAGAGTTGTAAATTGAAAATCTGGAATCGGTCTTGTTGTTAAATTATACTGACTTTCATCTGGATAGGTTGTTTCTGCCCAGTATTGAGTAAATAATCTGAAAACATTTTTGTTTACAGAAGCATTAACTATCTGATCAACTAGTGCATGTTGAGCATTTGTAAATAAATACTCTGGTTTGGTCGTAGTTGGGTTTTTCGTATCTGCATTTAGTCCTGTAATATCATCAGAGCATGATACTGTTAAGGCTATAAATGAGATGAATAAAAGTATCTTTTTCATAATTTAAAATTTAAATGTTACGTTACAACCAATATTTCTAGTTGTTGGCAATGAACCTATTGAGTAACCTGCAGAATTAGAGTTTGCACTTAGTCCACTTTCTGGATCAGCATAAGGAAGATTTTTGTCAATTATCCATAAATTAGAGCCTACTATGCTGAATTTCATATCGGTAAGTTTCATTTTCGAAACGATTGATGATGGTAAAGTATAAGTAATGTTCACTTCTCTTAATTTTACGAAAGAAGCATCATATATAGCCGCTGCGTTTGGAGCTCTTCTGTATCCTGATACATTTCCGTATTGGTTAGGAGAAGGAGTTCTCGTAGTGTTAGGAGTTCCGTCAGCTTTTACACCTGGCAAGATAACTCCACCGCCATTGGCGATTGTGTTTCTTACTGGATTTCCTAGTTCGTTATTACCTGCAGTAATGTCATATAGACCTGTAGCTAAACCATAAGTTTGGTCAAGAGAAAATATATCTCCTCCTTTTTTCATGTCAATCAAGAAACCAAAAGATATACTCTTGTAAGTAAATTTGTTGCGTATACCACCTAGCCAGTCAGGGTTCACATCTCCAATTACATTGTTTGCTGAAGGATTAATTACATATCTTCCGTTTGCACCTACTACTTTTTGACCATTTAAATAAGTGAAATCTGTACCTCTAAGTACACCGTAAGGCTGACCTACTGCTGCATTAAGAGTAACACCTTGACCAAATGAACTTAATCTAAGGTTGTCAATTCCATCTACTAATTTAGTAACTTTATTTTTATTTGTAGACCAGTTTACAAAAACTTCCCATTGAAAATCTTTAGTTTTAACCGGAGTTACATTAAACTGTATTTCAAGACCTTTGTTTTCTACTGTAGCAGCATTAAGGTATCTGGCACTGTTTCCTGTCGCTGTTGAATAAGGAACTGAAATAGCTTCTCCTTTATTTTCATTTTTGTAAGCACTTACTTCGAAACCAATTCTTCTGTTTAAAAATTGCATTTCTAAACCAATTTCTTGTGTATTGGTTTTAACTGCTTTTAAGTTAGGATTGTTTTTCGTAGAAGCAACTGAATAGGATTGCTCATCACCAAATGGATCATTTTTGATATACGTATCTATTAATGATTGGTTTGGTGTTCCAAGTGGGCTTTCTGAATAACCTGCTCTAATTTTACCAAAACTTAACCATGGTGCGTTAACGTGTTTTGTGAAAACATAAGATCCAGAAGCTGAATAGGTATTAATTGCATTTGCATTTTGTGGTAAACTTGAGAAAGCATCTCTTCTTACTGTTCCATCTAAAAAGGCAAAGTCTTTGTATCCAAAAGAAGCGGAAGCATAGTAGCTGTTTATTCCTTGGTTTACTTCTGATTCAGTTGGGTATGATACTGCTTTTTTAGAATTTGATAAGCTGAAAAGGTCTGGAACGATTAATCCTCCCACTGTTGAATTCAAAGTTGAGATAATTCTGGTTCTAACAACTGTCCCTCCTGCTACTCCACTGAAACTAATGTCTTCAGAGATGTCTTTTTTGAAAGTCAAAATGAAGTCATAATTTTGCTCTGAGAACGTTCTATTGTATTTTTGATATCCTGAAGTTTCTGCTTGTCTGTTGATACCAAAGTCACCTGCAATAGATCCAAATGCTCTTCTTTCTTCACGTAATTCACTATAGGAATCTGTTGAGATTTTACCTGTTGCAGTTAACCAATCGGTTAATTTATAATCTAATTTAGCATATCCTAAGAATCTATTTCTTTCGTCAGTTTGAAAGTTTTTATATCTTATGAAATAGGGATTGTCCCAGTAAATTTGATTTAAATCAGATGGGTCAGCGTAGTTCCAGTTGATGTTTTGACCACCTGATCTTTCAAATACTTGTTTCAATTCCTGAACATCTACGTTAGTCTGCCACCATTGACGGAAGTTAGACATAATGTTTTCATTATAACCAGTTGAATTTCTACCTAGTGTGGATTGTGCATTAAAATTAGCAAATGTACTAAGAGTCAATCGGTCAGAAAACTTATGGCTTATTTTAGCACTTAAGCTATTTTTGTTCATTTCACTATTTGGTAAAATACCATTTTGTTTAGAATTAGAGAAATTAAAAACAAAATTTGTAGTGTCGTTTCCATCTTCTAAAGAGATAGAGTTGTTGAACGTTGTAGCGGTTTGGAAAAATGTAGTTGGGTCATTTTTAGCAGCCATCCATGGAGTCTTTTTTTGATAACTGTCTGACCATGGAGTAAATGCGTTCCAGTTGTATACCATTAATTTAGGATCAAAGGCAGCTCCGTAAGAAGCATCTTCTGAAGTTGGAACTACCAAATCTTTAACGCCATCTCCGTCGATGTCTCTTGATAAGAAGTAACCAGATGCATCTTCATAAAATGGGCCATAACCAGCTCCATATTTAGTTTGATATTTTACAAAAGTAGATTTATCAATTGTACCTGCAACAAGTTCGCTAGATACAGTAATTCCTAATCCTTTTTTAGATTTTCCTTTTTTAGTAGTAATCATTACTACTCCATTTCCTCCTAAGTAACCATATAATGCAGAAGCTGCTGCACCTTTAAGGATATTTACGCTTTCAATGTCGTCTGGATTGATATCCATTGCAGCATTCCCGTAATCATAGGTGTTTCCTGCTCCGGTTGTTTGACTTCCAGTGTTAGAGTTGATGTTGGAGTTGTTGATTGGCATTCCGTCAATAACAATTAGCATTTCGTTATTACCGGTTAAGCTTTTTACACCACGAGATACAATACTAGAAGAACCACCAAAGTTGTTGTTTCTTTTGATGTTAACACCGGCAACTTTACCTGAAAGTTCATTAATGAAATTTCCGCTACCTGCACCTGAATTTAAATCTTCAGCTTTAACCTCTTGGGTTGCATAACCTAGAGATTTTTTTTCTCTTTTAATCCCCAAAGCTGTTACTACAACACCTTCAAGTTCTAATGCACTACTTGCTAATTTTACATTAACAGTTGATGAACTAGCTGCTACTTCTTGGCCTTTCATACCAATGTAGCTAAAAACCAAGACTTGGCTTGGCGTTGCTTTGATAGAATATTTTCCATCAAAATCAGTTTGTGTTCCAGATTTAGTTCCTTTCACTAATACACTCACGCCTGGTAAAGGCAATCCTGCATTATCAGAAACAGTTCCTGAAACAGCTCTCTCTTGCGCAAAAGTTAGTTGCGCCACAAGTACTACTAATAGTACTAAGAATCCATTGAACTTTAGTTTCATTTTTAAATATTTTGAATTAGTGAGACAAAAATCTTAATAATTTGTTAACTTTCCTAACATTTGAAATGATTTTTTATGCGCGCATTCAAAATTTAACATTATAACATATGTGAATAATAGTGTTATAAAAATTTATTTTTTGATTTTTTGTGTTTCCATTTGCTAAAGCTAATTTTAGTAATCCGCTTTTTGTTTGCAGTCCCAGTCCTAGTCCCAGTCCTATAAGTTCGATTTTTTGGTTGTTTTTGTCGGCTAAAGTTTTGTCTTTATAGATGGCGTAATCCATGATGGAGTGTAGGTATAAACTTGGAGAAAGTGTATAGCGATATTCTGTTAAAATTGATGTTAAAAAATGTCCTTGCAAACTGTTTTCTTCAAAACCTCTTATTGAATTAATGCCTCCGAAACGAAATAATTCATTTATTATGTATTTGTCGCTTTGTAAAAAATAATTCTGACTTTTTATGTAGATGTTGTTTTTTTTATTCAAATAGAAAGTATGAGTGGCTTCTAAATTTATAAAAAATTGTTTATTTGGTTCAGTAGTTTCGGATTGATTGTTTATTTGTCTTTTTCCGGTACCAATTGTTATTGATAATGCTGATTTTTTTGAAGATATGGTGTTGTTGTAGTCATTTTTTGTGTATTCAAAATTTGAAGTCAAATAAGAGTTTTTATAGTCGCTTAGTTGTTCGCTGTTTGTGTTTTGTATGTCGCTGGATTCTGTTGATTGATATCCTAGATAAATTCTGGAGTTGTAATTGATTAAATATCCTAAATCAATGCCTGTTTTTGTGTTTTGGAAAGTACTGTCTTGTTTGAAAATTGCAAGATTTGCTTTAATTCCTATTGGACTTTTGAATAAATAGGGTATTTCTATATTTGTTTTAAATGTTTTTTGTTTGTTTCCGTCGCTTTTCCAGTAAATTGAAAACTGCTCTCCAATGTCTAACGTGTTTTCAAGGGCTATGTCTAGATAGCCGTTAAATTTTATTTTTTTGTTATCGTTATTAGAAAAACCTATAAATCCATCAAAAGTATTTGATTTTCTTTTTTCAAGATAAATGTAAATTTTAGTGGTGTCTTTGGTTAGTAAAATTTCTGGATATTTAACTTGGCTTACAAATCTGAATTTCTCAAATTCATTATGGATTTCTTCAAGGATGTTTTTATTGAAAATTTTGTTGTTGTATTTGTGGTTAATTTGCTTAGCGTAATTTTTTGGGAAGTTGTTTTTTTTGTCTTTTTCTGCGTATTTTATTTTGATTGAATTTATTTTCCTTTTTTTATCAGATATGAGTTCTAAATCGGCATAAAGAGCTTTGTTTTTATTTTGGATATTAGTTAGTTTTAATTTTGCTAAAGCAAATCCGTTTTCTTCTAGCTTTTTTAGGGTGTTGTTCAAGAAGGTTTCTATTTCTTCGTATTTGAGGGTTATTGTGTCGGTAGTTTTGTTTGGGTTTAGAATATTGTTTAATTGGTTATTTATACCTATATATATATGTATGTATTTAATTTTGTTTCCTAGACTTAATTTGGATAGATAAGTAGAGTCTTTTGTTTTAAGGGTGGTGATAATTTTGTTTTCTATAAATCCTATTTTGGATAGTCTGTCTGATATTCGAGCTACTTCATCATTAATGGATTTTGTGTTTTTATGATTTGAATTGTAATTTAAAGAATCAACGGTTTTTGTTTCGGAGTCTGAACTTCCAATTATGTGTAACTGAAAATTTTGAGCAAAACAATTTAGCCCGAAAAATAAAAGCAGAAAGGAAATTATATGAGGTTTCAACTGAGTATAAGTTTTAATAAATGTAATGCAAATATCTATGGTTTGTAATAAAAATCAAATGACAAAATAATCTTATTGAAATAGCCACGAGTTGATGAATTTAGTCTCAACAAAATTTTCTCCATGGCTATTCTATATTCCATTAAAAAACAAATGTTTACTTCGTATAAAAATTAATGGTTTAACGTTTGTAGAGTGAAAAATATTTTCTACATTTGCAACCCCGTAAAAAGCGGGAATTTAATATAATAAGAAATTTTTAGTATTAATTATGCCAACAATTCAACAATTAGTAAGAACAGGAAGAACTCAGATAACTAAGAAGAGTAAATCGGTTGCTTTAGATTCTTGTCCTCAAAGAAGAGGGGTTTGTACGCGTGTTTACACTACAACACCAAAAAAACCAAACTCTGCAATGCGTAAAGTAGCGCGTGTACGTTTGACAAATGGTAATGAAGTGAATGCTTACATCCCTGGTGAAGGACACAATTTACAAGAGCACTCGATAGTATTAGTTAGGGGTGGAAGGGTAAAAGATTTACCAGGAGTTAGATATCACATCGTTCGTGGTGCACTTGATACGTCAGGAGTAGCAGGAAGAACGCAAAGAAGATCTAAGTACGGAGCAAAACGCCCAAAAGAAGCAAAAAAGTAATTTAAAAAGTTATTTTCATAGGAATGTGAGTAATCGCAATTGTATGGGTATGACGTTTTATTAAAAAAAAGACATGAGAAAAAGAGCGGCAAAGAAAAGACCACTTTTACCAGATCCAAGGTTTAATGACCAACTGGTAACACGTTTTGTGAACAACTTAATGTGGGATGGAAAAAAATCGACAGCGTTTAAAGTATTTTATGATGCAATTGACATCATTGAGTCTAAAAAACAAGATGCAGAGAAACCATCATTAGAAATTTGGAAAGATGCGTTAACTAATGTTATGCCTCACGTAGAAGTACGTAGTCGTAGAGTTGGTGGGGCAACATTTCAGATTCCAATGCAAATTCGTCCAGATAGAAAAATTTCTATGGCAATGAAGTGGTTGATACTTTATTCTAGAAGAAGAAATGAAAAATCTATGGCTCAGCGTTTGGCTTCAGAATGTTTAGCTGCGGCTAAAGAAGAAGGAGCGGCTGTTAAGAAAAGAATGGATACTCACAAAATGGCAGAAGCTAACAAAGCATTCTCTCACTTTAGATTTTAATTCTTAAGAAATGGCTAGAGATCTTAAATATACAAGAAATATAGGAATTGCTGCTCACATTGATGCTGGTAAAACAACAACAACGGAGCGTATATTATTCTATACAGGAAAATCACACAAAATTGGTGAAGTGCACGATGGTGCTGCAACAATGGACTGGATGGCACAAGAGCAAGAAAGAGGTATTACAATTACTTCGGCAGCTACAACTTGTGAATGGAATTTTCCAACTACACAAGGTAAAGTATTACCTGAAACATTGCCTTATCACTTTAATATTATTGATACCCCAGGACACGTTGACTTTACAGTTGAAGTAAACCGTTCTTTGCGTGTACTTGATGGTTTGGTTTTCTTATTTAGTGCGGTTGATGGTGTTGAGCCGCAATCAGAAACTAACTGGAGATTGGCAGATCAATACCATGTACCGCGTATTGGTTTCGTTAATAAAATGGATAGACAAGGATCTAACTTTTTGATGGTATGTCAACAAGTAAGAGATATGTTAAAATCAAATGCAGTTGCAATCACTTTGCCAATTGGTGAAGAAAATGATTTCAAAGGTGTTGTAGATTTGGTTAAAAATCAAGCTATAGTATGGCATGAAGAAGGATTAGGGGCAACTTATGATATTGTGCCTATTCCAGAAGATATGCTTGAAGAGGTGAAAGAGTATAGATCGATTCTTATTGAAGCGGTAGCTGATTATGATGAGACTTTGCTTGAAAAATTCATGGAAGATGAAAACTCTATTACAGAGGAGGAAATCAATATTGCATTAAGAGCAGCTGTAATGGATATGGCTATCATCCCGATGATCGCTGGTTCTTCTTTTAAAAATAAAGGAGTTCAATTCATGCTTGATGCGGTATGTAAATATTTGCCATCTCCAATGGATAAAGCAGGTATCGAAGGGATTCATCCTGATGATGCTGATTTGTTAGAAGAAGATCAAACTAAAATATTGCGTAAGCCAGATGTTAAAGAGCCATTCGCTGCTTTAGCTTTTAAAATTGCTACTGACCCATTCGTAGGTCGTTTGGCATTTTTCCGTGCTTATTCAGGTCGTTTGGACGCAGGTTCTTACGTTTTGAATACACGTTCTGGAAACAAAGAAAGAATTTCTCGTATCTATCAAATGCACGCTAACAAGCAAAACCCAATCGAGTATATCGAAGCAGGTGATATTGGAGCGGCAGTTGGATTTAAAGATATTAAAACTGGAGATACATTGTGTGATGAAAAACACCCAATTATCCTAGAAAGTATGAAATTCCCAGCGCCAGTAATTGGTATTGCAATTGAGCCTAAAACTAAGGCTGACGTAGATAAAATGGGTATGGCTTTAGCTAAATTAGCTGAAGAGGATCCTACATTTACTGTTAGAACTGATGAGGCTTCGGGTCAAACTATTATCTCAGGTATGGGTGAGCTTCACTTAGATATCTTAGTTGATAGAATGAGACGTGAATTCAAAGTTGAAGTAAACCAAGGTGAGCCTCAAGTTGAATACAAAGAAGCTTTTACTAAGAAAGCACAACATAGAGAGACATACAAAAAACAATCTGGAGGTCGTGGTAAATTCGGTGATATCGTATTTATACTAGAGCCAGCAGATGAAGTTGACGGTAAGGCTCCGGTTGGATTGCAGTTTGTAAATGCAGTAAAAGGGGGTAACGTTCCTAAAGAATATATTCCATCTGTTGAAAAAGGTTTTAGAGAAGCTATGAAAACGGGTCCTTTAGCAGGATACCAAGTAGATAGTTTAAAAGTAACTTTATTAGACGGATCTTTCCATCCTGTGGATTCTGATGCACTTTCTTTTGAGCTTGCGGCAAGAATGGGATATAGAGAGGTAGCTAAAGCAGCTGGTGCTGTTATATTAGAGCCAATCATGAAAATGGAAGTGATTACACCAGAAGAAAACATGGGAGATATCGTAGGTGATATCAACCGTCGTAGAGGTCAGGTGAATGATATGGGTGATAGAGCTGGTGCTAAAACCATTAAGGCTGATGTGCCATTATCTGAAATGTTTGGATACGTAACTACGTTAAGAACACTTTCATCTGGTAGAGCAACATCTACTATGGAATTTTCACACTACTCTGAAACGCCTTCTAATATTTCAGAAGCAGTTATCAAAAAAGCAAAAGGAAACGCATAATCTTTAAGAAAATGAGTCAAAAAATCAGAATAAAATTAAAATCTTACGATCACATGTTGGTAGATAAGTCTGCTGAGAAGATTGTAAAAACGGTAAAAAGTACCGGTGCAGTTGTTACAGGACCAATTCCATTGCCAACTCACAAAAAACTTTTTACAGTTCTACGTTCTCCACACGTTAACAAAAAAGCGAGAGAGCAATTTGAGGTAATGTCATACAAGAGATTGATTGATATTTATTCATCTTCATCTAAAACTATTGATGCTTTAATGAAACTTGAATTGCCAAGTGGAGTTGAAGTTGAAATCAAAGTTTAAGTACTTTTAGAGTAAAAAGGGACGCTGTTTTTAATCGGAAAATATTTTTTTGGTTTGTGTGTAAATAAGTTATACTTTTGCACCACTTTAAAAAAATAGGATTCGGTTAAAAGCTGCGTTCTATATTTATATTTAATAATTAATAATTAATAATTATGTCTGGGTTAATTGGTAAAAAAATCGGCATGACTAGTATTTTCGACGAGAACGGGAAGAATATTCCTTGTACAGTAATCGAAGCTGGACCATGTGTTGTTACCCAAGTCAGAACCAAAGGTGTTGACGGGTACGAAGCGTTGCAACTTGGTTTCGATGACAAAAACGAGAAACATTCCACAAAAGCGGCTTTAGGTCACTTTAAAAAAGCGGGAACTGTTGCTAAGAAAAAAGTCGTTGAATTCCGAGATTTCGCAACTGAACAAAATTTAGGAGATCTTATAGATGTTTCTATTTTTCAAGAAGGAGAATTTGTAGATGTACAAGGTGTATCTAAAGGTAAAGGTTTTCAAGGGGTTGTAAAACGTCACGGTTTTGGTGGTGTTGGTCAAGCAACTCACGGTCAACACAACCGTTTAAGAGCGCCAGGTTCTGTAGGAGCTTCGTCTTATCCATCTAGAGTATTCAAAGGAATGCGTATGGCTGGAAGAATGGGAGGAGACAATGTAAAAGTTCAAAACCTTAGAGTTTTAAAAGTAGTTGCTGAAAAGAACCTACTTGTTATAAAAGGATGTGTTCCTGGATGTAACAACTCTTATGTAATCATTCAGAAGTAATGGAAGCAAAAGTATTAGATTTCAACGGAAAAGATACTGGAAGAAAAGTTCAACTTTCTGATTCAGTATTTGGTATAGAACCAAACAATCACGCAGTATATCTTGATGTAAAGCAATATCTTGCTAATCAAAGACAAGGAACGCACAAAGCTAAAGAAAGAGCTGAAGTTGCGGGAAGTACTCGTAAGATTAAAAAACAAAAAGGAACTGGTACTGCTCGTGCGGGTAGTGCAAAGAATCCATTGTTTAAAGGTGGTGGAACAGTTTTCGGACCAAGACCAAGAAGTTATTCATTCAAATTGAATAAAAGCTTGAAACGTTTGGCAAGAAAATCTGCTTTCTCAATTAAAGCAAAAGAGTCGAACATTATCGTTCTTGAAGACTTTAATTTTGAAACACCAAACACTAAAAATTTCATCAACGTTTTGAAAGCTTTAGAGTTAGAAAATAAAAAGTCCCTGTTTGTCTTGGGTGATACAAATAAAAATGTATATTTGTCGTCACGCAATTTAAAAGGCTCTAGCGTAGTAAGTAGCTTAGAATTAAGTACTTACGCTATATTAAACGCTAATAATTTAGTGCTTTTAGAGAGTTCTTTGGAGATAATTGAAGAAAATTTAAGTAAATAATAGGATATGAGCATCATAATTAAGCCTATAGTAACGGAAAAAGTAACCAAAGAAAGTGAAGTTTTAAACCGCTTCGGATTTGTTGTTGACAAAAAAGCGAACAAAGTACAAATTAAGAAAGCTGTTGAAGCTGCTTATGGAGTAACTGTTTTGAGTGTTAACACAATGAACGTAAGGCCGGATAGAACTACTAAATACACTAAAAGTGGTTTAATCAGTGGAAAGACTAATGCAATTAAAAAAGCAATTGTTCAAGTACAAGAAGGAGAAACAATTGATTTTTACAACAATATCTAAGATAAAATGTCAGTAAGAAAATTAAAACCTATTACCCCAGGTCAGCGATTTAGAGTTGTGAATGGTTATGACGCCATTACAACTGATAAGCCGGAACGCTCTTTGATAGCGCCGATAAAAAACTCTGGTGGTAGAAATAGTCAAGGAAAGATGACCATGCGTTATACGGGTGGTGGTCACAAGCAGAGATATCGTATCATTGATTTTAAACGTACAAAAGAAGGAATTCCTGCGACGGTTAAGTCAATTGAATATGATCCAAATCGTACTGCTTTTATCGCTTTGTTAGCTTATGCTGATGGAGAGAAAACGTATGTTATTGCTCAAAACGGATTGAAAGTTGGTCAAAAATTAGTTTCTGGTCCAGAATCTCAACCTGAAATTGGTAATACTTTACCTTTAAGTAGAGTTCCACTTGGAACTGTAATTTCTTGTATCGAATTGAGACCAGGTCAAGGAGCGGTAATCGCTCGTTCTGCTGGAACATTTGCTCAATTAATGGCAAGAGATGGAAAATATGCTACAATTAAAATGCCTTCTGGTGAAACAAGATTAATCTTGTTGACATGTTCGGCTACAATTGGAGCGGTTTCTAATTCAGATCACCAATTAGTTGTATCAGGAAAAGCTGGTAGAACAAGATGGTTAGGAAGAAGACCTAGAACAAGACCTGTTGCAATGAACCCTGTCGATCACCCAATGGGTGGTGGTGAAGGACGTTCTTCTGGTGGACATCCACGTTCAAGAAATGGAATACCAGCTAAAGGTTATAGAACTCGTTCTAAGAAAAACCCGAGTAACAAGTATATCGTAGAACGTAGAAAGAAATAATAAGATATGGCACGTTCATTAAAAAAAGGACCTTTCGTTCATTATAAGTTAGACAAGAAAGTTCAGGAAAACATTGCAGGTGGAAATAAAGGAGTGGTTAAGACATGGTCTAGAGCTTCTATGATTACTCCAGACTTTGTTGGACAAACTATCGCAGTTCATAACGGTCGTCAATTTGTACCAGTTTACGTAACAGAAAACATGGTAGGTCACAAATTAGGAGAATTTTCACCAACTAGATCTTTTAGAGGTCATGCTGGAGCAAAAAATAAAGGTAAAAAATAAGAAGCAATGGGAGTTCGTAAAAGAGAAACAGCAGACGCAAGAAAAGAGGCTAACAAGTCTTTGGCCTTCGCAAAGTTAAATAACTGCCCTACTTCACCTAGAAAAATGCGCTTAGTAGCAGATCTAGTAAGAGGTCAGAAGGTAGAAAGAGCACTAAACATCTTAAGATTCAGTTCTAAAGAAGCTTCAAGAAAATTAGAAAAATTGGTTTTATCTGTAATTGCCAACTGGCAAGCAAAAAACCCTGAAGCTAATATGGAAGAAGCTGGTTTATTTGTTAAGGAAATCCGTGTAGATGGTGGAATGATGTTGAAAAGACTTCGTCCAGCTCCACAAGGAAGAGCACACAGAATTAGAAAACGTTCTAACCACGTAACAATCGTGCTTGGAGCTATCAATAACACACAAAGCAATTCTTAAGCAGCATGGGACAAAAGACAAATCCAATTGGAAATAGACTTGGTATCATCAGAGGATGGGACTCAAACTGGTATGGTGGAAATGATTACGGTGATAAACTTGCCGAAGATCACAAAATCAGAAAGTATATCCATGCTCGTTTATCAAAAGCTAGTGTATCGAAAGTAATCATCGAGAGAACTTTAAAACTTGTAACCGTTACTATCACTACTGCCAGACCTGGTATCATTATCGGAAAAGGTGGACAAGAGGTAGACAAGTTGAAAGAAGAACTTAAGAAAATTACTGACAAAGAGGTTCAAATCAACATCTTTGAAATTAAAAGACCTGAACTTGACGCGTATCTAGTTGCTACAAGCATCTGTCGTCAAATCGAAAGCAGAATTTCTTACAGACGTGCTATTAAAATGGCAATCGCAGCCTCTATGCGTATGAACGCTGAAGGAATTAAAGTTCTGATTTCTGGTCGTTTGAATGGTGCTGAAATGGCACGTTCAGAAGGTTTCAAAGAAGGTAGAATTCCTCTATCAACTTTCAGAGCTGATATTGATTATGCTTTGGCTGAAGCTCATACTACTTATGGTAGAATGGGAATCAAAGTGTGGATCATGAAAGGTGAAGTTTATGGAAAGAGAGATCTTTCCCCGCTTGCAGGAATGGATAAAAAACAATCCGGAACTGGTGGTGGTAAAGGTGGCGAATCTCCTAGAGGAGACAGAAAGCCTTTTAATAAAGGTGGAAAACCAGACGCTCGTAAAAGAAAGTAAATTTTTAAACTAAAGAAAAATGTTACAGCCTAAAAGAACAAAATACCGTAAGGTACAAAAGGGTAAAATGAAAGGAAATTCTCAAAGAGGACATGAACTTTCTAATGGAATGTTTGGTATTAAATCTGTACATGAAGATGGAATGTTCTTAACCTCTCGTCAAATCGAGGCTGCGCGTATCGCTGCAACTCGTTTTATGAAAAGAGAAGGACAATTATGGATCAAAATATTTCCAGACAAACCAATTACTAAGAAACCTCTTGAGGTACGTATGGGTAAAGGTAAAGGTGCAGTTGAGTATTGGGCTGCCGTTGTTAAACCCGGAAGAATTATGTTTGAAGTTGGAGGAGTACCTTTGTCAGTTGCAAAAGAGGCGTTACGTCTTGCAGCTCAAAAGCTTCCAGTAAAAACTAAATTCGTTGTTGCTAGAGATTTCGAAGCATAATTAATTAGATATTATGAAACAATCAGAAATAAAAGATCTTTCTGCAGCGGAGTTGCAAGAAAAACTTAGCCAGACTAAGAAGGCATATGCCGACCTAAAAATGGCTCACGCTATTTCTCCAATTGAGAACCCACTTCAAATTAGAAGTGTAAGAAGAACAGTTGCAAGATTAGCTACAGAACTTACTAAAAGAGAGTTACAATAACTGTATTCTGCTGAAAGATGGAAGAAAAAAGAAATTTAAGAAAAGAAAGAGTTGGTGTTGTTACTTCGGACAAAATGGATAAATCTATTGTTGTTGCGGAAGTGCGTAAAGTTAAACACCCATTATACGGTAAGTTCGTGTTGAAAACTAAAAAGTATCACGCACACGACGAAAAGAACGACTGCAACATTGGAGATACTGTAAGGATCAGCGAAACGCGTCCTATGAGTAAAACAAAATGTTGGAGGTTAGTTGAAATCCTAGAAAGAGCTAAATAATTATGGTACAACAAGAATCAAGACTAAAAGTAGCAGATAACACTGGAGCAAAGGAAGTTTTAACTATCCGTGTTTTAGGAGGTACCAAAAGAAGGTATGCCTCTGTTGGTGACAAGATTGTAGTTTCTATCAAAGATACTGCTCCTAACGGAAGCGTTAAAAAAGGAGCTGTTTCAACTGCAGTTGTTGTACGTACCAAAAAAGAAGTAAGAAGAGCCGATGGTTCATACATCAGATTCGATGATAACGCATGTGTGTTATTGAATGCTGCTGGTGAAATGAGAGGAACTCGTGTTTTTGGTCCGGTAGCAAGAGAACTTCGTGAAAAACAATTCATGAAAATTGTATCATTAGCACCAGAAGTGCTTTAATTCGTTTTAAGATGATAAAGCTAAAAATAAAATCAGGTGACATCGTAAGAGTAATTGCTGGAGACCATAAAGGTGCTGAAGGTAAAGTATTACGTGTGTACCGTGAGAAAAACAAAGCGATTGTTGAAGGTGTAAACATGGTTTCAAAACATACGAAACCTAGTGCAAAAAGCCCTCAAGGTGGTATCGTAAAGAAAGAAGCTTCTATACAAATATCTAATATTTCTTTAATTGATCCTAAAACTAAGGAAACAACTAGAGTTGGTATTAGAGTAGAAGGAGATAAGAAAGTAAGATTTTCAAAAAAATCTAATCAAGTACTATAGTAATGGCGTATATACCTAGACTAAAAGAAGAATATAAGAGCAGAGTAATTGCTGCTCTTAAAGAGGAATTCGGATACGTAAACGTAATGCAAGTTCCAAAATTGGAAAAAATCGTTTTAAGTAAAGGAGTTGGTGCAGCTGTATCTGATAAAAAACTAATTGACTATGCAGTTGATGAGTTAACAAAGATCACTGGACAGAAAGCAGTATCTACAATTTCAAAGAAAGACGTTGCGTCATTCAAATTGAGAAAAGGGATGCCTATTGGAGCAAAAGTTACTTTGCGTGGAGAAAAAATGTATGAGTTTTTAGATAGACTTATTACTTCAGCTTTGCCACGTGTAAGAGATTTCAGTGGTATTAAAGCTACTGGATTTGACGGAAGAGGAAATTATAACCTTGGAGTTTTGGAGCAAATCATTTTCCCAGAAATTGATATTGATAAAGTAAACAAAATTTCAGGAATGGACATCTCTTTTGTAACTAGTGCAAAAACAGATAAAGAAGCAAAGTCTCTATTGACAGAATTAGGATTACCTTTTAAAAAGAATTAAGACATGGCTAAAGAATCAATGAAAGCCCGCGAGGTTAAGAGAGAAAAAACAGTAGCTAAGTATGCTGAGAAAAGAAAAGCTTTGTTAGAAGCTGGAGATTTCGTAGGTTTGCAAAAGTTACCAAAAAATGCTTCACCAGTTCGTTTGCACAATCGTTGTAAATTAACAGGTAGACCAAGAGGGTATATGCGTCAATTCGGTCTTTCACGTGTTACATTTCGTGAAATGGCAAATAACGGATTGATACCTGGTGTTAAAAAAGCATCTTGGTAAGACGTAATTTATTGCGTCCTGATACAGACTTAACTTACGTTTAGTCTGTATCATAAACATTTATAAATTGGTTTCAGGTTCGGCAAATAGTTTGTTGAAAACCAAAACCGCAAATTAATACACATGTATACAGATCCTATTGCAGATTACTTGACAAGAGTTCGTAACGCTGTGGCTGCAAACCACAAAGTTGTTGAAATTCCTGCATCTAATCTAAAAAAAGAAATAACTAAGATCTTATTTGATCAAGGTTATATCTTGAGTTACAAATTTGAAGACAACGCTGTACAGGGTTCAATCAAAATTGCTTTGAAGTATGATAAAGATACTAAAGAGTCAGTAATTAAAGATATCCAAAGAATTAGTAAACCAGGTTTACGTAAGTATTCAGGTTCTTCATCTATTCCAAGAATCCTTAACGGATTAGGAATTGCTATTGTTTCTACATCAAAAGGTTTGATGACAGGAAAGAAAGCCAGACAGTTAAATGTTGGTGGTGAAGTAATTTGTTACGTTTACTAATCATTAAAATAGTAGAAGATGTCAAGAATAGGTAAAAATCCGGTTGTAATCCCTGCTGGTGTAACTGTTGAAGTTGCAAATGGTATTATTACAGTAAAAGGAAAAAATGGTCAACTAACTCAGGAGTTTTCGGACGTTACTGTTACGGTTGAAGACGGTCAAGTTCAAGTTGATAGATCGTCTGATCACAAAGACCAAAGAGCAAAACATGGTTTATATAGATCTTTAATCAATAACATGATTATTGGTGTGAACGAAGGTTTTACAAAATCTTTAGAATTGGTAGGAGTTGGTTATAGAGCTTCAAATCAAGGACAAAAGTTAGATTTAGCTCTTGGATATTCTCACAATATTGTTTTAGAAATTGCTCCAGAAGTAACTTTAGAAACGATATCTGAAAAGGGTAAAAACCCAATTGTAAAATTAACATCATTTGACAAACAACTTTTAGGTCAGGTAGCTGCGAAAATCAGAGGTTTCCGTAAGCCAGAGCCGTATAAAGGAAAAGGTGTTAAATTTGTAGGTGAAGTATTAAGAAGAAAAGCAGGTAAATCAGCTTAAAAAATAAGATTATGTCATTAACAAAACCTGAAAGAAGACAAAGAATTAGATTCAGAATTAGAAAAACAATTAGTGGTACTGCTACTAATCCAAGACTATCTGTATTTAGAAGTAACAAAGAAATTTACGCTCAACTTATTGATGATGTAAACGGAGTTACTATATTGGCAGCTTCTTCAAGAGAAAAAGAAATAGGTAACGGTACGAACATTGAAGTGGCTACAGCAGTTGGAAAACTAGTTGCTGAGAAAGCTTTAAAAGCTGGGATAGACGTAGTAACTTTCGATAGAGGAGGTTATTTATATCACGGTCGTATTAAATCATTAGCGGAAGGCGCAAGAGCGGCTGGACTTAAATTCTAATATAGTATGTCTAATAGTAAATACAAGAATGTAGAGTTAGTAAAACCAAGTGGTCTTGAATTGAAAGATCGTTTGGTAAGTGTAAATCGTGTTACTAAGGTTACAAAGGGAGGTAGAGCTTTTGGTTTTTCTGCTATTGTAGTCGTAGGTGATGAAAATGGAGTGGTTGGACACGGATTAGGAAAATCTAAAGACGTTTCTGAAGCAATTGCGAAAGCAGTAGAAGATGCTAAGAAAAATTTAGTAAAAATTCCTTTGAATGGTCAATCAGTTCCTCACGAACAAAAAGGTAAATTTGGTGGTGCACGTGTATTCTTAATTCCTGCCTCTCATGGTACAGGAGTTATTGCTGGTGGAGCTGTTCGTTCAGTTCTTGAATCAGTAGGAATTCATGATGTATTATCTAAATCACAAGGATCATCAAATCCTCACAACGTAGTTAAGGCAACTTTTGATGCTTTATTGCAAATGAGAAGTGCTTATACTGTTGCAAAACAAAGAGGCGTTTCTTTAGAAAAAGTTTTTAAAGGTTAATTCAAGGAAATTATGGCTAAATTATTAGTAAAACAAGTTAGAAGCAAAATCAACTGTCCTCTTACTCAAAAGAGAGGATTAGAAGCTTTAGGTCTACGTAAAATGGGACAAGTTGTAGAGCATGATTCAAATCCTACAATCCTTGGGATGATAAATAAAGTTAAACACTTAGTTTCTGTTGAAGAAACTAAATAACAAATACTGTTATGAATTTAAGTAACTTACAACCTGCTGAAGGTTCTACACACAATCAAAATAAAAGATTAGGTAGAGGAGAAGGTTCTGGAAAAGGTGGTACTTCTGCAAGAGGTCACAAAGGAGCAAAATCTCGTTCTGGTTATTCTAAAAAGATTGGTTTTGAAGGTGGTCAAATGCCACTTCAAAGACGTGTGCCTAAGTTTGGTTTCACAAACATCAATCGTAAAGAATACGAAGGTGTTAATCTTGATACACTTCAATTATTAGTAGATAATGGTGTGATAACAGATTCTGTTGATATGACAGTTTATGTTGCTAATCGTTTAGCTACTAAAAATGAAATCGTTAAGATTTTAGGAAGAGGAGAATTGACAGCGAAATTAAAAGTAACCGCTCACAAATTTACTGCTACTGCAAAAGCTGCTATTGAAGCTGCTGGTGGAGAAGCTGTAACAATATAATTTTTCTATTAAGATGAAGAAATTTATTGAATCATTAAGTAATGTTTGGAAAATTGAGGAACTGAAAAATAGAATCCTAATCACCTTAGGTCTTCTTTTAGTTTATCGTTTTGGAGCACACGTTACACTTCCTGGAATTGATGCAACTCAATTAAATAGTTTAGCTGGGCAAACCAAAAATGGTATTGGATCTATTCTAGACATGTTTACAGGAGGTGCTTTCTCTAAAGCTTCAGTTTTTGCTTTAGGTATAATGCCATATATTTCTGCATCTATTGTTGTTCAGTTAATGGGAATTGCGATTCCATATTTACAAAAACTTCAAAATGACGGAGAAAGTGGTAGAAAGAAGATTAATCAAATTACCCGTTGGCTAACAATAGGTATTACTTTGGTTCAGGGTCCAACATACATTTATAATTTGTATAGAACTTTGCCTAGTAGTGCATTTTTGTTAGGATTTAATTCATTTGAATTCTTATTTTCTTCAGTAATAATCTTAGTTACTGGTACAATATTTGCCATGTGGTTAGGAGAAAAAATTACTGACAAAGGTATTGGTAACGGTATATCATTGTTGATTATGGTTGGTATCTTGGCTAGATTGCCTCAGGCATTTATTCAAGAATTTACAACTAGAGTTACTAATAATAACGGTGGACCAATGTTATTGGTTATTGAAATTATCATTTGGTTATTAGTTATTATTGCTTGTGTATTGCTTGTTATGGCTGTTCGTAAAATACCTGTTCAGTATGCTCGTCGTACTTCTTCAGGGGATTATGAACAAGATTTAATGGGTGGTAATAGACAATGGATTCCATTGAAGCTTAATGCTTCTGGAGTTATGCCTATCATCTTTGCTCAAGCAATTATGTTTATTCCTGCAGCAGTGGCAGGTTTATCTAAATCAGATGCATCACAATCAATTGTTGGCGCTTTTAGTAATATGTTTGGATTTTGGTATAATTTTGTTTTTGCAACTTTAATTGTTGTATTTACTTTCTTTTATACTGCAATTACAGTTCCTACTAATAAAATGTCTGATGATTTAAAGAGAAGTGGTGGTTTTATTCCTGGTGTTAGACCTGGAGTAGAAACTTCTGATTTTCTTGACAAAGTGATGTCTTTAATAACTTTTCCAGGATCTTTATTTCTTGCTTTGATAGCTGTGTTCCCAGCAATTGTTGTGAGTCTTATGGATGTTCAACAATCTTGGGCAATGTTTTTTGGAGGTACTTCATTAATAATTATGGTTGGTGTTGCCATAGATACAATTCAACAAATCAATTCATACTTGTTAAACAAACATTATGACGGTTTAATGAAGAGTGGTAAAAATAGAAAAGCAGTAGCTTAACTTATGGCAAAACAATCAGCAATAGAACAAGACGGTTCAATCATTGAAGCATTATCAAATGCTATGTTCCGTGTAGAGTTAGAAAATGGACATATTGTAATCGCCCATATATCTGGAAAAATGCGTATGCATTACATCAAATTATTACCTGGTGATAAAGTGAAACTAGAAATGAGCCCTTACGATTTGTCAAAAGCAAGAATTACTTATAGATATTAAAGGATATTCAAAATGAAAGTTAGAGCTTCAGTAAAAAAGAGAAGTCCCGAGTGCAAAATTGTGCGAAGAAAAGGGAGATTGTACGTAATAAACAAAAAGAATCCTAGATTTAAACAAAGACAAGGATAATTATGGCAAGAATAGCAGGGGTAGATATCCCAAAAAATAAGAGAGGTGTTATAGCACTTACCTATATCTTCGGATTAGGAAGCAGTAGAGCTATTGAGATTTTAGAAAAAGCTCAAGTTAGCCAAGATAAAAAAGTTCAAGACTGGAATGATGATGAGATCGGAGCAATTCGTGAAGCAGTATCAGCTTTCAAAATTGAAGGAGAATTACGTTCTGAAGTTTCTTTAAACATCAAACGTTTAATGGATATTGGATGTTATAGAGGTATCCGTCATAGAACTGGTCTTCCATTAAGAGGACAAAGAACTAAAAACAACTCTAGAACAAGAAAAGGTAAGAGAAAAACTGTTGCCAACAAGAAAAAAGCAACTAAATAATAAGTAATATGGCTAAAGCAACTGCAAAAAAACGTAAAGTTATCGTTGAATCAACGGGAGAAGCTCATATTTCTGCTACTTTTAACAATATCATCATTTCTTTGACTAACAAAAAAGGTGAAGTTATTTCTTGGTCTTCAGCTGGTAAAATGGGTTTTAGAGGTTCTAAAAAGAACACTCCATACGCAGCCCAAATGGCAGCAGAAGATTGTAGTAAAGTAGCTCTTGAAGCTGGACTTAAAAAAGTAAAAGTTTATGTAAAAGGACCAGGGAACGGACGTGAGTCTGCTATCCGTTCTTTGCATAACGGTGGAATCGAAGTGACTGAGATTATCGATGTTACTCCAATGCCTCATAATGGATGTCGTCCTCCTAAAAGACGTAGAGTTTAATACTCAAAAAAATATATTTATAGTATAACATAGGTAGAATATAGATTATCGGAGGATATGACCTGAATTCATAATCTCTACCTTAAATTTTTTAAAATGGCAAGATATACTGGTCCAAAAACCAAAATCGCTCGTAAATTTGGCGAAGCAATTTTCGGAGACGATAAAGCTTTCGAAAAAAGAAATTATCCACCTGGACAACACGGGATGGCTAAAAAAAGAGGAAAAAAATCTGAATATGCTGTCCAGTTAATGGAAAAGCAAAAAGCTAAATATTCTTACGGAATATTAGAAAAACAATTCAGAAACTTATTCGAAAAAGCATCAGCAACTAAAGGTGTTACTGGTGAAGTTCTTTTACAATTATGTGAAGCAAGATTAGACAACGTTGTTTTTAGAATGGGTATTGCTCCTTCTAGACGGGGTGCTCGTCAAATCGTATCACACAGACATGTTACTGTAAACGGAGAAAATGTAAATATTCCTTCTTACCACTTGAAACCAGGTGATGTAGTTGGAGTTCGAGAAAAATCTAAATCATTAGAAGCTATCGAACGTTCTTTATCAAATTCAAGTCATGTTTATGAATGGATTACTTGGAATAACGAAACTAAATCAGGTACTTTTGTTACTGTTCCTGCTAGACTTCAAATTCCAGAAAACATCAAAGAACAATTAATCGTAGAGTTGTACAACAAATAATAATTGACTTAGTCGAAATTTATGGCAATATTTAATTTTCAGAAGCCCGATAAAGTTATCATGATCGATTCAACCGATTTTGAAGGTAAATTTGAATTTAGACCTTTAGAACCTGGTTACGGATTGACTGTTGGTAATGCACTTAGAAGAGTTTTGCTTTCAGCATTAGAAGGTTATGCAATTACATCTGTTCGCATTGAAGGTGTAGATCATGAGTTTTCTACTATTTCAGGAGTTGTTGAGGACGTTACCGAAATTATTCTTAATCTTAAACAAGTACGTTTCAAACGTCAAATTGAAGATATAGATAATGAATCAGTTACTATTTCTGTTTCAGGTAAAGATCAATTGACAGCTGGTGATTTTCAAAAATTTATTTCAGGTTTTCAAGTTTTGAATCCAGAACTAGTTATCTGTAATTTAGATAGTAAAATCAAACTTAATTTCGATTTAACTATCGAAAAAGGTAGAGGATATGTTCCTGCTGAAGAGAACAAAAAACAGAATGCTGCAATTGGAACTATTTTTACAGATTCAATTTTTACTCCGGTAAAAAATGTAAAATATGCGATTGAAAACTTCCGTGTAGAGCAAAAAACAGATTACGAAAAATTAGTTTTTGAAATAAAAACTGATGGATCAATCAATCCAAAAGATGCTCTTACTGAAGCTGCAAAAGTTTTAATTCACCATTTCATGTTGTTCTCTGACGAAAGAATTACACTCGAGGCTGACGAAATTGCACAAACAGAATCTTATGATGAAGAGTCATTACATATGAGACAATTGCTTAAAACTAAGCTTGTTGATATGGATCTTTCTGTTAGAGCATTAAATTGTTTGAAAGCGGCTGAAGTTGATACACTTGGTGATTTAGTATCGTTCAATAAAAATGACCTAATGAAATTCCGTAATTTTGGTAAAAAATCTTTAACTGAACTTGATGAGCTTGTTGCAGTTAAAAATTTAAACTTCGGTATGGATTTAGCAAAATACAAACTAGATAAAGAATAATCTAATCCGCCTTGGCGGATTAAATTTCATAAAGCAATGAGACACGGAAAAAAATTCAATCACTTAAGCAGACAGACTGCGCATAGAAAATCTATGTTAGCTAATATGGCTTGTTCTCTTATCGAGCACAAACGTATTAACACTACTGTTGCTAAAGCAAAAGCGCTTAAACAATTTGTTGAGCCTTTAATAACAAAATCAAAAGAAGATACGACTCACAATCGTCGTATCGTTTTTGCTTACTTACGTAGCAAATACGCTGTAACTGACTTGTTCAGAGACGTAGCTGCTAAAGTAGGAGACCGTCCAGGTGGATACACTCGTATCATTAAAGTTGGAAATCGTTTAGGAGATAATGCTGATATGGCAATGATCGAATTAGTAGATTTCAATGAACTTTACAATGGTGGTAAAAAAGAAGTTAAAAAAGCAAAAAGCCGTCGTGGTGGTAAAGCTAAGAAAGCTGATGAAGCTACTGAAGCTCCAGTTGCTGAAACTGAAACAACTACAGACACTGCTGAATAATTATGAAAATAATCATTCTATAAAAATCAAGGATAAGCTAATACTAGTTTATCCTTTTTTTTTGTTTTTTTTAATTTCAGGAGCACAACATTATATGTTTAGAGGAATTTTTGACCTGCTTTTCGCTATATCGTTTTCTTGTTTTCTTTCTTCGTTCGAATGACAAGAAAAAGGATACCGCTTCAAACGAAGTTCACTGAACTCCTATGAAAAATATAGGCTAAGTGAAGAGACCAGGGCTAATTTGGAACGTTTGTTTTATAAGAAGTTTCAAAAAGATACGATCGAGAGTTCAAAAGCTATATTTTTTAGATGTAATGGTGCTTTATGTTTTAAAATATAAATTTTAAAAAACATTGCATCCATTGTTTTAAAGAATTAAATTTGCACAATATTTAACTACACATGAAACGAGTTTTTTCGAGTTACATGAGACTATTAAAAAAATAATAGAAACTAAAGAATGAAATATACAACACGACAAAAAGCAATTCTTCTATTAAGTGACGGAACCATATTCCATGGTAAATCTATTGGAATCAGTGGAACTACTTTTGGGGAAGTTTGTTTTAACACAGGAATGACAGGTTACCAAGAAATATTTACTGACCCTTCTTATTTTGGTCAATTAATGGTAGCCACTAATGCCCATATTGGGAACTACGGAGTAAATGATTCAGAAGTTGAATCAAAAAGTATTAAAATTGCTGGTTTAGTTTGTAAAAACTTTAGCTTTAATTATTCTCGCGAAGGTGCTTCAGGGAGTTTAGAAGACTATTTTATAAAACAAAACCTTATCTGTATCTCTGATGTAGACACACGTGCTCTGGTAAGCTACATACGTGACAATGGTGCTATGAATGCTGTAATTTGTACAGATGAAACACCAATCGAAGAACTAAAAATCGCATTGGCAAAAGTGCCAGACATGAAAGGCTTAGAACTAGCTTCTAAAGTTTCTACTACAGAGCCTTACTTTTTTGGTGATGAGAATGCTACCTATAAAATTTCTGCGCTTGACTTAGGAATTAAAACGAATATCCTTCGTAACCTTGCTAAAAGAGATTGCTATATCAAAGTATTCCCTTTTAATTCATCTTATCAAGATTTAGCTGCATTTAATCCAGATGGGTATTTTTTATCTAATGGACCTGGAGATCCAGAACCTCTTTCTGGAGCTATTCAAGTTGCAAAAGAAATTCTTGAAAACGACAAACCTTTATTCGGAATCTGTCTTGGGCACCAAGTAATTGGTTTGGCAAATGGAATTTCAACTTATAAAATGTTTAACGGCCACAGAGGAATAAACCATCCAGTGAAAAATATCATTACTGGAAAAGGAGAAATCACTTCTCAAAATCATGGATTTGCCGTTAATAAAGAAGAGTTGGACAATCATCCTGACTTGGAAATCACACATCTTCACTTAAACGATGGAACAGTTGCAGGCATGCGTATGAAAAACAAAAATTGTTTCTCTGTTCAATACCATCCAGAAGCTAGTCCGGGACCGCATGATTCATCTTATTTATTCGATCAATTTATTGAAAACATAAAAGGCTAAAATTGGAATAGCATTCAATATTGCTTTGAGATTTAAAAAAGGGTTTAACTTAATTAAAAGTCAAACCCTTTTTTTGTTGAATGATGTAAACTTACATGCCGAAAGGATAGGTTTCAGGAATTTCGTGTCCGTCCGGTTGAATATGTATTGGATGTAATGTGCTTGTTTCGTCAAGAAAAATAAAGGCATCGTATCTTTCTGGTAGTATTGTTGGAACGTAATTTCCGAATCTTTCATGCTCTGGATTATAAACTACCCCGATTGCACGATGTCCTATATAAGATGAAATACATTTTTCGTTTTTTATTTTATTCAGTAATAGTAATTTATTTTTTCCGTCACCTGCAAGATGAAAAGTATGCTCCCAACTTCCTGCAACAGCTTCCGGAACTGTTATTTTTCGCATCGAATCGCCCCATTCCCGTCCGGCAACCACGCTTCCTTTGTACGATCCGAATCCTACGGCAACCACGCCATCACTCAAATGTTGCTCTCGTAGCAGCTGTCCTACATTTACCATGCCTTGGGATGCCATTTCTGTAGCACGCGCGTCACCAATGTGTGTGTTGTGTTCCCAAACTATTATTTTTGCCTGCTTTCCATGGAATTTCATAAGCCGTTCTATAGTGGAAACCATGTGTTCATCACGAATATTCCAGGATGCACCTCCTCTTTTTATCATGGCACGATAATATTTTTCGGCATTTCTGGCAATGAATGCGTTTTGTTCCGTGCTTAAAACATTTTCCGGATCATGATTGTAGTTGGGGACATTTTTTATTATTTCCGTCAGCAGGTGCAAGATTTCCTTTTCACATAATTCCGGTACGAATGAAGAGGCTCTGGCGTAAGTTTGGCCTTCATCTCTGTTGTAAGGCTCAAAGCATTTCATGGCTGTTTTTGCAACTACCAGTGCTTTAGGATCATTCTTTTCTAAATAGAGAATGATTGAGTTCATTGATTCTCTAAAACTGTATACATCTAAACCATAAAATCCTATTCTCTTATCTGCGGATAGATCTTCGTTATAAATCTTGAGCCAATCTATGAATGCTGCAGTTTCCCAATTTGCCCACATCCATGTAGGCCATCTTTTAAATTCGTTCATGACGCTGTAGATATCTTTTCCGGAATCTAAATATCCTTTTGCATACCGATTCACACGATAGCAATCGGGCCAATCGCCTTCGACTCCTACAAAAGAAAAGCCTTTTTCTTTTATTAGTCGTTGTGTGATTTTAGCTCTCCAGGTATAGTATTCGTGTGTTCCATGTGAGGCTTCGCCCAAAAGGACATATTTAGCGTCTCCGATAGAATCGATTAATGGATCTAAATCTGTTGTATTTTCCAATGGAGAAGATGTTTTGTTCAATAATTCTACAATTTCACTAGAATTGATTAAATTGTTACGGTTTTTTAAAGTTTCCATTACATTTTTACTTTTTTAATTCATAGATTGAATTATCAAAATTTCTAATTAAAAATTTTTCGATATAAAGAGTTTTTTTGGCTTTTTAAAAATGAATATAAAGTTAGGTTATATTGTTGATAATCAGGTGTTTTTTATTAATTTATTCGTTAAAATTAATTTATTTTAGTTTAAAATTTGCATTGCTAATTTTTGGTCAAAGTGATGCAGATTTGTTTGTTTTTATTTTAATGGAATGGAAAAAAATAACAGATAATGTAAAAATAAATTCTTAAAATAGCTTAAATGTTTTGTTTGTGAAAAAATTATAACGTTTTCGTTAATAACATTCATTATTTTCATTAAATCATTACAAAAGATAGAATATATTTGTATTTTAAAATTTAAATTTTAGTATTATGAGTATAATTATCAAAATTCACGCAAGACAAATTTTCGATTCAAGAGGAAATCCTACGATTGAAGTAGATGTAATCACAGACAATGGTGTTTTAGGAAGAGCTGCTGTTCCATCTGGAGCTTCAACTGGAGAGCATGAAGCCGTTGAATTACGTGATGGAGGAAAAGCTTTTCTTGGAAAAGGAGTTTTGAATGCTGTGAAAAATGTTAATACCATTATTTCTGAAGAACTTGTAGGAGTTTCAGTTTTCGAACAAAATGTTATTGATCAAATGATGATTGATTTAGATGGTACTCCAAATAAATCTAACTTAGGGGCAAATGCAATTTTAGGTGTTTCTCTTGCTGTAGCAAAAGCTGCTGCTAATGAATTAGGTTTGCCTTTATACAGATACGTAGGTGGTGTTTCTGCGAATACATTGCCTGTTCCAATGATGAATATCATCAATGGAGGTTCACATTCTGATGCGCCTATCGCATTTCAAGAATTTATGATTTTCCCAGTGAAAGCAACATCTTTTTCACATGCAATGCAAATGGGAACTGAAATTTTTCATAGTTTGAAAAAAGTTTTACACGATAGAGGTCTTTCAACTGCAGTAGGTGATGAAGGTGGTTTTGCACCAAATCTTCCTGGAGGAACTGAAGATGCTTTAGATACGATTAAAAAAGCAGTTGAAACTGCAGGTTATACTTTTGGAGATGAAATCATGATTGCTTTAGATTGTGCTTCTGCTGAGTTTTATGTAAATGGAAAATACGATTATTCTAAGTTTGAAGGTGAAACCGGTAAGATTAGATCTTCTGCTGAACAAGTAGATTATTTAGCTGAACTAGTTTCTAAATATCCAATTATTTCTATAGAAGATGGAATGGATGAGAATGACTGGGATGGATGGAAATTGCTTACGGATAAAATTGGGGATAAAGTGCAATTAGTTGGAGATGATTTATTCGTTACAAATGTGGAGCGTTTGTCAACTGGTATTGAAAAAGGAATTGCAAATTCTATTCTTGTAAAAGTAAACCAAATTGGAACTTTGACTGAGACTATTGCAGCAGTTAACATGGCTAAAAATGCAGGGTATACTTCAGTAATGTCACACCGTTCAGGAGAGACAGAAGACAATACAATTGCAGATTTAGCGGTAGCTTTAAATTGTGGTCAAATTAAAACAGGTTCAGCTTCTCGTTCTGATCGTATGGCTAAATACAACCAATTATTAAGAATTGAGGAAGAATTAGGAAATACAGCTTATTTTCCTGGTTTAAATGCTTTCAAAATAAAATAATTTTAGAATATTTTTTCTAGAAAAGCCATTCATGTAAAATGAATGGCTTTTTTTTTGACTTTTAACAATTTCATTGTCTTATTCATTTTTTAATTAATTTGAAATTCCCTAGATTTGGTAAATTATTTATTTTAAAAGTTTTATTTCCAAATATATTATGTCAAAAACAGCAACATTAGAAATAGATGGCAAAAAGTTTGAACTTCCTATCGTTATAGGAACTGAAAATGAAGTGGCTATCGATATTAACAAATTACGTGATTTGTCGGGTGCAATAACTATTGATCCGGGTTATAAAAATTCAGGTTCTTGTACAAGCGAAATTACTTTCCTTGATGGAGAGCTTGGAATTTTGCGTTATAGAGGATATTCAATAGAAGATTTAGCTGAAAAGGCAGATTTTTTAGAAGTTTCTTATCTTTTAATTTTTGGAGAATTGCCAACTAAAGCCCAGTTGGAGCAATTTGAAAATGATATTAGAAAATATACTTTGGTGAACGAGGAAATGAAAAATATCATTGACGGTTTCCCAAAAACAGCTCATCCAATGGGTGTTTTAGCTGCTTTGACAAGTGCTTTGACAGCATTTAATCCAAAGTCAGTGAATGTAGAAAATGAAAAAGAGATGTATGAAGCAGTTTGCAAAACCATGGGTAAATTCTTGGTAATTGCAACTTGGACTTACAGAAAAAGCATGGGTTATCCTTTGAATTATTATGACAATACAAAAGGATATGTAGAGAATTTCATGCGTTTAATGTTTGAATTGCCGACAGAGCCTTATAAAGCAAGTCCAGTAGTTATTGATGCATTAGATCGATTGTTTATTCTTCATGCGGATCATGAGCAAAATTGTTCTACTTCAACAGTTAGAATGGTAGGTTCTTCTCATGCTGGATTATTTGCTTCAATATCTGCAGGAGTTTCTGCACTTTGGGGGCCATTACATGGTGGAGCTAATCAAGCAGTACTTGAAATGCTGGAAGAAATTCATAAAAATGGTGGTGACGCTGAAAAATACATAGCTAAAGCAAAAGATAAAAATGATCCTTTCCGTTTGATGGGATTTGGTCACAGAGTATATAAAAATTTCGATCCAAGAGCGAAAATTATTAAAAAAGCAGCTAACGAAGTTTTAGCAACTTTAGGAGTTGAAGATCCAATTCTTGCAATTGCTAAGAAACTGGAAGAATCGGCTTTAGTAGACGAGTATTTTGTATCAAGAAAATTATATCCAAATGTAGATTTCTATTCTGGAATTATTTACAGAGCATTAGGAATTCCTACTGATATGTTTACTGTAATGTTTGCTATAGGTCGTTTACCGGGTTGGATTGCACAATGGAAAGAAATGCGAGAAAATAAAGAACCTATTGGAAGACCAAGACAAGTATATACTGGTAGTCCTTTGAGAGACTTTGTGCCATCTGAGAAAAGATAAATTTCAATTCAAAAAGCTTCACTAATTTGTGAAGCTTTTTTTATATTTGCCAAAATTGAAAATAGATGCTAGAATTAAATATAAAGAATGAAACTTCAAGATTAAGAACTGTAGTTTTAGGTTCTGCGATTAATAACGGACCAACTCCAAGACCAGAGGAGGCATATGATCCGAAGTCATTAGAACATATTTTAGCAGGTACTTATCCACTAGAACAGGAAATGGTAAATGAAATGGACGCCTTTAATAAAGTGCTCGAAAAATACAATGTGATTGTTTTTCGTCCAGAAATGATAGCCAATTACAATCAAATTTTCACTAGAGACATTGGTTTTGTTATAGATGATATTTTTATTAAATCTAATATATTACCTGATAGAGAACGAGAGTTAGATGCGATACAATATGTTATTGATCAAATTGATCCAAAAAAAGTCGTTCGCCCTCCAGAAGAAGTGCACATTGAAGGAGGAGATGTAATTTTGTGGAAAGAGTACATATTTATCGGAACTTATAAGGGGAGTGATTACAAGGATTATATTACCGCAAGAACAAACGTACAAGGGGTTAAATATATCAAAGACTTATTTCCAAATAAAATTATTAAAGAGTTTGATTTGGTGAAGTCAAAAATTGAAGCCCGTGATAATGCTTTGCATTTAGACTGTTGTTTTCAACCTGTTGGGGATGATAAAGGAATTATTTACAAAAGCGGATTCCGTGAAGAAGCAGATTATTTATTTCTTGTAAATCTTTTTGGAAAAGAAAACTTGTTTCATATTACAAGAGACGAAATGTATACTATGAATTCTAATGTTTTTTCAATAGATACTAATGTTGTAGTTTCTGAAAAAAACTTTACCAGATTAAACAATTGGTTACGTGCCAATGGGTTTGTTGTTGAAGAAATTCCATATGCAGAAATTGCAAAACAAGAAGGTTTATTGCGATGTTCTACCTTACCTTTAATAAGAGACTAATTTCAATGTAACGTCTCTAGGAAATAAAAAAAATAAAAAAATGAAACAGACAACAAATTCTATATTGATGATTCGTCCGATAGCGTTTCGAATGAATGAACAAACAGCAGTAAACAATTATTACCAAAAAGTATTAGACGGACTTTTGCCGGCAACGGTAAATGCTAAAGCGCAACAAGAATTTGATGCTTTTGTTGCTAAATTAAAAGCTGTTGGTGTAGATGTTACTGTTGTAGATGATACTTTAAATCCGGATACTCCAGATAGCATTTTTCCAAACAATTGGGTTTCTTTTCATGAGAATGGCGATGTTGCGTTATATCCTATGTTTGCTGAAAATCGCCGTCAGGAACGTCGTGAAGATATTTTAGATATTCTGGAAGATAAAGGATTTGTAATCAATAATATAATGGATTATACATCGGCTGAGGAAGATGGGTTTTTCTTGGAAGGAACTGGAAGTTTACTTCTGGACAGAGCTAATGGGAAAGCCTATTGCGCTTTATCTCCTAGAGCAGATGAGGAATTATTTATAGAATTTTGTGAAGATTTTGATTATGCACCAGTAATTTTTGAGGCTTTTCAAACTGTAAATTCGGAGCGAAAGCTGATTTATCATACGAATGTAATGATGTGCTTGGGAGAAACTTTTGCGGTGATTTGTTCTGATTGTATTGATGATAAAAAAGAACGCAAAATGGTTTTGGATAACCTAAAAGAAAACGGAAAAGAAATCATTCTGATAACTGAAGCTCAAGTGAATAATTTTGCGGGTAATATGCTTGAAGTTCGTGGGTCAAATGATAAAAGATATTTGGTGATGAGTGCAGCTGCGCACCAAAGTTTAACTCCAAAACAAATTGAACAGCTAGAAAAACACGCTGAAATTTTAAGTTCAAGTTTAGATACTGTCGAAGCTTGTGGCGGTGGAAGTGCCAGATGTATGATGGCGGAGATTTTCTTGCCTAGAAATTAATTCAAACTAACTCTGATAAGATTAAGGTTCTTAATCTTATCAGAGTTAGTTTGAATTATTTGTTTTAGGTTAGATTTCCTTTAATGATATTGATAATTGCACTTACAATATATTGAATTCCAATTGCTATTACTATAAAACCAATTATTCTCGAAATAGCAACAATCCCAGATGCACCGAGTATTTTTGCTAAATAATGAGCGCTTCTAAGTATGATGAAAATTGCAACAGCTATGGCAAGAATGGCTAATGAAGATATAATAATATCGCTTGTTGAGTTGTGTTCTTGATAGAATGCAATAAGTAAAGAAATAGATCCAGGGCCTGCAAGCATTGGAATCGCAAGAGGAGTTAAGGCAATATCATTTCTTTTTTGAGCATCGGTTTCTATTTTTTTGTTAATCCCTCTTTTCTTGTTGAATTTCCCTGAAAGTAACGAAAATCCAGAGCTAACAATAATTATTCCCCCAGCTATTCGGAGTGCGTCAATGCTAATTCCAAAAAAAATCAAAACATATTGTCCTATAAAAAAGGAAATTATCAAAATGGCAAAAACATTTATTGCCGTCCATAAAGAAATTCTGGAACGTTCTTGTTTGGTGTCATTTTGTGTGAGACCCACAAATATTGGAACAGTTCCTATAGGGTTTAATACTGAAAAAAGGGCAGCAAAGAGATAGATGAAAAGATCCATATTTTTTTAATTTAATGATGCAAAAATACTCTTTTTTTTACGCTATGAAAGGTGTAAATGTTAGGATATTGTTTTGATTTCTTTTGTAACTAAACCTGATAATTACTAAACTCATGAACCTTTTTGATTACTTTTGCAAAATATAATTACAGAAAATGATAAAAAATAAAAAAACGTTGGTTCTTGGAGCGTCAACAAAACCAGCTAGATATTCCTTTTTAGCAATTGAAAAATTGGTTGATAAAGGACATTCTGTTCTTGCGATTGGTCAAAACGCGGGTGAAGTAGCGGGAATAAAAATCCAAACTAAGGCTATTCCTTTAAAAAATATCGATACCGTTACTCTTTATCTGAATCCTTTGCGTCAGCGCGATTACTACAATTATATTGTTGAGGCGCAACCAAAACGTGTTATTTTTAATCCAGGTACTGAGAATCCGGAGTTCTATCAATTGTTGAAATTAAATGATATCAAAGTCGAGATAGGGTGTACATTGGTTATGTTGGCAACGAATCAATATTAGTTTTTTTGGAGCCGTTTTACTTCGTCAGTTCGCTTCGCTCGTGTCAGCTGTTCGCTATATCTTTTCTTATCCCGTTATAAAAAGGGGACAAGAAAAGGATGCCGGTCATCTGGGCTAAAACTAAAATCGTGTTTCAGATGTAGCATTCTTACTAATCAATAACAATCCAAGAAAAGTGATTAGTCCGTTTACGATAATCAGTTCGTTGTCGAAAACATATCCAAAAAACAATGTTTTCGAATTTTCGCTAATTAGGAAAGTTACAGCAGGTGACAAGAAACAAATTATTGGAACAAATTTGTCTTTAACAGTCTTTGATTTTGCAAACAATCCAAAACAATACAGTCCCAAAAGCGGACCGTATGTATAGGAAGCAACCCTAAAAATCATTCCTACTACGGAACTATCATTGATGGCATTAAAGAAAATAATGACCAGAAACATTAAAAACGAGAAGGCAATATGAACAAAGTGCCTTGTTCGAACTACGTTTGGCTTATTTAAATTTTCGGCTTTATCCATGCCTAGAAAATCTACACAAAACGAAGTGGTAAGTGCTGTTAATGCGGAATCAGTTGTGGCAAAGGTTGCAGCTGTTAATCCCAACAAGAAAACAACCGAAGGAATTAATGCCAAATGGTGGAAAGCAATTTCGGGGAAAAGTAAATCGGTTCTGGGTTTTCCAGTAACTAAATCCGTTGGGACTTCAATTCCATTTTTATTGGCATAAATATAAAGCAAAGCGCCTACACTGAGGAAGAATATATTTATAAGTACAAATATCCCCGTAAAGGTGAACATGTTTTTTTGTGCTTCACCAATGTTCTTGCAACTCAGGTTTTTTTGCATTAAATCCTGATCCAAGCCTACCATTGCAATGGTTACGAATATCCCTCCCAGAATTTGTTTCACAAAATGAAACTTATTCGATACAAAATCCTCAAAGAAAAATACTTTAGAATAATTACTGTTTTTCACTTCTTCAAAAGCTTGAAAAATATTGAGATTTAGGCTTCTGCAAATAAAGAAAATTGTTAAAAAGACAGAAGAAACTAAGAAAAATGTTTGTAGTGTGTCAGTTATGATAATTGTTTTTAAACCGCCACGATAGGTGTAAGCAAATATCAAAGTCAGTGAAATCAAAACTGTAACAGCAAAAGGAATTTCATAAAAATCAAAAACATAACGTTGCAAAACAATTACAACCAGATACAATCTAAAGGAAGAACCTATTGTTCGGCTTATAAGGAAAATTGTTGCGGCAGTTTTATAAGAATAAATGCCTAGTCGGTGTTCTATATAACCATAAATCGAAGTCAAATTCATTCGATAATACAAGGGTAATAGTACTTTTGCAATAATGATAAAACCAATGGCATTACCTAATACAAACTGGAAATACTTAAATTGTTCTCCGCTTGGCGCCCCAACTTCTCCTGGAACTGAAATAAAAGTCACTCCGGAAAGTGCTGTTCCAATCATTCCAAAGGCAACTAAATACCATTTTGAATTTTTATTGGCCTTAAAAAAAGCATCGTTTCCACTGTTTTTTTTGCTTACAGTATGTGAGATATAAAATAAAATACCAAAATAAACGATTATCAATAGTAGAATGGTGCTGGGAGTCATTTTGTATAAAGAATTATTTATGCCAAATTACATAAATAATCTTCATATTTTCAAATTATCTATCCTGAACGTTCGGGACAAATTGACTACTTTTGCATTTATGGAATTTTCTTCAAAATTAATAGAGAAAGCAGTTAACGAAATGTCTCAGTTGCCGGGAATTGGTAAACGTACAGCGTTGCGACTAGTCTTGCATTTATTGAAACAACCCAAAGAACAAACGGGTTTTTTGTCTCAAGCTTTGGTAACGATGCGTGAGGATATTAAATATTGTAATAGTTGTCATAACATATCGGATAGTGTTCTGTGTGAAATTTGTGCTAACAAAAACAGAAATCATCAAATCATTTGTATCGTAGAAGATATTCGCGATGTAATGGCTATTGAGAATACGGGGCAATTCAGAGGTATTTACCATGTTCTTGGAGGCAAAATTTCTCCTATTGATGGAGTAGGGCCTAGTCAGTTAAATATTATTACATTAGTAGAAAAGGTGAAATCAGGAAGTGTAAACGAAATTATTTTTGCGTTAAGCCCCACAATGGAGGGAGATACCACTAATTTTTACATTTATAAACAAATTGCCGATTGTGAAATAGTTATTTCAACAATTGCAAGAGGAATTTCAGTTGGCGATGAATTGGAATATGCTGATGAAGTAACCTTGGGTAGAAGTATATTGCATAGAGTTCCTTTTGAAAAGTCTTTTAAAAATAATTAATCCATTTAATGAATAGCCAGACTTTTTAAATCGTAAATGAAAAGCTATATTTGTCGCTAAAAATATTGAAAATGAGCAAACCTGGACTCTATTTATTGCTAATTATTAGTGTGTTGTTTTCTTCTTGTATTTCAACTCAAGATTTAATCTACCTTCAAAAAAAGAATAACTCACAAGAAGATGCTTCTATTGCTGTTGTAGAGTCAAAACCATACAGGTTGCAAACTAATGATGTTTTGAGTGTTACCATAAAAGCAATAGATCCAAAATTGGTAGCTATGTTTAGTCCTTCAAATGATGGGTCTACTGGAGGTAAATCAGAATCAGGATTGTATTTTGATGGTTTTACTGTGGATGATCATGGGAATATTAGAATTCCTGTTTTAGGAGAATTAAATGTTATTGGTTACACTCTGGATGAAATTAGAATTAGAATTGAAAAGCAACTATTAGCGGAATATTTTAATAAAGAAGCGAATATTTTTGTTACCGTTAAATTAGCAGGTTTGCGTTATACTATCAATGGAGAAATTGGAGGACCTGGTACAAAAACATTATTTCAAGATAACGTAACTATTATGGAAGCTATTGCAAATTCTGGGGATATTACTATTACCGGTAATAGAAAAGCAGTTACTATTATGAGAAAAACGCCTACAGGTGTTCAAATGCAGGATTTAGATCTTACCGATATAAATGTGATGAAATCACCATATTATTATTTACAACCGAATGATTATATTTATGTAAAACCACTCAAGCAGAAAACTTGGGGAACTGGAAAAACAGGGATAGAATCGTTAGGTACAATTATTACACTGTTATCATTGGCTACGACTACCTTTTTACTATTAAAAAAATAAAACAGAGTTCAAAAAATGTTAGATATAAAAGATTTTTCGATTTTTGAAAATCAAGTCAGTTTTGACTTCAAGGGATTCTTAATAAAAATCGGAAGTTATTGGAAATGGTTTTTGCTGAGTTTGCTGATTACTTTTACAATTGCCTACCAAGTGAATATTCGTAAAGAAAAAATTTACGGTATGGAAACGCTTATTGCCGTAAAGGAAGAAAGTAATCCTCTTTTTACATCCAATACCAGTTTAGTTTTTAATTGGGGAGGAACTTCGGATCAGGTTCAAACCATTTCAACCACATTACAGTCCAGATCTCATAATGAGTTGGTTGTGGATAAACTACAGTATTATATTAATTACTTAGTTCAGGGTAAATACAATATGGAAGATGCGTATGGTGCTGTTCCTTTTTATGTAAATATTGATAAATCAAAAGGTCAATTAGCTGGAAATCTTATTGGAATTAAATTTTTGAGTGAAAATGTATACGAGGTCAGAATTCCATTTGAAAATCAAAACGTTTCATTAATAACCTATTCTAATAATTCATATAGCAATACTGCAGTTGAAACAGGTGATTTTGTAAAAAAATATAAGGTAGGGGAACAAGTAACGTTGCCTTTTTTGAATTGGAAATTACAAATAAATGATAATCCTGGTTTTTATAAGGGGAAAGAATATTTTGTTCAATTTAATGATTTTAACGGAACAGTGTCTTCGTATAAAGGGATAAACATTAAATCAGATGATAAAGGAGGTTCTATAATTACTTTGGGAATGCAAGGGACTAATAAGGCAAGAATGGTTGAGTATTTAAATGCAACTGTTAAGATGCTTATAAAAAGACAATTAGATAGTAAAAATCAGTTTGCAACGAATACAATAGCTTTTATTGATAGCACATTGATTGCTATGGAATCTCAACTAAAAGAAACCGGAAATGAGTTGAAATCTTTTAGAAAAGATAAAAATATGTATGATGTAGAAGATGGTGGAGCTAAGTTTTCGGAAAAAATTTTAGAATTTGATGTTACGAAAGATGAAGTAACACGTAAAATGGCATACTATAATTCGTTAAAATCATACCTGAAAAATAGTGTAGATTATTCTAAACTTCCGGCACCTTCAGTAGCAGGAATTGAAGATCCAAATATTGTTGCAAATGTTTCAAGATTGATTGCATTGTCTACACAAAGATCAGAAATGGCTTACGCTGTGAAGAGCGATAAAATATTCAAGGATTTTGATAATCAAATGGAAGCGGTAAAAAATGTTTTACTAGAAAATATTGCTACAGCCAAAGCTTCTTTACAATATGATTTAGCTATAGTAAGCAGTAAAATTAATGAAACAGAAAGTACTATAAAAAAACTTCCTGAAGATCAACAAGAGCTTATCAAGATTAAAAGAAAATACGATTTAAGTGATAATATTTACAGCACATTTCTTCAAAAAAGAAGCGAAGCTGATATTGTTAAAGCAGCAAATTTATCGGATATTCATTTTATAGATCCTGCAAAAGATGTTGGAGGAGGTCTTGTTGGTCCAAAAACATCTGTTAATTATGTATTGGCATTATTTCTGGGAATATTATTTCCGTTACTTTTTGTATTTGCTATTTTCTTTGTCAACAATTCCATTCAAAACACCGAGGATATAAGTAAGTCAACACAAATTCCTTTAATAGGGGTCATTGGGGTAAATAAAGAGAATACTAATTTAGCAGTATATGATAAACCTAAATCAGCTTTGTCTGAATCTTTTAGGGCTATTCGTTCATCACTTCAATTTTTGTACAAGCAGCAACATGTAGATGGAGCTAAGACGCTCATGATAACATCATCAGTAAGTGGTGAGGGGAAAACATTTTGTTCAATAAATATTGCTACAGTATTTGCTCTTAGTGAGAAAAAAACGGTAGTTATTGGTCTTGATTTAAGAAAACCGAAATTAGCTACTGAATTTAATTTATCTAATGAGGTGGGGATTGTGAATTATCTAATTAAGCAAAAAACAGTTGATGAAATCATAAATCATACCCATGTCCCCTATCTGGATGTTATTCTTTCGGGGCCAGTTCCTCCTAATCCTGCTGAAATGATTATGAGTGAAGGTATGAAAGAATTAATCGAAGAATTAAAGAAAAAATACGATTATATTATATTAGATACACCTCCAGTTGGTTTAGTATCGGATGCGTTAGAATTAGCTCAATATTGTGATGTTACGTTATATATAGTAAGACAGAATTTTACTAAAAAAGAAATGATTACATTGTTAAACAACAGAGTTAAACGTGGGGAGTTAAATAATACCAGTATTATTTTAAATGGTTTTGAGAATAAAGCTAAATACGGTGCGGGTTATGGCTATGGTTACGGTTACGGTTATGGCTATGGAACGTATTCAAATGGCTATCATGAAGAGGATAAACCAAAATCTATATTAGAAAAAGTATTAGATAAATTTCGTAAAAAAACGACGTAAAAACGGTTTTTTAAAATTAAGAAAAGATGGAAGAAGAAGCAAAAAGCACCATATTAATTACCGGAGGTGCAGGATTTATAGGGTCTAATCTTTGTGAATATTTTTTATCTAAAGGACATGAAGTTGTTTGTTTTGATAATTTTGCGACTGGATACAGACATAATTTAAAAGACTTTATTAATAATGTTAACTTTCGTTTAATAGAGGGAGACATTCGCAATGCAACTGATTGTCAAAATGCAGTAAAAGGAGTAGATTATGTTTTACATCAGGCAGCTTTAGGCTCTGTACCCCGTTCTATAATTGATCCAATTACTACGAATGATGTCAATGTTTCGGGTTTTTTAAATATGCTTGTGGCTTCTCGTGATGCCAAGGTAAAACGATTTATTTATGCCGCAAGTTCTTCCACTTATGGAGATTCAGTAGGATTGCCAAAAGTTGAAGAGGTGATTGGGAAACCGCTCTCTCCTTATGCGATAACAAAGTATGTTAACGAATTGTATGCAGAAATATTCAGCAGAACCTATGGTTTAGAAACAATTGGATTGCGTTATTTTAATGTTTTTGGTCGGAAACAAGATCCTAACGGGGCTTATGCTGCTGTTATTCCAAAATTTGTAATGCAACTCATGCAATTGGAAAGTCCAAAAATAAATGGTGATGGGAACTTTTCTCGTGATTTTACTTATATTGATAATGTGATTCAAATGAATGAGTTAGCTATGCTTGCGAAAAATCCAGATGCGATAAATACCGTTTATAATACTGCTTATGGTGATAGAAATACGTTAAACAACTTAGTTGATTATTTAAAGGAATTTTTATCTGTATATGATCAAAGAATAGCTTCTGTTGCAATAGAATATGGACCAAATAGAGTTGGAGATATTCCACATTCTTTGGCAAGTATTGATAAGGCCAAAGCATTATTAGGGTATAATCCACACTATTCTATGCAGGAAGGCTTAAAAGAAGCAGTTAGCTGGTATTGGGATAATCTTAAATAAATATTTTAGGAAAATTAAATCCATAAAATATATTACAAATTGAAAAAATTATAAAATGAAAATTACAAAAATTTGTTGCATCGGAGCTGGATATGTTGGAGGACCTACAATGGCTGTTATCGCTCAAAAATGTCCGCAAATTCAAGTTACGGTAGTCGATTTGAACGAAGAACGTATAGCAGCTTGGAATGATGAAAATATAGACAATATTCCCATTTATGAACCTGGATTAGATAAAATCGTTGCAGAAGCCAGAGGTAGAAATCTATATTTTTCTACTGATGTTGAAAAAGCAATTGACGAAGCTCAAATCATCTTTATATCCGTAAATACCCCTACTAAAACTTATGGAAAAGGGAAAGGGATGGCTGCTGATTTGAAATATATAGAGTTGTGTGCGAGACAAATAGCCAGAATATCGAAAGACAATAAAATAGTTGTTGAGAAATCAACACTTCCGGTAAGAACAGCTGAAGCGATCAAGAGTATTCTTGATAATACCGGTAATGGTGTTCAGTTTCAAATTCTTTCTAACCCTGAGTTTTTGGCTGAGGGAACTGCGGTTCAAGATTTACTAAATCCAGATAGAATATTAATCGGTGGAGATCCTTCTGCAGAAGGTCAAAAAGCGATACAAGCACTTGTTGATGTTTATTCGAATTGGGTTCCTGCAGATAAAATATTGACCACTAATGTATGGTCATCAGAATTATCAAAATTGACTGCTAATGCATTTCTAGCACAACGAATTTCTTCGATTAATGCCATGTCAGAGCTTTGTGAAAAAACTGGTGCTGATGTGAATGAAGTTGCGAGAGCCATAGGAATGGATAGTAGAATAGGATCAAAATTCTTGAAAGCATCTGTTGGATTTGGCGGCTCTTGTTTCCAAAAAGATATATTGAACTTAGTTTACATCGCAAAATCGTATGGATTGAATGAAGTAGCTGATTATTGGGAGCAAGTAATTATAATGAACGATCATCAAAAAAGACGTTTCTCTAACAATATAGTCCAAACACTTTACAATACGGTTTCTGATAAAAAAATAACCTTTCTGGGTTGGGCTTTCAAAAAAGATACTAACGATACCAGAGAATCAGCAGCCATTTACGTTGCAGATGATTTGATAAATGAACATGCAAAAATTGCGGTTTATGATCCAAAAGTATCCAGAAAAAAAGTTCTATCTGACTTGGATTATTTAGAAACTAGAGCCGCTTCAACGAATGCAACAAGTATCCTTTCGTTTGACAGTCCTTATGAAGCCTGTACCGGAGCACATGCGGTAGCGGTACTTACTGAATGGGATGAGTTTGTACAGTATGACTGGCAAAAGATATATGACTCTATGCAAAAACCAGCATTTGTCTTTGATGGGAGAAACATTCTTGATGGCCCAACTTTAGAGGAGATCGGCTTTGTCTATCAGGCGATTGGTTCTTAAATTAATGCTATATGTTAATTGAGGGTTGGGATTGCGTCATTAGATAGTTGCTCTCGCAAATGCAAATAATATTAAACACGCTCAATTCTTGATTGGTATGCTTAGCTATAAATTAAAAATAGGTAATCATAATTAATAAATGAGTGGCAGTCAAAAAACTAATAAATAAAGAATCGTATTTTATTTCAAAACAAAAACTAAGATGAATTGGTATGTAGTGTATACAAAACCTAAATGGGAGAAAAAAGTAGCGGAACAATTGAGAAATATTGGGATCGAATGCTATTGCCCTTTGATTACACAAGTTCGCCAATGGTCTGATAGAAAAAAAAAGGTAGAAGTACCTCTTTTTAATTCTTATGTTTTCGTTCAATTGCCAGAAGTCGACAGGAATTTAGTGTTTCAATCAGCAGGAGCCGTACGCTATTTATTTTGGTTAGGAAAACCGGCAATAGTGAGAGATGAAGAAATCAATATTATTAAAAAAGGGCTTGATGGTTCTGATAATTGTGAAGTTTCTTTGGTTCCATTTCAAGTTGGTGATAAAATTGAACTGGATTCAGGTCCATTTTCAACTCAAACTGCAATAGTTCAAGAGGTAAATAACACTCACTATATTCTAGTTTTGGAATCATTAGGATGTGTTTTGAAAATGAAATTCAAGTAGAAAGAAGTTCAGTTATCTTTAATACTAAGAAGTGTATTTTTTATGCATTTTTTCGAATCAATTCTGTTTTAATTTTTTTTGAATAATTACATCTAATAATTCAAATTACAAAGAATAGATTTGTTTAAGAGGGATTGTAAATTTGAGAGGGTCAGTTTTTGAAGAATCACTGTAATTTTATAATAAAGTGCTCTAAGTAATTGTATCATTAGAGCACTTTTAATTGGATTTTAAAACCCAGTTTCTATTAGTTAAATTATTTAATAACATATTTTTTCTAACTATATGTTACCTAAAATGGTGTACTATTTGCTTTTAATTGTATGTTGATTTATAGTGTGTTATGTTTTGTATTGTGTAAAAACAATAATTTTACAACATTCAAATATTAAAATGCAATAAAAGTACTGGTCTATATGTCTATATTTGCACACAAAAAATATTTCGATTTCAACTCATTTCTGTGAGTTTGAAACGCGAAGCGGTGCATTAAAATTAACATTAGCGAATTAAATTTTTTAATAAATGAGTTCAAATATAAAAATAGCAGTAATTGGTCTAGGGTATGTAGGGTTGCCATTAGCGAGGTTATTTGCAACAAAATATGCTGTTGTTGGTTTTGATATCAATGCATCCAGAGTTGCGTCATTACAATCGGGTACCGATACTACTTTTGAAGTTTCTGATGCTGTATTGCAAAAAGTACTTCTTCAAGAAAACAGTGATGCTATAGGTTTATATTGCTCTAAGGTTATAGAAGATATTGCAGCTTGTAATTATTATATCGTAACTGTTCCCACTCCGGTGGATAAAAACAATCGTCCAGATTTAACTCCTTTATATAGATCCAGTGAAGCGGTTGGATCCGTTTTAAAAAAGGGAGATATTGTTATTTATGAATCTACGGTATACCCAGGTGTTACTGAAGAGGAATGTGTACCTGTATTAGAAAGAGTTTCGGGATTACAATTTAACGTTGATTTTTTTGCGGGATATTCTCCTGAGCGAATTAATCCCGGTGATAAAGAACATACTGTAGAAAAAATATTAAAAATTACTTCAGGATCTACTCCTGAAATAGGGCAACGCGTGAATGCTTTGTATCAATCTGTTATTACAGCAGGGACACACTTAGCCCCTTCTATTAAAGTGGCTGAGGCCGCTAAAGTAATAGAAAATTCCCAACGGGACATTAATATTGCTTTTGTGAATGAACTGGCTAAAATATTTAATTTAATGAATATTGATACCCAAGCTGTTTTAGAAGCTGCAAAAACCAAATGGAATTTTCTGCCTTTTAAACCAGGATTAGTTGGAGGCCATTGTATTGGTGTTGATCCCTATTATTTAGCACAACGGGCCCAAGAATTTGGGTATCATCCTGAAATCATCTTAGCTGGAAGACGATTGAATGATAGTATGGGTGATTATGTAGCTTCTCAAGTTGTAAAGCTGATGATTAAAAAGGGAATTTCGGTTAATGGAGCCACGCTCTTAATGCTTGGAATCACTTTTAAAGAAAACTGTCCGGATGTACGCAATACAAAAATTGTTGATGTAATTGCTGCTTTGACAGATTATGGAATTACTGTAACAGTATACGATCCTTTAGCGAACCCTATGGAAGTGAAAAGAGAATATGATTTAATAACTACTGATGTATTACCCGATCAAAAATTTGATGCCGTAGTTTTAGGTGTTGCACACCATCAATTTCTGACTATTGATATTTCAAAATTACAAAATAACATCAGCTTATTGTATGATGTAAAAGGTGTTTTAGGAAATGCAGTTGATGGCAAATTATAAATAGTATAGAATTAAAGAAAGCAGATAAAGTAAAAATTTAAAAGTTAAGCATGGAAAAAAAGCATTCAATTACGCATGTCATTCTTACCGGTGGAGTTGGGAGTAGGTTATGGCCTTTATCCAGAAAAAGCCAACCTAAACAATACCTTGATTTGTTTGATGGAAAATCATTATTCGAGATGACTGTGGAACGCAACCGTAATGTGGCAGATAAAATTATGGTAGTGGGTAATATTGATAATTGCCATCTCAGCAGGAAAGTGATGGAGAAATCGAATACTCCCTACGTAGACATCATTGAATCAACTCCCAGAAATACTGCTGCTGCAATTGCTTTTGCTGCTTTTGCTTCTGATCCGGATGATATTTTAATTGTAACGCCATCCGATCATATTATTGATGAAATGAAAAATTATGATTTGGCTATTCAAGAAGCTGTGGATAAAGCATCAAAAGGTTATATTGTCACTTTTGGAATTGTTCCCACTAAGCCTGAAATAGGATATGGATATATTGAAAGGAAAGGTGATGATGTGATTTCTTTTAGAGAAAAGCCCAATCAAGTTACGGCAAAGGATTTTATTGCCAAAGGAAATTTTCTTTGGAACAGTGGGATGTTTTGTTTTAAAGCTGGTGTCTTTCTTGAAGAATTAAAATCGTTTAAACCGGAAGTATATGAAAAATCTAAAATAGCTTGGGCGAATAATACCAATGGAAATTTAGATTTAGAGTTGTCACTTGAAATTCCTTCTATCAGTATTGATTATGCTGTTATGGAAAGAAGTAAAAAAATAAAGGTTGTACCCTCCACATTCATTTGGTCTGATTTAGGTTCTTTTGAATCAGTTTATGATTATTTAATTTCTACAGGACATCCTATTGACAAAAATGGTAATATGGTGATTGGGACCAATAATTATACAGCTTTTGTAGGATTAAAAAATACTATTTTCGTTTATACTGATACAGCTAATTTAATTTTGCATAAAGACAGTTCCCAAGACGTCAAGAATATATATAATGAGTTGGAAAGAGAAAATCCAGATTTATTAAATTAAATAAAAACATGGATAAAGCGACTAAAATTTACATAGCGGGACATAATGGTATGGTAGGAAGCGCCATCTGGAGAGCGCTATCTACTAAAGGGTATTCCAATTTGATTGGGGCTTCTAGTAAGGAATTGGATTTAAGAAACCAACAAGCTGTAAAAGATTTTATGGCTAAAGAAAAACCTGAAGTCATTATTGATGCCGCGGCAAAAGTGGGTGGTATATTAGCTAACAATGATTTTCCGTATCAATTTATTATGGAGAATATGCAAATCCAAAATAATTTAGTCGATACAGCCTTACAGACAGGTGTAGAAAAATTTATTTTTCTGGGAAGTTCTTGCATCTATCCCAAATTGGCTCCACAACCGCTAAAAGAAGAATACCTGCTAACCGATACCTTAGAACCCACCAATGAATGGTATGCTATTGCCAAAATTACCGGAGTAAAAGCGTGTCAGGCTATCCGAAAGCAATTTGGAAAAGACTATGTGAGCCTGATGCCAACTAATTTATATGGCACCCATGATAATTTTGATTTGAATTCATCACATGTTTTACCAGCGATGATACGTAAGTTTCACGAGGCAAAGGAGCATAATAATGCTCCAGTTACGCTTTGGGGTAGTGGTACACCTATGAGAGAATTTCTTTTCGTAGATGATATGGCTCAATCTGTAGTGTTTGCTTTAGAAAATAGACTGCCAGATTATTTGTATAATGTGGGGACAGGAGAAGATTTGACCATCAAGCATTTGGCTGAAACGATTCAAAAGATAACGGGACATCAAGGGGATATCATTTGGGATGCTACCAAACCTGACGGTACACCAAGAAAATTAATGGATATATCCAAAATGCATGCATTGGGTTGGAAACATAGAGTGCAATTGGAAGAGGGAATCCAGAAAACCTATGACTGGTTTTTGGAGAATATTGAAAGCGTAAAAAAAATAAAACTATAAATTGAGTACAGAAGGACTCGATTATTAAACAACAAAGTAAAATCATGGCTGCACAAAAAATAGCATTTATTACTGGAGTAACAGGACAAGACGGGGCATACCTAAGTGAATTTTTATTAAAAAAAGGTTATATTGTTCATGGATTAAAAAGACGTTCTTCTTTATTTAATACGGACAGAATTGACCATTTATACCAAGATCCACATGTTGACCACCGTAATTTTTTCTTACATTATGGTGATATGACAGATGGTACTAATTTAATTCGTTTGATACAAGAAATTCAGCCTGATGAAATTTATAATTTGGCAGCGATGAGCCATGTTGCCGTTTCTTTTGAAACCCCTGAATATACCGGAAATGCAGATGGATTGGGAACTTTGCGTATTCTTGATGCGGTTCGTTTGTTAGGATTAGAAAAAAAAACCCGTATTTATCAAGCTTCTACCTCTGAATTGTATGGTAAAGTACAGGAAGTACCACAATCAGAAACTACCCCTTTTTACCCCCGTTCTCCTTATGCAGTTGCTAAAATGTACGCGTTTTGGATTACAGTAAACTACAGAGAGGCTTATAGCATGTATGCCTGTAATGGTATTTTATTCAACCATGAATCCCCTATTCGTGGAGAAACTTTTGTAACACGTAAAATTACACGAGCGACTTCTAGAATAGCTTTGGGCTTGCAAGATAAATTGTATCTAGGAAATCTAGATGCCAAACGTGACTGGGGTCATGCCAAAGATTATGTACGTATGATGTGGATGATTTTGCAGGCTGATGAAGCAGAAGATTGGGTAATAGCAACTGGAAAAACTACCCCTGTTCGTGATTTTGTACGGATGAGTTTTGCAGAGGCAGGAATTGAATTAGAGTTTAAAGGAGAAGGTATTGATGAAACGGCATGTGTTAAAGCCTGTACTAATCCTGAATTCCAAATCGAAATAGGAAAAGAAGTATTAGCGGTTGATCCTAAATATTTCCGACCAACTGAAGTTGATTTATTGATAGGAGATCCTACTAAAGCAAGAACTAAGTTAGGATGGGAATGTAAATATGATTTGCGAGCCCTTGTTAAAGACATGATGCAAAGTGATTTGAAATTGATGCAGAAAGATCAATATTTAAAAGATGGAGGCTATAATACGTTAAATTATTTCGAGTAGGTACTAATTTTTAACTATTATAATTTTTTTTATTTTTCAAATTAATATATGTCTTTAAAAAAAAATCTATTAAAAAATGGTTTTGCCACTTTAATTAATAAAGGAATTAAAATAGCAGAACAATTATTACTGGTTCCCTTTTTTATTAGTGCTTGGGGAGCTGCTTATTATGGAGAATGGTTGACATTAACAATAATACCTAGTATTATAGGATTTTCGGATTTAGGTTTTGGAACTGCTGCTGCCAACTCTTTTATTTTAAAATATGCAGGAAACGAGAAACAAGAAGCTGCTAATATTTCGAAGAGTGGTTTTCTTTCCGTCAATATAATTGTTGTTTCTGCAATGCTATTATCCTTGTTAATAATTGTAATATTAAATTATTATAATGTGTTTGAAAAATCACTTATTCACAAGGAAGATGCCATATTAGCTGTTATTTTTTTAATGTTTGCAAAAGTATTAGGTTTTTATCAACCTCTTAATGAAGCTTATTTTAGAGCTGCCCGCAAAGCGTCATTAAGTATAAATTTGGGTGGTCTAAATTCAGGGCTAAATCTGGTTGTTGGACTTATTGTTCTCCTATGTAAAGGGAGTGTTGTAATATATGCTTTTTCTAATTTAATTATCGCTGTAGTATTCACTATATTTTACACTATTATGGCTAGGCTTATACTTCCTATTGCCAAAGAGTTTAAAGGAGAGGTCTTACAATCAGATATTAAAACTATTTTTCATAAAGGTTTCGGTTTTTTACTGTCACCTGTTTGGCAAGCGATTTTTTTTCAAGGAACTACTTTTGTGGTTCGTATTGTCCTTGGACCCGTAGCGGTAACTATTTTCAATACCGTTCGCACGTTTACTAGAGCTGTAAATCAAGCTAACTCAATGGTTATAGCTACTGTATTACCCGAATTGCAGTATGAAATGGGCGCAGGTAATTTTGCAAAAGCACGCAAAATATTTCGTTTCGGATTAACCATTATAACCATAATTGCCGTAACTGGTGTCGTATTTTTATATTTAGGAGGACCTTGGTTCTATGAACTTTGGACTCGTAAAGCTTTAAACCCTCCTGCGATGATGTGGAACATCTTTATTATAGGGATTGTATTTAATGCAATCTGGTGGATGTCTTCTGATGTTTTAATAGCAGCTAATAAGCCATACGAATTTACAATAGCAGGAGTTATTGCAGCCCTGCTTGCTGTTTTAATTTCCTATTTTCTATCCATCTCTTTTGGACTGACTGGTGCTGCTATAGGGAGTTTGTTTCTGGATATTTTTCTCTTTGCTTATGTTTTTCCTCGTAGTTGTAAATTATTAGAACAACCAATAACTTCCTTAATTGGTGATTCTATTACAGATTGTAAAGTGTTATTAAAAAATATAAAAAAATAATTAGTAAATTAAGGTAACACAAATTTCAATTGGACGTTTTCATCATTTTCATTTGGCAAGACAAATGGAAAGATTCCATTTGTTAGAGTTTATCTATAGTGGTTACCCGTCATTTAAATTGAAAGAAGAACAAGGAATTGAAAAGACAAAAATAAAAACCTTTCCTTGGATACACCCTATATGAAGCATGAGTCCTTTGTTTGGATGAATCAGTATGGCTAACTAAAGAATGGGAATGGATAGATAAACAAACCTTAGACAAATATGTTGCTTCACAAATAAACCATGCTGCAGTTCTTGTTGAATAAAGCTGATTTGGGGATTACAACTACCCCATTTCTCTTAGCTGAAAAACAGCAATGCAGGAACATGGATTGACAGTACTCTGTGTTTGCATTTCATGTGAAATAAAAGGCTTTTCGGTAGATTACATTCCAAATGGTATTCAGTTATTTGAAGGAGGTGGATTAACTCATTCTTTTTTAGGAGTTGTAAATATTGCCCTTCACGAAGAAGTTATTATTGGCAGAAATGTATGCATTAATGATGGAGTACAGTTGTTAACTGCCTCACATGATGTCTCAGATCTTTAATGGAATCATATAAATGCAAAAATTATTATATATGATTATGCTTGGATAGCTATTAATGTTATTATTTTGTCAGGGGTGCATATAGGTAAGGGTGCAGTTGTTGGTGCAGGATCAGTTGTAAGAAAAGATGTCGCAGCTGGTGTCATTGTAGCCGGTAATCCAGCAAAACCTTTATTAAAGGAGCGTTCCAAAGAATTCAATTATAATCCATGTGAGTTTTTAGCAGGTAACAAGGCATAGTTAGTTGGTTAATGTAAATTTAAATAATGAAAATACTGTTTTCACATCCTACTGGAAATGCAAATGTACGAGCTGCATTAAAAGGAATCTATGAAGCTAAATTATTAGGTTTTTTTTATACCTCTATTGCTTGTTTTTCCGGTAGTCTTTTGGATATTTTAAGTAAGATACCACAGTTAACTGAAATAAGGCGTAGGCAATTTGACCCTGCTTTAGCACCATTTACTAAAATGTATGGGTTTAAAGAGTTTGGTAGACTGGCAGCTTCTAAATTAGGCCTAAATATATTAACGAATCATGTAACCGGTTTCTTTTCTATATATTCTGCATGTCAATATATTGATAATAAGGTTTCCAAAGCTTTGAGCCAATATAAAAATTTGGAGGCTGTTTACGCCTACGAAGATGGTGCATTGCATTCTTTTAGAAAAGCAAAGCGATTAAATATTACTTGTTTGTATGACCTCCCAATTGGCTATTGGCGCACCTCTAGAATATTATTAGAAGAAGAACGCAATCAAAGACCTGATTGGGCAAGTACCTTAACGGGGTTTAAAGACTCTACAAAAAAACTAGAAAGCAAAGATGAGGAATTAGCTTTAGCAGATCATATAATAGTGGCTAGCAGTTTTACAAAACAAACATTGAATGATTATCCAGGTGAGTTGGCAGCAGTTACTGTAATTCCTTATGGTTTTCCGCCAGTTGTATCTGGACGTATTTATGCAGATTTGACAAATAAGCCCTTGAAATTATTATTTGTTGGTGGCTTATCACAGCGTAAAGGGATTGCTAATTTATTGGAAGCTGTGGCTCTATTAGGAGATGCGGTAAGTTTAACAATTGTAGGTCATAAGCCAGTGGAAGATTGCCAACCTCTGAATACTGCTTTAAAGTTACATCACTACATACCGAGTTTGCCACATGATGCTATATTGCAACTTATGCGAGAGCATGATGTGTTTGTTTTCCCTTCGTTGTTTGAAGGATTTGGATTAGTAATAACAGAGGCTATGAGTCAAGGTACTCCTGTAATCACAACCGATAGAACTGCAGGTGCTGATTTGATTGTGGATGGGGAAAATGGTTGGTTGGTTCAAGCAGGTTCCACGGCATCGCTTAAGCAATGTATTGAAAACTTGGTAAACAATACTAGTTTGGTGGCTCAGGCGGGTAAATTAGCTATAGAGACCGCAAGAGAAAGACCCTGGGATAGATACTCAAAAGAATTAAGCTCATTTATAAAGCAACATGCATCAATTAAAAAACATTAAAAAAGGAATTTGGTTGTATTTCATCCTTTTAATTTTTGAAGGAGGATTGCGACGGTGGTTTTTGCCAAGTCTAGCTGCGCCCTTGCTTATTATAAGAGATCCTTTAGCCGTTTATTTATTATTCATTGCGTACCGGTTTAATCTATTTCCAAAGAATAGGTTGATTCCTATCATGTTTTGGATTGGGATTATAAGTGTTTTTACAGCCCTTTTTTTTGGTCATGGTAATCTATTGGTAGCCTTGTTTGGGGCACGTATATTGCTTATTCAATTTCCAATGCTTTTTTTAGTAGGTCGAATTTTTGACCGTACTGATGTTATACAGATGGGTAAAGTAATCTTATGGCTTTCGATTCCAATGGCTATTCTTATTACTGTACAGTTTTACAGTCCGCAAAACGCTTGGGTCAATAAGGGGGTTGGAGATAGCCTTGAGGGTGCTGGATTTTCAGGAGCCAATGGCTATTTTAGACCTCCAGGTACTTTTTCTTTTACTAACGGTACTGTTTCTTTTTTTAGTTTAGTCGTCTGTTTTGTTTTTTATTTTTGGCTACAACCCAAATATGTTAATCGAATTTTATTGATAGCAGCTACTTTTGCTCTCATAGTTGCTATTCCTACTTCCATTAGTCGCACTCTGTTTTTCCAAGTATTACTTTCTTTGCTTTTTTTTATTTGGGCGAAATCAAATGAGTCAGGTTTTCTAAAAAATGCAATGCAATTGTTGGTCGCATTTTTATTCTTATTGATTTTATTTTTAAATGTAAATGCACTGAACACTCAAATTGATACATTTACTAGCAGATTTACAAACGCCAACGATACTGAAGGTGGTTTAAGCGGTGTATTTGTAGATCGTTTTTTAGGAGGTATGGTTGGAGCCATTTCTGATATCGATGACCAGCATGCTATTTTAGGTCAAGGGATAGGAATGGGTACTAATGTGGGAGCACAGTTGCTTTCCGGAAAAACTACTTTTTTAATTGCTGAGGTAGAATGGGGTAGAGTTATTGGTGAAAGTGGGATGATATTTGGGATGTTAATCATTTTAATTCGGATTAATATGACTTATAGTATAACAGTTCGATGTTTTAAACGTTTTAAGAAAGGTGATTTTTTACCATGGATGTTGTTGAGTTTTGGTTTTCTAGTATTATTGCAAGCGCAATGGGCACAGCCTAATAATTTGGGTTTTTATGTGTTAATAGGAGGTTTAGTTTTGGCATCTTTAAATTATCCTAAAAATAAATTAAGTGAAAAACTAAGGTGAAATGGGTAGTAGAGACTCTTTGATTTTTTTCTGTATATAGTAACATTTTATTATAAAATTTAATAAGTAGTATTGTGAAAAATGATTAATAATTCCCAAAAAATTATTTTAATAGGTAATTATTTACCTGATAAGCAGGAAAGTATGAAGCTTTTTATGCGGATGTTTTATGACGCTTATCAATTAAAAGGCCTTGTGGTCGAGGTATGGCATCCAGTAGTTTTTTTTGGTAAAAAAGTAACTACAACGAGTAGTGGGATAGGTAAATGGTTGTCTTATATTGATAAATATTTGTTGTTTCCAATGGTCTTGGTTGGCAAACGAATTCAAGCCAAGATAGAAAAGCAAGATGTTGTTTATCATATATGTGATCATTCCAATGCTCCATATCTTCTTTTTTTACCCAGAGATAAAACGGTTATCAGTTGTCATGATGTCTTAGCCATTCGTGGTGCTTTGGGTTTTAAAGATAGTTATTGCCCAGCAAGCCTGACGGGCAGAATCTTACAGGAATGGATTTTGTATTCTCTTTTGAAAGCTCACAAAATTGCATTTGTTTCAGAGTTTACAAAAAATCAATTTCTTGAATTAAAGCAATTAAAAAATAAGCAGGATATTGGTAGTGTTCCTATGTATAAAATTATATATAATGGTTTTAATGCTAATTTCAGTCAATTGAAAGAAGAAGAGGTTAAAAAAGTATTTGATAGGTATAATATTCATTTCTCTACTCCTTATATTTTTCATGTTGGTTCAGCTCTTTCTAGGAAAAATAGGGGACTCCTAATAGACATGATGTATGAATTAGGCGATTCATGGAATGGTGTAGTTTGTTTTGCTGGACAAGAAATAGATTCAAAGCTTAATGGGATCATCAATAAATATGGTTTAGAAGATAGGGTTGTATCTATTGTAAAACCACCTCATGATTTGTTGGTTGCTTTATATAATGGTTGTCAGGCTTTTGTATTTCCTTCATTTACGGAAGGTTTTGGTTGGCCCTTAATTGAAGGCCAGGCCTGCGGTACGCCAGTAATTACTTCATCAATTAATCCTATGATGGAAGTTTGTGGAATGACAGCCCTATATGCGAATCCGAATGATTCCTCAGCGTTTGCAAATGCGTTTAAATTATTGTGGGATACAACTTTTCGTGCCAGTATGATAGGACAGGGACTTAAAAACTGCGAACGGTTTGAAAAAGAAACAAAAGTAAATGCCTATTTAGATTTTTATGAATAATTATATACATCTAGTTTTAAAATTATTTTGCGTTATATTACCTTGGTCTTTGCGCAGGAGACTACTAATTCTTTTTTTTGGTTACGAATTAGATAAAAGCGCTCGTATTGGATTTTCATGGATTTACCCTTCAAAACTAATAATGAAGTCTAATTCAAGAATAGGAAGTCTAAATGTTGCAGTTCATCTGGATGTTATTGAAATGAATGAATTTGCCACGATAGCAAGATCTAATTGGATTACCGGTTTTTCAACTAAGACTATTTCAAAGCATTTTGTTCATCAACTTAACAGGTCTTCTTCATTAATTATTGGAGCACATTCAGCAATCACAAAGCATCACCATATTGATTGCACAAGTTCTATTACTATTGGTAAATTTGTGACTATAGCAGGATATAATTCTCAACTATTAACTCATAGCATTGATATATTTGAAAATAAGCAGGATAGTCATCCTATTTTAATTGGAGACTATTGTTTTGTGGGGACCGATGTGGTTATACTCGGAGGTTCAATTTTACCCTCCTATAGTGTGCTGGGGGCGAAAGCTTTATTGAATAAGGATTTTAAAGAGGAGTATACTTTGTATGGTGGTGTACCTGCAAAAGCTATTTCAGTTTTGCCCAGACAAGCAAAATATTTTGTTCGTAAGACTGGGTTTGTGCATTAGAGGAATGCTTTTAAAATAGTATTTTTTGATGCTATTATACTTAAATCTATAAAAATTGAAAATTTTACACATTATAACCAGTGCTAATCCAAAAAATGGAGGTCCTATTCAAGGGATAAGAAACTATGAAAGTGCTTTGCATCTTTTAGGGGTGCAAAGAAGTCTACTTTCTTTTGACAGTCCAGAAGCTATTCTTGATTGGAACTTTCCTTCAACCTTAAAGGTTATTGGTCTGGGTCAGTCTAAAACAGGTTGGCAATATAACAAGTTATTGATGCCTTGGTTAGAAAATAACATTGCTAATTATGACAGGGTGGTATTAAATGGTATGTGGACCTATCATACTTATGCTACACTCAAAGCAATTAAAAAGTTAAAAAATTACAATTCATCTTTATCAATACCAAAAGTTTTTTTAATGCCTCACGGTATGCTGGATCCATGGTTTCAAAAAGATGAGACCAGACGGATAAAGGCCGTGCGAAATTATTTTTATTGGTATTTTATCGAAAAGCAAGTGATCAATAATGTGGATGGTTTATTGTTTACCTGTAAAGAGGAATTGTTGTTAGCAAGAACCACCTTTAGCGGCTACAAACCTAAACAAGAACTAAATATTGGCTATGGCATAGTAGAACCCCCAGTTTGTTCCAAAGATTTACTGGAAGGGTTTTACAATCAATTCTATATATCCAGAGATCAGCCCTATTTGTTGTTTTTAAGTCGTATTCATCCCAAAAAAGGGATTGATTTATTATTGAAAGCCTATCATCAAAAGCTAACAGAAATGGAACTTGCTGATGATTTACCCCATCTAATTATTGCGGGACCTGGTATTGAAACAGATTACGGAAAACAACTGTTACGCTATTTAGCAGAAAACCCTATTCTACAAAACAGAATACAGTTTGTAGGTCATTTGTCCGGAGATATAAAATGGGGTGCTATTTATGGTTGTGATGCCTTTATATTACCCAGTCACCAAGAAAATTTTGGTATTGCCGTTGCCGAAGCATTGGCTTGTTCTAAGCCAGTTCTAATCACTACTAAAGTTAATATTTATAGGGAAATCGAGATTGGTGGGGGAGGTATTGTTAATGAAGATACTTTAGAGGGCACTTACAAAAATATAGCGCAATGGATATCCCTAACTGATGAGGAAAAAGAATTAATGTGCAGGAATGCCCAATCTGTTTATAAAAAGTATTTTAACATAGAAAATGCTGCCAAGAAATACTTTAAGGTAATGACAGCATCAAAATAAAGGTTCATGAAAAATCAAGATAATCATTATGTTATTCCTGTGTTTTCAAAAGTCAATAAGCTAAAAAGACTGCTTTGGCAAATTGTGTGGACTTTGTTTTGCCGCTGGACACCGGCTCCGTTCTATTTTTGGCGCACATTTATAGTGCGTATTTTTGGGGGGATTATAGGGAAGCATGTCCATATTTATCCCAGTTGTAAAATATGGGCGCCATGGTTACTTATTATGGATGACTTTAGTTGTCTAGGACCAGGTGTGGAAGTTTATAATCCAGGAGGATGTACTATTGGGCAGTACGCTATTGTCTCACAGAATGCCTACTTATGTGGTGCTACACATGATTTTGATAATGAGAATTTTACTTATGTCAAAAAGAAGATTGTCATTGAAGCTCATGCATGGATTTGTGCAAAAGCATTTGTTTTGCCTGGAGTATGTTGTGGTGAAGGGGCTGTTTTAGGAGCGGGAGCAGTTTCATCCAAAGACCTTGAACCTTGGTCTGTATATGCAGGTAATCCGGCAAAATTTGTAAAACCCAGAAATAATTTTAAAAAACAATAATGAAATTACCTTTAAGTATCACCATCGCTATCCCTATTAAAAATGAAGCTACACTTTTACAGGGTTGTATCGATGCCATTGGAAAAGATTTTGTCGAAAAAATTATTATTCTTGATTCTGGCAGTACGGATGGCTCACTGGAAATTGCTGAAAGAAATAATATTGAAGTGCTTAATTTTGAATGGAATGGTCAATTTCCAAAAAAAAGAAACTGGTTTTTGCAAAATCACACCCCACTAACAAAATGGGTTCTTTTTTTGGATGCGGATGAATATTTAAGTGAGTCATTTAAAACCGAGGTAAGGAATGCAATTGAAAATGAAAATGTGGTTGGTTTTTGGTTGACTTATACCCGTTATTTCCTTGGCGAAAAAATGAAAGGTGGCTATCCCATGCGTAAATTAGCATTGTTTAAAGTAGGTGTCGGAGAATACGAAAGAATAGAAGAAAATAATTGGAGTAAACTGGACATGGAAATCCATGAGCATCCAGTGCTTATTGGAAAAACTGCCGTAATAAAAAGTGAGATCGATCATCTTGATTTTAGGGGGATTTCGCATTACATCATTAAACATAACGAATATGCCAGTTGGGAAGCGGAAAGAATTCTAAAAACAGACAGCAACGCCTCTATTGCCCAACTCTGGACCTGGAAGCAAAAAATCAAATATAAATTAATGTTAACGCCCTTTATTGGCCCAGTCTATTTCTTAGGCAGTTATTTTTTATTGGGTGGTTTTCGCGATGGTGCAAGAGGGCTATCATTTTCTATTTTAAAAGCGTCTTACTTCACTCAGGTGTATTGTAAAATAAAAGAGCGACAACTTAGTGAAAAAAGTAAATAAATTGTATCAACTCATAGTTTATAGTAACTAGAAAAATAAGATTTAGAAGTTACTAATTGCTAATTTAGATTGTTTGGTTTTCATCAATTTGCTGTCAATTATTTAGAAATACATTACTTAAAATACAATTTTATATATTAAAATAATAATGAAAAAGATTCTTATAACGGGAGGAGCAGGATTTGTAGGTTCTCATTTGGCTAAAAGATTATTAAGCGAAGGGAATGAAATCATTTGTTTGGATAATTATTTTACCGGTAACAAAAACAATATCGTTAAACTATTAGATAATCCATTTTTTGAGATGGTACGTCATGATATTACAGAACCGTATTATGCAGAAGTAGATGAAATTTATAACTTAGCTTGTCCTGCATCCCCAGTTCATTATCAATATAATCCTATAAAAACCATGAAAACCTCTGTTATGGGGGCAATTAACACTTTAGGATTGGCAAAGCGTGTTAATGCAAAGATTTTACAAGCCAGTACAAGTGAAGTTTATGGAGACCCTCATGTACATCCACAACCGGAAAGTTATTGGGGTAATGTAAATCCAATAGGAATTCGTTCTTGTTATGATGAAGGAAAACGTTGTGCTGAAACTTTATTTATGGACTATCATAATCAAAACAAGGTTGCCGTAAAAATTATCAGGATTTTTAATACTTATGGACCTAATATGAATCCTTCAGACGGAAGGGTGGTATCTAATTTTATAGTGCAAGCTTTAAAAGGGGAAAATATCACTATTTTTGGGGATGGATTGCAAACACGATCTTTTCAATATGTAGATGATTTAGTAGAAGGAATGATTCGGATGATGAATACCGATGATTCGTTTTTAGGACCTGTAAATATTGGGAACCCTAACGAATTTACAATGTTAGAATTAGCTGAGACTGTTATTGAATTGACAGGATCAAATTCAAAGATTATCCATCTTACATTGCCACAAGATGATCCAAAACAAAGACAGCCGGATATTTCTTTAGCTAAAGAAAAATTGCAAGGATGGGAGCCAAAGGTACAATTACGAGAGGGACTTCAAACTACAATAGCGTACTTTGATTCACTTTTGATGCATGAGAAATAGCAACCTATATTTTCTGTTTTAGGGAAAAGAGATGTTGAAAGGGAATATTAACCCCATTATTAGTAACTCAAAAAAAGAATATATTCTTTTTGTTATTTTTTAAATTAAGTCAATAATTTATGCGTGTTTCCATAATTACGGTTTGTTACAATCGAAAACTTACTATTGAAAAATCTATTGCCAGTGTTTTAGAACAAGATTATCCAACTATTGAGTATATAATCATTGATGGGGATTCTACTGATGGTACTAAGGATGTTATTGAGTCCTATCGTCATAAAATTACAAAGTATATTTCAGAGCCAGATCGAGGAATGTATGATGCTATTAACAAAGGTTTGTCTTTAGCTACTGGCGATATTATTGGATTAATGCATTCAGATGATGTGTTTTATGACCAAACTGTTATTTCCAAAATTGTAACAGCTTTTAAAAAGTCCCCCAATACAGATGGCATTTATGGGAATGGTATTTATATCTCTAATGATGCTACCGAAAGAATTGTAAGAAACAGAATAGGTGGACCATATAATTTTGAAAAATTGAAATCTGGTTGGTTGCCTTTGCATCCAACCGTTTATTTAAAAAAATCAATAATCGAAAGATATGGTTTTTATAACTTAGATTTTAAAATTGCTTCCGATACAGAGTTCTTATTACGCTATTTATTCCAACACAAAATTAAGATGGTTTACCTCAATGAATATGTTGTGAGAATGAGAATGGGCGGATTGAGTACCAGTTATAAAAGAGCTTTTGAGGTATTGTATGAGGACTATCGAATTTATAAACACCATCATATTTCACCAATAAGCGCTGTATTCCTTAAAAAAACAAAAGCATTATTTCAATATATAAATAAAAAGACTGTTTAATAATTCATTTTTATGTTATATCACTACCAACGATATTTCCACTTTAAATGTTTTAATTAAATTAAACTATTTACCCAATAAACTCGTAAATCTTAATATGTCACTTTTACAAGAACTTGCCACTTATCGTTTTTCGCGTTACTTTAAACTTTGCTTCCTTATGTGGGACATCGTTTTATTAAATATAGCAATCATTCTTTCCTTCCTAACACGTTATGCTAGTTTAAATAGATTGGATTTGAAAGAAGTTCAAACTATTTCCTTGTTGTCCAATGTTTTTTGGATTGCTTTATTACTATATAAGGATTCTTATAGAATAATACGAATTGAACGAATCGAAACGATATTGATGCGAACCATTAGAATGATAGGTTTTCATGTTGCATTGATTGTTGCATTTATAGTTATTTTAAAATATTCTGAAATTTCTCGTTTGCGCTTATTGTATTTCTATTTAATATTTTTTGTATTTCTTTTCGTGTCTCGGGTACTTTTTATGAAAGTCTTGAAGTATATTAGAGCAAAAGGATATAATTTTAAGAATGTAATTATAATAGGTGCTAATGATACTGGTGAACACATGCGTAAGATTTTGTCAAAAGATCTTACTTATGGGTATCGTGTATTGGGTTTTTTTGACGATAGAGTAGATCCTTATGCTTTTATATCCTCTCCATTATTAGGGGGATTTGATGCCATTCAAAATTATATCATAAATGAGAATGTAGACGAAATGTATATTGCACTTCATATTGACAATATAAAAATAATTAATCAGTTGACAGACCTTTGCGAACGTTACATGGTACGGATTAAATTTATTCCGGATTTTCAATTGTACACTAAATCCCGTAAGGTTGAGATTAGTTTTTACGAAAACACACCAGTGTTGATGCTAAGGAAGGAACCATTGGAGATTACCTTTAATCTTTTGGCAAAAAAAGTATTTGATATTTGTTTTTCCTCATTAGTAATTGTATTCATTTTTCCTTGGCTTTTTCCTATCTTGATTATACTGATAAAGCTAGATTCTTCTGGTCCCGTTTTTTTCAAACAAGAACGTTCCGGCAGAGATAATAAAGCATTTGGGTGTTTGAAATTTAGAACCATGCGGGTAAATGCAGCAGCGGATAAGTTACAGGCGACATTAGGGGACAAACGTGTAACTAAAATAGGAGCATTCATGCGCAGGACTAATATGGATGAATTACCCCAGTTTTTAAATGTATTTTGGGGTAATATGTCGGTAGTGGGTCCTCGACCACATATGCTCATGCACACAGAACAATATTCGGAATTAATAAATAACTATCTTGTACGTCATTATGCGAAACCTGGAATTACTGGCTGGGCACAAGTAAACGGATTTCGTGGTGAAACGAAAGAGCTTATTGACATGAAGGATCGAGTAGAACATGATATTTGGTATATCGAAAACTGGAGTTTATTGTTGGATTTAAAAATTATTTATCGAACAGTATTGAATGTATTTCGAGGAGAGCAGAATGCGTATTAGTTGTGTTGGTTTAATCGGTTAATTGTTTTTCGATTTATTTATATAAAAACACTAAAGTTGTAACCCGTTGGGTGCGATTATTCAAAACGTCAGTTCGAGTATTTTTTGTCTAGTAAAAACGGAACAAAACTTCTCGATGCGCTTCGCACTCCAAGTGACGTGTATCGAAAATCGTTTTTAATACTAATTTTCTAATTCTCAATATAATTTTCTGTCGAGAATCACTTGAACGGACTAAAATAATCATCAAAAACTAATTACACCTAATAGGTTAAAGTTGTAATGTTAACGGAGAGCATTTCGTTCTTGAGAGTAGAAACTGTTCCTGCTTTTCCATTTATTCGCGGTTAAAACAAATTTCAAATTTTAAAACCAGCTATTTTGCAGCGCTATTCTTTAAAAGTAGATTCCCAGGTAATGTTGTTTTTTAAATCTTAATATAAGTTTAATGCCTATATTTGCAATTTTTTAAAATTTAAATCATATGAAATATTTTTCTTTATTAAAGAGAATAGTCCCTTTGTTTTTTGCAATCCTGTTGTTTTCTTGTGCTTCAAGAAATGACATTGTTTATTATCAGGGTATTGACAGTTTACCCGTTCAAGAAAAATCCAATTTGACGGAAGTTAAAATTCAACGTGATGATTTATTAATGATAATAGTATCTGCTGATGACCCTGAAATTGCATCCCCTTTTAATTTAAAAACTGTTTCTGTCCAAAATTCAAGTAAACTGGATTCACCAATTGGACAACAGACCATGCAATTGTATTTAGTAGATGCTAATGGTTTTATAGAATTTCCAGTTTTAGGGAAATTAAAAGTAAGCGGTTTGTCGCGTTCAGAAATTCTTGAAATCCTGAAGGAAAAGATATCTACATATATTAAAAAGCCAGTTATAAACCTTCGAATTGTGAATTTCAAAGTCTCTTTGCAAGGAGAAGTTAACACACCAGGCACCTATAATGTGACCTCTGAAAGAATCACCTTAATTGAAGCATTATCGATGGCAAAAGACTTAACTATATATGGTAAAAGGAATAATATTTTAATTATACGAGAAATAGATGGTGTTAAATCCTATAATAGAGTTGATATTACCAAATCGGATTTCATCAATTCCCCTTTTTATTATTTAGCGCAAAATGATGTGGTTTATGTTGAGCCTAATAAAAACAGAATAAATGGAGCTGCTGTTGGTCCAAATACAGGTGTAATTATCTCTATTTCGTCTTTGTTAATCACTTTAATTACACTAACTATTTCATTAACAAAATAAATTATCGTATGGATAACAATGATTTCAATGAAGGTCAAGAAAATGATTTTCAATTAAAGGCTGTTTTACATAAGTATTTGGCTCATTGGCAATGGTTTGTATTGTCAATTATTGTATGCTTATTAGTCTCTTTTTTATATTTAAGGTATACTATACCAAAATACCAGTCTACAGCGACCATTTTAGTTAAAGATGAAAATAAAGGGGGGATGCTTTCTGAACTTTCTGTTTTTGCCGATATGGGAATAGGTAGTGGTATGAAGAGTAATGTAGATAACGAAATTGAAATTTTGAAGTCAAGATCTCTAGTGGAAAGTACTGTTAAAAAACTAAATTTAAACGTTTCTTTAATCGTCAGAGGGAAAGTTGTTGATAAGGAAGTTTACTATCAAACTCCAATTGAAGTTTATTTTGTGGATAAAACCAATCAATTTTATGAAAATAAAATTGATCTTAAATTTACAGAGTTGACTATTAATACCTTTGAATTGGAAAATGAATTAGTAAATGAAACTTCAAAGATACTATTAAGTAATAAAAAAGAATTTCGGTATGGGGAATTAATACCTACAAAATATGGTCATTTGATTATTAAGAAATCTAAATTTATAATGGATAAACATAAATCCATCAGTATAATAATAAGTCCTTTAGAGGATGTAGTTGAGGGTTTTAGAAATGGACTTAAGGTAGAACCTATAAGTAAAACCAGCAGTGTTGTTTCCATTTCAATAATTGATCCAGTAGTAAGAAAATCAGAAGCTTTTTTAGATAATCTGATTCAGATTTATAATGAAGATGCTGCTGCGGACAAGAATTTTATTTCTGAAAATACGTCAAAATTTATTGCAAATCGATTGTTATTGATTAGTCAAGAACTGGATGGTGTGGAGCAAGATGTTGAAAGGTTTAAAAAATCAAATAAACTGACTGATATTGAATCAGAAGCAAAACTTTTTATTGAAGGTTCTAATGAGTATGACAAAAAAGGTGTTGATACTGAAATTCAATTGAATGTAGTTTCTTCAATGTTGGACTTTATCAAGAAAAGTACTAATTCAGATTTACTGCCCAGTAATGTAATTTCAGGAGTAGATGCCTCGGAATTGATCAGCTCTTATAATCAATTGATTTTGGATCGAAACAGAATTTTAAAATCAGCTACTCTTGCTAATCCATCTGTGGTCAAAATGGATCAGCAAATTGCCTCTCTGAAATCAACTGTAGTTTCTAGTTTATCAAGACTACAATCGAGTTTAACTATTCAAAAAAGAGATTTAAACAGTAACGAAGGGATTTTGAATGATAAGATTGGAAAAATTCCGGTTCAGGAACGTCAGTTTAGGGTAATTGCCAGACAGCAAAAGGTTAAAGAAGAACTGTATTTGTATTTATTGCAAAAAAGAGAAGAAACGGCTATTTCTTTATCTGCTACGGAACCTAATGCCAGAGTTGTTGATGCGGCCAAGGCTGATAGAATACCCGTTTCTCCTAAGAAAAATGTAATTTATTTAGCCGGTTTGCTATTAGGTCTGTTAGTGCCTTTTGGTATTATATACATGGATGATTTATTAGATACCAAAATTAAAAGCCGATTAGACTTAGATGGTAAAACTAATATTCCTTTTATAGGAGATGTCCCTACTTCAGATACTCCATCTGAAATTATGAAATCAGAAAGCCGAACCAGTTCAGCAGAAGCCTTACGAATTATTCGAACTAATTTGGAATTCATGTTAAGTAAGGTTCCAGATGGTCAGGCAAAAACTATATTCTTGACTTCCACTTTTCCTAAAGAAGGAAAAACTTTTGTGTCTGCTAATCTTGCAGCTACTTTTGCTTTGTCAGGTAAAAAAGTACTATTAATAGGAATGGATATTAGAAATCCAAGACTGGATGAATATCTAACCTTGCCTGACCGAGGATTTACGAATTACTTGTCTTCCAAAGATTTGGTTCTCGAGGATTTGATCGTGAAATATGATGGTTATGAAGATTTTTATGTACTCCCAGCAGGAGTAATTCCTCCTAATCCTGCGGAATTGTTAATGAGTAAAAAAGTAGATTTGGCATTTAAAACTTTAAAAACCCAGTATGATTATATTATAGTAGATACTGCTCCTGTAAGTTTAGTTACTGATACCCTATTGATTGCTAAAAATGCGGATTGCTTCATTTATGTGGCTCGTGCTAATTTTTTAGAAAAACGCATGCTTACTATTGCTGACACCTTATTCAAAGAAAAAAAATTGCCTAATATGTGTCTACTTCTTAACGATACGGATTCGACCAAGGGGTATGGGTATGGGTATGGATATGGTGTGAAAGTAAAAAAAGTACCTTGGTATAAAAAAATATTGAAGGTTTAGTTTTAATAGCTCTTCTGAAAAAGTTTACAAAGTATTTTATTTTGTAAACTTTTTTATTTAAACGTATTTGTGTTTTTTATGTGAAATTTCTGATTTTTAGTATTTTAGTATTGAAAACTTTGCGTCGTTTTAAAAAGAGATAATTTATTCTTTTTTGTTCTCTATTTCCTACTGAAAAATATAGCTTATACTGTATTTTTACTCTAGATTTGTACAGATATTAAAAATGAGTATGCTTACTGTGTGGTTAGCTAGGGCGAAGCCATATTGTGTTTTGAATAATTAGGACTGCTCTTCTATAGCTAATTTTAAATAGAATACGTTTTTTATATAATAAATTTGATAAAAGTTAAAATTTAGATTAAATATGAAAAAAATAATTACAGTTGTTGTGTTGTTTGTTGCACTTTTTCAAACTTCGACTCTTATGGCTCAAGATTTGCTTAAAAGTACAGACTTAAGTACGCTTAAAGTAGATTATTTATCGGATAGCGATGTTGCCAAAATAAAAACACAGTTGCAAACGAATAATGTAACTATTGAGCAAGCTGAGCCTATGGCTTTAGCCAAAGGGATGCCAGCTAGTGAATTTGCTAAATTGAAAGAACGTTTGGCTATGCCTGCAACAAAAAATGAAGTGGTAAAAAAGGAAATTGACAAAACTGACGAAGTGGAAGATGATGTTAGAAAAGCAGATGCTTTTGGAAGAAAGCAAGAAAAAATTGTCAATACTAAAGTAAAGGATTCTCTCAATGCATTGGTTTTTGGTTCGGAATTGTTTGATAATCCCACCTTGAATTTTGAACCTAATTTGAAATTAGCAACCCCAGTTAATTATGTTTTAGGGCCTGGTGATGAATTGCAAATTAGTGTTTATGGAGTACAGGAATTTAATGCCTCTGTTCCAGTGACCATAGAAGGTAAAGTTACAATTCAATATGTAGGACAGATTCCGGTTTCGGGGATGACAATCGAAGCTGCAACCCAGAAAATAAGGGGAGCAATCGCCAGGGTATACAGCACTGTTGCCTCCGGACAATCGCAAGTAGGAATAAGTTTAAGCCGTATCCGAACCATTCGCGTTACAATAATTGGCAGTAAACAACCTGGAAATTACTCTATATCCTCTTTGGCAACTGTTTATAATGCTTTGTTTTTGGGTGGAGGTCCCGGAAAGAATGGAAGTTATAGAAACATTGAGTTGTTAAGAGACAATAAAGTCTATCGGAATATTGATATTTATCATTTTTTGGTCAATGGAGATCAATCTGATAATGTGGGTTTAAAGGACAATGATGTAATTCGGATTCCAGCCTATACGCAACGTGTAACTGTGGAAGGTCAGGTAAAACGACCAGGGATATTTGAAATGAAAAAAGGAGAAACTTTTACTGATTTATTATCTTTTGCCTCAGGATTTAATGAGTTTGCTTACACTGCATCCGTAAATGTATTGCAAAAAACAAGCAAAGAATTTAAAGTTAAAGATGTTAATGCCTCCGAATATAATAGTTACAAACCACTTTCAGGAGATGTATTCAGGGTGGCAAAAATATTGAATCGATTTGAAAATCGTATAAAAATTGAAGGTGCCGTTTTTAGACCGGATACCTACTCTTTTTATGAAGGCATGCGTATTTCAGATTTGATTGCAAAGGCTGATGGTTTAAAAGAAGATGCTTATAGCAATAGAGCGAGAATAATCAGGCTAAAATCCGATTTGACTACTGAAATAGTTAACGTGAATTTGACAAAAGCCATGGAAGGTGACCTTGAAGCTGACGTTGCTTTGAAAAAAGAGGATGTTGTAACAGTATATTCTATTTTAGATTTTGTTGAAGAGTATAAAATAACAATTGATGGCGAAATAAAAAAGCCAGGTATATATGATTATCATGAAAATTTGACTTTGAATGATTTATTGGTTCAAGCAGGAGGGTTAACCGGTTCGGCTTCTAAACGAGTTGAGGTTGCACGAATGATTAAAGCAGAAGAAATAGATGATGCCAATTCTAGTAAAGTTGAACTATTTAATATTGAAATCACTGCCACTAACAATGAACAGTTAAAAAACTTTGCTTTGAAGCCCTTTGATGTAGTGAATATCCGCAAAATGGCTGTGTATGAAAAGCCAGAAATGGTAACTATTAAAGGAGCTGTGAATTATACAGGAAAATATGTTTTGGCAAATAAAAAAGAAAGGGTTTATGATATTGTTGAACGCGCAGGTGGCCTAACTTCATTAGCTAATATAGAAGGGGTTAAAATCAAAAGACCTATCCAAGCGAAGCAAATTGAAGAGGTAGAAAGCATCAATTTGAATTTAGGTAAAAAAGACAGTATTCAAAATAAATTGAAGAAAAAACTAAAAGAAGATTTAAAATTTGCCACCATACCAGTAGATTGGAAGTCGATTGTTAAGAACCCTAACAGCAATACTAACGTAATTTTGTTTCCAGGAGATGAAATCGAAGTCGCAGCCTTTAATGAAGGAGTTAAAGTTACCGGAAATGTATTGTTGACTTCTGAGATTCCTTATGAAAAAGGTAAAGGATTTGGTTATTATATAGGTTCTGTTGGAGGTGTGGATAATAAAGGCTGGAGAAAGAAAGCCTATATTATTTATCCTAACGGAAAAGCTGCTGTTGCCCATACATACTTTTTTATTAAATCGTATCCCAAAGTAAAACCGGGATCCCAAATTATAGTACCAGAAAAACCAGAAGTTAAAAAAATGAGTACTGGAGAATGGGTAAGTATAGGAAGCGTTATAACTAGTATTGCTTTATTAATTGTTACTGCTTTTAAATAATAACTGGATATGAATATGGATAACAAGAAAATAGCCAGCGATGAAATCTCGTTAAAAGAACTACTAGAAAAAGCCAAAGATTGGTTCTCCTATTTAGTTTCGCAATGGAAAATCATTCTGCTTGCAGGTGTTATAGGAGCCGCTTTAGGCTTGGCCTATTCTTTTAGTAAGAAACCCATTTATACTGCTACTTTGTCTTTTGCTTTAGAAGATGAAAAATCCAGTGGCGGATTAGGAGGTGCTTTAGGTTTAGCAAGTTCGTTTGGGATAGACCTTGGAGGAGGGGGTGGTAGTGTTTTTAGCGGATCTAATTTGACCGAGTTGTTTAAGTCCCGAAGTATGGTGGAGCAAACTTTATTAAGTCCTGTTAGCGTTAATAATAAAGTGATTTCGCTTGCTGAAATGTACATTCAAAATCAAGGATGGAGAGAAAAATGGAATGATAGCGCTAAGTTTAAGGATATTCAGTTTTTGCCTAATGTGAAACGGAAATATTTTACCAGAGTGCACGACAGTATCCTGGGGGTGATGTATACGAATTTGTCAAAAAGCGGATTTTCTGTTGCTCAAAAAGATAAAAAAATTGCTATCATTAGTATAGACGTTTCATCGACTAATGAGCTTTTTTCTAAATATTTTACTGAAGCCCTGGCGAAACAAGTTTCTGATTTTTATATCACGACTAAAAGTAAAAAGGCGCGTATGAATATGGATATATTAGAAAGACAGACAGATTCTATTCGAAGAGAACTGAACGGAGCGATTACCGGAGTTGCAGTGGCTAACGATAATACTTTTGGGTTGAATCCCGCGATGAATGTGCGTCGTGCGCCTTCTGCCCGTAGGCAGGTAGATGTACAGGCGAATACGGCCATCTTGACGGAATTGGTCAAACAGACCGAATTGGCTAAAGTTACTTTACGTAAAGAGACCCCACTAATTCAGGTGATTGACCGACCAATTCTACCATTAGCAAAACAAAGATTTGGTAAGCTTTTTGGGATAATATTTGGGTCTGGAATTGCCGTTATTTTAACTGTTTTTGTCTTACTAGTTGATAGAATTTTAAAGTCAATTTTACAATAATATTAAAGCGCAGAAAAGGCTTTTTAAATTAATTCTATTAATAAATAGTTATGCATTCAATAATAAAAGTATTATCAATTAGGTTTAATAATTACTTTGCAAAGGGACACGAAAGAACTGTATTAGCCAAAAAAAATATTATTTTTTCATTGGTTTTAAAAGGTGTTTCTATAGCTATTTCTTTGATTCAAATCCCAATAACAATCTCATATATTAACCCTGCAGAGTATGGAATATGGCTCACTCTTAGTTCTGTTGTTGGTTTGTTTAATTTTTTTGATATTGGTTTGAGTAACGGTTTGAAAAATAAGCTAGCAGAAGCAAATGCCAAAGGACTAACAACCTTATCAAATATATATATAAGTACCACTTATGCAATAATTAGTTTAATATCAATTACTCTATTTTTTTTATTTTTTATTTGTAATTTCTTTTTAGATTGGAATTATATTCTAAATGTTAAGAACGACGTAGGGACAAATTTAAATGTCTTGGCTCTTATTGTATTTAGTTCATTTTGTATTCAGTTAATTCTACAGATATTAAACAGTATATTAACAGCCTTTCATGCTCTAGCCAAGGTGTCTTTAGTATCTTGTATAGGACAAGTATGTACATTAGCAGCTATTTTACTTCTAAAAAGCACCATAAGTTCTTCATTATTTTATCTGGTCATAATTCTAACATTTACCCCGATATTGGTACAGTTATTTGCTACTGGATATTATTTTACTAAAACCTATAAGTTTTTTATTCCTAGTTTTAAAATGATTGAATTTAAATTTGCTAAGGATTTATTAAAAATAGGTGGTTTGTTTTTTTTTATACAACTAGGTTCTCTTTTGTTATTCCAAACAGATAATATAGTAATAACTCAATTGTTTGGTCCTGAAGAAGTAACGGTGTTTAATCTTTGCTATAAGTTGTTTTCTGTAATAGTAATGATTTTTACTATTATAATGAATCCGTTTTGGACCGCATTTACCGATGCCTATGTTAAAGGAGATGTAAAGTGGATAAAAAATATCTTTAATAAGCTTTATAAATATTGGGGACTTTTAATTTTTGTCAGTTTAGTTCTTTTAGTTTTATCACCTTATATCTTTAAAATTTGGATAGGTGACAAGGTACACATTTCACTAGGATTATCATTTGCAATGTTTGTTTATACTATTTCAATTTGTTGGATGATGATTCATAATATTTTTATCAATGGGGTTGGAAAACTAAAACTTCAGTTTTATTTGTACATAATTGCAACAGTAATAAACATTCCTTTGTGCGTTATTTTAGGAAAGTTTTTTGGACTTATTGGTGTAACTGTATCTAATATTATTGTTGTCATTTTTATGGGAAGTGTTTTGTGTTTTCAAGCAAAATTGATACTTAATGGTGAAGCAAAAGGTATATGGAATAAGTAATAAAAATTTCAGACAGAATTAATTTTACCTCAAATTAAAGTAATACAGAATTATAAGGTTAAGAGAAAATAAATTAACGTTCATAATCTGAAAAGCAACAACATGAAAGTTAAAAGACTAAATTATTGGTAATGATAAGATTCATTTATAGAATGTATGACAAAATATGTAAAAAAATATTTTTTCACCTTTCCCATCATCTAACTATTTTTTATTTTAAAAATAATGGAGTGATATGGAAAAATTTCACTTCTATCGGTGTGCCTTTATTTGATATAAAAGAATCGAGTGTTGTTAAATTTGGGTCTGATTTAGTTATGGTAAATAAGGACAAATTTGCTACGTTAGGAAAAAACAATCGTTGTAAATTTGTAGTGGCTGAAAATGCCCGGTTGATAATAGGCGATAAAGTGGCTATGAGTAATTCGACAATTGTTGCGACAAAAGAGATAATCTTAGGTAATAATATTATGATTGGTGGTGGAGTTACAATTGTCGATTCGGATTTTCATTCTTTAAATCCCGATTATTGGCATACTAGTAAAGATGAAGCAAATATGAAGTGTGCGGCTGTTACTATCAGAGATAATGTTTTTATTGGAATGGACTCTATAATTTTAAAAGGAGTAACGATTGGCTCAAATTCAGTAATAGCTGCTGGATCTGTTGTCTCTAGAGATATTCCTTCTAACCAAATTTGGGGAGGTAATCCTGCAAAGTTTATTAGGTTAAATAATTTAATTTAGAATATGGATGTAGTTGTAATATTTAACGGAATTGGCAATCAAATGTCACAATATGCATTCTATTTGCAGAAAAAGAAAATTAATTCCTCTACTTATTTAATTTCTTCTTGTCATGAACATAACGGATTGGAGATTGATTCTGTTTTTGATATTGCATGGAATGAACGTTTTATCGATAAGGCTTTAAATATCTTGTTTAGATTATTAATGACACGACGTTTAAGGATCATTACTAGTCCTCTAAAATACTTGTTGAAATTAACCGGAACTAAAGTAATAGAGGAAAACTTTAACTATAATTTTAATCCGGAGTATCTTAAACCTACTAAGGGGATTACTTTTTATATTGGAGGTTGGCATAATGAGAAATATTTCGTAAATATTAAAAACGATGTATTAAAGAGTTTTAGTTTCAGTAAAGAAATCGATAAGGTAAGTTTAGCCATCGCTAAAGAGATGTCAGAGAAAGAGTCGGTTGCAATACATGTTCGCAGAGGTGACTATTTGAATGAGGCAAATATTAATTTGTTCGGTAAAGTATGTACTAAATCTTATTTTGAAAAAGCAATTAATATAATGAATGATCAAATTAAATTGCCTCATTATTATGTTTTTTCTAATGACATAGCCTGGGTAAAGGAAAATTTAAATCTTGAAAGGGTGACTTATATTACACATAACAGTGGTGAGAATTCTTGGCGAGACATTTTTTTAATGACTAACTGCAAATACAATATCGTAGCTAATAGTAGCTTTAGCTGGTGGGGAGCTTGGCTTAACAAGAATCAATTTAACAAAGTAGTTTCTCCAGCAAAATTCTTAAATAGCGATAAAATTAGTGATATTTATCCAAGTCATTGGATTAAAATTTATGATAATTAAAAATGAAAAATGCTGCATTTACTATTTGTGCTAAAAATTACCTGGCACAGGCTTTTACTTTAAAAAAGTCATTTCAAAAATTAAATCCAAATTGTGATTTTTTTATTTTTTTATCGGATGATCCCAGTGAATTAACTAATGATGTAAAGCATTTTACTTTACTAGATGATAGTTGGTTGCCAGGTTGGAAGAAAATGGCGTTCAAATATAATGTGATTGAATTTTCAACTTCGATAAAACCATTTTGTTTTAAAAAAATGTTTAAAGAAGGTTTTGAAAAAGTTATTTATTTAGATCCAGATATTTATGTTACAAATCCATTAGATGAAATTTATAAATTTTTAGATAAAAAATCTATAGTATTAACACCTCATTATTGTAATATTCAAACCGAGTATACTGGATCTATTACCGAAGAGGAAATCTTATTTGTTGGGATTTATAATTTAGGTTTTACAGCAATAAATAATAATTCAGCTGGTGATAAAATTGTAAATTGGTGGATGAATCGACTAGCGAATAAGTGTTACGCAGATAAATTTGACGCTTTACACGTTGATCAGAAATGGATGGATTTTATTCCTGCTTTTTTTCCCAATGATGTATTAATTACTCATCATATGGGAATTAATCCTGCGATTTGGAATCTTCATGAAAGAGAATTGATGATTGATGAAAATGATGAATACCAGATAAAAAATATACAGACACAAGAATTGTTTCCATTGTTGTTTTTTCATTTTTCTGGATTTGACCCATTTAAACCAAAATTGATTAATCGAAGACATCCTAAGTATAATACAGACGTTTATCCTTCATACATTCCTCTTTTTAAGAGTTATATTAATGATGTTTATGAAAATGGATATGATACTTACTCAAAAATGACTTATTCATTTAATTCATTTAAAAATGGAGAAAATATTATTCCTTTATATAGAAGACTTTTTAGAGCTTTAGAATCTGATTTCCAAGCAGAAAATCCATTTGAAGAGGGAAATGATTTTTTTAAAGCGCTAGCAAAAAATAAACTTTTAACTGGTGTTAAATCTAATGCATTTTCAACATTTAATGAAACTGAAAAATCACGAAGAGGATCGTTAGGTAATATAGTTATTATGGTATTTAAATTTATTAAAGTTGTGATTGGTATTCGTTATTATTCTTCGCTATTAACATTTGTTAATGATATCACAAGACTTGATAAGCAAAATTTTCTAATAAAAAAGAATGACTAAAATTAATAAAAATGTTGTTATAGCTTCTCTAGCTAGAGATTGCGATCAATCATTACCTAAAATGATTGATCTTATCGAAGAATTAAGAGAGAACTTTCTGTGGTCTCAAGTGGTTGTGGTTGAAAATGACAGTAAGGATAATACTAAAAACATTCTGTTTGATTGGGAAAAGAAAGGTGATGGTGTTAAGGTTATTTCTCAAGATTTTGGGATTAAAACCATTCCGGATCAAACTGTAGATATGGCCTCACCAACTATAAGTTTTTATAGAATTGAGAAAATGTCATTTTATAGAAATATTTATTTAGATTATATAGATACATTGCTCCATGAAATTGATTATGTAATAGTAATCGATATTGATGTTAAAAAATTTTCTGTTGATGAACTAGTCAATTCGATAAATCAGGCAAATAAGAATTGGGGAGGTATATTTTCTAATGGGGTTACAATAAATAAGTATTTAGGATTTGAATCTAAAATATATTATGATGTTTTTGCTGTTTATGAGTATCCGTTAAAAGAATTTTTTTCATATACAGATGAATCATTAGAAAGAACATTTAGAACAATTAATAAAAACACTAAGAAATATAAATACTATAATGTTATTTCTGCCTTTGGAGGAATAGGTATATATAAATATTCTGCTATTAAACTACTGAGATATAAGGCGATAAAAAACATCTTTAATGAAAATGAAGGGATTTGTGAACATATTCCATTTAATATGGCTATTGTTGAAGCAGGATATAAAAATTATATATCTAGAGATTTTTTTCTTGAATATGGGACACATAAGTTCGGTCTAATTTTAAAACTTTTTTTACACCCCAAATTTTTTAACTTTATTTATAATTTGCTTAGTAAAAAAAATAGATAGAATTATTTTTTTTAACTACAATTTATGCTTTTTAATTCAAAATTGTGTTTTTAGAATTTTTTTTATGACAAATAAAATACCAGATAAAAAAGCCTTTTATATAGATACATATGCTCAAGGGTCATATCATGAAATGTTTAATTCATCCTTAATTTTAATGTGTTCTCTGGTCTTTGATAAAGTTGAGTGTAGGTTGAGTATGAGTTCATTTGATGCTTTTAAAAATTTGATAAATGAAGATGTACCAAATAATATAAATTTTAAAGAAGTTTTAGTAGTTAAGGGAAAAGGACGTTACGATTTGCTTTTTAGATATTTATTTAGTGCTTTTCAGAATATGCGCTATTTAATATTGGCACCCAAAGATTCAATTTTAATTTATCCTTACAACAATCTTTTTAGCCTTAGAATTTTAAATTTTTTTAATAAAATTTTCAAAAAAAAGATTTTGATTTTTTGTCATGGAGAAATGGAAGGAATTGTTACTGATTTAAATGTGGGAGGGTTTCTTCATCGAGCTTTAATTTGGTTAAGTCACAAATTTTTTCTTAATTCTAATGTTAGGATTTCAGATGGAATTCACTTTTCAATTATGGGTAACAAAATACAGAAAAATTTAGCTGAATTACTCTCAGAGGATAAAATTTCAAAATTTGTAAGTATTGATCATTCTTATATATTTAAAAAAACTGAAGTTATAAACTTTAAAGAAAATGATAATATATTATCTATTGGTACTGTCGGTCTTTTAAATGAAGCTAAAGGTATGTCTGGTTTTATTGAGTTTATAAGCAAAATAAATCCTTTCTATAAACAAAAAATTAATATATCGGTGACGGGTAAGATCGAGAAGAATGCGCAATTGTTATGTACACTTGGAATTGATATAGCGTCGCAAGAGCAAATTATTTCAAGGAATGAATATAATAAACGGATCGAAAATTTAGACCTTTTAATTTTCTTTTACCCAAAAGACAGTTATAAAATTACAGCTAGTGGAGCAATCATGGATGGTATATTTCAAAAAAAAGCAATATTGGCTTTAAATAATGATTATTTTGAATATATTTTTGAGAAATTTGGAAAATTTGGTTATCTCGCCAATAGTATAGATGAGATGAAAAATATTTTGTATCAATTAATTGATACAAAAGAAATTATCAATGTAGATTTTAATAATCTTCAAGAAAAATTTTCTCCCCAAGTAATAAGTTTGCAATTGCTAAATGAATTGAGACGTATTGGTTATATAAATTTCTAATAATGACATTTTATTTTCTAATATTCGGAGTGTTAGCCTTGTTTTCATTTCTAGAAATTTTTGGACTAAAAAAGATTGACAATATAGTTTTATTTAGTTTGTTGTCTTTTTTTTTATTTTCCCTTTCTTTCCTTAGATGGGAGACAGGTACAGATTGGGATGCCTATCTTGATTTTTTTAATGGTAGTACAGAATGGTTTACCATTGGTGAATTTGAATGGGGTTATTCTAGGATTAATGAGTTTGTAAAGATATTTTTTAATAATTATACATTTTTATTATTTGTATTAGCGGTTATTCTTTTTAGTTTTCAAAGCAAGGCTATCTTAAATTTTAGCCCTTATCCTATAACGTCTCTTTTGATTCTTTGGAGCACAACTTATGCGAATGTTTTTTTTGTTCGACAAACAGTAGCCACAGCCATACTTTTTTTTTCAATAAAATATATACAAGAAAAGAAATTCTGGTTTTTTTTGTCAATGATTGGCCTAGCTATGCTTTTTCATAGAACATCCATCGTTTTTATTTTTGCTTGGTGGATTTATAAATTAAAATTAAGGCCATTAACCTTAGTGCTTTATGTGGTGGCAAGTTTTTGTCTTTCGGTAGTGTTAGGTAAAATATTTGAAAGTTTAGGAGAAGTTGCAGGAGGTATAGTTCAGCAAAAAATTGATTATTATTTGAGCGATAGTGAAAATACTTTTGGGGGAAAAACACCAGTTGCAGAAATAATCATGAAAGGATTTGCAAACAAGATTTTTATTTTTGCAATAGTTACAAGTATGTTAAAAAAAATAACGAAAAATGAGCCCGAATTCCAGGGTTATTTTAACCTGTATTGGGCTGGAGTTGTTTTATATTTTAGCACAGTTTCTTTATCAATAGTATTAGTTCGTTTATCTCTGGTGTATGACATGGTTTTGATTATAATAATTCCATTAGTTTTAAAATATACTGAAAACACTTACGGGAGATTTTTATTATATATCATGTTTGTTTTTTATTTGCTGGCTCGTTTTTATACGGTTTTGACAGGGAATTACATTGAATTATTCGTGCCATTTAAAACAATATTTGGATAGCCGTTAATGTCTCTTTATATTTAAATTAGAAGCCAATTAATTATTTTAAAATTAATGAATCGAATTTTATTTTTCACAGCATTTCCTCCAAACAAGCTTACGGCAGGCCAAAATTATTCTCGAGAACTTCTTAGTTCACTGTCAGAAGATTATTCTATAGATTTGATTTTTTTTTCATATCCAAATCATGAAATTGAGGTAAATTCGAAAGTTAATGTTTTAAAAAAAGTTAATGTTTCAACAGTTTCTAAATTTTATAGTTGGACCCATTTTCCTTTTTTGCATCCTTTTTTTTTATTACGATTTAGACTTAGATTATTATTGTTTTTAATTAAGAATGCTAAAAATTACAAGTTTTTATATTTTGATTTTTCTCAAGTATTTATTTATTCTCTTTTTCTAAAGAAATCATTTAAGATATTAATGTGTCATGACGTGATTTATCAGAAACTAAAAAGAAACCGCTTTTTTTATTTAAATCCATTTAACTCATTATTATTTTTTACTGAAAAATATATTTTAAAGTCTGCTGATTTGCTTCTTACTTTCAGTAAAAAAGATCAGCTATTGCTTAAGAATAATTATGACTTGAATTCAAGCACGATTAATTTTTTTATAAATGATAAAATTAAATTTATTGATTATAATAAAGTTAACCTAAGTTTTAAGTTTTGTTTTTTTGGAGCTTGGAATAGACCGGAAAATATGCAGGGATTAATCTGGTTTGTGGACAATGTATTGCCTCATCTTAAAAATGAGATTAAATTTGAAATAATTGGGCCAGGTTTAGATGTAGAATTTACTTCTAAAATTAAGAATAACAAAAACATTAAGTATTTAGGTTTTTTAGAAGATCCATATATAAAAATTGCAGAATGCCAAGCATTAATTGCACCCATTTTTCAAGGAGCTGGCGTCAAAGTTAAAGTTATAGAATCACTTGCTGCCGGAACACCGGTAATAGGAACAGAAGTCGCCTTTGAAGGAATCGATGATTTTTACGAAGGTTCACTTTTATTATGTAAAGAAGCAAAAGATTTTATACATGTAATAAATGCATTGACACCAATTTCAATTGATGTTAAACGAGATATTAAAAATTCTTTTGAAAAATCTTATCAAGAAAATAAAATTAAAGATTTGCTTATTTCTTTGACTGAATAAAAATATATAAATGAAAATTTCTCAATTCCTAAATAAGGATAATAATAATCTAGATTTAGCTCGTATCATACTGGCTTGTCTAGTAATAGTTGGACATAGTGAAGCAATTAATGGATCAGGTATTTATTGGATTGATCCAATTGAGCATTTTTTTAAATTTACTTATTCTGGTGCATTTGCTGTAAAATTGTTTTTTTTTATAAGTGGATTGGTCGTAACTAATAGTTATTTGTCTAAAAAAAGCGCTATTTATTTTGTTATTTCCCGAATTTTCCGAATAATTCCGGCTTTATTATTTGTATTGTTAGTCACTGTCTTTATATTTGGTTTGGCGCTGACTAAATTTGAAGTGCTTGATTATTTGTCCAAATTAGATTATCTGATCTATATAAGGCGTAATTTGGTGTTTTACTCATATTATTTGTTACCTGGTGTTTTTAATGAAAATTTATATCCAAATATCGTAAATGGTTCCTTTTGGAGCTTGCGTTATGAAGTTGCTTGTTATATTGTTTTACTGATTTTATTTATTATTTTAGGTAAGAGAAATAAATATTATATTATTATTATTATTATTCCTATTGTTTTAATATTTATAGATACTCTTTTACCCACAAGATTTCTTTTAAGTTTTATTGATAATAACCCAGAAAAATATTTACTCCCGATATCTTTTGCTTATGGAGCTTTTTTGGCTGTTTTATCAGATAAAGTGATGATAGGTATTTATACAGTCATTTTTTCTATATTGGCATTTATTGCATTTAAAAACACAAGCTTTGCTGATTTTGTATTTCTTTTTGCATCATGTAATATTTTAGTTTATTTATCATCGAGAAGTTTTGTTTTAAAATTAAAACCCAAATATGACATTTCATATGGAATTTATCTTTGGGGATTTTTAATTCAACAAACAATCGTTCATTATTTGGGACATATTTACATTGGTTTTCATTGTGTAATAGCAATTATTATTTCGGTATTATTAGCATTACTTACATTTGTATTTATTGAGAAACCATTTATAAAAAAAGGAAAATTTGTTATTGATTATATTGGGAGAAATATGTTAAAAAACACACTAATTTATGAACAAAAGAGTATAAAAGAATAAAAAACAGTAGATTAGATGAACATAAAAATTACTTCCTGTATCGTTTTATACAGAAACGATATTACAATGTTGCAAAATGCAATAAAATCTATCCTTAAAACAGGACGAATGGACAAACTTTTTTTGTTAGATAATTCCCCCACAGATGAGTTAAAGATATTAGCTACGGATTCAAGAATAGAATATATTCATAATCCTGCGAATCCAGGATTTGGAGCTTCCCATAATTTGGCTATTCAAAAAGCAATGACTTTGGATTCAAAATATCATTTTATTGTTAATCCAGATATTTATTTTGAAGGTGATGTGGTTACGCCAATGGTTGATTATATGGCAAATGATATAACAATTGGAATGATGATGCCTCAGATTTTGAATGAAGACGGAACGATTCAGAATTTACCTAAACTTTTGCCGAATCCGTTTAGTATATTGAAAAGGAAAATTAAAAAACCGGTAAGAGCGTATCAGAAATTCATCAATGAGTATGAGTTGAGAAAGGTGCCGAAAGATATAATTTACAATGCTCCTGTCCTTTCAGGGTGTTTTACTTTACTGAACTTAGATGCGATAAAAAAGGTAGGAATGTATGATGATTCTTTTTTTATGTATTTTGAAGACTGGGATTTGTCGAGAAGAATGCATCAACAGTACAAAACTATTTACTTTCCAAAAGTTTCGGTAGTACACGAATATGAATCGGGAGCTAATATAAATAAAAAATTATTCAAAATATTTGTAAACTCTGCAATAACCTACTTTAATAAATGGGGTTGGTTTTTTGACTCTGAAAGAAAGAAAGTAAATATGGAGGCTTTATCACAATTCAAGTAAATGAAAATCACCATTACAGGAGCGACAGGATTTGTGGGCACGAATCTTCAAAACTATTTAAAGACTTCTCATGAATTAAATTCCATGAGTGTTCGTTATGAACCCAATCAACGATTTGAGATAAAAGACGATGCTATTATTCATCTATCCGGTAAAGCGCATGACTTGAAAAAAGTTTCCAATCCTCAGGATTATTACGAAGCTAATTTTGAATTGACAAAGCAATTGTTTGATACTTTCTTAATATCGGAGGCATCAGTTTTTATATTTATGAGTACAGTAAAAGCAGTGGCAGATGAAGTAAAAGGGATCTTGAACGAAGATGAAATTCCTAATCCAAAAACTCATTATGGAATTGCAAAACATCAGGCAGAGCAATACATCTTAAATAAAAAATTATCAGAGAGAAAACGAGTTTACATCTTAAGACCGTGTATGATTCACGGGCCAGGAAATAAAGGGAATCTGAATTTATTGTACCAGTTGGTTTCAAAAGGATTGCCTTGGCCATTGGGTTCTTTTGATAATGAACGGTCCTTTTTAAGTATTGAAAATCTTTGTTTTGTTGTTAAGGAATTATTAGAAAATACTTCAATACCTTCAGGAGTATATCAAGTTTCGGATGATGATTCTTTGTCAACTAATCAATTAATTCAATTGTTAGGGAATAGTTTAAATAAAAAGAACAAGATTTTAAATATTTCATCCTCTTGGATTAAAGGAGTAGCAAAACTTGGAGATTATTTGCATTTGCCACTCAATTCAGAACGTTTGCAAAAACTGACCGAGAATTATGTGGTAAGTAATCAGAAAATTGTTGCGGCTATCGGTAAGCCTTTGCCCATACAATCAAAAGAAGGTTTGTTGAAAACATTTCAATCATTTAAAAAATAATAATTACAATATGACTATTGAAAAAACATTTATACAGGATTTAGTAATCATTACTCCCAGAGTTTTTGAAGACTCAAGAGGGTATTTTTTCGAAGCCTACAATCAAGCCAAATTTCATGAAAATGGAATTGAATATACCTTTATACAAGACAATCAGTCTTTCTCTAAACGTGGGGTGATTCGCGGATTGCATTTGCAAATTAATCCTTTTGCGCAAGCTAAATTGGTACGGGTCTTGGAAGGAGAAATTCTTGATGTGGCTGTAGATTTACGTAAAAACTCCCCTACTTATGGGCAGCATTTCAGTGTTGTTTTAAGTGCCGAAAATAAAAAACAATTAATGGTTCCTCACGGATTTGCACATGGTTTTTCGGTTTTGAGTGAAACAGCTTCGGTACTTTATAAAGTAGATCAATTGTATCACAAAGAAAGCGAAAGAGGGATTCGTTACGATGATCCTACTTTGGCTATTGATTGGCAAGTGAATCCTGATGAAGTAATTGTTTCTGAAAAGGATTTGATATTGCCAAATTTTGACCAAATTGATTGGACTTTTGAATAATATGAAAAAAATATTAGTAACAGGAGCAACTGGGCAATTGGGTTCGGAATTGAAGATGTTGTCCAATAATTATCCTCAATTTGAATGGATATTGGCGGATAGAACGCAAGTTTCGTTGGATAATTTGTCCGTGTTGAGAAATCAATTAGAGGTGATTCATCCGGATTTTATATTAAATTGTGGCGCTTATACTGCCGTTGATAAAGCAGAAACAGAACATGAATTAGCGGATGTTATTAATCATTTGGCAGTTGGGATTATTGCCCAATATGCTAAAGATCATTCTGTAAAACTAATTCATATTTCTACCGATTATGTTTTTGACGGTACCTCATCTGTTGCATTAACAGAGGAAGCCTTAACGGAACCTGTTAATGTTTACGGTGCCAGTAAAAGGGCAGGTGAATTAGCTTGTTTAAAAGCAAATTCGGATGCTATTATCATTAGAACCTCCTGGGTTTACAGCAGATTTGGAAACAATTTTGTAAAAACCATGCAGCGTTTGTTACAAGAACGCGATAGTATTGGAGTGGTCAACGATCAGATTGGATCCCCAACCTATGCTGCCGATTTAGCTCAGACCATGATGGACATTGTAACAGCCCAAGAGTGGATTCCTGGAATCTATAACTATTCGAATGAAGGTGAAATCAGCTGGTATGAATTTGTTTTGGCTATTCAGGAAATTGGCGGCTATACTTGTGAAGTGAGTGGTATTCCCTCATCAGCTTATCCTACGCCTGCAAGACGCCCTGCCTATTCTTTATTGGATAAAAGTAAAATTAAAAAAGCCTATGGGATTAGTGTCCCTGATTATACCGAAAGTTTAAAAAAATGTTTAAATGATATAATTTTCGATTTACATCGTCTCTAAAGGATGAAATTAAAAAAGGGAACATACAATTTTCGGTTTTCCCCGCCCCTAAAGGGAGCCGAAAATCGAGAACTTCTATTTTATACAAAATAAGCGTCTTTTGTAATTTATTTTTTGCCCCCTTCAGGATTTTGGGGTAAACAAAAAATGAATTTCGGGAAGTTTTGTTACTAAATAAAATAAATCGAATCTAAAAATATATAATAAAATGAAAAAAATATTAATCACAGGTGGTGCCGGTTTTATTGGGTCTCACGTAGTACGACTTTTTGTTAAGAAATATCCTCAGTATCAAATTTTTAATTTGGATGCGCTGACTTATGCCGGGAATCTCGAGAATATTGTTGATATAGAAAAAGAACCAAATTATACTTTTATAAAAGGAGATATCGTTGATGCCTCATTTATCGACCAGTTATTTGCTGAACATCAATTTGAGGGTGTTTTACATCTAGCTGCGGAATCCCATGTGGATCGTTCTATCACGGATCCATTATCTTTTGTGAAGACAAATGTTATTGGAACAATGAATTTATTGAATGCTGCGAAGGCTACTTGGCAAGGAAATTATGAAGGGAAGCGCTTTTACCACATTAGTACCGATGAGGTTTATGGTAGTTTAGGTGCCGAAGGATTATTTACCGAAACCACTGCTTATGATCCTAATTCTCCCTATTCAGCTTCTAAAGCCAGCTCGGATCATTTTGTCAGAGCGTATGGTGAAACGTATGGTTTGCCTTATGTACTGACCAATTGTTCCAATAATTACGGACCATTTCATTTTCCTGAAAAATTGATTCCTTTATTTATCAATAATATCATTCAAAACAAGCCTTTGCCTGTTTATGGTGATGGTAAATATACCCGTGATTGGCTTTTTGTAGAAGACCATGCCGTAGCGATTGATTTGGTTTTTCATGAAGGGAAGAATCATGACACTTATAATATTGGCGGTTTTAATGAATGGCAAAATATCGATTTGGTTAAATTGCTTTGCAAAATAATGGATGAGAAATTAGGAAGAGCTGCTGGAGCATCAGAGCAATTAATTGCATATGTAAAAGACCGTCCCGGGCATGATTTACGCTATGCCATTGATGCCACTAAGATAAATAAAGAGTTGGGATGGAAACCTTCAGTTACTTTTGAGCAAGGATTAGAAAGAACAGTAAATTGGTATTTGGAAAATCAAACCTGGTTGAATAATATCACTTCTGGGGAATATGCTATGTATTATGAGAAACAGTACGCAAATTAACTCGAATTAATCCGAATTTCACTAATGGATGCAACCAATAAAATACTTTACAAAGAAGAAAGCTTTGCTATAATTGGCGCTTGTATGAAAGTGCATCGGACATTAGGAGCAGGATTCTTGGAGGCAGTTTACGAGGAAGCATTGGAAAAAGAATTTCACATTCAGAAAATTCCTTTTAAGAGGCAAGTAAAGTTGTCTTTGTATTACGATAATCAGCTTATGAAAAAACAATATAGAGCAGATTTTGTTTGCTATGATACTATTATTATCGAAATAAAAGCAGTGTCGCAAATATCTGTAACATTTTATTTGCAGTTGACGAATTATTTAAAATGTACAAAAATGGAATTGGGTATGTTGATTAATTTCGGCACACCTTCATTAACTTATAAAAGAATGATTAATTTGAAAAATTCGAATTAATTCGTAAAATTAGTACAATTATGAAAGGAATTATATTAGCCGGAGGTTCCGGAACCCGTTTGCATCCGTTAACGTTAGCGATGAGTAAACAAATGATGCCGGTTTATGATAAGCCTATGATTTATTATCCGTTATCTACTTTGATGATGGCAGGTATAAGCGAAATATTAATTATTTCTACCCCGCATGATTTACCTAATTTCAAGAAATTATTAGGTGATGGCTCTTCTATTGGCTGTAAATTCAGTTATGCGGAACAGGCTATCCCTAACGGATTAGCACAAGCTTTTGTTATAGGAGAGGAATTTATCGGAAAAGATAGTGTAGCACTGGTCTTGGGCGATAATATTTTCTTTGGATCCAATATGGATGAGTTGTTGCAATCCAATACCAATCCGGAAGGAGGGGTAGTATTTGCCTACCATGTTTCTGACCCTGAACGCTATGGTGTTGTTGAATTTGATGCTAATTTTAAAGCACTTTCGATAGAAGAAAAACCATTGGAACCCAAATCGAATTATGCCGTTCCCGGGTTGTATTTTTACGATAATTCAGTCGTAGAAATCGCCAAAAATATTAAGCCAAGTGCTCGGGGGGAATATGAAATCACCGATGTAAATAAAGTATATTTAGAAAAAGGGGCTTTGAAAGTGGGGATTTTAAGCAGAGGAACCGCTTGGTTAGACACCGGAACTTTTAATAGCTTAATGCAAGCCGGACAATTTGTTCAGGTAATTGAAGAACGTCAAGGGTTGAAAGTAGGTTGCATCGAAGAAATTGCCTGGAGACAAGGTTTCATTACTGAACAACAATTGAAAGATCTGGCTGAACCTTTGAAAAAATCGGGTTACGGCGAGTATCTTTTGGGATTGCTGAAGCATAAGTTGTAAGTGTTCAGTAATCAGGTTTCAGTAATCAGTGATTTGTAATTAGATTTCAGACCGCATTAATCAGATAACAGCTCTAGACATAGTTTAAAACATGGTATATATTGCATTACTTATTTTATTGGTTGGTATTGAGCTTTTTTATTTTAAAATAGCGGATAAATACAATATTATCGATAAGCCCAACATCAGATCTTCCCATACTTCTGTTACTTTAAGAGGTGGTGGGATTATTTTTCCAATAGCGATTAGTATTGCTTTTTTCTTGGGATACGTTTCTTGGTCTGTAACGCTTGCTGTGGTATTGGTTGCCGTGGTTAGTTTTATTGACGATATTAAACCTTTGTCTCAGTTACCGCGATTTGTTTCACATGTTCTTGCCGTAGGTTTGGTTTTTTATGATTTACACTTGTTTTATGAACCTTTATGGGTGCTTCCTATTGTATTTGTATTACTGATAGGTTGGGTTAATGCCTTTAATTTCATGGACGGTATTAATGGTATAACCGTTTTGTATGCATTAACGGCTATAATTAGTTTTTCTTTTTTACCGACTAATGAAGCCAGTTTGCCATTATTAATTACAATGGGATTATCTTGTTTTGTTTTTGGACTATTTAATGTTCAAAAAAAGGCTAAAACTTTTGCCGGTGATGTGGGCAGTATTAGCATGGCATTATTTTTAGGCTATTTCATGATAAAAACGATTATTGATTCGGGACAATTAGGGTATATTTTATTCTTTTCTGTTTATGGGATTGATGCCATTATCACCATCGTTAATAGATTACTTAAAAAAGAAAATATTTTTCAACCACACCGCTCCCATTTGTATCAATATTTAGCCAATGAAATGGGGTATTCCCATATTTTAGTAGCCTTTATTTATGCGGTATTTCAGTTGGTAATCAATGCATTGGTTGTTTATATGGATACTAAGGGTTATCTCACTTTGTTTTTTACGGGTGCGTTTTTATTAATACTGACTCTTATTTATCTCTTTGTTCGGAAGCGTGTCATTCGTAAAATGATTCTGAAAAATTCTTAGTTAGTGATTGTCATAAAATCGAGAAGTATTGTTTTTACAAATAGTTCTCGATACAATTTTAAACATTAAAGCTATCGTATTAATGCTTAAAATCACTACCATTGACTTTTTTATTAAAATACGGTTTATAACCACCCCACCCTTTGGGCACCCCTCCAAAGGAGGGGAATTATTAACCTCTTTCTTAAAACGTCATTTTTATATTGCTTTTTTTGTAAATAAATTATGCCTCGAACTGACGAAAATTATCATCAAAAATTCATTACACCCAACGGGTAGTATTACTATAATTTCTGTGTTTTTTTAATTTTTAGAAGATGCGTAAAAACAGAATTTGGCTTTCATCACCCCATATGGGAGGCAGTGAGCAGCGTTACATACAAGAAGCCTTTGATTCTAATTGGATTGCTCCCGTTGGGACTAATATAGCTAATTTTGAGCAGGATTTAGAAACTTATTTGGGTTCCGGTCATGTGGCTGCTTTAAATTCAGGGACTGCTGCCATTCATTTGGGATTAATTCTCTTGGGCGTTCAGGCGGGTGATACAGTCATTTGCCAGAGTATGACTTTTGCTGCTTCAGCCAATCCTATTCTGTATCAAGGGGCAACTCCTATTTTCATTGATAGTGAGCCGGAAACCTGGAATTTATGTCCCATTGCTTTGGAAGAAGCTATTATTACAAGTATTGGTAATGGAAAAAAGCCAAAAGCGATACTAACAGTCCATTTATATGGCGTTCCCTATAAAATTGATGAAGTACGAATAATTGCCGACAAATATTCGATTCCTATTCTTGAAGACAGTGCTGAAGCATTGGGAAGCAGTTATAAAGGACAAAAATGTGGCACTTTTGGCGATGTAGGTGTTTTCTCTTTTAATGGGAGTAAGATTATCACCACATCCGGTGGCGGAGCAATCGTTACAAATTCGAAAAAATTAAAAGACAGGGCTATTTTTTTAGCTACGCAAGCCAAAGATAATGCCCCTTATTATCAGCATAGCGAAATAGGCTACAATTATAGAATGAGTAATATTTGTGCCGGTATTGGCAGGGGACAAATGGAAGTTTTGGAGAATCATATTGTTTTGAGAAGGAAGATGCATGCGTTTTATATTGCATTATTCAAGGATATTGAAGGAGTTACTATTTTTACGGTTCTGAATTCAAATTATTTTTCGAATTATTGGTTGAGCACTATTCTAATCAATCCTTTGGAAACGAATGGAATTACCAGTGAGGATTTAAGATTGGCATTTGCAGAAGAAAATATTGAATCCAGGCCTTTGTGGAAACCGATGCATTTGCAGCCTATTTTTCATAACTATCCTTATTATGGTGCTACAATTGCCGAAACTCTTTTCAATACGGGACTTTGTTTGCCATCCAGTTCTAATCTAACCCAGGAAGATTGTGACGCTATTAAATCGGTTGTTTTAAAATTATTTAAAAAATAAAAATGACCAGAACTAAATGAAATATAAATTCTTACAAAATTAGATTAGCGGAATTTTCATGTTTTATTATGGTTATAATTGAATTGGTTTGATTAGTTTTCTTTTTTCAAATTATTTAATAGTATTTTTGTTTAACTGAAAAGCTATAATCTTATAAAAAATATAAATTTTGAGTACTACTAAAAACTCTGGTTCCACGTCGGTAAACTCTAATTTTTTTTCAAGAGAAAACTTGAAATTCAGCATTCATAACTTGAGCTATCTTCCCAGATGGATTATTGTTATGATGGATTTTTCCGTTTTAGTTTTATCGTTTTTTTTTACTATTCTAATATTCAAAGGGACTGGATTAGATTATATTGTAACGCCACACACTTTTCGGTTTATAGCTGGGTTTTTTGGAGTTAATATTTTCTTTTTTTGGTTGTTTAGAACTTATTCCGGAATTATCAGGCATTCCTCGTATATTGATGCAGTAAAGCTTTTGTTTTCGCAAATGGCGGTGCTTATCATATTTCTTTTTTTTAATTTTTCTTATGAGTTGCTGTATGGACAGAAGGCTTTTTTAAATACGGCTATTTTTATCAATATCGTCCTCTCTTTTTGTGGGCTATTTTTATACCGTGTTATCATAAAACAGACTTTTGAACTTTATTTTTCAGATCAAGGAACAAATAAATTAATACGAACCATTATTTATGGGACTGATGCCAATGCCATATCAGTTGCGAATGCTTTAAAATTTGAAACTCCGTCCCGTTTTAAAATTGTTGGGTTTGTAGATAAAAATAACCAAAACGCCACCAAACGGATGTTGGATTTACCGATTTTGGTTAAAAAGAAAAAATTACCGCCATTAATGCGTTCTGTTAATGCACAGGCCGTTATTATAGCAGATAAGAGTTTGTCTAAAGAGGAACAATTAATTATTGTTGATCAATGTTTAGAATTCAACTATACTGTATACACGGTCCCTTTGATTTCGGATTGGGAAAATCAAAAAGAGATTTCGCAAAAAGTAAAAAGCATCCAAATTGAAGATTTGTTAGAAAGAAAGCCTATTGTTTTGGATAGCAAATTAATCTCTAAGCAATTAAAAGATAAGACAATATTGATTACCGGTGCAGCAGGATCTATTGGCAGCGAAATTGTACGTCAGGTATTGATTTTTAATCCAAAAACAGTAATTATTTTGGATCAAGCTGAAACGCCTTTGCATCATATGTGTTTAGAAATGAAAAGTTTAGGTTCGGATTCTGCGATATATACCGTCATTGCCGATGTAAGAAATAAAGAAGCCATGAATAATGTTTTTAGGTTGCATCAACCTCAAGTTGTTTTTCATGCCGCAGCTTATAAACACGTGCCCTTAATGGAAGAAAATCCTTCTCAGGCCATTTTGACCAATATAGAAGGGACTAAAAATCTTGCCGATCTTTCCTGTTTTTATAATGTGAAAAAATTTGTGATGGTATCTACTGACAAGGCTGTGAACCCAAGTAATGTAATGGGAGCCAGTAAGCGAATCGCTGAAAAATATGTTCAGTCGTTACAATTTAAAAATACGAATACCATAACGAAAAATACCACAAAGTTTATTACCACTCGTTTTGGAAATGTTTTAGGTTCCAATGGATCAGTAGTGCCTTTGTTTACCAAACAAATTGCTAAAGGTGGTCCTGTTACGATTACACACCCTGATATTATTAGGTATTTTATGACCATACCCGAAGCATGTCAACTGGTTTTAGAAGCCGGAGCTATGGGTAATGGTGGAGAGATTTATATTTTTGATATGGGAAAACCCGTTAAAATTATTGATTTGGCTAAAAAGATGATTAAGTTGGCCGGATTTATCCCAGATAGAGAAATTAAAATAGAGATTGTAGGATTAAGACCAGGAGAAAAATTATATGAAGAGCTGCTTAACGATACTTCAAAAACGTTACCTACCCATCACGAAAAAATAATGATTGCAGAAGAAGTTTTAGATGAGTTTGAAGTCTTAAATACGGATATTAATGAGCTTATAGGTATTGCCAATAACTTTGATAATGATGCTATCGTATCTAAAATGAAAAAAATAGTACCGGAGTTTAAAAGTATGAATTCTGCATTTGAGTTGTTAGATAAGTAACAATTTCTTCTATAACGGTTTGCTCAAAAAAAGCTTATAAAGAACTATTCTTTGTAAGCTTTTTTAGTTTAAAATAGTGCTCAATTTGAACTTATTCTAATGGTGAAGGTATAGTTTGTACAACGGTTCTCGATACAATTTTATAAAAACGCTGTCGCTACTTTATAAAATCACTACCATTGACGTTTTTATTAAAATACGATTTATAACCACCCCACCCTTCGGGCACCCCTCCAAAGGAGGGGAATTATTAACCTCTTTCTTAAAACGTCATTTTATATTGCTTTTTTTGGAAAAAATTAAGTCTCGAACTGACGTGATGGTTGTTTCTTGGAAGTTTTTGGTTTTACAACGGTTCTCGATACAATTTTATAAAAACGCTATCGCTACTTTATAAAATCACTCGAACTGACCCTTCGATAAAAACTCAGGGCAGGCTATTGCTGTTTTGAGAAGTTTTATTTCTAAAAAACGAATTATTCAAACTTGAAAAACTGATTGTTGGCAATTATTTCTTTTAGTGGTGCTGTATCTTTTATCTTTATTTTTTGGTTAAAAGAAGCAATGTGGCTGTCATGATGTACATCAGAACCCACATAATTATACATTCCTTTTTGTAGCAGTTGCTCTGCTATTTTAGTGATTTCAGTACCATAATAACCAACAACTGCCAATAAGTTTAACTGAAATAAACAACCTGCTCTTTTTAGTTTTACGTATTCATTAAAATTGTTATGGTAGAATAAATAGCGCTCTGGATGTGCTAATACCGGAATATATCCTGCTACCTGTAAGTCAAACAGTATCGAATACAATTGGATTGGCGCATTGATGTATGACATTTCGACCAATACATAATTGTCTTTCAACGTCAATAAATCGTGAGATTGAAAAAGACGTACAAATTGATCGTCCATCAAGTATTCAGCAGCAGCTTTAAAAGGAACAGTGATTTCCTGTTCTTTTAGTTTGGATGTTGTTGTTTTGGCATTGGATAGAATCTGTTCATGCGTATTCTCCCAAACGTGCTGAATAATATGTGGAGTAGTAATAAACGCTGTAACTCCAAATCCTTGAAGCGCTTTGGTTAGTCTTAAAGTATCCTCAAAAACTCGGGCACCATCATCAATACCCGGCAAGAGATGCGAGTGAATATCGATATGATTGTCCGGAATTAGATCCTTAAGTACGGGGTTTGATTTGAATAGTGAAAACATTTTACAAAGGTAGAAAAAAGTATTCAGATTGCAGATTGCAGTGTTCAAGTTTCAGATTTCAGTAATCCGATTTCAGGATGCGCTTTCGATTTGGCAGTTAGGGGGTGTAACAGGCAATTATGGTTGTGGTGTTGTTTTTCCGGTGTAGGAGTTTGTGTTTTTTTCGTTCTTGTTTTGCAAAGCCAATGAATAGGAATGTGAGATAGAGCTGGTTTCCTATAGGTTTATCATTTTTCAGCGTTATGGTTTGTTGTTTGGATTCTTTATCCAATATTATTTCGTTGCTATAACAAGTATTGAAGGTGTCGTTTTCGAAATCCCAATTGGTAGTGGCTGATGCCAAATGAACATGGGTAGCTTCTTCTGGCCAGTCCAAATGTTCTTTAGCTATGAAATCAGGTATTGATACCGCTTGATTGTCCTGATTGTATTGCTCCTTTATTTTAAGAATTTGGTTCAGGGGTCTTAGCTTATTGCTTTCAAAAGACAATAAGTATTCCTTGCCATCACTGGTTTTTAGTCCTTCTGTCAGTGTTCTTTTTCCCTGTGGTTGGGTTGTGTCTTCTTGGAGAATTTCGTAAAGGAGTTTGTTTGCCCTACCAGCAAAACTTCCGTCTTTTGCCAGTTCATTGAAACGAACTACCAGTTGACGAAATGTTGCTGATTTTTTTGAACAGTGCCCGAATTCTTGTCCCTGATCTCGTATCCTGTCGAAAATAGGATTGCTTTTAAACTCTTTGGCAGTTATGCCTGTTTTTCCTTTCGAGCGTGCATAATTGTTGCCGTCTGCTGTTACCACAAAGTTAATGTCGTCTATGGTTCCTTTGATTAAGAAGGGTGCTACTACTTTTGCCATATTTTTTTCGTTTTTCGTTGCTCCGTGATTCGAATTTCGATCGCCCTAAAGTCATTATTTGAACTGCTTGTTGAACAGGTGTTGCTATCTTAGAAAAGTACATCAGCCGTTTTTAATTGCTTAAAACGCTATCCGATTATACAACGTAAAACATGTTCCATTTGAAGCCCCGAATAGTCACAGAACTCCTCTATTGAGAGTAGTTGATGTGGTTCTTTATTCAAGTTGATTTTGATCTTATGCAGATACAACCTTGCTTGTCTGTATGTTTTACCGGTAATACGTTGTACATCTTTTGGATAAATACATACCCTGATGTTACTTGCAATCACATTTTTTATTTTTAATACGTTGTCAAAATCTATCGACTTTTTTGTTGTTTGTAAAGTTATGAAAATTAATTACTTATGAATTGACTAAAACAGGTAATTGTAGGCGTTTTAGTACCATTATTGACATCTGCTTTTTGAAAAGTGATTTAATTGATTGAACCTTTGTTGAAATCATTCCCGATTTAGTTGCAACGAATATTCAGGATGAACGAGTAGTAAAATTATTTTCAAACTTAAATTTTAGTGATATGGCAAGACAGAAAGGCATAATTAAATTGAAAGGTACTATCGGAGATATTACCTTTTACAAAACTAAAGATGGCCATTTGGCACGTGAAAAAGGCGGCATTGACGCCAGCAGAATTGCAAACGACCCTGCGTTCCAGAGAACCCGTGAAAATGGTTCTGAATTTGGCAGAGCAGGTAAGGCGGGAAAAACTTTGAGAACTGCATTGCGGACTTTACTTTTGAATTCTGCCGACAGTAGAATGGTGAGCCGACTCACTCAAGCTATGGTCAAAGTAATTCAAGCGGATTTAACCAACGAGAGAGGTTTACGTAATGTAATTGATGGTGAGGCAGAGTTGCTTGTGGGATTCGAGTTCAATATCGGTGGAAAACTGGGCACTACTTTATTTGTGCCGTTCGTTGGAGGAATTGATCGAGTTAGTGGTGCTATCACTGTTGATTTGGATTCCTTTATACCTGCTAATATGATTGCAGCTCCAAGAGGAACAACCCATTTCAAAATTATATCGGCCGGGGCTGAAATTGATTTTGAAGCAGAAGTTTTTGTTACTGCCACTTCAGAAACTGCCATTCTTCCTTGGGATATGGTTCCGACTGTTGCTATCACTCATTCGAATGCGGTAACTCCTAACAGTACAAAACCTTTGTTTTTAGCTCTTGGCGTTGAATTTTATCAAGAGGTAAATGGTAGGATGTATCCATTGAAAAATGGCTCCTATAATCCATTGGCATTGGTACAAGTTAGTGGACTTTAAGGTGGTTCTAGTATTGTCCAGAACTTATTTCCCTGAGGGAACTAACGGAAAACTTGCTTGTGATGGCGAGTTGATTTGTTGTACCATTGAATTGCCGTGGAGAGAAAATGAAAAGCGGGTCTCCTGTATTCCGGAAGGCTACTATTTATTGCGAAAGCGATACAGTCGGAAATTTCAATGGCATATTGAAGTGGTTGCTGTAAAAAACAGAAGTTCTATTTTGTTGCATCCTGCTAATAATGCCATGAAGGAATTGAAGGGTTGTATTGCTCCTGTAACGCAACTTTCCGGGGTTGGTTTAGGTTTGCAATCGCGACAGGCTTTTGCGAAAGTGAAAAATTTGGTTTATGAAGCTTTGGAGCAATCTTCAATAGTTTCATTAATTGTTCAATCTTAAAATTTATACTTATGAATATTGTAAAAAGAGCAAAAGCTCGAATTCCTAAATTTTTTAAAGTGCTGCGAAATATCGGATTGGCATTGGCTGCCGTTGGAGGTGTTATTTTGACTGCGCCCATTGCCCTGCCAGTAGTCATCGGTTCGGTCGGAGGGTATTTGGCGGTTGTCGGAGGTGTACTATCGGCAGTAAGCCAGCTTACTACGATCTATGAGGAAAATCCTTATCGAGTAGAGGATGACTACTAGTAATCCTGCCCTGATGGGTACCGCAGGAGGCACTTTTTTGAGTGTTTTACCGAATTTGCATTCGGAAGATGTTTTGAGAACTGTTTTATTGGCCGGTATTGGTGCGATTGTCAGTTTTGGAATATCAATGGCGCTCAAATTTATAATTAAGAAGTACCAAAAATAGTTTGGCTTCGGTTATAGTAACCTAAAGTTAAACAAAGTTAAAGCCCAAACCGAAAGGAATGGGCTTTTTCCGTTTTTCGATTTGGTTTGAGATGACACTCTTTGGATGAGCTATCAGTTATGGGTTTTGTTTTTTCTGTTTTTATCAATTTTTAAGAACCAGTGGGGTTATTTTATCATCTTCTAATAATTTATTAGTTGGTGAATCTTTGATTTCAGAAAGCTAGTCTGTAGTAGTGAGATAGTTTTTTGTTGATGAAGAACATTTTTTCTTTTGTCTTGATGCAAAAGAAACAAAAAATATTCATGGTTTATTATTGTTTTTTGGTATTCATGAATCTTCGATTTCAAGCCTAAATATTTTTATCCCAAAAATCATCGGACACATTTTCCTATCGCGACCCCAGTCGCTCGTGTTGAGCACTCAACTCCGGGGTCACTCCCTGCTGCCAACGCTAAAATCCTTACCGTGATTTGCTGTATGACATCAGGGTAAGTGGAGAACATTATTGTAGGTGTACCGTTGCCAGTACTTTTTTATTGATCAAAAAGATTCTTTTCTTTTGTCTTGATACAAAAGAAACAAAAAATCAAGCCTGAATATTTTTATCCCAAAAATCATTGGACGTATTTTCCTATCGCGACCCCAGCCGTTCGTGCTACGCACTCAACTCCGGGGTCACTCCCTGCTGCCAACGCTAAAATCCTTACCGTGATTTTTTGGTATAAAAATATAAGGGCGACCAGAGGACGATGATTAAGAGTTTTTTATCTTTTGTCTTGATTACTCACGAGTTAATAATTTATTGGAGTTCGTGAATCTTTGATTTCAAAAGAAACAAAAAACTGTTGGTATTGCTATTCTTTTATTTGAAGACAATCTTTACTTTTTTCCTTGATGAAAAAAGTAACAAAAAAATCAAGCCTGAAAATAAAAAGCTAGAAAACTACCTTGAAGTTCCGCTCCGCGCCCCGAGCCCCGAGCCGTTCGTCCTGCGGACTCAACTTGCGGAGCACTGCCGTTTCACTTCTTCGTTGTTTTCATATGCTTTTTATTTAAGGGCGGTCGTGGGTTTGTCATCTCGACGAAGGAGAGACCACACACGAAGCTATATGATTTCGTAAATCTGATTTATTTCTGCTTTAATGAGTATTGATTTTTTGGTGTAAAAATATATGGGCGTCAACTTAGGGCAATATTTCGAATTTATTATTGCTATTGATTTTTTTTTATAGATGAAGAAAATCTTTACTTTTTACTCCTTTATTAACTGGTTTTGATCTTCTGAAAAATTAAATAGAATTACCATGCTGCTTTTGAATGGATTGAATGAGGGCTCGTATTTTATATATCCTTTTTCGTTTAGTTCTCTCATGCATTTGTGATAGGTTGCTTTTGAGCAAATTTTACTAATAAGCATCACTTCATCTCTGGTTATGTTTATTGGATTTTGAAAATGATTTACATTCCAATATTGGAATAATGCAATGTATAAACTGATATGAGTAGGGTTGAGGTTTGGATCTTGTATGATACGGTCAAAGAAACCGGTGAGGTGTTTTATGTGGTTCATGAGAAAGTGTTCCGTTTTAGAATTCAGTTAGATTAACCATAAGAAGAGTGAAGTTGACGAGATTACTTTATCAATTTGGGCAAAGGCCTTAGGTCCTGCTTTGTCGGCAAGTGTTCAGAGAGAAATGTTGAGTTGACTTTAGCCATTTTTTAGGTTTGCTTGTTTTTTCTTTTAGTATTTCTCTAATATCTTCTAAAAGAAATTTACTGAATTCGTAGAGGTCTGTTTTGGTAAGGATTTCGATTGCCATAAGTTTTGTTTTTATATTGTTATGGTGCAAAAATGTTGGTATTGGTTGTTTTTATATCACAAGTGGTTCACAAGTTGTGAAGGAAAAAATGAATTTTTATTTTGAATTGGTTGAGGTTATTGAGTTCTTTTTATTAAAATAACTATTGGGGTTTTATTATATTTTTTCTTTTGTCTTGATACAAAAGAAACAAAAAATCAAGCCTGAATATTTTTATCTCAAAAATCATCGGACGTATTTTCCTATCGCGACCCCAGCCGCTCGTGTTTCACACTCGGCTCCGGGATCACTCCCTTCGGCCAACGCTTAAATTCGTACCGTGATTTTTTTTATAAAAATATAAGGGCGGGTTGAAGTTGAAGCTTAGTTTGATTTTACCTCGTTTTGCATTGTAAAACAGTTTTCAGTTCGCTGTTGGTTCTGGAACCGCTACCGGCGGTCAATGCTTAATTCCTTACCGTGATTTTTTGGTATGGCAACTATAAGGGCGTCTCAGATAATGTCTTGTTATTATGAATGTTGTTGACTTCTTAATTTACTGATGAAGTAGGTGGGAGAGAGGCCTGTTCGGTTATTGAAGGCACGTGTGAAGTTTTGGGTGGAACCGAAGCCGGATTCTTCACCTAATGCCTTGTTGGTGTAGTTGCGGTATTTGTTTTCGTTTTTGAGTAATTCTATAATATGGTCAATCTTTAAATGGCTGATGTAGTCAACAGTTCCTTTATTTCGATATCGTGCTATAATTTTTGAAACGTATTTCATATTGGTGTTTAATATGGAAGCCATTCTTGCCAAGGTCATGTCTTTTTCGAGGTATTTTTTATTGCGTTCAAATTTTTCCAGATTTTTTAGAATTGCAATAACCAGTTCAGGATTGATATCGAGTTCGGTTTCTTTACTGGTATTGTTTGAAACGAATGATTGGGTCGTTTCGGTTTTGCGATTCATCAATTCTTCAAATAATTTTTTATTTTTATAGTGTCTGTGCACTAGTACCGCTATGATTACTGTCATTATGGTAATTATAATGGTCCAGTATTGTTTAATGTTTTTTTGCGTTTGAACTAACTTTTTTGTGTCGTATTCTTTGTGTATCTTTCCTGAAAGGTATTTATAATCCTTAAGCAGCACCTGATCTACTTTTAAGAGGGTGCTGAAGTAGTATAACTCTAATTCCTTATTGTTTTGTTGTTTATAATAATCAATTAATATTTCATAGGCTTCCCGTAAATCAGGACGTATGTACTTTTGTTTTTGGAACGCTTCATCTATCTTTTTTAAGTAGGGTAACGCCTTTTCCCTCAATTTTAGGGCCCAGTAGCTTTTACCGATGTAAAAATAGGCCGTCGTTTCGTTTGTAAAGTCTTTATTCACTTTCATAGGAGGCAGTGCCTTTGTCAATTTCTTTATTGCGTCGGGATAATTGTGTTTGAAATATTGGTTTACGCCTTCGGAATGGATGAAGTAGGACTGCATTTCTAGGTTTTTAAAGCGCTGACCCGCGCTCAGCCCCGTCTGGTTCATCTGGCTACATAATTTATATTTACCTGTACGGTTGTAACAAAGCCCTAAAGAATGAAGTGAATTCAGATAGGCGCGGCTATTTTCTTCCTTGAAGTAACCCAAACATTCTTTGAACAATGCTATTGCCTCATCGTAAAACCCAAGGTAATATTTGATCTGAGCAATGCCATATTTTATTTTGTAAATTTGGTATTGGTTGTTTGTCTTTGAAATGTATTCATCAGCTATCAGGTAGTTATCGAGTGCTTTCATTTGCTCTTTACGGTCATAATACACTGCTCCTCTAGTCATGTAAACTGCTCCGATTAATTCGATGTCGGCTGTTCGTTTAGCTGCTGTCACCATACTATCGGCATATTTAAGCCGTAACTTTTTATCGTTTTTGTAAATGAAAACTTTATAAGCCAACGCCATTTGACCGAAGTTTTTCTCCCTTTTTGCTTTAGCTAACCATGACTGAACATACAGCCGTTCTTTAATGCTGTCCTTTTCCGTATATAGTATGTTTTTGCTAAAATATTCATAGTCTTTAGTTGAAAGACTGTCTGGAATAATAAAATTATTTTGTTGTGCAGATGCATTATTATACAGGCATAGCCATATTATAAGTAAGTATTTTTTTGTCATTTTTCTAAGAGATTGGGGGGCTTACTGATTAGAAGACATAAGATTATTGTCTTTGAGACTCTGTTTTAGTAAAATAAATGTAGCTAAAATAATTTAATTGATTACACGAATTACCCTTATAAAGGATTCTTTCATTTTATCGAGTGTAACTCTCTGGATAGTTACTGTTTATTGGAAAATTTACTGTGTTCAATTCGGGAATTACATATCGTAGATTCCCGAATTGAACAGTTATTGGCTTGCCGGTGGGGAAAGCTCCTATTAGTTTTGCCCTGAATTCAAAGGGTTTTGTTATGAGCAAAACCACCATCAAAATTGTTCAGATTATCCCGGGAGAAATGAACTGATTAAAAATAATCAGTAACATTTAAAACATTATCAAAGATGAAAAAATTCTATTTAGGTTTTAGTACATTAATGTGTTTGTCCGTTCTATTTACACTTGATTCCTGTACCACCGATACACCTGTTGTATCGGGCGATACTATAGGCAAGGCAGATGCAAAGAACGAAATTAATTATTATACTCCCAAAAAAGGAGATACAGTGCTCGCTACGAAAAGTTTATCGGCTAATACCGGTACAACGGAATCACTAATGACTATTGATCCTGACTGGAAAATACTTGTTGGCCATATTATTGATAGCACTGGAAGTACAGACTAAACATGAGAATCATAAACATTGCTACGGTAATTATTATTACAGTATGATTTTTTGCAATCAAAACTAAAAGGCTGCTCATTGAGCAGTCTTTTAGTTTTCATCTGCTTCATCCATGCGGATAATGAGTTTGCTTTTGAGTGTGTTCAGAAACTTTGTCCTCTCGGATTTTCTGTTTCGGATTTCCAGAAAAACCCTGTTGAACTGTCCCAAATCAATATTAAAAGATGACTCGAAAAAGGTTGTTACTTCTTTTAGTCCTGTGGATCCGTTATTAAAAACACCTTCGGTATGGAGTGCATAAATCAACTCAATCAGTTCTACCTTTGATGCTGTCCATTTTGGGACTTTAGGCAGGGGGAAAGGAGCCTGTGTTTTTATTGTCTTTCGCCCTAATTTTTCAATTTGCTCTTCCAGAAAAACTTTTATCTCATCGTTGGCTAGAATGTGAGCCACTTTATAGTCATGGGAGGTAGTGAAACGGTGGTCAGCCTGAAAATAAAAACTGTCAAGCATTAGTTTAAGGTCGTATTTTGCCCGTATAAAATATTTATTATCGAGGTAGTTGTTACCCGTGCGGTAGTAGCGGTAAAACTCCTGATTCTCATTGAAAAAGACTTTTAATTTGAGGAGTTCGACTTTGTAATATTTGCGTATTGTTTTTTGAGAACCCAACGGCCTGTTGGTTTCAATAGTATAGATTTTGTTGAAGTAAATCAATTTGCTGACAAACTTTGGCTTGATGTCCCGAAAGAATTCTATTTCCTCACTTTTGTTTAGCCTTTTGTATTTTATGAAAAAGGTCTTCAATTTCTCTAAGACTGCAATGGTACCCTTTATTGCCAACTCAGCGGATTGTAACTGATTTTCTGTTTCCAGGTGGATTGATTTTAATTGATGTTCTAACTCGGACATCAACGATTCAGCAAACAATTTCATTATGGCTGTTTTAGATTTACATTTGACTGATTCAGTAATTGAATCGAGAGGCAAATCTATTTGATGGTTGGTTGGGTTGCAAATGGTGTGGTGTTCGATTCCCGAATTGAATAGCGAAATTCCCGAATTGCATACTTTGTTTTTTGTGCTACTGCGGTGATTATATTTTATATTTACCGCAAAAATGCGGTGATAACTGTACGTTAATCACCGCATTTATAAATAAAGCGATATTGCAGGCTATAAGTTGTGAACTAGTAGCTTACTAGTAAAAAAGAATAGCATATCTTATAATACTAGTTGTACTCATTTATTTTATTTTTAAAGCGTTAAATCAGTAGTAAAAAGCTTCTGGGTTATTTTTTTTATTTTGTAATTTTTTCAATTTTCTCCATCAACATTACAAACCTTTCTTCTCTTACCAATGGATGGATGTGCATAGCTAAAATTTCGTTTGCTTGCGGATGGTTTTTTATGACGTTTATTTCTTGTTTTATGTATGTTCTAACATCTTCATCGGCAGTTAGTATTTCTTCTACAATTGAGGTTCTGTTGTCTAATAGGTAGATGATGTCTTCGTAATCGTGACTACCGTAGAAATCATTTGCGCCTCTGTCTTTAAATGCTTCTAATTTTGTGGCAAGGAAGTAGGGTGAAGGTAAAATGTTTATATTAACTCCTTCTGGCAATTCAATTTGTTGTAGGTATTTAAAGCCTGGCTTGTACCATATATTAGAAACTCCGATGCTACTGTCTTCTGCGGGCATTATGTCTATTGCTATTTTATCATATTTGTATGAACAAATAGAATGTCCTTCAGGATCTGGATAAAATTTTAATTCTGCCAAGCGTTCTTGCATTTGTACCCATTCGTTATAGTTAGCTAAGTTTATGGTCATGTCTATATCTGAAGTCGGTCTGATTTCTTCTGCAGCTGGGTCATCGGTGTACAAGCTAATCACTGCTCCACCAATGAATACCATTTTTTCTCTCAGTTCTTCCAGGCCTATTGCTACTTGAGCTACTAAAGCTAGATTTATTATTTTATTGTGCATTTAGTATTCTTTTTTCCAGTTCTTTTTTCGCTATTTCTTTTTCTCTTACTCTACCGACTCTCAATGCATCGACCATTGCTAGTAATTCGTATAGTATGTTGTCTTTTAGTACTGCTTCTACTACTGTATTGAATAACGGTTCGATGGCTTGACCTCTATCATTTCCTCTAGCGTAAGGCCAAACATATTTTTCTGAGGCATTTATAATTTTATTTAACGGTTCTGCAGAATGCGCTGTCAGCACACCTCTTACTATTGGTCCAGGGTGTTGTGGAAACGCATAGCTTATGCCATGGATAATAAATTCATTGAATGCTATACGGTTTACTTTTTTTCTTGCGTCATCAATTAAGCCTGCATATTTTGAACGATTGAGAGATTGGCTGACTTCTGATTGGCTCATTCCCAATTCTTCTGCCAGTGTATGGTGAAACCAGTCTTTGTTTCCTAAAGCGATAATCTTTAGGAGGATTACTATGTCTTGTGGCTTTAGATTATTTTTTATTTGTGACATTTTCTTTATATTGCATATTGCGATATGCAATATTACTTAATATTTACTTATAAAACAATAGCTTACGATTTCATATCGCATATCGCGATATGCGATATACCTCGATTGGCTATAACAAATTGAGTTAAGGTTAATTATTTAAATACTATGTGTAAAATATGATTCTAAGTATGTATTGACTTCAGCTAAAACATTCTGATATTCTACAATTAATTCTTTAGTATTTTTTTTCTTAATCTCACCGCTTGAATTCATTATGTCTAATTGAGTTGATATGTTCTCTAAATTCCAAACAAGGTTTCCTTCTTTATTGGTAATAGTTATTGTTGCAGATTTTGCTAATGGCAGGTGCGCAAAAGCATTTCTTGTATTCATTAAAGTTTGAACTTTACTTATCATTTTGTTATCAAATGAATCAATATTTCGTAAGATTTTCATTTTGGCACCCGTGCTTACAATTGAAGAGTTAAGGACAATAGTTTTAAATTCATGTTCTTTTGTAGGAGAAAAATAGCGAGTAATAACTATATTAATTTTCTCTTCTATTTTATTTAGTTCATCTATAGTCCATCCTCTGATTTCTTCGATATTGTAATCTTCAATGTTCTTTTTGTCAGTTTTTTTAATATCGGTATCTTCCGGTCTTATAGTAATTCCTTTTTTGATCATTCTTAATTGAATTTGTTATAAGTTTAATCGAATGTTAATTTTTAGTCAGCCCTGTTTTTTGGACAGTTTTTATTTACTCTAAGCAATGTCGAAATTATGGTTTTTTTTTCTTCAGCAGTTGGTGTTATCACATACCATATAGATGCCATAATAATTTGTTGGAAAAAGCACTACCAAATGCGGAAAATATGTATTTTTGACTATTGGGAAACCTTAAGATCTGGGAGCCCTAACAGAGTTCTTTGAATTTTGGCATTTGAAAGAGGTTTTGATTGTCGTTATTAGTCACTTTATTATTCACCCTAAAAAAACAAACTTTATGGAAATAGCAAAAACTGTAATTGTACATCTTACTACAGGATTTATCCTGACTTTTTTAAGCATAACTTTTATGTGGATTGGCGGAGGCGTTGGCATTGCAGGCGGGTCAGTCAACTAACCAATAATTTATGCCAAGGTTTGAATATTATATGTTAGTGAGCTGGTTCGATGCCAGTGCCCCGCCACATTTGAAAAGCCATCCATCATAGGGTGGCTTTTTAGGTTTATATTTTACTATAGAAATATCAATATTAATTTAGTTGTCTTTATCATCTTAAAGTGGTGTTTCTGAAAATTTCTGACAACCTCAGTTCGTCTAAAAACCTCCAAACGAACTTTATTTTTGTTAATTTGAATGTAAATATATATGATTTAAACTGCAATTATTTTTCTTTTTTAAACTACCTCCGGTTTCGTTCTACACGAGATTGTACATTTCTCATTGACAAATGACGGAATACAATTCCTTACCATTAGGTTTGGGATAAAAGATAACAGTTCGAGGTCGGGAGACCTCGAAGAGCAGAGTTGTACGTTTCTCATTCATAGACACAGAATGCAACTCCGCGCCATTGGGAATAATGATCAAACTGTTTTAGAAATAGATATTAATTGATTTTGATTGTGTGCACGAGCGGGACGCTCGCGCCAGCAGGGGGAAAAGTTATTCCATGTAGCCTTTGAATTCTTTGATTTCGAAAATTTCTTCAATATTTTTAGCATTAATTATTCTATTATTTAAATTTTCGAAATAAATAAATACATCATCTAATTGATTTAGGATAATATTCTCATTTAATTCGTTTGTAATTTGCTCTATCGAAAATAAAAGATAATGTCTCAGATGACTCGCTAATTGATTTAGATCAACACTTGTTTTGCCTTCATGAACTAATTCGTTTCTTATTTTATATATTCTTGTTAAGTGTAGATCTAATCTTTTTTGATGAAGCTCAATGTTTTCCTTAATCTTATGATTTGAATTAAAGTCATTAATATATCGACTTAGTCGTTTTTCTAATAATGGATCTTGATGTTCAAATTTAATTTTTTCCATTAAACCAATTTTAAGATCTTGTAATTCAATTTTAGTATCTTCTTTAGTATATTTTTTACTATCAGCTAAAACTAAAAGATAATTTACTCTTCTTTGCAAATAATAACAGCAACTTAATGCAACATAAAAATTTTTAATTCTTTTTATAGAGTCTTCATTACTATTTATTGCAGAAAATAATTGTTCGAAACCAATCCAGTAGTTTAAAATTTTATGTTCCATTTCTATAGAATCATTTCCGAGTTTATAAAAACGAATAGCTGATCTTAATTTTTCCCTTGCTGTGGTAGATTCAATATTTTTATAATTAAAAATAAATCTTGAGAACTCATCTTCATTATAATCATAATAGCCGTCTAATGAATCTTCTAATTTTTCCATTCGACATCTCTTTGTACTATCATGAAATACAAGTGCTTGATTTTCAAGTGTAATTTTGTTATCTGTCTGGTGTAAAATATTTATTTCAATTGTTTCACATATGATTTTATGCGCTAGTTTTAATGCTGACCAAAAGTCATGAGTGTTAACTTCAATCTTGAGGTAAACTTCATCTTCATCTAAAATTTTAAATTTAGAATTAATTAATTTTGCTCCTTTAAATTCTTGAGGAAGCTCTTCTATTTTAATTAATTCTTGTGATGCAAATTTAAAGTTCAAAATGTTTTCAGATTTTATTTTGAAGATGACACCATATTTTTCTGGTTCTTTCTCAAAAATTTGAGATAATTTTTCAATTGTTTTTTCGGTTGTTTCTCCGCTGTTAATTAGATCATTTGCTTTCCTTACACTATTACTAATGAATTTTCGTGAATATCCTTTATACAATAATTGTGAGATTAACCAACAAGCAAATCTGTCTACTTTGTGATAATTATTTTCTACGTTTTCTAAAAGCAATTCAGTAATTCGGATAAATAATTTTTGGGTAAAACTTTTATTTTCTTCTAGCAATGTTTTGCACATTAAAGAAATTGTTCTGTTGTTTTCTCCTTCTTTTCCTTTTATACATTTGTTTTCGATATTATCTTTTACTTGTTGTTTTGTATAAGTATTAAACTCAAACACTTCAGTTAAAATATCAATATCTAAAAATATTTTTATCTCTTTTCCAATAGAAGTTATTGTTGGGTCGTAGTTTTTTATTCTTTTTTTGTCGTAGTTGCTGAGACTTATCAATAATTCTTCAAAAATTGTATAAGGGTTATGAAGACTGACTCTATATGTGTCAAATGACTTTTTATTAAGTAATTCGAAGCATCTGCTAAAAAAATATTTTGTTAAAATGTTCATTTATTTAAAATAACTTATTTATATTTGTACTATAAAATTTGATTTTTCTTTTTGAAATAATGATAGAAGACGGGAGATAGCGTCTGAAAACAATATCCGTTAGGAGTTATCAGTCCAATTCTCCCTGAAGAAATAAGCTCGGTTTTCATACCGGGCTTTTTTATTTCCAATATTCTTGCTCATATTGAAATGTATTTAAACACATCATTATTTTTACCTACAATTCAAATATAGAAAAAAAACTACAAAATAACGGCTTTGCCACTTTGTAGTTTTAATAATTCTTGAAACACATATAATTCTTAAAAACTTCATAGAATTACGAGATTTTTATTGACTTTAGGTCTTTTAAGAAATATTTAAAATAGCAAAGTCATAAAATACGGAGTGTAATCAACAAATTTATTTTTAGTTTCTTATTTAAAATCATAGAATGAAATTCTAAATTAGATTTGGGATAAAAGCAATAGTTTGGTCAAGGAGCCGCGTTGCAAACGCTTTATTTAATTTTCATAAGTAAGTAGGTACTCGTTGCAAACGAGCACCAGAGGGTTCTTTTAAGAAATATTTAAAATAGCAAAGTCATAAAATACGGAGTGTAATCAACAAATTTATTTTTAGTTTCTTATTTAAAATCATAGAATGAAATTCTAAATTAGATTTGGGATAAAAGCAATAGTTTGGTCAAGGAGCCGCGTTGCAAACGCTTTATTTAATTTTCATAAGTAAGTAGGGCACCAGAGGGTGAGTCGCTATTTTATAGCGGATTATTGTCAAATATATAAATATATTATTACAAATAATAAAAAGGACTTTTGATTTGCTGTACGCTTTTTGTACTTCGCCACGATGTCGTTTGTAACCAATACCTATTTACTTTGAAAAAAGGAACAAAGTGTTTTCAACGCTGCTATTTTAACAAATTATCAATTCTAGTCTTTTTGAGAAGCTTTAATCCTGAATTGATAAGTGTTCTGTTTAGCTATAAAATAGAAAAAGATGCTTCTCAGCATCTACATTTCAATATTCTTCAGTAATCTTGTTTATTATTTAAATACAATTTCAAAGTTGTCATTTAACTCGCCATATTTTTCTTCTATCAATTTAAAAAACTCTGACAATTTTATTCCTTTATAAAAGCATATAGTGGTAAGTGTAGATACCGGTATCTTATATCCGTCTACTTCTTTTATTTTTCTAACAATGCCTTCATGTATACCATGAGATTTTCCAAAAGACCTATTAGATACATCACTATTCATCCACTTCTCGCATATGTAATTACAAACATACCTGTCTATAAGAAAAACCTTTACAAGTTTCTTGTCTTTAGATCTATTACTTTGTGAGTTATCATTGGTCATTAGAACAAAAGAATATAATATCTATGATTATTGTGCACACGATGATGTGCAATTGGAATATTTGCTTTATATTTGTTTTTGAATTTATATATTTGCGTTTCTTCATTTAAAATATTTGAAGCATTCGCTTTGAATTTCGTCTTAGAAAACTGGTAATTTTAAAAGGAACGAAATGATAAGTATGATGCTCACGTCCCATGGCGTGGGCTCACTTATTGTTCCCTGGTATACCAGTACCTCTAAGGCAATAAGCTGAGTTCCATGCCATTTTTTTATTTCTATTGGCACATTTACTCCTCTTATTACATTCTTAGCACCGCTTCATCTTTTTCATAGTCTCGCAGCAGTTTAACCCGCTAACCCAGCATGCCTATGAACTAAAAGAAATATTCACTATAAAACGCCTGCACCAAAAGGTCCTTTGAACACCTAGTTAATTTAATTTGAATTTGTTAATAATAGGTGCAGGTTATTTAGTCGTCCCTAACAACAATTAACTAACTGCAAAACTCCTAACCAATGACAAAATAAAAAAAACATAAAAATCCCCTCTAACCGTCTCGACAACTGCATAGAGGGATCTATAGCAAAACAAAACTAACATTTCACGTAACTAAACCAATATTATGACAATTATTTTATTAAACAAAGGGTTGGGAGCCGATCCTGAAAATCAATCTTCCTTTTTTATACCACCATTATACCCAGATCTCAATGGGTATACAACTAGTTTTATAAGATATAAAAATTGATACCATGAAATACTACAGACTAATGAAAGCTGCATTAATAGTGGCATTAATATTACTTATATGTCTTTGGTTCTATGGTTGTGACCGTTTTACCCAAACGGATCTTCCAAAGCCACAATTGATTAAAACGGCCATTTTTAAAGATGTAAAAATAGTTATAGCAGCAGCCCTTTCCGACTGCTATGCCCAAATATGGGAAGTACAGGTTATTTAGTCATCCCTAACAATCATAAACTAACCGAAAAATCCATCGCCTATGATAGAATAATAACTAAGCCCTTCGACTGTGCTAAGAGTGACAAAAAGTAAGCGCATAAAAAAAGGCCCTCTAACCCATGACCAAACAAGTATAGAGGACCATTGCTAACAAAACTAACGTTTCATTTAACTATACCAATATTATGAATAAATTTTCATTATTTAAGGGTAAATGGTGGATTCCTATTTTTCTATGGGTCTACCTTATTCTTACACCACTATTTTCTTACGGTTCGATATGTGTCGTAAATTCAAAATTCGAAAGTCATAAAGTAATTCCCTCGACTGCGCTCGGGATGACACAATCTATTTTAATTACCGGAACTGTAAGTGACAGTAATGGTGCACTTCCGGGTGTTACAGTATCTGTAGCCGGAAAATCAACAGCCACAATTACTGATTATCAAGGTAAATATAGCATAACGGCCACGGCCACTGATATTCTTGTTTTTTCTTTCGTAGGGTATACCACCTTAAATATTCCTGTAGCGGGACTTACTACAATTAATATACAATTACAAGAAGACATCACCTCTTTACAAGAAGTCCGTGTCAATGCGGGCTACTATTCCGTAAAGGAAAGTGAGCGCACCGGAAGCATTGCAAAAATCACGGCTAAGGACATTGAGAAACAACCCGTGACCAATGTGCTTGCTGCCATGCAGGGCAGGATGGCAGGGGTGCATATTACGCAACAGACTGGAACTGGGGGTGGTGGGTTTAATATCCAGATTCGCGGACAGAACAGCGTGAGAAGAGGGGGCAACTCGCCTTTGTACATTATTGACGGTGTGCCGTATTCCAGTGAGGAAATCGGGAACGGAATGTCTATGTCGGTCATGTCGATGAATACGAATCCGCTAAACAACATTAATCCAACAGATATTGAAAGTTTAGAAGTTCTTAAAGATGCGGATGCAACGGCCATTTATGGATCGCGTGGGGCGAACGGAGTGGTATTGATCACAACCAAAAAAGGAAAGAAAGGCAAGACCCGTTTTAGCGCATCGGTAGCACAAGGAGCCGGAAGCGTTCCGCATTTTATGAAAATGATGAACACGGAACAATACCTTGCTATGCGTGCCGAAGCATTTGCGAACGATGGCATAACGGAATATCCGGAAAGTGCTTATGACATTAATGGAACATGGGACCAAAGCCGTTATACCAACTGGCAGAAAGAATTAATGGGAGGCACTTCAAAAATTACTAATATCAACGGCTCTATCTCTGGAGGTTCTGAACAAACCCAATTTATGGTGTCCGGAACTTATGGTAAGGAGACAACCGTGCTACCTGGTGATTTTGGTTACAACCGTGTTAATGTGAGGACAAGCATTAATCACGCATCTGCTGACCAACGGTTTAAGATTGCTTTTACGGGTGGCTATGGCATACAGGATAACAACCAACCCTCGACTGATCTTACCACGGAGGCTTGGCGACTAGCCCCAAATGCTCCGGCGCTTTATGATGCGGAAGGGAATCTTAATTGGGAAAACAACACTTTTGAAAATCCGCTGCGCTACTTAAAAGGGTTATCGAAATCTAAAACCCATGACCTTGTTGCCAATACAACACTCTCTTATAATTTATTTGACAACATTGAAATAAAAAGCAGTTTTGGGTATACCGACCTAAACCATCACGAGAGTAGTACTTATCCCTCGACGATGTATAACCCATCCTTAGGGATTGGCAGTGAAACTTCCCGTATTTTTTATACCGATACCAACAGGAATTCGTGGATTATCGAACCACAACTGAACTGGAAACCTACATTGGGAGCAGTGAAAACAGAGCTGCTGCTAGGAAGCGCATTCCAACGTCAAAATAATAGATCTCTTTCGGTTCAAAGCAGCGGTTTTTCCAGTAACAGCATGATTTATAATCCTGCTGCGGCTACCAATACTTCGATATTAGGTTTTGACGAATCAGTATACAAGTATCAATCGTTTTTTGGTCGTGCCAATTTTAACCTGAAAGAACGCTATATCATTAACCTTACGGGAAGGCGAGACGGTTCAAGCCGTTTTGGTGCCGGTAAACGTTTTGGATGGTTCGGAGCCGTGGGCGCAGCTTGGCTTTTCTCCCGCGAGAAATTATTGCAGGACAATAAGCTGCTGAGTTTTGGAAAGCTTCGTGCCAGTTATGGGACAACAGGTAATGACCAGATTGGGAATTACCAATTCCTGAATACGTACACATCATCAAATGCCAATTATGACGGAGTAATCGGTCTGCAACCATCGCGTTTGTATAATGCCAGTTTTGGATGGGAAACCAACAAAAAACTAGAAGTAGCGTTAGAGACCGGATTTTTGAAAGAGCGAATCTTCCTGACAGGGGCATGGTACCGCAACAGGTCATCCGACCAATTGGTTGGAATACCGTTGCCGGGCACTACGGGTTTTACTGAAATACAGTCGAACCTGAATGCAGTCATAGAGAATCGCGGTGTTGAACTGACCCTAAACACCGTAAACATAAAAGGCAATGATTTCAACTGGAGTACCACAATCAATTTTTCGGCTTCAAGAAACAAACTGTGCTCGTTCCCAAACCTTGAAAGTTCTACTTACAGTAATTCGTACGTGATTGGACAGCCATTGAATATTGTAAAAGTGTATCATTATACCGGCATTGATCCTGCAACTGGTATTTACACTTTTGAAGATGTAAATGGAGACGGTATATTGACAGAACCCGAAGACAAGCAGACCGTGAAAGACCTAAATCCAGCTTATTTTGGAGGAGTTCAAAACACGTTGCGGTTTCAAAGGTGGCAGTTTGATTTCCTCTTCAATTTTGTAAAGCAGCAGAATTATAATGTACCGCGAACGCTGGGTGTTGCCGGCACGATGAATAACCAAAGCGTCGCTATAGTTGACCGTTGGCAATCTCCAGGAGATTTAGCCTCTTCCCAATTATATACTTCGGGTGCCAATGGCACAGCCGAAAATGCCCTTTATCAATATGCCGCCAGCGACGCAGGGATAACCGATGCTTCGTTTATAAAACTGAAGAATGTTTCCATCAGCTATGAATTTCCGGAGAGGTGGCTTAAAAATGTTAACTGCAAGGCAACAGTTGAAGGGCAAAACGTGTTCACGATTACTGGTTATAAAGGGGCTGATCCTGAATTTGCCGGTTATGGATTTTTGCCACCATTGCGGATTATTACGGTCGGTTTACAATTTAACTTTTAACCTTTAAAGAAAGAGATATGAATACCAACAAATTTTTTAATCCCTATTGTACCGAAAATGCAAGGGTTTACAGGATTCTTTCCGGGATAGCTATTTTATTTATTATGTTCTCGCTTAACAGTTGCGATGACTTTACAGCGATTGATACGCCAGTATCGCAACTAGACACAGCTGCTGTTTTTGAAGAAAAAAATACAGCATATAGTGCGATGGCAAATGTTTTTGCGCAAATGCGAGACAATGGAATGCTGACAGGAAAAACGAGTGGAATGCAGAAAGAAATGGGATTGTATGCCGATGAACTCACGTGGTATGGAAACAGTGCCCAAAGTTCGGCTAATTTCTTCACTAATACGCTTATTCCCACTCATCCCACTTTGGCAACCTGGTGGAATGAGAGCTATAGCCAGATCTATGCCGCCAATGCTATAATTGAGGGTGTAGCAGGATCCAAAGCACTCTTACAGGCTGATAAGGATCAATTGACAGGGGAGGCAAAATTTGCCAGAGCATTTGTTCATTTTTATATTTTGCAGCTTTGGGGAGATGTGCCCTACGTTACCGGAACAGATTATACGTACAATAGTACCGTGAAACGTTTGCCTACTACTGAAGTATATGCAAAGATTATTGAAGACTTAGAATCTGCCATTACGTTGTTACCGGAAGAATATACAAACCCGACACGAGTACGGCCAAATTCGTATGCTGCCCAAGCCTTATTAGCAAGAGTATATCTGTACGCCGGAATGTGGCCTGAGGCAGCCAACAGTGCGTCTACAGTACTGAATAAGACTGACACCTATGTGTGGGTGACTGAACTAAATACTGTATTTTTAAAAGGAAGTACAGCAACCATCTGGCAATATGCCCCAAGAACACCAACAAGAAATACCGATGAAGGAACCACTTTTATATTTAATACGGGTCCGCCAAATTCCGTGGCATTGACTAACTCCTTAGTGAATACATTTGAGGCAGGCGATCAACGCAAGGCTAAATGGATTCGATCAATAAGTAAAGGTAATACCACCTGGTATCATGCTTATAAGTACAAGAAAACAGGCAGTACTACCCCCCAACTTGAATTTTCTGTAGTGTTGCGTCTTGCTGAAATGTATCTTATTCGCGCGGAAGCTCGGGCAAGACAAGGCGAACTTTCCAATGCTAAAGACGACCTTAATGTAATCAGGAATACGGCTGGTCTTGGAAACACAACCGCTGTTACCCAAGATGAAATACTGGATGCCATACTGCATGAAAGACAAGTGGAACTGTTTAGTGAGTTTGGGCACCGCTTCTTTGATTTGAGGCGTTTTGATGCTTTGAACAGCGCATTATCCGGTGTTAAAGCTGATTGGAACAACACTGATAACTTGCTACCACTACCACAGACAGAATTGAACCTGAATCCTAATTTAAGACCTCAAAATCCCGGTTATTAATGAAAACTTATTTATATCGTATTGCCCGTAACTTTTTACGTAAAAGTTATTTTTTTTATTTTTTGTTATTTGTATTAGTTTCCTGTCCCGTAATGGGACAGGTATTACAAAAGAGAACAGTAACACCAGAAGATTATTCTTTGTGGCACTATATGGATGCCGAAGCGATTTCAGATGATGGCAATTGGATTAGCTACCATAATTATTATGATGCTACTGATTCGCTATTCGTTAAACACCGAAGTTCTGGTAAATTATATCGTTTTGCAAAAGGAAAAGACGGGGCTTTTATAGCAAATCATTTTGTTTGCCAAACCCCTGATAGCATCGTTCATATTGTTTCACTGAAGAATGGAGTTGAAAGGAAATTGAGAAACGTTAAAACCTTTATGGTTTCTAAGGCTTTTATCGTTGCAACGGAATACGGTGAAATAGGGGATTTGTTATCCGTTTATACTTTAGATGGCGTTTTGTTGCGCACTGATACAGATGTAGCCTCTTTTTCTGTTAGTCCTGATACTAAATTTATTGCAGTGGCGGTGAAAAGAGAAAATGGCTATCAAGAACTGCTGGTAAATATGGAAGATATTAAAAAGCAAAAAATCATAGCTGAAAGTGAAAAAAGAGGACCTTTCCTAAACCCTAGCTGGTCAGAAGACAGCAAAGCAATTGCTTTTATGAATTACAATGAAAAGGAATCAAATCTTTTTTATTACAATTTAGGAGAAAAAAAACTCCTAACGTTTTGTACCAATGCTATTGAATTCCCCAAAACCATGAATTTAATACCGTCAAGGAAATTAACAATATCGAAGAACAACAAGCGTGTTTTCTTTAAAATAAAGCAACGGAAGGAACTTGACATTGTGCGTAAAGAAAATGACGTACAGATATGGAATGCTGCTGACAAAAATATTTATCCACGTCACATTCTTACAGAGGGTTACTCTAAGAACCCAAAGCAGGTCATGTGGGAACCAGATACAGGTCGCTTCTTGCAGATTACGGATTCAATACAGCCTTATGGTGCATCCCCAGGTGACGAAAGTTTTGCTTTGACATTTAATCCAGAGGACTATGAGCCACAGAGCAAGTCGGTACCTGATAAGGATGTGTATATTAAAAATCTTGATACTGGACAAAGTAAATTAATGCTTCGCAGGCATGTTGGTGGCGAATACAATCTTCTCGTTTCGCGGAATGGAAAATATATCAGTTATTTTAAAGAAGGGCAGTGGTATGTTTATGATGTTGCACAGGGAACTCATACATTAATCAGCAGTAATTTACCTTACAGTTTAAGCGTTCAAAGTCTTACTGAGAAAGAGGAGAATGGCTATGGTAATCCCGGATGGACTACCGAAGGCGAATGTTTATTGTATGATCAATTCGATATCTGGAAAGTTCAATCAGATGGATCCAATCCCGTACGTTTAACACAGGGTCGTGAGCAGGGCATCGTTTTTAGGATTGTAGCACAAAGTAAAGAGCAAACACAAACTATAGCCGACAAGATATTTACTAATGCAGAATTTGACCTTAATAGCTCACTGCTATTAAGTGCGAGGGCTGTTGATTATTCTTATAACGGGTTTTACTTATTGAAGCCAGAGAAGGTATTGAAAAAAATCTGCTATGTAAATAAAAGTGTGACAGGAATAATGAAATCTGAAAGAGGTGATTATGCCTGGGTAGAAGAAGATGTAGACCAGCCCCGACGAATCATGGTTGGGAAAGTTGGCGCTAAATTTACCGCTGTAGTTGAGAGCAATATTCATCATGAAAAATTTAATTGGACAAAATTACAGATGATAACTTATAAAAATTTAAAGGGTGAATCACTACAAGGACTTTTGTTTTATCCATCAGGTTACGATAAAAATAAGCGCTATCCAATGATTGTACACCTTTATGAAAAGCAATCTTACCAGCGGCATTCCTATGTTAATCCTACAATGATTAACGAAGATGGTTTCAACATCAGCAATCTGACTGCTAAAGGTTATTTCGTTTTGCTTCCAGATATTACCTATGAAGTTGGCAATATTGGATTTTCAGCATTAGAATGTGTAGAAGCCGCAGTAAAAGAGGTGAAAAATTTATCTCTAATTGACGATGCAAAAATCGGTTTAATTGGTCACTCTTTTGGAGGCTCTGAAACAGATTTCATTATCACCCAAAGTAATTTATTTGGCTGTGCAGTAGCAGGATCGGCTACCACGAATTATTTAAGTTCCTACTTATCCGTTTCCCAAATTTTACAGATTCCCAACTTTTTCAAGATGGAATATGGACAGGCTAGGATGAAGGTGTCTCCGTACGAGAATATGGAATATTATCTGAAAAATTCGCCAGTGATATATGCTGCGAATGTTAACACTCCGCTGTTATCCTGGACAGGATTGAAAGATCCGCAGGTAGAACCGAGGCAAAGCTTTGAATTTTATATGGCGTTGCGACGATTGGGTAAAACTCATATCATGCTTGCTTACCCTAATGAGGGACATGGGATGGAAAAGAAAGAAAATGCAATAGACCTAACAACAAAAATTGAGCAATGGTTCGATTATTACCTTAAGGGTATGAAGGCTCCGATATGGGAATAGTAACAATGCAGTCCGAAGGGACTGCATTGTTTTTTTAACTACTTATGGTTTGTAACCGGTAAGTACACACTCGCCATTATCGTCCATAATCTTTAATTGCGCTCCGGTACTTACTTGCCCCACTCGACAAACAATACCGTTATTTACGTCACTGCAATTATTTTTTTGTTCGCAGTCCGTACCCTGTGCATTGTGAGGAATAAATCCCGGTACGAGAGCTGAACTTCTTTTTGCTGATGCATCCGTATTGAATGCACTGGTTGCTGCCGCAACAATTACCAGCATTGGTACAATTAATTTTTTCATGATATAAAAATTTGTGGTTATGGCTTACTCTGTTTACAGGTTTTCAGCCTTTTCCCTGATACCGGCCGGGTATATTTTTAGTTATGTTTATTTTGATTTTTTATTCGGTACATCATAAGTATCAGTTATTTTTTTGCTAATTCTATTTACAGAAAGGTACTTTCCGGAAAGCGCATATAATTTATTGCCATTTACACGAAAGCTTGTTATTTCGTGGTTGTCGATATTATAAATATATATACTACCAACGTAGCTTCCATTTGCAAGGTTGTAAACATCTACAATCGATGCTTCTTTTAAAATCCTGTTGTCCTCATATCTGCCAATACGCTGAGATTTAATGAATAGTAAATTACTATATACTGCTGCCGTTTTATTGATAATCAAAGGTGGTTTTGACATTTGCCTTTCACCGTTTGCCATTTGAGAAACCTGAATTTGTGCGACCTGTACTGTGTCAATAGTTTTTCCCTGGGCAGTCAATTTCATTGTCGGACTGATGGATAAGTACTGATTTCTATAATAAAAGATATAGTTTAATTTGCCAAATTGGTTGTTGTAATACAGCATACCGTCAGTATCAAAAATACCATCCACTTGTTTTTTCAATACGTTTGTATTTTCCGCAATTATTCTTTTTTCATTCAAGCCGTACGTCACCAACCTGTTGTTCTTTTTAATATAACTAGTAAGTCTTAATGCTACAGTTATAGAATCCATTGGCTCGGCTACTGTAAAATAGGGTATTTTTCCTGATTGGCTTGTCGCTTTCCAGTCCTTCATTTTTCCTTTAAATATTGAACGGACTGTTCCATCTGTCACGAAAAAGTATGGAGAAACTATCTTTAACTTTATATCCCTAAAAGGAAGTTTGGGTTGATCAAGCTGCACTTTTACACGATTTTTAAATTTTAATGCAGTATCAATTTTTGTAATATACAGCGGTGTACTATAATTCCCCAAGTAGATTGTATCCTTATCAAAACCTGCAAAATAATACGAATTTATTTCGAGGTCATATTTGTTATATGCAGGCTCAGCGTGGGACGGAAAGCGGCGAACAAAATTATTTCGTTTGTGGATAATATCTTCAGAAATTAAAAATAGCACTACTACTGAGGTTATACTTAAAACAGCCACAACAGTTACTGTTATTGAAAATTGTAGGATTTTCATTTTTGTAAGCCAATATCTTTGGTCCGGATAGGTGCGTATAAGCCCTAAAAGAGCTAATAAAATAAATACTATATTGAATATGAGGTGCTCATTCCAACCAAGATCCTGTAAAATTCCACCACAGGAACACGGGATATTCGAACTAAAATTTAAGATGATGAAAATATAAGCTGTAAAGGCAATCATTAGACAGAACGAAGCAAATAACCCAGTAGTCCTCCATCGTGGAAAAATCAACATTAGAACTATTATCAGCTCTAAAATGGGGACACCAATGGCTACATATCCTGCAAAGGCACTTAGTAATGGAGATTGACCAAGTTTAATACTAAAATCATGGTAATCCAGAATTTTACTAATTGCAGCATAGGTAAAAAGGAATGCGTAGCTATAGCTTACAAAAATTACAATGCCATTTTTTATGTTCTCAACGTATTTCATATCAGTTTTCTTTTATTTGGTCTTGTAAAATTCTCTTATTTAAATTTGTATTGTTATGCAAATCAGAACTTTCGTTATCCAAAACAGATGTGAAGCTGTTTAAAAATTAAACAGCTTCATCCGGACCGCGATCTACTTCACTTGGTGTATATTTAAATCTTTTTTTGAAAGCTTTATAAAAGTTGAGGTAGGTATTAAAACCATTTATTATCGCAATTTCCTTGAGCGGAATCTTTGTTTGACGGATCATCAAATGTGCTCTTTTTAATCTTTCTTCATGATAAAAATTATAAATACTGGTTTTGAAAAATTCTCGGAATCCACTTTTTAATTTGTATTCATTCGTGTCAAATAGCACAGCTAATTCTTTAAGGGTTGGGAGTGGTTCTTCCAAGTGATTTAAAATGTAATCATAAAGATTTTGCATCATGATGGCTTCGGAGTGTTTTTCTGGTGCTATTTTTATTGAATGCGTTGCGTCTGACAGCAATTCTTGCAAGATGGTAGTAATTGAGTTTATTATTATTTTGTCACTATAGCGCAGCCGTGAAATAGTGCAAAAAGTAGGCAGTAATTTATTATTACCCGTTATGAAAATTAGCTGAACGGTGCTATGGTAATTATCATCAAGTGAAGCTTCCATCTTTTTTTGATTCCAAATACTGAAGGACTGTGGCGCAATAAATTTGCCAAAGTCTACCTTAAATAATTCTTCTGATTTATAATAAAGTGTCTCTGGGACATGTGCGTTAAAACCGCTGATTATACATTTATTGTCTAAGATAAATGTTGTTTGTATCAAGTTTTGATAATTGTAATGTGGGGTAACATAACCTGATCTTAGTATTATATCATGCATTTCTCCAGCAAGCTTATTGAGCATTTCAGACAGTTTATCGACTTCGTCGTTTTGATTCGTTTTGAAAATTCTAAACGAGAGATTACCGGTCGCCATTTCAAAAAGCATTTGGTAAATCGCCTTTATGCGCTGTGGTGTTTTTTGATTTTCCATTAGGTTATATAGTGAGGAGTTGAATGCGGAATATCAAGACGAATGCTTGGAAAGACAGACAAAACTATATAATGTAATTTTTATTTGCTAAAAGTGTAGTGTTCAATTCGGGAATTGAATAGGTGTTTTTGAGAAAGTATTTGTGGGGAATTTTCGTTTTACCCCGACCCTAAAGAGAGTCAAACGATACTTTGTTTTAAGAAAAGAAGGCCGGTATTTATTTGTACCGGCCTTCTGATAAATCATCAAGTAAATGAATTTATAAGACTACTTTATTTTTAAGGTTTGGATTGGAGTGTTCCAGCCACTAATCTCAATTTCGGCATCTATGTTATTAAGGTTTTCATATTCTAATTCAATGATTTTTTCTTCACCAGGAACCAGAGAAATGTAGTTGTCACTATAGAAAGTAGGCAATACACGTTCGCTGGTTTTAGCGTCTAACAATGAGATTCTGTTGAAAAAAGAAATAGTATTTTTTTCATTGTTTTTTACTGTAAGCGCTATGGTGTTAGTACTTATTTTTTTTGCAGAAGCTTGTAACGGTGCGCTTGCTATGTTTTGTAAACCGCTATAATTCCCTTTTTCATCTGCTAGCCAGTAGAAGTTATCACTTATAATTTCTTGTTTTAAGTTAAGCAACTGAACGGATAAAAACAGGCCTTCTTTTGCAGTTAGAGCTGCTATTTTGTCTTTAAGAGATAGTATCAGTCGTGTACTTGATGGTTCTGTGTATGTGAAAACTTGTGTGAGTAACTGGCTGTTTCCTTTCATGTCATAAGATGTAATTCGCAGCATCACGTCATGCTGAGGTACAAAGGTGTTGTTCACAATCATAATGTCTCCTTTAACAGGATTGTACATGGCGTGTAGTGGTTCGCTTCCTTTTCGAGTACCATATAAACAAGCATTTGGATCCAGGTAGTAATCATACATTTGACCACGAAGTGCTGTCCAAGGGTTTTGCGTTTTCCAAATGATGGTTCCTGTATACCAGTCCCACATATGTGCACTGAATCCTTCCATTAACCCACGGTATTGGTCGTAGTTTACCAACTGTGCTTTGGTAGCAAAGTCATCCATATCCGTTGGTGTTCCGTATGGTTTTAAAGTGTTCCCGTAAGCTATGTATTTATGATAAGTCCAAGCTTCGTCTTCTACTTTTTCGGTACCTTTCATTTCTTGCGGAATCACCTGGTTTTTCTTTGGAAGAAAGCGTTTCAAAGAAACGGCATCGCCTGTGCCTACTGAGCCTATTTCGGAATTAAACGGCCAGGTACGTTCTTCCCAAAATGTAGCAATGTCTTGTATTCCATAAGGTCCATCACCATTGCCTCCTTTAAAGTTAAATGACATTTCATCGGAATTAGAATAGTCTATGAACCAACGCGTACCATCTAATTTTGGTAAAATTTCATCTTTAAGGGAATGTAGAATGTCAGCAGAAGGAGTAATCTCATTGCCACCACACCAAATGGCCAAGGAAGGGTAGTTGCGTATCATTTTGACCATATCTTCTGCAGATTCCGTAAACAATTGATGATCATCTGGATAGTTTCTTCGGGTCCATTGGTCTTCTTTTTTCATTGGATCTACCCATCGACCATTGCAATCTCCAGAAACCCAGAAATCTTGAATAACCAATAAACCGTATTTATCGCAGGCTTCATAGAACTCAGGGCGTTCCGTTAAGGAACCTCCCCAGATTCTAAGCAAGTTCAGATTCATATCTCTGTGGAAACGAATTTCGGTATCGTATCGTTCTTTGGATAAACGCAACATAGCGTCAGACATAATCCAGTTTCCACCTTTTATAAATATTTTTTGTCCGTTTACTGCAATTTGTCTGCTTTGCGTATGTGTATTCCAAGTGGTTTGGATTTCTCGTACGCCAAAATGTACCGGTTCACTATCCAATATTTTTCCGTCAACAATAAATTTAATATCAATAGCATAGGAATCTTGTTTTCCATACCCATTTGGCCACCATAATTTAGGGTTTTTCATGATAAAGTCCGGTAAGCTCACTTCTGTAGTTGTAAGGGCTTTAAGAGTTGCTTTTTGGGTAACAAGGGTTCCGTCTAACGTATATTGAATTGTTCCGCTTACATCAGTAGCCGCGCTGTTTTCTAGTTCGGCCGACACTTTTAACGTTGCAGGTTGTTGCGGTCCTTCAGGCAAGCGAACACCATCTACCAAAGTAATAATATGTGGGTTTTTTACATTTATAGCACCCGTTTTTTCAATAAAAACTTTGTCCCAGATTCCTGTATTTCTGTCTCGTATGGGCTGTATCCAATCCCAACCTGCCACATATTGTGATGATACGTTTTTAGCAATTGTTCCGTCACCACCTTGTCCACCATTAGGATTTCCTACTTCATCTACAGGATGTACTAACACCGCCAGTCTGTTTTTACTGTTGGCATTAAGAAATTTGGTAATGTTAAATGTTTTTCGCAAATACATCCCTTTGTACCGTTCTTTGTTTACTTTGGCACCATTGATAAAGATATCTACACTGTAATTGATACCTCGAAATGTAAGCCAAACCTGTTCGTCTTTTTTTGCAGTTTCGGTAAAATCTTTTGAGAACCAGTAGGTATAATATTCACGTCCGGTTTCGTAAATGTCCTTTATTTTTTCGTTGTTCATTCCGTAAAAAGGATCAGGTACTTCCTTGTTATTTAGTAAGGTTGTTAATACAGTTCCCGGCACCGTTGCGGGCATCCATTTTTTTAAAGAATAGGATGTTTTGGAAATTTCAAATCCGTCTGCTGTTGTTTTTTTAATGGGGTTGCAATACCAGTCAGTATTGAGTTCGTATTTAGTTTGTGCTGTCGTAAATTGATTGATAAACAATAGGGTAGCAATCAAAATAAATGATAGGTTTATTTTTTTCATAAAATATGTTGGTTTTATTTTGGTTGCATAAATTTAGAAAAGAGTGTTTGTAACTAAGAAAGAATTCGACCAATAACATGATTGAAACAATTAAGGGGTGTTTTTTTAGTTTTTGGATGTATAATGAAATCTTAAGATGAGATAATGAAAACAAACATTCCAGTTATAAAATTATAGAGAGATGGTGAATTGTCATTGTTATTTATGCAAGGAATAGTATATTCGCTGAATAACAACTCTTATTATCAAATGGGCTTTGTCTCCATACTGTTAGTTAGAGCCGCGAAGCGTGTCCAGAAGTTTAATTTTTTGTATTAGTTCTGATTCTACACATTGATTAAGCAGCAGATATTACTAGAAAATAAATACGATACGATACCATTTTTAAGGAAATACCAAGTACAAATTATTTATATTTGCTTCGAAATGATACTGTTTAGTTAATATAAGGAAAAGGCTCTCGTTTCTCGTCTCTCGACTGCGCTCGAGATGACACGCTCGAGATGACACGCTCGAAATGACATGCTTGAGATGATAAAATTAACGTTAGGATTTTAGCATAAACCAATGAACCAACCCGACCATACCAATACCACGTGGCTGTTTGAAATAACACCTAAAAATAAATTCTTCTCCCTTAACCTCAAGGAAGTTTGGCAATACCGTGATTTGCTGCTGCTTTTTGTAAAAAGAGATGTGGTGACGGTTTATAAACAAACTGTTTTAGGACCGTTGTGGTATCTGATACAACCATTGTTTACTTCCGTAACTTTTACTATCGTTTTTAATAATCTTGCCGGAATCAGTACGGGTGTTGTACCTTCTTTTTTATTCAATTTAGCTAGTATAACCGTTTGGAATTACTTTACCACTTGTCTTAATGGTACTTCAAATACGTTTGGTAATAATGCCGGGATTTTTGGCAAAGTCTATTTTCCACGTATCATTGCCCCCTTAACCGTTGTGATTTCTAACTTGATTAAGTTTGTTATTCAACTGTTGATCTTTTTGGCTTTTTATATCTATTATTATTCTAAAGGCGCTTCTATTTATTTTACTGGAGCGACCGTATTTTTTCCATTTATTATTGTATTAATGGGAATATTAGGTTTGGGCTTGGGAATGATTATTTCTGCTTTGGTTACTAAATATAGGGATTTGACTTATTTAATAGGTTTTGGAGTGCAGTTATTGATGTATGTTTCTGCGGTAGTTTATCCTATGAATTTAATTCAAGAGAAAATGCCAGACTATGCTTGGATTGTCAAATACAATCCGCTGGCTTATTGCATTGAAACAACACGTTATATGCTGCTAGGTGTAGGGGAATTACCTGTATGGGGAATGTTTTATACCTTTATAAGTACAATAGTTGTTTTATTAATTGGAATTGTGTTATTCAATCATACCGAAAAAAGTTTTATTGATACGGTATAGCAAAAATCAATGGCAATATTAATTTCAAAAATCAATACCATAGAATCCATAACTCACAACCCCAATATGAGTAAAGACATAATATTAAAAGCCGAAAATATTTCTAAGCAATACCGCTTGGGTCAAGTGGGTACCGGAACGCTAAGTCACGATTTAAATCGGTGGTGGCATCAAATGCGTGGTAAAGAAGATCCTTATCTAAAAATTGGCGATACTAATGACCGCAGTACCAAAGGAACTAGCGATTATGTTTGGGCTTTGCAGGATATTAATTTTGAGGTGGAACGTGGTGAGGTGATAGGAATTATTGGGAAAAATGGAGCAGGGAAATCTACTTTATTAAAGATACTATCACGCGTTACGGCACCTACTACAGGAAGTATAAAGTTTGGAGGGCGTGTAGCCTCATTGCTTGAAGTGGGTACCGGATTTAACGGTGAAATGACGGGTAGAGAAAATATTTACCTGAATGGGGCTATCTTGGGAATGACCAAAAAAGAAATCACCTCAAAACTAGATGAAATCATAGATTTCTCCGGTTGTCAGCGCTATATTGATACACCAGTAAAGCGTTACAGTAGTGGGATGTATGTGCGTTTGGCTTTTGCTGTAGCTGCATTTCTAGAGCCTGAAATTTTGATTATCGATGAAGTATTAGCGGTAGGTGATGCCGAGTTCCAGAAGAAAGCTATTGGTAAGATGCAGGATATTTCACGTAGTGGTGGACGAACTGTTTTGTTTGTGAGTCATAATATGGCGGCTATTAAGCAGTTGTGTACCAAAACCATCATGATGGAAAACGGAAATATTGTTTTTGAGGGTAAAACAGATGATGGAATTGATTATTATTTGCAATCCAATCAATATGAAGGCTACAGAGGGAATTATATAAATAAGGATGTAATAGAATCAGGATTTGTTGGTTTATCTTTAGTTGATAAAATGAATGAAAATCGAACTGAGTTTGGTTTTGATGAAGCTATTACTGTAAAAATTAAAGTGAAAGTTGTCAAGAAACATCTGAATTCTCACTTAAGTTTTAGAGTTATAGATAAAAATGATCAAATTGTTTTTACTTCAGAAGTTAAGGTTAAAGATTATTTAAATAAAAATGATTTATTTGATTTCACAACTTTGCTTCCCAAAAGTTTTTTAGTTCCAAATAATTATTCATTAACTTTTGGCTTGCATATTCCTAACATAGAGTTGTTAGATTTTCAAGAAAACTGTTTGTCTTTTCAGATTGTCGAAACTGGAAGTGACTTTCATATTTATGGAACCGCAGATTATGGCTGCGTAATTGTTAACTGTGAATGGGAATTAAATAATTAAAAGATAATGCTCAAAAAAATAATCAAAAAAATACATCGATATTATTTAAATCAAGATATTAAGAAAGAAAAAAAGTATCAAGAATTAAAAAACGAAAATTTTTTTAATAATGGTCAAATTCCTTGGTCTGAAGGGTATTATGAACATAAAATAGAATCGATTACTAAATTTATAAATGATGATTCCGTTTTAAAATCATTTAAAAATAGAACCGTGCCTGATAATTATGGTTTCCGCTTAGATGAAAGAATTGTAGAGTATCCTTGGATTTTTGCAAATATTCAAAAAGACAAAACTATTTTTTTAGATGCGGGTTCAACATTCAATTTTGATTATTTATTGAGTAATGAATTAATCGAAAACAAAGAAAAGTATATTTATACCTTTTATCCAGAAGGCAAGAACTATAACGAAAAAAAAATATCTTATGTCTACGGTGATTTAAGAGAATTACCTTTTAAGAATGATTTTTTTGAAGAAATTGTTTGTCAATCTACGATTGAACATATTGATATGGACAATTCGATATATGGATATGATTTAAAATCAACTTTGGACGTAGTTACAAATAAAAGCTATGAATATCTAAAAGTAATTGATGAATTATTGAGAGTATTAAAAACTAATGGACAATTATTATTGACATTCCCTTACGGTAAGTTTGAAAATCACGGTTTTTTTCAACAGTTTGATAATGAAATGGTAAAAAAAATTATTGAAAAAATGGACCGTTTAGGGGAATATGAATTGACTTTTTTTAAATATTTGTCAGAAGGCTGGGTTATAGCAGCACAAGAGGATTGTAATGATTCGGAATCATTTAATCCTCATACTCAAATTGGGAAAAAAGATGATTTTGCAGCTCATAGTAGAGCAATTTGCTGTGTGAAATTTATTAAAACAAAATGAAAATTTTAATCATAGGTTCCAGAGGATTTATAGGAAGTCATTGTGTAGCATATTTTGAGTCTAAAAAGTTCGAAGTATGGCAAGCCGATGTCAACGAATCATCGGATGAGAATTTTTATAAAATCAATCGTCAGAATTCGGATTATTCCATACTATTTCAAGAACATCAATTTGATGTTTGTATTAATGCTTCGGGTTCTGCTCATGTGGGTTTTTCGTTTGAGAATCCATCCAAAGATTTTGAACTCAATGTGGTTAATGTTCAAAAAATATTAGTAGCTATTCGGGATTATAATCCTGAATGTAAGTTTATCAATTTTTCGAGCGCAGCTGTATATGGCAATCCAAAAATATTACCTATTACTGAAAACACACCTTGTAAACCATTTTCTCCTTATGGTTTTCACAAACTTCAAAGTGAGTTGTTGCTTACGGAGTACCATAAATTCTTTGGTTTAAATACTTGTAGTTTGCGTGTTTTTTCTGCTTATGGACCAGGGTTAAAAAAACAATTGTTTTGGGACTTATACCAGAAATCTCTTCAAAGTGATGTAATTTCACTTTTTGGAACAGGAAATGAAACTAGGGATTTTATTTACATTGATGATTTACTGCAAATTATTGATTTAGTAATTGAACATTCAACTTTTCAAGGTTCTATCTATAATGTTGCCAGTAATGTTGGTACTACAATTGCTGAGGCGGCACAAGTTTTTTTCAAGTTATTTTCTTCCAATAAGGAAATAGTGTTTAATGAAGAAGTCAAAGTAGGAGATCCAAATAATTGGCTTGCTGATATGGAAATTCTAAAAGGGAAAGGGTTTCAACCTCAATTTAATTTACATTTGGGACTAAAAAAATATGTAGCATGGCTCAGGGAAAACGAGTAGGGATTATTTACAGTTACAATGAAGATTGGATTGGTGGTGCCTATTATATCCAGAATTTGATTCGTTCGCTAAACTACCTTCCCAAAAGAGAACAAATTCAATTGCATATTTTAACCAGTGATAAACGAGCTTTCGAGGAATTAAAAAAAGTTACCGGATATCCAAAAATGAAATTTATAAGCGATAGTATTCACTATAATAAAATGGAAACATTTATTAATAGGGTTTCTTTTAGAATTGTAAAAAAGAAACTAATTTTAAAAAAAATGCAATTAGAATGGTTATTTCCACTTTTTGATGTTCCAAATCATTTGAAGCATATAAATGATTTAGTGTTTTGGATACCTGATTTACAAGAAAAATTTCTTCCTGATTTTTTTTCAGAAGAAGAAATGAAAATGCGTCATTGCAGGTATCTTAATATGATTCAGTTAAATCATAAAATTGTTTTTAGTAGCCAATCGGCTTTAAATGATTTTAATACGTTTTACCCCGATTCAAAAAACGAAAAAAAAGTGCTTCAGTTTGCAGTTGTACATCCGGATTTAATGAAGGGAGACCTAAAAATAGTTAAAGAAAAATACGGGATTACAGGAGATTATTTTTTCTCGCCGAATCAGTTTTGGCAACATAAAAATCATATTTCCATAATAGAAGCGGTTAAGATTTTAAAGAATAATGGGGTTGCTGTAAAAGTTGTTTTTACAGGTAAAGAGTATGATTACAGGAATCCTGAATATACTACTAATTTAAAGCAAAAAGTTATAGACTATAAATTAGAAAATGAAATACTGTTTTTAGGTTTTATAGATAGGATAGATCAACTTGTTTTGATGAAAAATGCGCAAGCAGTTATTCAACCTTCTTTGTTTGAAGGGTGGAGTACTGTAGTTGAAGATGCAAAAGCGCTAAATCAAACTTTAATCGTTTCAAATATTGCTGTCCATCAAGAACAGTTAGGCGATAAAGGCTATTTTTTTTCTCCAAACAATTATAACGAATTAGTTCAAAAAATGGTTGAAGTAATAAACAACCCAATATGTAAATTAAAGTATGATTTAGCATATATTGAAAATATAAAACAGTTTGCTTTAAAGTTAAAGATGTTGACAAATAATAATTAGCCTTTAATTAAAAATGAACAAGAAACTCTCGATTATAACCATCAACTACAATAACCTTCTTGGTCTGCAAAAAACCCTAGAAAGTGTCGCGAACCAAACATGGCAAGAATTCGAGTACATTGTTATTGATGGTGGTTCAACAGATAGTAGCAAAGAATATCTGGAAAGTCAAACCAATAAAATTGCGTATTGGGTTAGTGAACCTGATAAAGGGATTTACAATGCGATGAACAAAGGGATTGCAAAGGCTACTGGAGAATATTTACTTTTTTTGAATAGTGGAGATCATTTTATTGATACTTTTTCATTACAAAAAGTCCAAAAGCATCTTATAAATGATGGTGTTATTTATTTTAATATTGATGTTATAGATAACGGAAGCTCATATGTATTAGAGAATCCTGCATCAATGTCGTTTTCTTATTTGCATAACAATTTACCTTGTCATCAATGTACATTTATACACCAATCCGTATTTGAGAGAGTGGGGTATTATGACGAAAGTTTAAAAATAGTGGCTGATTGGAAATTATTGATACAGGCTATACTAAAACACAACGTCACTTACCGAAAGGTAGATGCTGTTTTTTCGACTTTTTACAAAGATGGAATAAGTTCGTTACCAGAAAATCAATCTATTATAGAAGCCGAAAGAACTCAAGTTTTACAAACGGAATTTCCAGTACTTATGAATGATTTGAAAGAGAATTTCGCTTTAAAAAGAATCATCAAAAATCTGCGACAATCACGAAAAATTGATTGGTTAATTAGGTTAGGCTTGTTAGATAAATTTTAAGATTATTATGGAGAACCATTTTAACCTTTCGGTTATTATTCCTGTTTACAATTGCGAGCGCTTTATCGAGAAAACGATAGCCTCCGTAATTGCACAACCTGAAGTGACCGAAATTGTGATAGTAAATGATGGCAGCACTGATGGAACAGGATTGCTTTTGGATCAATTGCAACTACAAAATCCAGTACTCAAAATTTATCATCATCAAAATAAATCGAATAAAGGACGTTCTGCCAGCAGAAATTTAGGAATTCAAAAAGCAACGGGTAATTTTATTGCTTTTCTGGATGCCGATGATTATTTTTTACCTAATCGATTTGCAAATGATATCAAAGTATTTCAAGAAAATAAAAACTGTGATGGGGTTTATAATGCGGTGGGATTTCATTTTTATAGAGTTGGAACAGCTCAGGAATTACAAACGCATCAATTGTACACGGTAAACCAAAAAATAAAACCCGATTTTCTTTTTGAAGCTTTATTGTCTGGGAAATACGGTCATTTTCAAATTGATGGATTAACAGTGAAAAAATCAGTTTTTGATACTATCGGTCTTTTTAATGAATCGTTAGTCGTTGCTGAGGATACCGATGTTTTTTGGAAAATGGCTTTGAAATGTCAATTAGAAACGGGTTTAATAGGTCAACCAGTAGCGATAAGAGGAATTCATGACAACAATGTTTTTGATCAGCAAGATTTATATAAAAAGTACATAATAAAAATGTATGAATCAGTATTATTTTGGAGTAACAAAGTTAAATTACCCATTTCAAAAAATGATCTTTTATTAAAATGGATTTGGCTGTTGCGATTTAAACAAAATAAAACATTAGTTCAGGATATGCAATATTGGTTTTTTTTATTTAAAAATAGTAAAAAATTGATATTCACTTATTTAATTGTGAAATATTTTCCCATTGTTCGACTTAGAAAAAAAATATTTCCATTTATTTTCAGATAGTATAATAGGTATGCTACTTTTATATATTATAGCTTTAAATTAATTTTTCAATGAATCTCTCCAGTAACGTTACCGTAATCATTCCTTGTTATAACGATGGAGCTTATATTGAGCAAGCCATTAACTCCATTGTCAATCAAACGGTAAAGCCTGACAAAATTATTGTAATAGATGACGGTTCAGATGAGGCCACTAAAACTGTTTTAAAAAAAATTGTAGTCGAAAATTTAGAACTAATTTTTCAGAAAAATCAGGGAGTATGCAAAACTCGTAACAATGCGATTCGTTTAACAACGACTGATTATATTTTAAATTTGGATGCCGATGATTATTTTGAACCCAGTTTTATTGAAAAAGCAGTGAATATTTTAAAAAGCAATCCTGATGTGGGGATAGTTGGTTGCTGGTATAAGATTTTTGGAAACAAAGAAAGAAATAATGAATTAATTAAGCCACTAGGAGGAAATATAGAAAACTTTCTTTTCAAAAATAATGGATTAGGTACTTCAATGTATCGAAAGAAATGTTGGGAGGAAGTTTTAGGCTATGATGAAAAAATGACTAAAGGCTATGAAGATTGGGATTTTTGGATTGGGATTTTGAGCAATAAATGGGAAATGCAAATCATTAAAGAAGTACTTTTTAATTACAGAGTTAAAACTATATCAAGAGACATAATTGCATTGAATAATTTTGATTTTGAATTAAGAGAGTACATCTTTTTAAAGCACAAAGAAGTTTTTTATAACAACTACGAATTATTTGCACTCCAATTAATAGAAGAAAATTGTAAATTGAGAAATAAAAATAGAATAATTAAAAACTCATCAAACTACAGGTTAGGAACGGTATTAATGAACCCCTTAAGGGTTTTTAATGTTATTAAAAATAAGTTGACAAAATGAATACACCAAAGGTATCTATTATTGTTCCTTGCTTTAATCAAGCACATTTTTTGAAGAACTCGTTGCAATCTGTTTATGATCAAACTTATCAAAATTGGGAATGTATTATTGTCAATGACGGAAGTCCGGATGATACGGAAATAATAGCTCGTCTATGGTGTGATAAGGATAGTCGATTCAAATATTTGTACAAGGAAAATGGAGGGCCATCAAGTGCTAGAAATGCTGGAATACAAATTAGTGAGGGAGATTTTATCCTTCCATTAGATGCTGATGATTGCATTAGTAGTGTTTTTTTAGAAAAGTTAGTTCCAGAGTTATTAGATGATGAATCTTTGGGAGTTGTTTCCTGTTATACTAAGTTTTTTAGTGAGAACATTAAGGAAACATCATTCAATTTGAAACCAAGAGGGACAAATTGGATATATTTATTATATGTTAATCAATTAATAGCGACTTCATTGTACCGAAAAAAGTGTTGGAAAGAAGTTGGGGGTTATGATGAATCTATGAAAAAAGGCTTTGAAGATTGGGAATTTTGGATAGCAGTTACTAAGCGAGGTTGGAATTATAAAATTATAGAAGAATTTTTGTTTTTCTACAGAAAGGCAAAAAGATCAAGACAGATAGAGACAATAACTAATCACTTTGAAACCTCTAGAGAATATATTCATAAAAAACATAAAGAATTATATATTCAAGATTTTGATAATTGTATGAGCGTTCTTTTTTTTGAGTTAAATGAGCATAGGACTAGTAAAATGGAAATAAAAAACTCATTAGAATATAAAATAGGTAAAATGATCACGAAGCCTTTTAAAATTATTTCAAAACTGTTTTTCTATCCAAAAGTAAAGCCATGATTTCAGTTGTTATCAGAAATAAAAATCAATCTGTAGCCCTTTCTTTTTTATTGAAAAATTTGACAGAAAGGTACGCAAAAGATGTTGCAGAAATTATTGTTGTCGATAATTTGTCAACTGATTCTAGTAAGAAAATTACGGAACAGTTTGAAGCACAGTTTGTTAGTATCGAAAATTTTAGTTTTGGCGGAAGTGCTAACGTATGCGCTAGAGAAGCTCGATTCCCTATAGTAGTTATTTTTAGTGCGCATTCCTATCCAGTGAGCCATGATTTTTTTAAATTAATACAAAAAAAATTTGATGATAATGCTAATTTAGCAGGCTTGCGATGCCTTCATAGTCCTAATGATTATAAAAATTTCATTAATAAAATTCCAGCAACAATTGATCCTAATAAATCGGGATTAATTTTTTCCGGTTCGGCTTTTAGCAAAGAAATTTGGAAAAAATATCCTTTTAGAGAGGATGTGGCTACTTTTGAAGACAAGGAATGGACTACCAGAGTTTTGAAAGAAGGATATGAAATTGATTTTGTGGAATCCATTTTTAGTTATGAAATCAAGAGAACCCGTAAGCAATTGTTTTTTAGATTCAAGAACGATGTGGTGGGTAATTATCAGTTGTGGCATCAGGAGATTAGTTTTGTGAATGCTTTCAAGGGATTGTTATTGGGAATTTTTCACTTAATAAAATATGCTACAGTAGATTTGTGGTATACACTATTACGATTTTTGTATTTACTAAAGTTTATTTCTAATAAGCCAAGTAAGTTTTAAAGAAATCATTATAAATGACTAAAACTAATAATAGTGTCTCTTATGATTTCGATAGTATTTAGTTATTTGCCTTAATATTTAATAGAAAAAGGTGTTACGATATTTAAATAATAAAAAAGATTAATTAGAAATTAGTATTTAACCAGAGCATATTATATTTATTAGAGTATAAAAAAATGAAATTTAAAAAAGCTAGAAAAATATTTAGATTATTATTTCCAAAAAGAATATCAGAAACTCAACTTTTTGAAAATAAATTACGTTCAAATATTTTAATAAAAAATTTTGTCTTAATACAAGATAAATATGAAATAGAGTTACTTAATGGTGTTAAATTGTTTTTGAGAAATCAAAATCATAGTGATTATGAGGTGTTTGTGCAAATTTTTAATTTTGAAGAATATAAATTAATTGTTTCAATATTAAAAAGCAACCCCAAATTTAATAACAGTAACAATATACTTATAGATGCGGGAGCAAATGTTGGATTTACAACTAATTATTTTATAAATGAAGGAGTTTTTTCAGATGTTTATTGCATAGAACCATCTTTAGACAATATAAGTATTTTAAAACAAAATATTCAGTTTATTAAAAATAAATGTTCTATAAAAATATATAGAAGAGCATTAACTGGAAAAGAAAATCTAAGGTATAATTTGCATAATAATTTTAGAAGTAGAAAAGATTGGGCCATTTCAGTTGAAGAAGATCCAAAAGGTTTAGTTGAAGGCATTACTATTAATGAAATTATTCTTCAAAATAATATAAAAACGATAACATTATTAAAAATTGATATAGAAGGTGCGGAAAGATTTATTTTTGATACGAAAAATGACTTGTCTTTTTTAAATAATGTAAAAATAATAGCAATTGAGATTCATGATGAATTTGATGTAAGAGAGTCAATTTATTTAATATTATTGCAGTATGATTTTTTCATATTTGAATCGGGAGAATTAACAATTGGATTAAATAGAAAATACATATAAATACAATTAAACAATAAAAATCAATTTGTATGTCTGTTGTAATTAGTATAATAGTTCCATGTTTTAATTCAGAATCTACTTTGGAAACTACATTAGAGTCTGTCTTTAATCAAGATTTTCAAGAGTGGGAAGCCATAATTGTGAACGATGGTTCGACTGACGCCACTGAACAAATAGCATTAAGATGGGTTAAAAAAGATAGACGTTTTATCTATTACACCAAAGAAAATGAAGGTTTAACTAAAACTAGAAATTTAGGTATATCTAAATCAAATGGAACTTATATTTTACCATTAGATTCAGATAATCAATTGGTACATGATTTTACTCAAGATGCAATTGCAGTTTTTGAGAAAAACCGACAAATAGATGTGGTTCATGGTGATGCAGAATATTTTGGTTTAAAAAAAGGACTTTGGAAAATAGGGGAGTATAATTTTGAGAAAATGTTAGTTGATAATTATATTGATGCTTGTGCCATTTATAAAAAAACCTTGTGGGAAAAAGCTGGTGGATATGATGAAAATTTACCCCATGAAGGTCTTGAAGATTGGGAATTATGGTTAGCTTTTGGGAGATTAAACGTTAATTTTTTTCACTTGCAAAAAATAGCTTTTAGATATTATGTTGTTGAAAATTCAATGATTCGATCTTTTACAAATGAAATGGCTATAGATACTAGGGATTATATTCTAAAAAAGTACAGCAAAGAATATCGATATTATTTTTGTAAACTTTATTCTGAGAACAACGCCTTTGTAGGGAAATTGAGTAATAAAAAATATGTTATCGATATTTTTTGTAAAACATTTTTTGGATTTTCAGTTTTTGATAAATATAATTACTAATCTATTGTTTAATACTGTTTTAATGAGTTCTATTACCGTTAGTGTTTTTATACTTACATACAATCAAGAGGAATTTATAGCTCAAACTATAGAAAGTATATTGATGCAGGAAACAAATTTTCCTTTTCAATTGGTTATCGGTGAAGATTGTAGTACTGATGCTACCCGAGTTATTTGTGAAAAATATGCCAGTGAATATGGTGATAGAATAAAGTTAATGCCCAGTCTTAAAAAAAACATTGGTCTCATAGCTAATTATGTGCGAACTATAGCAGCATGTGATGGTGATTATATAGCCATTTGTGATGGAGATGATTATTGGATTGACGCATACAAATTACAAAAGCAAGTTGATTTTCTAGAAAAAAACCCAGATTATTCGATAGTATATACCGCAGTAAAAAGACTGTATCCTGATGGTAAGTCTGTTGATTATAACTACAACTTAAATAAAAAACATCTGGATTTTGACGATTTGATCTTTGATAATTTTATTCATTCGGTTACAGCCTTATTTAGGAATGTTCAAAGCAAAGAAAATAGTATTCCCTCCTGGATTATTAATTTTCCTTTTGGAGATTGGCAAACTTATTTGTGGGTTATAAAAGATGGAGGTAAAATTCATTTCCTAGATGATATCACGGCAGTATATAGAATAGGTATTGGTGTTTCCTCAGCGTATATGAAAAAAAATAGTACTTTCATCGAAGATCTTATCACCATTTTAGAACAGGTTTATTGGGATGAAAAATTTAAACATAAAAAAGAAATTGTTGCTTTAAGCATTATAAATAGAAGGAAAGATTTGATGACCTGTTATAATAGAGAAAAAACTTATTTTGAAGGGTTTCAATTGTTTCTGCGTATTTTAAAAACAACGAATAAAAAAACCCAATTCATTAAATTTTACTTTTATTCCGTTTTTAAAAGTTTTGCCTAAATTTAATATAAAATTCTTAAGAACATTAAATTGATATGAAAATCCTTATGGTTGCCATACCGAATCATCATTTTTTTCAATGGGTTAACCAGTTGAAGGATTCCGGTTATGAGGTATTTTGGTTTGATATTTCGGATGGAGGTTCAGTAGTAGCTAAAATCAGTTGGGTAAGGCAAATCAAAGGTTGGAAATTAAAATGGGTTTTTCCTTTTCGAAATAGAATAAAATCCAGTGTTCCTAAAATATATTCCTATTTTCAAAAGTATAATGAATTTGATTTGGCTTCCGTTTTTGAACAAAAAATAAATGAAATACAGCCAGATATAGTGCATTGTTTTGAAATGAATCTATCAGGGTTACCTATTTTAAATGTTATGAATAAGCATAAGAAAATAAGCTTTATTTATTCTTCATGGGGCAGTGATATGTTTTATTTTAAAGAGCATGGAATTCAAAAGATACAGGTTGCCCTTTTTTTAGAAAGGGTAGATTATTTAATTACGGATTGTAAAAGGGATTACAGGATTGCTGTTCGAAATGGTTTTAAAAATAAATTTATAGGAGTTTTTCCTGGTAACGGAGGTGTTACATTCTCTCCGGAGTTTATACAAACCGAAAAAAAGAGAAATATAATTCTTGTAAAGGGATATGAGAGTTTTGGTTGTAAAGCATCTAAAGTAATAGAAGCATTGCAATTAGTTCCAATAACTTTGTTGCAAAATTTTGAAATCGTTATTTATAGTGCAGATGAAATTATCATTGAAAAAATAAAAAAGAGTGCTTTTTTTGATAATTTAAAATTAAAAATATACCCTAGAGCAATTTTTATTGCTAATGAAGATTTATTAAAAGTAATGGGGGTAACATGTATTCATATTTCCAATAATATCTCAGATGGTATGCCGAATACTTTATTAGAAAGTATGGGTATGGGCGCTTTTCCAATACAATCTAATCCCGGAAACGCTTCTGAAGAAGTTATTTCACATGGAGTTAATGGGTACTTAATAACTGACCCATTAGATGGCGCCGCAATAGCTGTTTTGATTGAAAAAGCAATAAATAATCCAGAATTAAGAATTAGAGCACAAGAACATAACGTGAATTTTATACAGAAAAAGTATAATAGATCATATCTAAAAAAAGAAATTGTTCAAATCTACCAAGATGTTTTTCTAAACCAATAAAATGGAAATAACAGTACTTATCGTAACTAGAAACAGACCAGAGGAATTAGTAATTACTTTGGATAAATTATATTGTTTACTTGATTTATCGCTACATGAGGTATTGGTTTTTATCGATGGTTGTATACAAACATCATCTTTAGTTGACCAATATCCTTGGGTGCACTGGGAATGTTCTGCAATTAGCTTAGGCGCGTCCCCTGCTAGAAATGCGTTGTATAAAAAAGCGAAAGGAACTGTATTTATAGGCTTAGATGATGACGCTCATCCTTTAAGTCCTGATTTTATTGCTCAAACACAAAGCGTATTCAGTAGAGACAAACAAACAGGAATTATTGCTTTCCAAGAAGTACGGGGTGTTTTTTTAAACGACCAAGAAGCTTTGCAAAAAGCAGCACCTAAAGTAGAGCGCTATTTTACTAATGATTTTGTAGGTTGCGGGTTTGCCGTCAGAAAAGAGGTGTATAATCAAACTAATGGATTTCCAGTTTGGATGGATATTTATGGAGAGGAGTCTTGTTTGGGTATTGAAGTATTAGATTTAGGTTATGAAATTTACTACGATAATACAATTGTTGTTAATCATAGAGTGGACAAAAAGAAACGGTTAGGGCAGGGCAGGAATTACTTTCGATTCGAAAAGCAACTCAAAAATACCATCTATTATTACCTTGTTTATTTTCCGAATCCATTTTTAAAAATTGTCAAATTATTATTTCATAATTTTAAAAAATATGGATTAGCTAATCGAACCTACTTTCAGTTGTTTTGGAAATCCCTTTTTTGTGCCTTAAAAGAGTTTTCTCAAGTCATAAAATATAGAAAACCGGTACAGCAAAGTACATTACAAAAAATGAATAATTTGCGAGGAATAAAGTATTAAATAAAAATATTTAACTATTAATTCATTGTTTAACTGAATCCATTATGTTAATTAAGATTGAGCGCTATTATAACTATCCAGATTTAAAAAGGCAAACACCCAATTGTTCTATGCAGTGGAAGGATTTTACTTTTACTGAAGCCGCTGTTGAGGAATGTGATTATTTAGTGATACTTGATTATCCAAAAGTAGATTTTTCGATTAAGGTAAATCCAAATAATATTTTAAGTGTTTGTTTAGAACCACCAAATGAAGTTTCTAAATACCGTCAATATGCCAATAAAAAAGTTGCCGTAATTTATAATCAATTGGATATTAAAAAAAATAATGTTTTATCTCATGGTGCATTGCCCTGGCATGTTGATAAAGATTATGATTTTTTGATGGATCTAAAACAAGACGATTTAATAAAGGAGGATAAAATAGTTTGGATAACCAGTGACCAACGCAATTCAAAAGGGCACCACATCAGAATGGATTTTTTGGATAGTATCAAAGGATTGCCTTTTGTAGACTTGTATGGAAGAGGAATTAAACCTATTGCAGATAAATGGGAAGTCCTGCAGCATTCAAAATATGCTATAGCCTATGAAAATTTTCAAAATGAGTATTATTGGACCGAGAAAATCATGGATTGTTTTTTGAGTTACACGATGCCAATTTATTTTGGTTGTACTGCAATTGAAAACTATTTTCCTAAAAATTCTTTTATTCAAATCGATCCAAAAGATAAACATATTGCTTTATTTTTAAAAGAAATTGTATCGTCTAAAAAATGGGAAGAGAATATAGAAGCGATAATAACGGCCAGAAATTTGGTTTTGAATAAATATCAATTGTTCCCTTTTTTATACGATAACATAAAGACATTAGAAGCGATTAGAGGGAATAATCTTTTCGCTACTAAAGAGTTTGTTTCTTTTAAATGCAAGAATGATTATTTTGATAACTATCCCGTGTCTGTAAAACTGGAAAAAGAATGGTGTAAGTTAAAAAGGAAGATCAATAGGAAGTTTTAATTAAAGTAACAATTTTTTATAATACATTAAAAAATTTAGAATTGAAAACTGCATTGAATAAGGAAATTAATATAGTAGAAAAATACGATTGGGTTGATGCATTGCGTGGTTATGCAATTTTGCTTGTAATTCTTATCCATAGTTCACAAACTTTTTATGTGGATTCATTTATTAAAAAAATTGCGGATTCCGGATATTTAGGAGTTCAATTATTTTTCATAATGAGTAGTTTTACACTTTTTAAGTCTTATAATAATAGGCTAAATTATAATTCAGCAAATATTATTAGAAATTTTTTTATACGACGAGTATTTAGAATTGCTCCCTATTATTATAGTGCAGGATTAATATATGTGTTTTATAAAATTATTTTAAAAGGTAATAGTGTAAGTTTTATAAATCTGTTAGCGAACTTTACTTTTACCAATGGTATTTATTTACCCGCTATAAACGATATACCTCGTGGAGGATGGTCTGTTGGCATTGAAATGCTATTTTACTTCACACTACCATTGTTGATTAAAATATGTAACTCCTTGAAAAAAACATTTGTTGTTTTTATAATAACATTGCTTTTTTCTATATTTATTAATCAATATCAAATTTCAGTTATAGCAAGTTATATTAATGCTTTTTGGAATGATTTAGATGCTAGTGTATTCTATTATTGGTTACCCAATCAATTACCAATATTTATTCTTGGTATAATTCTATATTACATACATAAAGAAATACAGTTTAATATATTTATCGGCTATTTATTTTTGACTAGTTCGATGTGTTTTTATTTTTTATTTTGCTTTTGGAAACCTGATATTGTAACGAATTGGTTTAAACTAAATAGTGAATATATTGTATCAATTATATTTGTTTTTTTTACAATTGGCATTTATAGTACAAAAAACAAATTAGTTTTAAATAAGATTATATTGAAATTTGGTCAAATAAGCTTTAGCTTGTATTTGAACCATTTCTTAGTGATTAATTTTATTAGTTATTTATTTAATGGTTTCTTAAAATTTTTAAATATTTATTTAGTATTACCAAAAAAGCTAATTAACAACAATTTTGTTTTTATGATAATGTTTGTATTAGTTCTTTTTTTATCGTACTTGGTTTCACAATTTACTTATAAAGCTATTGAATTAAAAGGGCAAAGAGCTGGAGAGTACTTAATAAAGAGATTAAATAATAAAGTAAATATCTAGTTATAACATATTAATGTGAATTAAGGTTATCGTCCATACTATAACAATCAATATTGTTTCTAACTATAGCAACATATCTTGATACATTACTAGTATAAGTTCCTATAAAGTATCTTGAATTAATCAATATTTGGGAATCCAATAAAATACTGATAACTTCATCACTTTTCTTTTTTTTGCTTTGCAAGTTATTATAATTCTTTTGGTCGTAACCTTTTTTCTCTTTATCGCAGAAAGTTAAGAATATAAAGTTAGGATATTCAAGACGCAATTCATCTACCACAGTATAATCATCAGTGCAAATTGTGAATTTAGTGTTGTTTGGATCTATGTTTAATGCTTTATGGATGTAATGATTAATGCCAATAAATTCCGCTTCTTTTCTTTTGTTAAAGACCTTGTCACCTCTTCTTATATGGATGCCACAACTTTTTGAGACAAACTCCTTGTGAGTTTCATAATTATCCTTTATTGTTTTAATGGTAATATCATTATAATTAATAATTATTTCATAAATCTTTTTTTTGGCTTGCAAAATATTTCCTTCTATACCTAATTCTGGAAAATGAAATGTTTTGTTTGTGAAATTTTCATGATGCATTTTATTCCATACATCATTTTGTAATACATTCCTTTTTATTATCCTTTTATGATAATAGAGCCAAATTTTATCTAATCGTGAAATAATAAAAACATCATTTGGTACAGGTATAACGCCAGTATATTCATTAAAAACTGGTTTGAAATAATCAGACCAATTACCACTTACCCAGTTTTTTGAGCATATTTTAAGATTTATTTTTTCTTCTAAACAATAGAGTATTGCTTGTGTGAGATTATTAATTTCAGAAAAAAAGCCTCTTTTGGTAAGAGGATAAATTAGTTCTTTTTCTTTGAATGAATTATTTAATAATGTGTAATTAATTCTTTCAGTTTTAATCATTCCTTTTTGTTTAATTTTTAATAATGTGATATTCGATTTTATATTTTTTTGAAATTGTAGACTGGGAAATATTTGATAAAAATAGTAAACACTACAATAGTTAACATTCCCTTGCCAAAGATATTTAAGTAAAATGCTATATCTTGTATGATTAACAATAATAAGCAGCTTGGATGTAGCTTTAAATTATAAAACATTGACGATATAACAACTAATTTAAATTCAAAAATGTCGCTTAACTAAATCTCCACTTTTTATTTGAATATCCACATACAAACTGTCAAAAAAAGCTATAAATATATTGAAGTTTTTGGGATTGATTTCGGAAATAAAATTATTTTAAAATGGAATAACTAAATTACATTATAGATTCAACAAATAAAACTATTTTTACTAAAGTCTAAAATAGCAACAAGATGAAAATAGGAGTTATTCCACTACGCAAAGATTCTAAAGGAATTCCGGGGAAAAATAAAAAGAAAATGGTGGGTCGGCCACTTTTTTCTTGGGTGCTCACTGAAGCTATTTTTTCTGATTTGGATGCCGTTTATGTATTTACAAACGATACGGAAATCATTCGTTATGTAGAACGGGAATATTCCTGGACCAATAAGGTATTTGCCTTGTTGCGTAACGAAGAAAATGCCAATGATACTGCTTCTACGGAGAGTACCATGATGGAGTTTTCTGAGAAAATTAATCATGAGTATGCTGTTTTATGTTTGCTTCAAGCGACTTCTCCTTTGACATTGGCGGCTGATATCAATAAAGTATTGGATAAAATCACCACAGAAAAATTTGATACAGCACTTAGTGTGGTAAAAACGCATCGTTTTACATGGAACAGTGATGGAACCCCACAAAATTATGATGTGTTCAACAGGCCCAGAAGACAAGATTTTGAAGGATTGTTAATAGAAAATGGAGCAGTATATGCAACTAAAAAAGAACTTTTTTTAAACTCTAAAAATAGAGTCAGCGGTACTATTGGATTGGTAGAAATGCCAGAGGAAACTTTGATGGAGATTGACAGCCTTTCTGACTGGAATATTGTTGAAAATCTATTGATGGAGCGACAAAAAGCTATGAAAACCAATCAAAAAATTCAATATTTAGTGCTGGATGTAGATGGTGTTTTTACAGATGGAGGTGTCTATTATGATGAAGCGGGAGAAATGGCCAAAAAGTTTGATATGCGTGATGGTATGGGATTAGAAATTTTAAGAGAAAATAATGTTGAAGTAATCACATTGACTTCTGAAAATTCTAAACTGGTTGCACAGCGTATGGTAAAACTTCAAATTAAAGAGGCGTTTTTTGGGGTTAAGGATAAATATTCTTTTTTAAAGCAATTTCTTGCCACTAAAAATAGTAGTTTTGGTGCTGTTGCTTATGTAGGGGATGATGTGAATGATCTGACTAATATGTGTAGTTCCAGTTGGTCTTTTGCTCCAGCAAATGCAACTTCCATCGTGAAATTAAATGCTGATTTTGTGCTTGGTACTGCTTCCGGAGCCGGAGCTATCAGAGAAGTTTGTGAAATCGTATTAAAGTATAATAAAAGATATGACTGAGTTTAAAAAACCTTATGTAATTGCTGAAATTGGCTGTAATCACAAAGGAGATATAGCAATTGCAAAAGAATTGATAAAGATTGCCAAGATATTTTGTAATGTTGACGCCGTAAAATTTCAAAAAAGAAACAATACGGAATTATTGACTGAGGCGCAATACAATGCACCCCACCCTAATGCCAGTAACTCATATGGGGATACTTATGGTGCGCACAGGGAATTTTTAGAATTTGATGTAAACCAACATGCCGTACTTAAGCAGTATTGTGAATCGATAGGGATTACCTATTCCACCTCAGTTTGGGATACCACCTCGGCCAAAGAGATAGCTTCACTTCATCCGGAATTTATTAAAATACCCTCAGCCTGTAATAATAATTTTGAAATGTTGGGTTGGTTGTGTGATCATTACCAAGGGGAAATTCATATTTCGACAGGGATGACGACTAAAGACGAAGCAGATACTTTAGTTCATTATTTTGTTGAAAAAGGCAGGAATAAAGACTTAGTTTTATACAATTGTACTTCAGGTTATCCAGTGCCCTTTGAAGATGTGTGTTTATTAGACATTAATTTGCTGAAGCAAAAATATGGTGACACGGTAAAACATATTGGTTTTTCCGGACATCATTTAGGAATTGCGGTAGATGTAGCAGCCTACACGCTGGGTGCCAACATTATTGAAAGGCATTATACGATTGATCGTACTTGGAAAGGGACCGATCATGCTGCGTCATTAGAACCTATGGGATTGCGCAAATTAGCACGAGACTTAAACGCAGTTCATAGCGCATTGACTTTTAAATCAATGGATATTTTGCCTATTGAACAAGTGCAAAGAGATAAGTTGAAGAATAAAAAAGTGTAGGGGAGTAAAGTTTATTGGTCACAGAAATAGTTAAAACTATGTACTTTAGTGCATTTCGCTTTAGCTTCTAAAAAATTTTTTGCCACAGATTAAAAAGATTATCACTGATTAATCTGTGTGAATTTTTTTAATCTGTGGCAAATTAAAAAGATTTAACCTTGCAGACTTTAAGTCTGCCAAACCAAATCTACGGACTTTAAGTCCATAGTGGTTTATTTAAAAGTTGTGTTTCACATTTTTATACATACGTTTCTAAGATAGTTTATGAGTAAAAAGATATTTGTTTTTTTTCCCGATGGAGTGGGGTTGCGTAATTTTGCCTTTACTCAATTTAAAGCGTTAGGAGAGCAAAAAGGACATCAAATTGTCTATTGGAATAATACCGTTTTTTCTTTAAAAGAGGAGTTGGGTTATGATGAGGTTAAAATTGAGAACCATAGAATAAATCGGTTGACTCCAATCTATTCCCGCATTCGAAAACACATCGAATTGAATGTTTCTCAAAAGAAGTTTAAGGATGACGTGTATCCTACCTATAAATTTCCTTTTAGCTACACTGGTTTAAAAAACACTTTGATAACGCTTTATACGAAGTTGTTAATAGGATTGAATTCTTCGGAAAAAGGGATTGTCCGCATCCGAAAACGGATTAATAGTTTAGAGCGTTCGACCGAAAAATACCAGTATTGTAAGGCACAGTTACAAGAACATCAACCGGATTTGGTATTTTGTACCACACAACGGGCCACGCAATCCATAAGTGCTTTATTGGCAGCCCAAGATTTAGGAATTCCTACCGTAGCTTTTGTCTATTCTTGGGACAATGTGCCTAAGGCGATGCAGGTGGTGGAAACGGATTATTATTTTGTTTGGAGTGATTTAATGAAATGGGAAGTTTTAAAGTACTATCCATTCATACAGGAATCTCAAGTTATTGTAACGGGTACCCCACAATTTGAACCGCATTACGATAGCCGATTGTTGCAAGAAAGAGACGTGTTTTTTGCCCAAAATAATTTAGATACCGCCAAGAAATACATTTGTTATTCCGGCGATGATGAGACCACTTCCCCTTTGGATCAATATTATTTAGAAGATTTAGCTCATGCGGTACGCAGTTTAAATACTAAAGGCAAAAATCTAGGAATTATCTACAGAAAATGCCCCGTTGACACGACCAATCGATACGATGCCGTTCTGGAGGCTAATGCAGATATTATAGCCGTTTTAGACCCTATCTGGAAACCGATGGGAAAACAATGGAATGAAATTTTGCCCACTAAAGAAGATTTAGCCCTATTGTATAATGTTTGTGCCCATTCTGAGTTTGTGACCAATGTGTGTTCCTCAACTGTTTTTGATTTTGTGGCACATGAAAAGCCTTGTATTTATTTCAATTACGAGCAGCCCCAATTAAAAAAAGGCATTCGAGACATCGGACAAAATTATAACTATGTTCATTTTAGAAGTATGCCCAGTCCAGAAGCAGCAGTATTTTGTACCGATAAAAAAGAGTTGGAATATTTGGTAAGCCAAATAATAGAAGGAAAATTATCAAATGTTCCTGAAGGAAAAAAATGGTATGAAATTGTGGCTGGTACCACTCCAACACAAGCTTCAGATAATATATGGAAAAGTATTGATGCTATCTTAAAAAGATAAAAATTTGAGTCTTTACTTTTAGTCTACTATGAAAAAATTTATAATTCAGATTGTAGGGATTTTATCTATAATTCTAATACTACTATTGGTATTCGATTTGACCTACACCACTGTTTATAAAAATGCGAATCCAAGGACTAAATTTCAGTATTTAAGAAGCCTGAAAAACACAAAAGTTAATTATATTTTTTTAGGTTCTTCAAGAGTTGAAAATGGAATTGATCCATTCATTATGGAAAATAAAACTCAAAAAAAATGTGTTAATTTAGGGTATGAGGCCGCTAAACTTGGGGATATTTATTACGTATTACAACTTTTGAAATGGTATAATATTGCCTCTGATACCGTATTTATTCAAGTAGATTATATCTTTGACATTAAGGGTCATTCTATTAATTTACCCTATGAAATGACCCCATTTATTAAGGAGAGTCAAGTAACAAAAAACTATTTGATTGATTATATAGGAGAAGACCCCAGTATGTATTATGTTCCTTTTATCAGGTATTGCGGGAGCGATCAAAAGATTGGATTTAGAGATGTTTTTGCCAATCTCATTGGAAAGAAAACTGCGGTAGTAGAAAGTAAGGGATATAGCCCTTTACGAGTACAAGGTAATAGTGGTAAACACAACAGTCATTTCTCCTTGCCTGCTTCTATTGCATCATATAGTCCCTATTATGAAAAAATAAAAAAATACGGAACAGCGAATCATATAAAAATAGTCTTCTTTTGTGCTCCCTTTTGTAAGCACACCAAAAATTTAGATTATATAAAAAAATTAAAAACTAAAATTCCAGATTTATATGATTTTTCTAATGCCATAAAAGAGGATTCGATGTTTGTTAATTGTTTTCATTTGAATGAAAAGGGGGCAAGTAAATTCACTGAAATTTTAGTGGAAAAAATAATAAATAATAAAAATAAAATTTAGCATGTTTTTCAATTCTCTATCCTTCGCTATTTTTCTGCCCATCGTATTCGTGTTGTATTGGTTTGTTTTTCATAAAACCAAAAGCACTCAAAATGCAGTACTCATTATAGCCAGTTATTATTTTTATTCCTGTTGGGATTGGCGTTTTTTGTTTTTGTTGGTTTTCTCTACGTTTTTGGATTATTATACCGGTATTCAAATTGAAAAAGCAAAAACAGATGGTTTTCGAAAATTTTGGTTTTGGTTGAGTATCAGCATCAACCTTGGGTTTTTAGGTATTTTCAAATACTATAATTTTTTTGCCAGTTCTTTTTCCGAATTATTAAATGGGTTTGGCTTGCATTCCAGTCCTTTATTGCTGAATGTAGTTTTGCCTGTGGGAATATCCTTTTATACTTTTCATGGCTTATCTTACGTCATTGATATCTATTTAAAAAGGATAAAAGCCGAATATAATTTTGTTGATTATTCGTTGTTTGTCAGTTATTTTCCGCTTTTAGTGGCTGGTCCTATTGAAAGAGCCACCCATTTATTGCCTCAAGTAAAAATAAAAAGAACCTTTGATTATGAAAAAGCAAAAGAAGGTGTGTATCAGATTATCTGGGGATTAGTAAAGAAAGTAGTTATTGCTGATACTTGTGCTACGTATGCCAATGCGATTTTTGATCATTATACTTCCATGAATTCCTTATCCTTACTTCTTGGCGCCTTTTATTTTGCGTTCCAAATTTATGGCGATTTTTCCGGTTATTCGGATATGGCTTTGGGAATGTCTAAGTTATTTGGAATTGATTTATTGCGCAACTTTAACTACCCGTATTTCTCCAGAGATATAGCTGAATTTTGGCGTCGTTGGCACATATCCCTGTCGTCATGGTTTCGGGATTATGTGTATATCCCGTTGGGAGGAAGCAAAGGGAGTAAATTCAAACAAGTGCGAAATGTATTTGTTATTTTTTTATTAAGTGGTTTTTGGCATGGCGCTAATTGGACTTTTATAGCCTGGGGCTTTATTAATGCGTTGTACTTTTTACCTTTATTATTACTCCATAAAAACCGTTCTAATATCGAAACCGTTCAGCTGCAATGGAATTTAGGCTCCTTAAAAGTACTGTGGAATATAGTAGCTACTTTTGGATTAAGTTGTTTGGCCTGGATATTTTTTAGAGCAAAGTCTATTGAAATCGCTTTCGATTATATTGCCCGTATTTTTTCTAATCGAAGTTTTATACCACAATATCTAGAAAATGAAAGATACAGTTATGAAATGGTATTGTTGGTTTTGATTTTTATTCTTGTGGAATGGAATGCCAGAACCAAAATTGAACCTATTTCAGGAAAATACAGTATCCTAAAATTAGTGCTTTGTCTAGCGGCTCTTTTGGCGTTAGGAACGTATTCTGATTATAAAGAATTTATTTATTTTCAGTTTTAATATAAGTAGGGGGAATCGACTGTACTGAGCGTCTCGACTGTACTTCGTCTCCGCTCAGTATAAACTTTCGACGTGACAGCTAAGTGGTGTTATGATGTTTTTGTCAAATCGAGCCCTTCGGCTTCGCTCAGGACGGGCTAAAGTCGAGATTGAGGTGAAGTACAGTCCACATTTATACTACATTAAAAATTAAATTAGTACTATGAAATTCTATTATGTATATATTCTTCTTTGTAATGATGATTCGCTCTATGTTGGAGTAACTTCTGATATTGATAGGAGAGTTATGGAACATAATACAGGTAAATATCCAGAAGCCTATACGCATAGTAGAAGACCGGTTACGTTAGTTTTTTATCAGGATTTTATAGATCCTAACCAAGCTATTGAGTTTGAAAAGAAATTAAAAAAATGGAGTAGGGTTAAAAAGCAAGCGTTAATTGATGGAAATTTCGACAAATTACAAGATTTATCGGAATGCAGAAATGCAACGCATCATAAATACAGACCAAATAGTGAAGATACAGAAGGGTAGTGCGTCTCGATGCGCTCGACTTGACAAAACAGAGAGCCTGATGTAATACTTTTGTCAAATCGAGCGCAGTCGAGATTCATTCGAGAGCCATAAAAAGAAGCGTCTCGACTTTAGCCTGTCCTGAGCAAGACGGAGGACTCGACGTGACGAAGGGTTATTGAGTTGTCAAATCGATAAGTTTTACCGAGCGAAGCCTAAAGTTCAGATTAGTATTTAAAAGTGAGAGCGTCTCGACTGCGCTCGACGTGACAAATAACTCATGTCAAATCGGACGCAGTCAGATTGCTAAATGAACAACAACAACAACAACAACAACAACAACAACAACAACAACAACAACAATAATAAAAATTAAGTATGAAACGGTTTTTAATTTTTACAATCAAAATACTTTTGCTGACCTTTTTTGTGTTGGTTGTATTAGATTTGGTATACACAAAAGTGTATTTAGAATCTTCCAATAGGGGAAAAATAGGCTATGTTTATAACTCAAAAGCCAGAATTTACGATGTGGTAATTTTAGGATCCTCCAGAGCCAATAACCATTTTGTGGCACCCATGTTTGAAAACAAAGGATTAAAGGCTTTTAATTATGGTATGAGCGGAGGGCATTTATTTGAAGCTTCTTTGTTGTTGAAACTAATGATAGAACGAAAGTATGAAATAAAAAACGTCATACTGGAGGCTGATTTAAACTTGTCCAATGAGAAGGAATCCGAGAGTGTAGCGTCTAAATTTTTGCCTTATATTCACAATTCTGAAGTGATTGCTTCGCATTTTGCCCAGCAACCTGATTTTTGGGCATTATATTACATCCCATTTTATAGGTACATCGCTTTTGAACCCGGAATTGGTTTTAGAGAAATGTATGATGCTGCCAGAGAAAAACCAACTAATTTGTTGGATCATTTAGGCTATTATCCATTGGGTAAAAATCCAAATGCCAACATGAAAAATGATCTGACACATCTAAAACCTTTGCATAATAAATATTACGAAGAAATAAAGCATCTTTGCAAAGTGAATCATATTAACCTGATTGCCGTGATGACACCTATGTGTTCTAATACCAAAGGATTGGATTATTTTGAGAAGGTACATCAAATGTATCCTGAAATTCACAATTATGAAAAAGCTGTTGAAGGGGATCAGTATTTCTCTTCCTGTGGACATATGAATGATGCCGGAGCAAGAAAATTTACGGCAACAATTTTAAAAGATTTTTTTAATGAAGCTAAGGGTATATATAAGGTAAAGTAATCCTATTAAGAATTTTATAAAATAGGTAACTTGGAGAAGAACCTTTTAAATGCTCTGAGACAATTTTAAAAAATATGTAATAACAATTAAAAAAAAATAATAAAGCTATGAAAGTCAAGAATTTAATGAAAAATGTATTTGGTATGAATAATATAAAATTTATTAAGTCTTGGTTTCGAAGTTCAAGTGAGAAGGTTCTTATTGAGCAAAGGCGTGAATTTTATGCTCAATTCCTTAAACCAGATAGCGTTTTTTTTGATATTGGTGCAAATTATGGTAACAGAATTGAGCCTTTGATACATGATAAAATAAAAATTATTGCGATTGAACCACAGATAGAGTGTGTTAGATATTTAAGGAAAAAATATGGAAAAAAAATAACAATACTTCAAAATGGTGTTGGTAAAGAGATTGAAACCAAATTAATGTATATTTCAACTAATGCTAATATTTTATCTTCATTCTCAAGGGAATGGATTGATTCAACTAAAAATAGTGGAAGATTTAAAAAAATTAAGTGGGATAAAACTCGAAAAATAGAAATGATTACCTTAGATTACTTAATAGCAACCTACGGGAATCCAGATTTTATTAAAATTGATGTTGAGGGTTTTGAATTGGAAGTGTTAAAAGGACTTTCTCAAAATGTAAATGTACTATCATTGGAATATACAGTTCCTGAGCGTAAAGAGGCATTAATAGATTGTTTGTCTTATTTAAATAACTTATCAAATTCAAATGTTTTGTTCAATTATTGTATAACAGAAAATACAGTATTTTCTTTGCCTCATTGGGTTGATTATAACGAAATAATTAAGTTAGTTAATACTAATGCGTTTTTAAATACTCAATTTGGAGATGTTTATGTAAAATTCAATCAATAATTGTAATAAATAAACTATGCATATCGCTTTTCTTACTCCTGAATATCCTCATGAAAGAGTAGCTCATGCTGCAGGTATTGGTACCAGTATCAAGAATTTAGTAGTTGCTTTGGCCCAAAAAAAAATCACAGTTTCTGTGTTTGTTTATGGACAGCAAGAAGATGCTGTATTTGCTGAGGATGGAATTACAATTCATTTGATCAAAAATAGAAAATACAAATTCATGGGTTGGTATTGGCATCGAAAACACCTCCAGAATTACCTTAATACGCAAATACTTACTGAAAAAATTGATGCTTTTGAAGCACCTGATTGGACTGGAATTACGGCTTTTATGCGTTTGAAAGCGCCATTGGTAATTCGGTTTCATGGTAGTGACACCTATTTTTGTCATCTTGAAAAACGCCATCAAAAGGCAAAGAATTTTTGGTTCGAAAAATTGGCTGTTCAAAAGGCTAAAGCCTTTATAGCGCCAACCACTTATGCTGGAGCTGTTTCAAAGCGATTGTTTGGCATCAACAATAAAGTCATACAAACCATTCATTATGGTTTAGCATTGGATCAATTTCAAAACAAAAACCCTGAAGTTTTTGAACACGGTTTGATTTTATATATTGGTACCATAATTAGGAAAAAAGGGGTGTTTGAACTTCCTGAAATTCTAAAAAAAGTAAGAATCCAACATCCCGAAGCGCAACTTGTTTTAATTGGGGGTGATTCAGCTGATATACAAACCGGGAGTCCCTCTACTTGGCAATTATTAGAACAGCAATTTGATGTGGCCGATTTAAAAAAAGTGACCTATCTTAACAAAATACCTTATCAACACGTTCAAGAGTATATCAAAAAAGCACAACTTTGTGTGTTTCCCAGTTTTGCAGAAACTTTAGGAATGGTGACCATAGAATCGATGGCTTTGCAAAAACCGGTGGTGAACACTACTATTGGTTGGGCACAAGAATTAATTACAGATGGCGAAAGTGGTTTTCTGGTCCATCCACAAGATCATTCCGTTTATGCCAATAGAATAATAGCGCTATTGAAGGATACAAACCTTTGTTTGACTATGGGAAAAAATGCAAGAAAACGGGTGGAGGATGTTTTTGACATAGAAAAAATTGCGCAACAAAATATCGTTTTTTATGAATCTATAACAGGCAAATCGTGATTGTTGTTTATCATCAAAATAACCGAATAACTAAAGTTATTTCGGCTACTAATGAATCTATTATTGTTAAGATAAATGAGAGTATTGCTGTAGGATTAATGGCTTTGGCCCATCAGTTTCCTAAGGCTAAAATCATTTGGTGTAACGAATTGCTTGAAAATAGTTTGAATCTTGATGGGATTGACATGCTTTTTCATCATGATAAAATGATGCTTTCTTATACTGCAACTGAGATTGGTTTTTTAGGAAATGGAATAGGGTTTGTGGAAGAATCCCCTTTTATCAAAGTGAATAAAAAGTGCAGGTATCCCACTTGGTTAATGAGTAGTGAAGTTGGGGTAATTCATGCCTCTGTATTAAAATTGATTGGTGGTAAAATAAAAACCGACTCTAGTTTTGATTATTTTTTAAACTCAGTGGCAAAAGTTGGGATGATTTTGGGTTTACTGTGTTATTCAGAACCTCAATTGCTGTTGAATAATTCGCAAGATGCTACCCTTCAAAAAGCTAATCTATTCGTTTTATTTCGTTTTGTAAAACAACATTATAAAAAACGCTGGATTGTATTGTTGTTTTTAAATTTAGTCGTTTTTGAAAAACGATTCCCAATATTTCCTTTTTTATATTCTTTATTTTTTAAAAATCGAAAAAAAACAGTACTTAATTTAGACTCGATTCCAGTGCAATCCACTTTAGCTTTAGTTGACAAAAAAACCATTGATGTCATCATTCCGACTATTGGCCGCAAACCGTATTTGTATGCTGTTTTACAAGATTTAGCCCAGCAAACCCATTTGCCGATTCATGTAATTATTATAGAACAAAATCCGCAGCCAGGTAGTGTTTCTGAATTGGATTTTCTGACCAATGAAACTTGGCCTTTTATTATAAAACATACTTTTACGCATCAGGCAGGTGCGTGCAATGCCCGTAATTTAGCTTTAAACCAAGTTGAAAGTGAATGGGTGTTTTTGAATGATGATGATAATCGTTTTGAAGAAACGTTGTTAGAAACTGTTTTATGTAAAATACAACAATTTGGGGTTTCAGTAATTACTACTGCTTACCTTCAGCAAAATGAGCCCCAATGCTACAGTATTACCAATCAATCGGGGATATTTGGATCGGGCAATAGTTTTGTTAAAGCCAGTTGTTTGGCTGCCGTAGCTTTTGATATGGCTTTAGAGTTTGGCTACGGAGAGGATATTGATTTTGGGATGCAATTGCGGAATAAAGGGTTTGATATTATTTATTTTCCAGAAATACGTGTTTTGCATCTCAAAGCTCCTATGGGAGGGTTTAGAATCAAAGTGAAACAGTTGTGGGATAATGAAACTGTACAACCTAAACCATCGCCTACGATCATGTATGTTTTTTTAAAACATTACACACAACAACAACTTTTATGTTATAAATTAGTCTCCTTTTTTAAATTGCTAAAAAAAGAATCCATTTTCAATGGTTTCTCCTTTTTTAAAGAACATCAAAAAAAATGGGAGCAGAGTCTCTATTGGGTCAATAAAATATAATTAATGGAAATAAGTAAAAAGAAAATCAGTTTTCTCATCACACATTACAATAGGCCCATAGATTTATTGAAATGTTTAGCCGCAATAAGAAGCCTTAACGTTTTAGATTCTGAAATTGTGGTGTGTGATGACGCCAGTCAAGAGGAACATTTAGAAACAATACAAGATTACCAAATTGATCAATTGCTTGTTTCTAAAATAAATCAAGGACTTGCTGCCAATATTAATAAAGGTATTGAAGCTTGTCAAGGAGAGTATATTGTTTATTGTCAGGAAGATTTTGTTTTAGATCCCCAAATTAGCAGTCTTTTACCAGAATGTTTGGATTTATTAAAAAAGGAAAAGGTGGATATGATTCGGTTTACATCAAATTTCCCATTCAATAAATTAATTCCTTTGACCGCTACAGTTTCTTTGATTCCAAAATTTTCATTTCAAAATTTTTTGCAGAATTACTATCAATACAGCGACCATCCCTTTGTTACAAGAAAAAGTTTTTACCATAAATATGGGACCTATTTTGAGAATACATCAGGTCGGTATGGAGAAACTGAATATGCCATTCGAATACTTAAGTCCAATGCTAAAATAGGCATAACAAATAGGATATTAGCTTCAACAATAATAGGAAGTCAATCTGTTTTAGTAAACGAGAGTATCCTTGAAAACAAAGAGTATAAAATGAATAAATCATTGGTTAAGGTAGCTCGCGCTTTCCGATTGTATTTAGAATTAATTTTATATAATAAATCCAAAAGAGGATTGATGTCCTATAAAAACTTTAGAAAATAAAAAGTAGAAATAAATGCTTAAAATTTATACAGATCAACACTTTATTAAAGCGGAAAATCGAAGATGTATTTTTCCGTTGTTGTTTGATTTGTGTTATACTAAAAATGAGCCTCTTTTAAAGCAGTATGCGTTGATGGATCAAATGGAGGAGGCTGATGTGGTGATTGTTCCTGTAGATATCAGTGAATTTTTTCAAAAACAACAACAAGATTGGCTTTTTGACTATATAGACAAAGCCCTCGCATTAGATAAAAAAGTATGGGTATATACCGCTGGGGATTATGGATTTAGTATTGGAAAATCAGTTTATACCTTTAGATTGAGCGGTTTTGATTCTAAATTTGATGCGAATACCTTCATACTACCCTCATTTATAGAGGATCCTTATATAAATATTCAAAATTTTTTTCACCCCATTGCTAAACAACCAGCTCCAAAAATAGGTTTTGTGGGGCACGCCAGTAATTCATGGTCTAAATGGACAAAAGAAGCATTGGTTTTTTTATTACACAATTACAAACGCTTTGTCAGAGTGTTATTTACAGATTTTCAACCTTTTTATCCATCAAGTATAAAGCGTTATAAGTTCTTATCATTATTGCAAAAAAATGATCAAATTAATACCGATTTCATTTTTAGAAACCATTACCGCGCCGGCGTAAAAACGGAAGGAGATAAAAAGAAAACGACACTGGATTTTTTTAAAAATATAGAAGTCAATCCTTATACTTTTTGTCTTAGAGGTGCGGGAAATTACTCAGTTCGATTTTATGAAACCCTTGCTATGGGAAGGATTCCTTTTGTGATTGATACTGATTTTAGATTACCTTTGGATGGAATTATCAATTGGGAACAGCATTGTATTATTGCGTCTGATAAAAATATATGTAAGGCATTAATTGATTTTCATCAAAAAATAAGTGAGGAAGATTTTCAAAAAATGCAAGTTAATAATCGTAATTTGTGGCTTCAATTTTTGAATAGAGAAGCTTATTTTACAACTCTTTCTACTCTTTTTAAAGAAAAATATAAATGAAATTTGCTCTAATTATCTGTACGTATATGCGTCCGAAACCTGTTTTGCAATTATTGCAATCTGTTGAAGAACAAACTATTTATCCTGATGAAATTATAATTGTGGATGGTTCCCTAAATTCAGATACAGCAACTGTTTTAAATCAAAATTCTTTTAAAAAAGTGCACTATCATTTAGTCACGCCTGAGCATAGAGGTCTTACGAAACAACGTAATTACGGTGTAGAAAAAGTAAGTGATGCTATCGATATTGTTTGTTTTTTAGATGATGATACGGTATTAGAAAAAGGATATTTTGAGCAAATTCTAAAAACATATATCGATTTTCCACACGCTTTGGGTGTAGGAGGTTCTATTTGCAATGAGAATAAATTTCAATTTGTTGGGTATGATTATCAACCAACTATTAAAGAATTTTATTTTGACGGATGGAAGCAAAATGACGGGAGTCGTTTTGTCCTGCGTAAAAAATTAGGATTGGATAGTGATTGTCCACCGGGTTATTCGTCTCTATATTCCCACGGCCGTAGTGTGGGGTTTTTACCTCCAAGTGGGAAAACCTATGAAGTAGAAATGTTGATGGGCGGCGTCTCCTCTTTTAGAAAAAAAGTATTTGAACGTTTCCATTTTTCAACTTATTTTGAAGGATATGGGTTGTATGAAGACGCTGATTTTACCTTGAGAGTAGCTAAAACTGGTAAGTTATACTTGAATACCGCTGCTCAACTCCACCATTACCACGACGCTTCCGGAAGGCCAAATCAATATAAATATGGTAAAATGGTGGTGCGTAATGGATGGTATGTGTGGCGTACAAAAAACCCCAATCCTGAATTCAATGACTATTATAAATGGCATGCTATCACTTTAATTTTAACGGGAATACGATACAGTAATGTTCTTACTACCAGCAAGAAAAAAGAAGCTCTGACCGAGGCATTAGGAAGAACGGTAGGTTGGTGGAGTTTATGGTTTAACAAACCTAAATAATTTTTTAATAAATGGAATGCATTTAATTCTGTTTCCAATGGGTAAAGACTATACTAGATTATGAAAACAATACAATTATTGAATATCCCTAATTTTTATTCTTCCTACTATTTGTTAGGATTGAATCAAGCGTATAAGGTCAAATTCAAAATGGACAGTAATTTTACTAAGTTCAATAACAAGCCCATACTGATTTTTAAGGTTAATGGTACAATTGCAGTAATTGACAACGATGATCCTACCGGAGTACATCAAGAATTATATGAATTAGCCAGTGTTTATTTTGTTACCAATAAGCTTATCGATCATGATTCTTATAGTCAGCCAAAAGTTAAACCGCTTTATCCTCATTATCCTGTTAATACTGTTCTGCTTTATTTTCGTATTTTTGGACTGGGACTATTTCGTTATTTGAAATTTGAAGATTTAATCAGACAAATTTATATTCTTTTAAGAAGGCCTTTATATACATCCTATAAAAAGAGTTTTAAAAAAGACAATTTTATTTTCTTTTCTTCTAATATTTGGAAAAAAGAACCTGAAACCAATCAAATTCGGGCTGAGTTTATTCGTTTCTGCAAAGCAGATAACAGAATAGTTTTTAAAGGTGGATTTATACCTCGCTCTGATGGTACCAATTATGGATTCGACAATGAGCTTAATGATGAAAAATATTCTCCCAAAATGTTTTCAAAGTTAAGTGCTAAATCTAAAATTGCTTTAAATAATCCTGCAGTTTGCGGAGCGGTGAGTTGGAGATTAGCGGAATATTTAAATCAAGGTTTATTTGTATTGTCATTTCCTTTTAAAATTGAATTGCCTCAAAATTTCGCACAAGCTTCTGAAGTTTATTTTATTGAAAAAACAACAGAATATAAACCCGTTTTGAATAAAATAGTAGATAATCCTGACTTTCATGAAGCAGTTGCCAGAAAAGGTAAACTTTATTTTGACACCTATTGTACACCATTGGCACAAGCAAAATATATATATGATTCAATTTTGAAAAGCTAAATAAAATTTAATAACGGTTAGAAATGGCCAAGACTTGCAATATGAAGTTGACAATTTTTACCCATGTTCCACATTGTAAAGCCGATAATCTATATTATGCTTATGCTCCTTATGTTCGAGAAATGAATATTTGGGGAAAAAATGTGGATGAATTAGTGGTTGTTGCTCCCTTTTCTTTAGGTAATAAAACAGCAATAGACAGTTCGTATTCCCATCAAAAAATAGAATTTATATCTGTATCAAATTTTGATATCCTATCGGTTAAATCCATTTTGTTTACTATTTTGGAACTTCCGGGATTAATTTGGACAATTTTCAAAGCCATGCAATCTGCCGATCACATCCATTTGCGTTGTCCCGGTAATATTGGTTTGTTAGCCTGTATCGTACAAATTGTATTTCCGAATAAGTCTAAAACAGCAAAATACGCAGGAAATTGGGATCCTGAATCAAATAAACCTTGGACGTATCAAATGCAACAATGGATCTTGAGGAATACTTTTTTGACTCGTAATATGCACGTTTTAGTCTATGGTGAATGGGAAGGAATGACTAGTAATATCAAACCTTTTTTTACGGCTTCTTATACTGAAAAAGAGGTGACTCCGGTAGTTCAAAAAGAGTTAAAAGGTCTTGTTGATTTCATTTTTGTTGGGACTTTAGTAAAAGGAAAGCATCCGCTATATGCTGTTCAATTAGTAGAAAATTTACACCTTAAAGGATATTCAGTACGTTTGAGTATCTATGGTGAAGGTGTGGAACGAGAACTGCTGGAGGATTATATTGTAGCTCATGCATTAGAAAAGATAGTTTCATTAGAAGGGAATCAAGCGCAGGATATTGTTAAGAAAGCCTATCGAGACAGCCATTTTGTGGTTTTACCTTCTGAGAGTGAAGGCTGGCCAAAAGCGATTGCAGAAGGTATGTTTTGGGGCTGTGTCCCTGTTGCTACCTCTGTCTCTTGTGTCCCTTTTATGTTGGATTATGGGAAAAGAGGGGTTTTATTAGAAATGAATTTAGAAAAAGATAGTGCCCAAATAGCGGCTGTTTTACAAGATCAAACCGATTTTGATGCTAAACGAAATAAAGCTGCGGAATGGTCTAGAGGTTATACTTTAGATGTTTTTGAGGAGGAAATTAGGAAATTGTTAAACGGTTCTCGATGCGATTTTTAAAGCTTAGATTTTTTATTTTAATGAGCGTAATAGCCGTAGCTTTAAAAATAACTCGAACTGACGCGAATTGGGGCTTTAGAGGATTATTTATTATTATGTGGAATGGTATTTTAAGGATGACACGGTTGTAATTATGGTAAATTATGATGCGATTCCTCCTTCGTCGAAATGACAATTTTATGGAGCTAACAAATTAAAAGAAGATAAAAAAACAAAAAATGCGGATTATTCAAATTATAGATTCACTTGAAGCTGGAGGGGCAGAGCGTATGGCAGTCAATTATGCCAATGCTTTAGGAACAATAATTGAATTTTCAGGACTGGTTGCCACTAGGAAGGAAGGGATTTTGCTTCATCAAATCGAGCCGAGTGTTTCATATTTGTTTTTGAATAAAAAAAAGTTGATTGATTTTAGAGCGCTTTTTAAATTACATTCTTTTGTTTTAAAAAATAAGGTGACTCATATTCATGCCCATAGTACTTCTTTTTTTTTAGCTTTTTTATTAAAATTAATTCATCCTTCGCTACAATTAATTTGGCATGACCATTATGGGGATAGTGAGTTTTTAAATAAAAGACCCATGGGTGCTTTAAAAATGACTTTGCCTTTTTTTAATGGCATTATAGCTGTAAACCAAAAATTAAAAATTTGGGCTGAGCAGAAAATCAATTTCAAGAATACTGTTTATTTACCCAATTTTCCATCTGAAAAAAAGAATTGTACAGTGCACACAGTATTGAAAGGGGTTACTGGAAAGCGGATTGTCTGCTTGGCTAATCTGAGGGTACAGAAAAATCATTTTTTATTACTGGAAGTGGCCAGAAAGCTGCAACAATCCCATCCTGAATGGACCTTTCATTTGATTGGAAAAGATTTTGACGATACCTATTCTAAAAAAATTAAGGATTTAATAGGTGCTTTTACTTTAGAAAAAAATGTGTTTCTTTACGGCACCAAACAAGATATTGAAAATATTTTGCAACAATCTACCATTGGGGTTTTAACGTCGCAATCAGAGGGTTTACCCGTAGCTCTTTTAGAATATGGATGGTTGAAAAAACCTGTTGTAGTGACGGATGTAGGTGAAATATCTTCTTTGGTAGCCAATGGTAAAAATGGTTTTCTTATTGCTACTCAACAAGAGTATTTGTTTTATCAAGCGTTGGTCGAATTAATAAAAAGTGAAGTTCTGCAACTGGAGTTTGGCAATGCACTTTACAAAACGATAATTGGTACTTATTCAAAAAAAGCTGTGATGGCACAGTATTTAAATTGGCTAAAAAATAGTTGTAAATGAAAAAAGAGGATCAAACTTATCTCTATTTAATTCTTTTTCATGTTGTTCTGGGGGCAATGGTTTACACAGTTCCCTTCATTTCCAAAATATATGGGTATTTCATTTTTATTTTTGGAATTTATTATGTCATTAAAAAACAAAATAGGAATAATGAAGCGCTTATTGCTGCTGCCTATGTAGTAGGGAGTGAAGTTTTTTTGAGGATGACGGATGGGAATCCCTTATATGAAATTTCTAAATATGGGGTAATGATTTTCATCTTTATTGGAATGTATTTTAGCGGGTTCTCCAAAGGAGCAGCACCTTACTGGCTGTTTTTGGTGTTATTGGTTCCCAGTATAGTCATTTCTACTTTTGCATTGGATTTAGATACTGATATCAGAAAAGCCATCGCTTTTAATATATCTGGCCCCGTTTGTTTAGGGATCGCTTCCCTGTATACTTATAGACGAAGAATTTCTTTAGAAGAAACGAATAGTATTTTGTTGAGTATGGGTTTGCCTATCGTCACTTGTATGACGTATTTGACTCTTTATACGCCAAATGTTCGTGATATTGTCACCAGTACGCAATCTAATTATGAAACTTCCGGGGGATATGGGCCTAATCAGGTAGCAACAATTTTGGGATTGGGCATGTTTATTTTTTTCTCTCGAATCATACTAGATTCTAAATCAAAATTTCAAATTTTAATTAACGCCTTTATTGCCTTAAATATTACCTATCGGGGTATGATTACTTTTTCTCGTGGTGGAATGATTACCGGATTTTTGATGATTGCCTTGCTGTTATTCTTTTTGTATTTTAAATCTAATTTTGCAGGAAGAGTAAAATTAAATTATATCATAGTTTTGTTAGTAGCCGCACTAATTGCCACATGGTCCTATACCTCTTTCCAAACGGGAGGGTTAATTGACAAGCGATACGCTAATCAAGACGCTGCAGGAAGGGTCAAAAAAAGTCAATTGACCGGAAGAGAAGAAATAGCAGAGGATGAAATCAAAATTTTCTTTGAGAACCCTATTTTTGGTGTGGGTGTTGGAAAAGGTGTGGAAGTGAGAAAATTAGACAGTCCGGGTGCAGCTTTATCTCATGATGAAATTACCCGTATGTTGGCAGAGCACGGTTCACTTGGAGCATTAGCATTACTAATCTTATTCTTTACCCCGCTTGTTTTGTATTTAGAAAATAAGTTCAATATGTTCTTATTGTGTTTTGTTGTGTTCTGGTTGTTGACGATTAACCATGCTGCCATGCGAACCGCAGCGCCTGCTTTTGTATATTCGTTGTCCTTGCTTAATGTGCAGTTGGGTTCGGGAAGTAAAAAAGTTAAAAAAGAAGAGGGGTTTTAAGTAGCAAGTATCAGGTATTAAGTATTAAGTTGGCATATCAAAAAATGAAGTTTCAGATTAATTAAACGTGTTATGCGTAAAAATAAGTGTAGGCAATTTTCGTTTTACCCCAACCCTAAAGGGAGCCGAAAATTTAGGACTTGAGTTTTAAGTGAGAAATTTTTCGTTTTACCTCAATTCTAATTTTCGTTTTACCCCAACCCTAAAGGGAGTCTGAAAATTTAGGATTTGAGTTTTAAGTGAGAAACTTTTCGTTTTACCTCAATTCTAATTTTCGTTTTATACCAGCCCTAAAGGGAGTCTGAAATTTTGAAAGAATGTTGGTTTGTAACTGGGATTTTGTATTTCTTTTTTGCTCCCTTTAGGGTTAGGGGCAAACAAAAAAGAAATATGCAACTTGACGGAAGTAGTTTTAAGAAGCGGTTTTCAATATGATTTTGCGTCCTTTTTTAATTGTCTTGGAGTGTGTTATTAAATAAATCTGTTAAAAAGAAAATTTTGTTAAAAAAATTAACATATCTTAAATTTAGTTTGCTGCAAAAGCCCTAAATTGCGGCAATAATACTAAATACCACCCATGTTTTCAGTAGACAAAATGCATTTTGAAATCTCAGAGCGAAAGATGATTCTTCGTTTTTTTGATGTGTTTTTTGTTTTGAGTGCCTTGTTTATGGTAGGTAAGATTTTCGATTTTGATTATTTTACTTTTTCCACCACTAATTTTTATTGGACTATCGTTTTGGCCATTTATCTTAATCTTTTTGGAACTATTTTTGAAATGTATAACCTTCAGGTGGCCAGTAATCAATTTCAGGTTTTGCGAAGTGCGATTCTTACTGTTTCAACGACCGTTTTGGTGTATTTATTGACTCCTATTTTTTCTCCGCAATTGCCTTCCAAAAGAATTGAAATCCTATTGTTCTATTTTGTTGTTTTTCTTTCTTTGGTTTTATGGCGCTTGTTTTATGTTACTTTTTTGGCTTCCAATCGGTTTTTTCAAAATGCCATTTTGATCTGTGATAAAGAACAGGTGGAGGAATTGATTTTAGGATTAGAAAATATAGATCCCCATTATAAAATAATAGGCTTTGTCCATGCTGATGCCGTTGAAGACGAAATATCGGAATATCACTATATACCCAACATAAAAAGAGTAGAATTGTTTTCTTTTGTCAAAGAAAATTCCATATCTGAAATTGTGATAGCTTCCCAAAAGACAGAAGGAATTACTGCGGAATTGTATCAGCAATTGCTTCATTTATTAGAGTCTGGAAGTATTATTAGGGAGTATACACAAGTGTACGAAAGTAAAACGCAACGCATTCCGGTTCATTATATCGCCAGAGATTTTTATCGGTTCTTCCCTTTTAGTCGCAGCAATCATAATAAGTTGTATTTATTGGGTGTTCGATTTTTAGAAATAGCTACTTCAGTTCTTGGATTGTTTATTGGTCTGATTTTATTTCCATTGATACTCATTGGAAATGCTATAGGTAACAGAGGGAAACTGTTTTATACTCAAGAACGTGTAGGCAAAGATGGAGTCATTTTTGAAATCTTAAAATTCAGGACTATGATTACCAATGCCGAATCCAATGGAGCTGTTTTTGCCGCTACACAAGATTCCAGAGTAACAGCATTTGGAAAATTTTTGAGAAAAACCAGAATCGATGAATTTCCTCAATTTATAAATATTCTAAAAGGCGACATGGCTGTTATAGGTCCACGACCAGAACGTCCTTTTTTTGTTAAAGAAATAGCTGAAATAATGCCTTTTTACGAAACACGGCATATCATTAAACCTGGCTTGACGGGTTGGGCACAAGTCAATTATTCCTATGGTGCCACAATTGAAGATAGTTTGATAAAACTACAATATGACCTGTATTATATCAAACATAGAAGTATATTCCTAGATTTAAATATTGCTTTTAAAACAATTACCACTGTGTTGTTTTATAGAGGGCAGTAGGGATTATTATCATTATTATTAAAAACGGTTCTTGATACATTTTTTGTTTCGTTTTACTACACAAAAAACACTCGAACTGACGTTTTGAATAATTGCACCCAACGGGTTATTATTATTAATTTCTAATGTAGAGTTGTATTTTAAATAATTATTGGAATGCGTTTTTTATTCTGAATTGCCAGTTTTACTAAAATTATCATACTTGTAATTACCAAAGGGAGTACAATTAATAAATGTGCTTTGTTGACTAGAATGACTAAGTAGATAAGCAACGAAAAGATGTTGAATATAGCCAGATTGTAAATTCCCTTTTTGTTTTTTGTTGCGTAAAAATAAAGCAATCCCAATAAAGTAGGATTAAATAGCAAAATATTATAATTGTATCCTAATTCTAAGTGGTATGAATAAAATCCCACAAATACGAAGAATAATCCTAATAGAGCCATCATAGTGAGGTAAAATAGATTGATGCTTTTCTTGTTTATTAGTGTAATGAATCCAAGGAGTATTACATAAGTGTACCAATTGTTCCACCAAGACCCAGGAATTTCTTCATCGAATTCGATTATGGTTTTGTTTTCGGGAGCAAGCGGATGGTTCTGGAAAGAAACTTTTTTCAGGCTTTTTTGTAATTCAAAAGGTAAAAAAATCTGGGTACCCAAGCCATCTACTTTTTTGCCAAATATAATACTGGTTCCTAATTTTTCATAAAAGTGATTGTCAAAATATGGATACAATATGGTTCTATAGGTAATATCAGTATCTGCATTCTTTACAATTGCGACAGTGTCCAGTGTTTTATTGATAATGTCAACTACCATTGACGTACAGTTTTTATCAATAAATTTATACGTATAATGGCTGTCTCCTGAAGCTAAGGAAGTATTCAGGTTATCAAATAATTTTTGTTTGAGATTCTCCGGAATATTCAATTCCTGTTCGTAAACTGATCTTTTTTCATAATTGTATTCATTGATGAAATCAGCATAGGAATGCGCTACTGCAAAATACTGTAAGTCACCTTTTATGAATTTCAAAACAAAATTAGGCGTGTTGAAGTCGAAAGCTCCATAGTTATACACTACGTCAATGTTGTTGTAGGGGTCATTGATGCGAATAGCAGTATGTCCAAACAAAGAATACGATTCGTTTCCCGTTCCGCAAGTAAGTACGCTCACTTTCGCCTCTTTTGACAACAAAAGGTTTTGGCTGAAACAATGGTTTATAGACGAAAATAGGAGCGTGAAAAAAACTATTTTTTTAAAAAAAGATATATTCATTTTGAGGATACTATTAAAAATGGAACACGGATGACACAGATTGGACAAATTTACACGGATTTTTCAGTTCAGCATATAAAAGTTAACGCGAATTTCACTAATTGTTTTGTGTAATACATTGCTGCATCTCGACTGCGCTCGATGTGACAAAAAAATGATTGGATTAACCGATTGGTCTAATATAATTAATTTCGAAACAAACCTAAATCTACTTTCACTGAAAAAATATTCGAATACAGCGCGGTACTTTGATTGCCTAAATCGGTTAGTGCATAATCAATTTGGATGCCTTTGTATTTAAAGCCCAATCCAATATTGGGTTGGAATCCTACTTTTTCTGTGCTGTCCAGTTGTTGTACCTTTTGGAAATTCCCAACACCCGCACGCAAGAAAACCAAATCTGTATAACCAAATTCTAGTCCTACAGCCGGATCAATACTTATAAAATCAGTTGAAAAAGCATCGTTGGTTTTGGCAAACCGCATATTCATATTGGCTGCAGCCATAATACTGTAATCGTAATGAATGATGAACTTTTTTGCTATTCCCAGTTGTGCTTTTGGAGCGGTAATCTCTGTACTTTCTGGTAATTCCTGATTTTCTCCAGGAATGGCATTGGCAATTTTTTTATACTCGGCTTCATCAATATTCCATACGTTATAGGTGGTAGTTATGTCACGGACGATGAGCCCAAATTGCCAGTCATTTTTTTCGAATTGCAATCCAACATCAAATCCAAATCCCCAAGAACTGGCAAATTTTCCGATAATGCGACGGATTACTTTGGCATTTACGCCATACTGAAATCCGGGAACAGGAAGCTTTCTGGCATACGAAAAAGTAAAACCATAATCGGCCGTAGAAAAAAGACTGATTCGGTTGTAGTCAATGTTGCCCTGACTGTCTATTAATTCAGTAGTATTTAAAATATCATCCACACCAAAACGAATTAAAGAAATCCCCCAAGCGCTGCGGTCATCTATAGGACTGGCATAAGCTGCATAATCATATTGTGCAATATTGGCAAAATAGTTGGCATGCATCAGGGATACCTGATGGTCTTCCAGATGAATAAGTCCTGCAGGATTCCAATACCCTGAATTGACATCGCTGGTAGAAGCTACTACGGTATTTGACATGCCTAAAGCTGCCGCATCCACGCCGATATTCATAAACTCATTCGAGTATTTCCTGACGGCCTGACTGTGATTTACGGTACAAACCAAAAGCAAAAGCAATACGAAGCCTTTTTTCAATAGTATTATTTTTACAAACCGAAAGTTTGTTTAATTTTTATCAAAAATATAATTTTTTACTGAGGTTATTTCTTCCTTTTTATAAATATATACAAACAAGAAACAGTTGTTGAAAAATCTCTATTAAAAAACGTACTTCTCCGTCACTTATTATACTAAATTTGCCAACTTTGAATCACTAAACTTTAGCACTATGAATATTAAAAAGCATATCCCGAATCTCATTACATTACTCAACCTTTTTTGTGGCTGTATTGCTTTGGTTTTTGCATTTCATCGTAATTTTGAAATGGCTTTTTATTTTGTATGCCTTGGTATATTTTTAGATTTTTTTGATGGTTTTTTTGCCCGTTTATTTAAAGTTTCCAGTCCGTTAGGTTTGCAGTTGGACTCTTTAGCGGATATGGTTACTAGTGGTGTTGTTCCCGGTTTAGTGATGTATCAGATGCTGATTAACACTTCGACAACTATGTCAGAGAGTTATATGCAAATTTTCCCTTATCTAGGTTTTATTATCACTTTGGGTTCTTGTTATCGCTTGGCCAATTTTAACATTGACACGCGTCAAACGGATTCTTTCATAGGTTTACCAACGCCTGCTAATGCTTTGTTTGTTTTGAGTTTGCCTTTAGTTTTAAAATACTCTGATTCTCTATTTCTTCTCGAAATTTTGACGAATCAATGGGTTTTATTGGTTGTAACTTTATTAAGTGCTTATATGCTGAACGCTGAAATTCCATTATTTTCATTAAAAATTAAAAAGTTTAGTTTCAAAGACAATGCACTTCAGATTGTCTTTTTATTACTGTCGCTTTTGCTATTGGTTTTCTTTCAGTATTTAGGAATTCCTTTGCTTATTATTTTTTATATTTTGCTTTCTGTAGTGAATAATAAAGTTTTGAAAAAGTAATTTTTTGAATGAGAAAAAAGCTGGTCCGACGACAAACGACAAGAATTCGTAAATCCAAAAAGAAAATCTCAATTTTCTCTGGAAAGCTCGTGCGTTTTTCTGTTATTGCTTTTTTTATGGTGCTTGTTCTTGGGGTTGGGTATCATTATCGGAATGGTTTAGCCTATTATTTTAGTTTTAAATCGAATAAAATACTAAGCAAAGAAGCCGAGGGTAAGCGTATTTCCGATGTTCGAAATTTTCAGGTTTTAGAAAAAAACGAAGAGAAAAGCATCGGTTTAGACGTTTCTGAATATCAGGGAAAAATCAGTTGGTCTTATGTAGACACTTTAGAAAAAAAATACCCCTTACATTTTGTATTTATTCGAGCCACAGTAGGAAAGGATCGGAAAGATCGTCAGTACAATCGGAATTGGCTTGGTGCCAAAGAAAATAAAATGATTCGGGGCGCTTATCATTATTACCGCCCTAACGAAAATTCACTTGAGCAGGCAGCGCTTTTCATAAAAACAGTGAGACTTCAAAAAGGGGATTTACCGCCTATATTGGATATTGAAAAACTGCCGAAAAATCAGTCTCTCGATAGCCTGAAAACTGGATTGAAGCGATGGTTAAAAGCGGTGGAATTGCATTATGGGGTAAAACCTATTATTTATACCGGGGAAAAATATTACGATGATTTTTTGAAAGATGAATTCAGTAATTATCTTTTTTGGATTGCTAATTATAATTTTTACAGGGAAGAAATGGATGACGATTGGTTGTTCTGGCAATTCACAGAGAAAGCATCGATTCCAGGTATAAAAGGAAATGTTGATGTCAATATTTACAATGGTGATGTAGAACAGTTGCGGTATATTACTGTGGAGTAGTATTTAGTGTTCAGTCGCAGTTTACAGTGTTCAGTTTACAGTAATTAGGCTTCGAAATGTTGCCAATTTAAGGCTTTTAGTTGCCTTTTAATAATTTATCGATTTCGATTTTTAACTTTGGTAAATGATTAGTGATTATTGCCCAAATAGTTTCATCTGATATGTTATCATAAGCATGAATAACTTGGTTTCTTAATCCAACAATTGCAATAGCATCAGTAATTTTTGAAGTATAAGAATTATCAGTTTTTAATATTCTATTTATGGCTTCTCCAATTATTTCAAGATTTCTTTCTACAGCTCTTTTTCGCATTAAGTTTTTTCTGTATTCAAAAAAATCCATTCTTTCGTCAATAAAATAACTGTTTATCTCATCAATTGATACTTTAACATCATAAAGCCATTTTAGGATTTTTTTATCCATAAATTAATTCTTTATTTTCTTCAATGGAACTAATTAAATAGGGGTTTTTTAAAGTTTGCTCTTCCACTAAATCAATTTCTCTGTGCAGTAAATTTTTGAGTTTATTTTTAAGATCAATATAATTTATAAAGTATAGTTTAAGATCAAAAGATTTAAATTTTACTAAAAAATCTATATCACTTTCTTCATTAAATTTTGTTGTAGTAGCTGAGCCAAAAAGATATAATTTTTCAACATTATGTGTTTCACATAATTTTTTGATTATTTCTTTATTTTGGGTTATTAAATACATAAAAACAAAGATATAGATTTTTTGCGATGTAAGTTTCTGAAAATGATTGTTTCTCAATATCTGTCATCTGCTATCTGTTAACTGAATACTGTGACTGAATACTTTTTTAAAACTCCAATTTCTTCTTTCTTAACTCGAAATTTTGACCCAAATACACTCTTCGTACCATTTCATCTTCCACTAATTCTTCCGGAATACCAGCTTTTAGGATTCCACCTTCAAACATCAGATAGGTCTTGTCCGTAATAGCTAATGTTTCCTGTACATTATGGTCGGTGATAAGAATACCAATATTTTTATTTTTTAATTGCGCGACAATTCTTTGAATGTCCTCAACTGCAACCGGATCGACACCAGCAAAAGGTTCATCCAGTAATATGAATTTTGGGTCGGTAGCAAGACAACGTGCAATTTCAGTACGGCGGCGTTCTCCACCAGAAAGTAAATCACCGCGATTGGTTCGAATGTGTTCTAAGCTAAATTCCTCAATTAAACTTTCCATTTTAGCTTCTTGTTCGGCTTTGGATAGTTTTGTTAATTGAAGGACGCTCAGTATATTGTCTTCGATACTTAGTTTTCTAAAAACGGAAGCTTCTTGTGCTAAATAACCAATTCCCTGTTGTGCTCTTTTGTACATAGGATAATCGGTGATATTCAAATCATCCAGAAATATATTGCCTGAATTTGGTTTAACCAATCCTACAATCATATAAAACGAAGTTGTTTTTCCGGCACCATTAGGCCCCAAAAGCCCTACGATTTCACCTTGATTCACCTCTACCGAAATGCCTTTTACCACACTACGACCTTTATAGGTTTTTATAAGATTTTCGGCTCTTAATTTCATTTTTTTTAGTTTAATCGTTTGATTGTTTAACTGTTTAATCGTTCAAATAAACGAATAAACAATTAAACGATTTTGCTTCTTAACAATTATTTCACAGCGTTTTCTTCCAATGCTTCCCAGAATTCGTATGCTCTGCGCAAATGAGGTACAACAATAGTTCCACCAACAAGCGTAGCAATTCCCATTGCTTCCATCATTTCTTCTTTGGTTACACCTTCTTTATAGCTGGTTTCCAAATGGTATTTTACGCAATCATCACAACGTAAAACTGCCGAAGCCACTAATCCCAGTAACTCTTTTGTTTTAACATCTAAGGCTCCTGCGGCATACGCATTGGTGTCCAAATTGAAAATACGTTTTACAATTTTGTTATTGTCAGCCAATAATTTTTCGTTCATTTTAGAACGGTATTCGTTGAATTCTTGTATTATATCAGCCATTTGCTTTTTTTTGATTTCTTACTACTAGTTTTGAAATTAAGATGCTTAATTCGTAGATTAATAACATAGGGATAGCAACAATGGTTTGACTAACCACGTCAGGCGGGGTAACTATTGCGGCAACAATAAGTATTATGATTACGGCATATTTCCAGTATTTTCTTAAAAATGTGGGTGTTACCAGACCTAGTTTTGTTAAGAAATAGATGATTATTGGCATTTCAAAAAATATTCCACTTGCTAATACTGATGTTTTTACCATGCCTAAATAGGAATCCAAAGTAAATTGGTTCTTTACAATATCACTTACCGTAAATGTCGCCAAGAAATTGACTGACATTGGAATCACTACATAATAGCCAAATAAAACCCCTAAAAAGAAAAGTAGTGAGGAAATGAATATAAATATTTTAGCATTTTTTCTTTCTTTTTCATACAAAGCAGGACTTATAAATTTCCATATTTCAAATAAAATATAAGGAAAACTTAAGATGAAACCGGCCAAAAGACACATCCAGACAAACATATTTACCTGGCCTTCCATTTCCGTATTTTGAATGATAAAAGGCATTTCAGTGATGCAAATACTATCTGCAAAACCTAAAGCGTGCGATAAATCACAAAAAAAAGTATAGGTTATAAAGGTTGGTCTTGTAGGTCCAAATATGATGATGTCAAATAGGTAATCACTTATGAAATACGTAAGAAAAGCCATTATTATTACTGCCATTGTACTTCGAACCAATAACCATCTTAATTCTTCAAGATGATCTAAAAACGACATTTCGTTTAAGTCTTTCTTTGCCATTATACTATTCCTTCTTTTAAAATATCGTGTAAATGTAATACGCCTTTGTACTCGCCATTGTCTACCACCACTAATTGTGTAATGGAAAAGTCTTCCAGAATATTCAATGCATCAGCAACCATTGCCGTAGATGCTATTAGTTTTGGGTTTTTAGTCATAATGTCTTTGGCGGTCAAATCAGCAAATGAATCACGGTCATTTAGCATTCTTCGAATGTCGCCGTCAGTAATAATTCCAATTACTTTATCTTGATCCACAACGGCTGTTACACCAAGTCGTTTCTCTGAAATTTCGAAAATTACTTTCTTTATAGAGGCATCAGGAGTGACCATTGGTTTCAAAGTATGTTCCAACATGTCTTTCACGCGCAACAATAATTTTTTACCTAAAGCACCACCCGGATGGTACACCGCAAAATCTTCTGGTTTGAAATCGCGCATTTCCATAAGGCAAACCGCAATTGCATCGCCCATGACTAATTGTGCTGTTGTACTATTAGTAGGAGCCAGATTGTTAGGACAAGCCTCTGTATTTACAGTAGTGTTCAAAACAAAATCAGAGCCTTTGGACAGAAAAGAGGTCATGTTTCCCGTGATTGCGATCAGGGTATTGCCGAAACGTTTTAAAAGCGGTACTAAAACTTTTATTTCAGGGCTGTTGCCACTTTTTGAAATGCAAATAATTATATCTTCGTTTTGAACCATTCCTAAATCGCCATGAATTGCTTCTGAGGCATGAAGGAATAGCGAAGGTGTTCCGGTAGAATTAAAAGTGGCTACCATTTTTTGGGCAATAATGGCGCTTTTTCCAATGCCTGTGACCACTAATCTCCCTTTGGAATTGTAGATACTTTGAGTAGCTTCGATGAAGTTTTCATCAAGATATTCAGTTAGTTTGGCAATTGCTTCACTTTCAGATAGAATAGTTTTTTTGGCACTTGCCAATATATTTTCTTTTGTTATCAAAACAGAATGGTTAAAATTTGTATGTTTAAAAGAATTTAGTATCTTTATGTGATGCAAATTTATACAAAATACCATATAATCAAGAATGAATTTAAACGAAATTGATATCCACAAAGAATTAAAAAAATATTTTGGCTTCAGCCAATTTAAGGGATTGCAAGAACAAGTTATTAAAAGCCTGCTCAATAAGCAAAACACATTTGTGATTATGCCTACAGGAGGTGGGAAGTCACTCTGTTACCAATTGCCCGCTTTAATTCAAGAAGGAACTGCCATAGTGGTTTCGCCTTTAATCGCTTTGATGAAAAATCAAGTGGACGCCATTCGAAGTTTATCTTCGGAAAATGGTGTTGCCCACGTTTTAAACTCTTCCCTCACCAAAACCGAAATTGCTCAAGTTAAAAAGGATATTACTTCCGGTTTAACCAAATTATTATATGTTGCTCCAGAATCTTTGACCAAAGAAGAGTATGTTGCTTTTCTTCAAACGGTTCCCATTTCTTTTGTGGCTATCGATGAAGCGCATTGCATTTCAGAATGGGGTCATGATTTTAGACCGGAATACAGAAACTTAAAACACATCATTAAGCAATTAGGAGATGTGCCTATCATTGGCTTGACCGCTACGGCTACGCCAAAAGTGCAGGAAGATATTCTGAAAAATTTAGATATGACAGATGCGACTACTTTTAAAGCATCTTTCAACAGACCTAATTTATATTATGAAGTACGTACCAAAACTAAAAATATTGAATCGGATATTATTCGGTTTATAAAACAACATAAAGGCAAATCAGGAATTATTTATTGCTTAAGTCGCAAAAAAGTGGAGGCTATTGCCGAAGTTTTGCAGGTAAACGGAATAAGTGCAGTTCCTTACCATGCGGGATTAGATGCTAAAACCCGAGCCAAGCATCAGGATATGTTCCTCATGGAAGATGTTGATGTGGTGGTGGCAACCATCGCTTTTGGAATGGGAATTGATAAACCGGATGTTCGTTTTGTCATTCACCACGATATTCCTAAATCATTGGAAAGTTATTATCAGGAAACCGGTCGTGCCGGTCGTGACGGTGGCGAAGGGCATTGTTTAGCCTATTATTCCTATAAGGATGTGGAGAAATTAGAAAAATTCATGTCTGGGAAACCCGTTGCCGAGCAGGAAATAGGGTTTGCTTTATTACAAGAAGTGGTGGCTTATGCCGAAACTTCGATGTCCAGAAGGAGATTTCTACTGCATTATTTCGGAGAAGAATTTGATGATGTTAATGGAGAAGGGGCTGATATGGATGACAATATCAGAAACCCGAAAACAAAAGTGGAAGCCATAGATCAAGTGGTGAAACTATTGGAAGTAGTGCGGGATACGAAGCATTTATATAAATCAAAAGAAGTTGTTTTTACGTTGATTGGTCGTGTCAATGCAGTTATAAAAGCACATAGAACAGATTCTCAATCTTTCTTTGGTTCTGGGGCTGATCATGACGAGAAATATTGGATGGCATTGCTTAGACAAGTTCTTGTGGCAGGATTTTTATCGAAAGACATAGAGACCTATGGAATCGTAAAAATTACTGAGAAAGGATTGGATTTTATTAAAAACCGAGAATCCTTCATGATGTCTGAAGATCATGAATACAATGAATCTGAGGATGAAGCTATTGTAACAGCTGCAAAATCTACCGGAACTGCCGATGAATTATTGATGGGTATGTTGCGGGATTTACGTAAAAAAGTAGCCAAGAAATTGGGTGTTCCTCCCTTTGTGGTTTTTCAAGATCCATCCCTCGAAGACATGGCTTTGAAATACCCGGTCTCCCAAGAAGAATTGATTAATATCCATGGCGTTGGGGAAGGGAAGGCAAAAAAATACGGAAAGGAATTCTTAGAATTAATTAGCCGATATGTAGAAGATAACGATATTATTCGTCCGGAGGATTTAGTGGTTAAATCCACCGGAGTCAATTCAGTAAATAAACTCTACATCATTCAGAATATCGACAGGAAATTATCCCTTGATGATATTGCTTCCGCAAAAGGGTTAAAGATGGATGATTTAATAAAAGAAATGGAGCAAATTGTTTATTCCGGAACCAAGCTGAACATAAAATATTGGATTGACGACATGCTTGACGATGATCAACAAGAAGAAATTCATGATTATTTTATGGAATCCGAGTCGGATAATATAGAAGCCGCACTCAAAGAATTTGAAGGCGATTATGATATTGATGAATTGCGACTGATGCGTATAAAATTTATCAGCGAAGTGGCGAATTAAAGTTTTCAGTTTGCAGTCGCAGTTTTCAGGCTTCATACTGTCAACTGCGCTGAAAATTGTGATAAACAGCAGTAACTGAAACCTGTTACTGAGGTTGAAATTTGCTGCTGGATTACAAACGGAGACTGAATACTGTAAGTTGAACACTAATCACTGTGACTGCAAACTGAGACTGTCAACTATTCAAAAAGTTCTCCTCGATGGGGTTTCAATGCATCCCGTACCTGAATCATGTTTTCATCGGTTACTACCATAAAAGCGATGGCTTGCATTTCGCCTTGAATTTCAAAACCAGTGATATTTAATGGCAATTTTTCAATAGCGATATATTCTCTCAAATGAATTTCGTGATGCTCCGCCGTTTTTGCAGCAGCAGGTCCACGGAAATCCCAAATCAGTTTTATTTTTCTAGACATTTTGTAGGAGGTATAAAAGGTTCTAAGTGGCAAAGTTACAAAGTTTAAGTTAATAAGCTTTGTATATATTGTATATATAATATATATTTGTATAAAATATATATCTAATGAGAAAATTAATTGATTTAGACCAGACTACATTGACCAAATTAAAAATGCTTTCCGTTTTTGAGCATCTAAGCGTAAAGGCATTAATAGAAAATGCGGTGCATACTTATGTTAAAAGCAAAGAAAAAGAGCGTTTCAATAATTTGACAGATGAAGAAAAAGAAGATCTGGGATTAATGATGATGATGCAAGAAGTAGATAGAGAGGATTTAGTTTCAAGAGAAGAAATTATGAAAATTTTAAAATCTTGATAGTTCTATTTAGTAAATTATTTTCTAAAGATTTACAGAAAATTACGGATGCAACTTTGAAAAAAGAGCTTATTCAGGTAATAGTAGATTTTGAGAATGCTGAAAATCTAAATGGATTTTCCAACATCAAAAAAATGCGGGGATTTTCAGAAGCATATAGATTAAGAATCGGTAAATATAGGCTTGGTTTTTACTATGATGGTGAAGTTTTAAGTTTAGGAAGATTTGCAAAAAGAGATGATATTTACAAACTATTTCCATAAATTTTCAAAATAAAAAATGCCTCAAGAACTATTATTACAAGTAACACCGGAAATTGCTGCGAATGAATCGTTGCTAAAAGACCATTTGTCGAAACAAATTAAAGTTTCTGCAAATGAAATTCAGCATGTTTCTATTTTAAAACGTTCGATTGATGCGCGTCAAAAAGCGATAAAAATCAATTTGAAAGTGGCTATTTATTTGAAAGGAGAACCTTTTCAAGAACATAAATTCCAACTTCCCGATTATAAATATGTGGCTGCAGCTCCCGAAGTAATCGTAGTAGGTGCCGGACCTGCCGGGCTTTTTGCTGCTTTGCAATTGATAGAATTGGGTTTGAAGCCTATCGTTATTGAGCGTGGAAAAGAGGTACGTGGCAGACGTAGGGATTTGAAAGCCATCAATGTAGACCATCTTGTGAACGAGGATTCTAATTATTGTTTTGGCGAAGGCGGTGCAGGAACCTATTCGGACGGAAAATTATACACCCGTTCTAAAAAACGTGGTGATGTAACTAGAATTCTGGAGTTATTTGTCGCTTTTGGAGCTTCAGAGGATATTTTGATTGAAGCGCATCCGCATATTGGAACGAATAAATTGCCTCAAATTATTCAGGATATTCGGGAGAAAATCATTGAATGCGGTGGACAGGTTTTGTTTGAAACCCGATTGACTGATATTTTAGTAAAAAACAATGAAGTGCAAGGTATCGTTACTCAAAAAGGAGATACGATTCTTGCTAACAAACTCATTTTGGCCACAGGACATTCTGCCCGTGATATTTTTGAATTATTGGACAGAAAGGAAATTTTTATTGAAGCCAAATCTTTTGCCTTGGGCGTAAGAGCTGAGCATCCACAATCCTTAATTGACAGTATTCAATACAGTTGTGATTTTCGTGGCGAACATTTACCTCCAGCACCTTATTCTATTGTAAAACAAGTAGGAGGTAGGGGAATGTATTCGTTTTGTATGTGCCCCGGTGGTGTGATTGCGCCTTGTGCGACGAGTCCGGGTGAAGTGGTTACGAATGGTTGGTCTCCATCTAAACGTGATCAGGCTACTGCCAATTCAGGAATAGTAATCGAATTAAAACTCGAAGATTTCAAACCTTTTGCTAAATTTGGTCCTTTGGCCGGAATGGAATTTCAAAAAAGCATTGAACAAAAAGCTTGGCATTTGGCGGGGGAAACCCAAAAAGTTCCTGCACAACGCATGATTGATTTTACCCAAAATAAAGTTTCATCGGATATTCCGAAAACGTCTTATGTTCCCGGAACGACTTCAGTAGAAATGGGGCAGGTTTTTCCTGGATTTTTAACACAAATATTGCGAGAAGGGTTCTCTGAATTTGGGAAATCCATGCGCGGTTATTTGACTAATGAAGCCGTACTTCATGCGCCAGAAAGCCGTACTTCATCACCAGTGCGTATTCCCAGAGATCCATTGACTTATGAGCACCTTCAAATAAAAGGGTTGTATCCATGTGGAGAAGGAGCGGGTTATGCCGGCGGAATTATTTCTGCCGCTATTGATGGTGAGAAATGCGCGTTGATGATTGGGGCGATTTTGAACAAATAAAAAACCTCGAAAAATTAATCGAGGTCTAGATGGTATGTCGTTTTCTTACTAAAAAAGTAGTAATGGTGCTTCATCGAGTGTAGTCGAGATAAAGTATTGACTGTATTCGACTGTACAAAATGCGTTAAGGAATCAATATGATTTTTCCAGTACTTTTTCTACTTTCCAGATAATCATGGGCTTTCTTGCCTTCTGAAAGTTTGAAAACAGTTGGTTCGGCAATAGTAATTTGATTGCTATTAATCCAATTAAATAATTGATGCGCTCTTTCGATGCGCTCTTCTTTAGAAGTTAAATAACTCCATAAGTCGCCACCGGTCAATGTTTTGGATGTATCCATCAACATTCTTGGATTGACAAAATCAGGATCACCGCCTGCCATACCAAAAAAGACTACTTGGCCACAATTTTTAGTCACTTCAAAACTATCACTTAGAGTACTGCCGATACTGTCATAAACTACATCTACTCCGTTTGGACAAAAAGATAAAACTTGTGATTTCCAATCTTCGGAATATAAGAATACTTTATCAGCACCATTTTGTAGCGCAATCTCCGCTTTTTCTTTTGATGAGGTTAAACCAATTACTTTGGCTCCTAGTAATTTACTTATTTGTGTCAAAAATTGCCCAACTCCCCCTGCCGAAGCATGAATAAGGACCATTTCTCCAATTTTAGTTTTGTGACTGTCTGTGGCTAAATAATGTGCTGTTAATCCTTGTAACAATATTGTCGCAGCTGTTTCAAAAGAAATGGTTTCCGGTAACGGTATCGCATTCGAAACGGGAATAGCCACAAACTCAGCATTTGCAAAAGGAACATCGGCAAATGCAACTCGGTCTCCAATTTTAAAATCAGGGTTGTTGTTTGTATCTACAACCACTCCGGAACCTTCATAGCCTGCAACAAAGGGAGGGTTTCCTTTTAGATGATAATTTCCTTTTCGTCTGTAAACATCTGCAAAATTTAAACCGATGGCTCTCATTTCGATCAGTATTTCATCTTGTTTTAATGTTGGAGTTGGGATTTCAATATATTCTAAAACATCTGAATTGCCAAATGTTGAAAAAGTAAGTGCTTTCATTTTTTAAGTTTTATGTACTCATTAGAGTATGCAAAGAACGTGAATTATAATTTTTTTAGCATAGCTATATAGATATACTTAACCAGTTGGGTGTAATTATTCAAAACGTTGGTTCGAGTGATTTTTGATAGAAAATTATATCGAGAACTAGAAAATTATTATCAAAAACGTATTGCAGCTAGTGGGTTTGTATAATAATTCCTTTTATATTTTAAAGTAAAGATGCCTCCACTTGAAGTTTCTTATTTTTTCTGTCTTTCGGAAAAATAAGTTTGTAGGGTTTGAAAGCCTTTTTTTGTTTAATTTTTTGTTACAAAAGCTAGCCAAATGAAATACAGCGTGTAGCTTTTTGATTGCTAGTTTGAGTGTGTGGAAAGTATCTGGGTAAAAGATTGTTGTTAATTCTGATCAAGAAATTTCTTTTTTTCGTCGAATTCTTCTTGCGTAATTTCTCCTTTGGCAAATCTTTTTTTTAGAATATCCAATGGAGTGTCGTTTTTTGTTCGCTGACCTGGGATGCTATAAGGAGTTACAAATACCCATATTAAAATGACGATCCAGAATACCCACCATAACATATGCATTCCCCAAAAATGATGTCCGTTAAACATGATAGATTATTTATAATTGTTTAATAATCAGTATAAATATATGAAATTTAGAACAAAAAATCAAGTTGTTATGCAAGATTATTATAAAAAAACCGCCTCTTTATAAGGAGACGGTTTTGTCATAATTTCTATTTTTTCTTTTTCAATCGATCTTTAAATAGCTTTTCAAATTTTTCTATTTTGGGTTGAATCACCATTTGACAATACGGTTGGCTTTTATTATTTGCATAATAATTTTGATGGTAATCTTCAGCTTTGTAAAACTTGGTCAGCGGTTCCAATGTTGTTACTATAGGGCTGTCATATATTTTAGCTTTTTTCAAAGCATTAATGATAGCTTGTGCCGCTGTTTTTTGTTCTTCATTTTTATAGAAAATAGCAGAACGGTATTGTGTCCCGGCATCAGCGCCTTGACGGTTTAAGGTTGTAGGGTCATGAACCGTAAAAAAGACTTTAAAAATTTCGTCTAGATTCGTTACATTTTTATCGTAGGTAATTTGTACCGCTTCGGCATAGCCTGTTCTTCCAGTAGAAACATCCTCATATGATGGATTCATCATCTTACCGCCTGCAAATCCAGATATTGCTGATTTTACTCCGTTCAGATTCTCATAAACGGCTTCTACACACCAGTAACAACCGCCCGCTAAAGTGATGGTTTCGAAATTGGATTGTTTTGGGGCTTTTCCGGTACTGTTATTTTGTCCCAACATACTTAATGATGTCAGTAAACAAATCAAAAATAGATTTTTCATATTATTTAGTATCAGGTATAAAGTCAAGTGCTATAGAATTCATGCAATATCTTTTTCCGGTAGGTGCCGGTCCATCATCAAAAAGATGTCCTAAATGACCACCACATCTGCCACAAAGGGCTTCAATTCTTTCCATTCCAAGTGAATTGTCGGTTTTATAAACGACACTGTTTTTATTGTCTTGTTCAAAAAAACTGGGCCAACCACAACTGCTGGCAAATTTTGCACCGGAACGAAATAATTTATTCCCACAAGCAGCACAATAATAAGTTCCTTTTTCATCCGTGTTCCAGTATTTTCCTGTAAATGGTCTTTCAGTATCGGCATGTCGCATTACTTCATAAACATCTTCAGGTAGTACTTTTTTCCATTCGGCATCTGTAAGGTTCAGTTTTGTCGTATCCGTATTGGAATAATACGGATTTCCAGGTTTATTGATTGGATTTTCCATACTAGTAGTTTTTTTAGTATTGTTTAGTTTACTTGTATTTTGCCCACAGGCTGTAAACATGAATAGTGGGAGTAAAAATAATACGCTTAAAAAACGGGTTGTTGTTTTCATATGTAGATAATATTTGTTTTTTATAGGAATATGGTATCGCCATTCTCCGTTATTAATTGTGATTTTTGAATCATGGCGATTTCATAATTTTGTTTTTATACTACAAATGTAAAGCGGTTCTGAATCATTATATGTCGCCTACTTTACAAATTAATAGCGATTTAAGTAAGTTTTAACTATTGTTATTTACGAAAAAAAATCACTTTTGGATTTGTAATTAATAAAAGTGTAATGCTACAAACCCATTCTCATATTTATCAAGTGTTTTTTGAATCCTACTTTTTCATAGGCTTTAATTGCCGAAGCATTGTCATTATAAACATCTAATCGGAGTTCGAATATATCCTTAGAACGACACCAATCTTTGAGTGCTTCGATAATTCTGGAATTCACCCCTTTCCCTCTGTGATTAGGATCCGTGTACATGAACCCTAAATAGGCATAGGTTTCATAATTCAAATAAGGCTTCGCAGCTTCTAATCGTGCATATCCGGAACCAATTATTTCCGAATCGCTTTCGGCTACCAATACTTCAATATGAGATGCCGAAATCATTTTCTCAATGTCATAATAATGAATTTTTCCTTCTTTTAAAGTGAGGTCAAAAGGACGTTCGGCAGTAATAATTCCTTGTTCAAATTCAAGGAGTTTCTTTAAATCGTTAGGATGTGCTTTTCGGATTGTGATGTTGTGCATTATGATATTTGTATTTGAATATAAAAATACAAAAGAATATTTAAATCGATGACTTTGTGTTTTATTTGGATTACTCCAAAGTAATTCCGCTTCAACAAATCGAAACAGAACGTTAAAGCCCTATTCGATAATTTTCTTTTTTGTATTTTTGTAATGCTAAAAATACCCATGAAAGAAGAAAACGTAATATTAGTTAACGAAAATGATGAGCAAATAGGGCTGATGCCTAAGTTAGAAGCACATGAAAAAGCAGTTTTACATCGTGCGTTTTCTGTTTTTATTTTAAACAGTAAAAACGAATTGATGTTGCAACAACGAGCCCATCAAAAATATCATTCTCCTTTGTTATGGACGAATACCTGCTGCAGTCATCAACGAGAAGGAGAATCCAATATTCAAGCTGGAAGTCGTAGATTATTTGAAGAAATGGGTTTTAAAACAGAACTCAAAGAGCTTTTTCATTTTATATACAAAGCCCCTTTTGACAATGGATTGACCGAGCATGAATTAGATCATGTTATGATAGGATATTATAATGATAATCCAGAAATAAATAGAGAGGAAGTTGAAGATTGGAAATGGATGACTATTGAAGATGTAAGAGTTGACATGGAAATTAATCCCGAACTATATACCGTTTGGTTCAAAATAATCTTCGATGAGTTTTATCACTTTCTGGAAGAACATAAAGTATAAGGTTGCAGTTGTAAAATTTCAGACTACGGTATCTGAAATAGATTAAAATTTAATTGTAATTCTGAGCGTAGCTGAAGATAAATACCCTAAACTAATATGAAAGTAACGATATCCAGAAAAGCCCATTTCAATGCGGCACATAGATTGTATAGAAAAGACTGGACTTTCGAACAAAATGATGCAGTTTTTGGCAAATGTAATAACCCTAATTATCACGGACACAATTATGAATTGATTGTTAGTGTAACCGGAAAAATTGACCCTGAAACTGGATTTGTCATGGATGTGAAATTCTTGAGCGAAATCATTAAAGAAGAAGTTGAAGATCAGTTTGATCATAAAAATCTTAATCTTGATGTTGCAGAGTTTCATGATTTAAATCCTACTGCCGAAAATATTGTAGTAGTTATTTGGAATAAAATCAGAAAAAAAATCAAACCAGAATTTGAATTGGAAGTTGTTCTTTATGAAACACCTCGTAATTTTGTAACCTATAAAGGGGAATAATGGACTTAAAAGTGGGAGATAAAATCCCGAATTTTGAAGCAAAAGATACCGACGGCAATGATTTTGATAGCAAAAAAGTAGTTGGATTAAAGCCTCTTGTCATATACTTTTATCCAAAAGACAATACCCCGGGCTGTACTGCCCAAGCCTGTAGCTTTAGAGATCAATACGAAGATTTCAAGAATTTAGGCGCTGAAGTAATCGGTGTCAGCAACGATAGTGTAGCTTCCCATCAAGAATTTACCAAACATTATAAATTGCCTTTTCTTCTTTTGTCAGACCCTGATAAAAAAATCAAAAAACTTTTTGGTGTTCACTCTCGAATGTTTGGATTACTTCCTGGAAGAGTGACCTATGTAGTTGATAAAAATGGAATTATTCAAATGGTTTTTGATAGTGTCTTGGCCACTAAGCACATGCCTAAAGCACTTGAAACTATTAAAAGATTAGTATCATAGATTGTAAAATTGTATTACAAGCGTTTTCTATTTTATGGCTGTCCTTATTTTACGACTAATTTTATTCCGCTACAAGATGAAATTACTGTATCTAAATCCGGAAAAACGTTTACTGTATATATGTGTGTGGAGGGAACATTTGAAATTGAGTATGACAATTCAAAATTACAATATAAAAAAGGAGATACTATTTTGATTTCTGCTATGATGAATGCATTCATTCTCAATGGAAAAGCTTCAATTTTAGAAATTTACATTTCATAGTCGGTAATAGAAAGATTATGTGTACTTTTGCAGACGCAAATTAAAATTCAAATTTTAAAAAAATAAAAATGGCAAACGTTAAGAATTTAAAGAAAGACATCAACTACGTTTTAGGAGATATTATTGAAGCAGTTTACTTGTTCGAAATTTCTACAACAGGAAAACCAACAACAGAAACTAATGATTTAATTGATGAAGCTATCGCTGCTTTTGATGCATTAATCACTAAAGTGAACGCAAAAAAGGTAGAAGATAAAAAAGCACACTTCAAACAAATCAATGTTGAATTGGAACAAACTGCTAATCAATTGATTGCTAAAATCAACGAATTGTAGTAAAAAAAAATGCAAAAAAAGTTTGAATTTGTTTTGGAAAATAGAAATTCAGACTTATATTTGCACCCGTAATGAGTCGCCAGCGTAGCTCAGTTGGCTAGAGCAGCTGATTTGTAATCAGCAGGTCGTGGGTTCGAGTCCCTCCGCCGGCTCTTTAATAAAACCATCTAATACTTTTAGATGGTTTTTTGTTTTTATTAAAAAAAAGGCAATATTAAATTTAATTCAAGGTTAAAAAAACCGTCTCGATGTATCGAGACGGTTTTTTTGTTTTGGATGTTCCGTGCTGAAATAGGGGATCAATCCTAAAACCTGTGGAGAAGCAAAAATTAAGCATAAATATTGGTTAGCCTGAAAAGGAAGAATTCTACATTTCTAACGCCTCTAAATCTTGATCTGAATGCTTTTATTTT